>JBIOJG010000041.1:0-54942 GCA_044450645.1 Binatia bacterium
AGCGCCACGATCTCGACCCCGGTGAGGACATGGGTACC
This sequence comes from Binatia bacterium, assembly GCA_044450645.1. GTDB lineage: Bacteria > Desulfobacterota > Binatia > HRBIN30 > HRBIN30 > JAGDMS01. The sequence continues at coordinate 39 of JBIOJG010000041.1, forward strand.
CCAAACACCAGCGTCTCCGTCGCGTCGTTCATGCTCTCGCCGCTGCCGGCGCTACACTAAATTCGGATGCCGACTGTCTCACTTTCATTGACAGGCTCCGTCGTCGGAACGCAAGCTTGAACTAGAAGTCACATGATATCCATCGTCCAGATTCGGTGAGTCCTCATGCCGTGAACTCATCTCTCCAACGCGAGTCCTACGTTCCCTGTAGAACGAAAGCATGAGGCGTCGTCGTTGAACCGAGTCGCGCACAGCCGCCTGCTGCACTTCGTAATCTGGAGAAAGGACTGCCCGACGAACGCGCGCGAAGAGAAGGGCGCCCCTCCCCTCGTCAACCCATTCAAACAGAGAGCGCACCGGAATGAACTTCGTCCGCAGCCGCTCAAACAGTCCGGGCAATGCATCGTCAATGACTCGAGGCGGCAGATCGCCCGAGACTCGTGCCAACCTTCGAATTGCCTGTAGCTCGGCAGGCTTGACGTGGTCGAGGCATACCCTGCTGATCCGGTCCAAGATAGGCACCGAGTTCGGCACCAGCGCCTGTGGAAGCGCGACGGTCGCCAGGTGTTCATCCACTTCGTCCAGTAGCTCACAATGTCGCTCAAGCGATATCGTGTGCCAGTCCGAATGCTCTGTTTGCGCCCTAGCGGCGATGAGTTTGGGCAACAGTATATACATTACGTACGACAACGTTTGATAAATGACAGTTCTGTTTTGCCTCGCGAACGCACCTACCTGTGCTCGCAACCGATCGTATGCTTCATGCAGTTGCTGCTGCTCGTGGTCACCGCAGTTCAGTTCACTGAGGAGCTTGTCAAATCTCCTGTCGAACAAACGGGTCACAGGAGGCGTGTGCTGGTAGGTCTCCAAGAACTCAGAGGTGCGTATCACAAACCCAGCGGCTTGGTCTGGGCGATTCGTGATAAGGATGAGCCGATATGCGGGGGGTAGCTCGTTGACAATCCGGACAAGTGCGCAGTACTCTTCGCTTGGGAGGCGATCGATACCATTCAACAAAATTACGCCTCCCTGGCGTAAACGCTCTCCGTTCTCGCGCAAATGCTTCGGCAGCTCCTCGACCGGGCGCCGCGGCGTTTTCAAGGCGATCCCGATTGCAGCCGAGAGCCGGTGCAGAACGCCGTCGAGAACGAAGGGGTTCCGGCCTGCCGACTCCGGCTCCGCACACCACTGCTCCTCGCGGGGAACATCAATGCGCGTAAGCGCGGGAACTTTGAGCTCGCGTAGATCGTCGGTGACGAGTTTCGCCACAGTCGTGTTTCCAAAGCCCTCTGGGCCCACGATGGTCAGGATCCGGTGGCTCGGGGTAAGCAAGCGGCCGTTGTCTCCGAGGCCCAATGCCCACGCGATCTGACGATGGATGTCTGGTGCTGCGCTCTGCCCGGTTCCGTCTGAATCAGTGTAGTCGTGCCAATTCGTGATGGGTTCTTGACGCTCAGTTGCCGCAACACCCCCGGGACTGCTCATCCACTTTGGTCCATTCCCCCAGTCGTATCGCCCGCGGTTTTTGGAGAAGGCTGCGCCCTGCAAGTGAATGCCGAGGCGGACAAGTTGGCACGCCGTTTCAATGGGTACGAAACGCCCTCGCTCATCTAGGAACTCATCGCTTAAGAACGCGTCCAGCATGGCAGCTTGCGCATTTGCAGCTTGGGAGTTGGCTTCCAGCGTGTCCGACTGATACCCCCCGGCCTTCTCATGGATGACCTCGTCCACATCAACGACAGTGAATCCATCTGCTCCCAAAGAAACGCCGAAAAAGAAGTCAGATGAATCTGACTTTTCAGTCCGATAGGCCGGTGCTCGGGCCGGCTTGACGCGCTGTACGCACTGGCAACTGTTGGGTTCGCAAACGAATCTGAAATAACGCAGGTAGCGTCGGGACCCTTTGGCGCTCTTTAGCCAGACCTTGATAGGGCGATCGCCAGGCAGCGTCAGCGTGCCCCTCAACTCTGCAGCAGTCTCGGTAAGAACAGGTACCGCGAGGAGTTGGCTCCCCTGAATCGTCCCCTGCCAGGTATTCAGCAATGTAGGAGAGAAATTCCTGCAGAGGTCCACGAGCTTCCAATCTTCGGTGAGAATCGGGAGGAGCAGTCGCGCCACAGGTCCCAGGCCGTGCACTGTCAATATGTCCAGAATGCTGCCATCCTGATAAGCCCCGAATCGCTCCGTTGGAGCGTCTCGTTGCGCGGGTTCCTCGAAATGGAACTCGTAGGCTAGCTCGCAGCGCTTGTGGCGCTCTAGGAACCCAGGCAAGTGCCGCGTACTGTCGTTTCCGTGTGCGAGGGTGATAGTCCGTGTGACTCCAGGGCGAAAGAGATAGTGTTCCGCAGCCTTCAACGTGCACAGGCGCCCGTCTTGGCTATGCGTTGCAACCAATTCCTGGAACGGACCACCGGCTCGAATGTCATGTGATATCCTGGATATCGGCTTCTCGATTAGAACGCGGTTGCATATCCCCGACAAAAAGGTTGCATGACGCAAGTGGTCTTCCGCTCCAGAGGTTACGTAGCCGGCGATTAGGTAGTCACCAGCTTTTCTCCTAGGGATGAGTTCAGCCTCTAGATAACTAAGGTGGTCATCATAGACGTACTCGATTGGCCATCCATCCTTGGCGAGCTTATCGAGATGCGCCTTTACTGAGCCGGAGTCCTTCCAGTTCCTTATCGCAGGCGGAGCGTGCTCGAATCGATCTTGTCGCTCTCGGGGGACTATCATCGTGATCTTGCCCCCATCCAAGGTGATTCTGCGCAGAAGATGATCGCACGCCAGTTGCCCCCACTGGCTAGGTGCAGAGATCACCACGTGTGAAAGTGTGCCTTCCCCACTGACCGAATGAGGCTTGCTTCCACTACCATTGCCCATCCGACTCACCTCTCGCCCGTACCAGCTATGCAAATCAGTTCGGCTGGGGATACTAAGGTATGACTGGCCGCACAGTCAAATGCGGGCACCGAGCAAAGTCAGCCGAGCATGCGCTTGACCATGTGGGCGCCGCGCCGTAGTGGTAACGCTCTCAGAAGCGCCGCCCGTCACGGTGGACCCCGCCGAGTTCGAGATGCTCAATCCGATCGCGGTCGCCGCGGCGCGGGAGCCGGCGGAGAAGGGAGAGGGAGCCGAGCATGAGCGTACTCACAGGAAAGACCGCACTGATCACCGGCGCGTCGAGCGGGTTGGGAGTCGACTTCGCAACCATCCTGGCGGAGCGTGGCTGCAATCTCGTGCTCGTGGCGCGGCGTGAGGACCGGCTGCGCGCGTTGGCCGAGGAGCTGGCGCGTAAACACGGCGTGCAGGCGCACGTGATTGCCATGAGCCTGGCGCAGCTCGGGGCGGCGCAAGATCTCTACGATCGCATCGGCGCGCTGAACCTCACCGTCGACGTGCTGATCAACAACGCTGGTTTCGGCGTCTACGGACCGTTCATGGAGATTCCGTGGGAGCGCGAGGAGGAGATGTTGCGGCTGGACATCATCACCCTCGTCCACCTCACCAAGCTGTTCGTGCGCGACATGCTGGCGCGCAACTTCGGCTACGTGCTGCAGGTGTCGTCGATCGGCGCCTATCAGCCGTCGCCGACCTACGCCACGTACTCGGCCGCGAAGGCCTTCGTGCTCAGTTTCGGCGAGGCGCTCAACTACGAGCTGCGCGCTACGAACGTGAAGGTGTCGGTCCTGTCGCCGGGCGTGACCGCTACCGAGTTCCTCCAAGTCGCCGGGCAGCGCAAGAGTCTGTTCCAGCGCCTCTCGATGATGCAGAGCCGGCCGGTGGCCGAGATCGGGATCGAAGCCATGCTGCGCGGCAAGCCGAGCAAAGTTCCGGGTGTGATGAATGCCGTCACCGCGTGGAGCCTGCGCTTCATCCCACGCCGATTGCAGGCGGCGATGGCCAGCGCCGCGATGCAGCTGGGGAGTTGAAGGAGCGATGTCGGCCTGAGGGGAGATGAGCCGTTGCTAAGTAGCTCAGCATAACTTTTCCGACACCACCGGCGAACTTTCTTGCTGGGCTCCGGTACGGGTTCTAGCCAGCGCCGCACGCGCCGGCGGCAGGAGGCGCGGCAGCATCAACCCATCGAACATGTGGTGGGTGCTCGATCATCTGCATGTCAAGTGGAAACCACTGTTCCTATGTTGCCGGTGGCGTGCTACGTTATGCTGCCGGTGACGTATGGAACAGGAGGCTCCTATGCGGTCCATCCGATGGATTACGCCGCTGGCACCCCAGGGTTCCCAGTTCGAACCGCTGGACACCGGTCTGAGAGTAAACGGTAATCCCTGGCTGGCCGGGCATGCGATTGGATAAGAACGATCAGAGAGTATAGAACAGTCAACTAGTCGCTATGGAGGATCAGAATGTTGCGCAGATTGTGGTTATATTATCAGGCAACCATTATAATCATCGCGCTGGTGGCCTTATCTGCTGCCTTTTCCGTTGGATGCGGTTCTCAATCTGCGCCTTCAGGGCAACCCGCTCCATCGGCCTCCAACATCCTGGTTAACGGCCGGCAGATTACACCGGCGGGCACTACCAGTGGTCCAGTTGGGGATATGCCGTTGAACGTAGTCCTCAGCCCCGATGGCAAATACGCCATCACAACGTCCAGTTGCCTGAATGCGCTCCTAAGCACATTGAGGGTCAGTGACGGCGCTGTCGTAAGTTCGCTCGCCTTTCCTGCGGATCTTCCCATCATCCCCAATGGCGGGCTCTTTTTCGGACTCGTATTCGATCCCACTCCGCATAACAACACATATACACTCTATGCAGCCCAGGGAGCGTACGGCGCCGTTGCCGTGTTGACGCTGGGCAGCGACGGAACCCTCACCCAGACAGGGACCATCCCCGCCAACCCTATTCCTTATATGCCTGTTGACCAGCCGGCGGGTATCACCCTTGCGAACGGAACCATCTACATGGCCAACTACTTTTCCATCAATCTGGGGGCCAACTATCAACCGGCATCCACGCTGTCTATGTACAATGCAAGTGGCACTCAGCTTGGAAAAAGCTACACATTCATGGACGAGGCAAACACAAATACGCCCAACTTCCCCATTGCGGTGACCGTAAGATCAGATGGGAGCAGAGCTTACGTGGCCAGCCAACGGGACGGCTGTGTCTATGTCCTGGATACTACTGACCCAGGTAATATAAGCTTGGTCTCAAAGATCCCGAACCTCACTCATCCCTCAGCGCTCCTTCTAGATAAAGCACAGACCCTTTTGTACATAGCCAATGCCGGGAGCGATACCATATCGGTGGTTAACGTCGCCAATGATCAGCTTCAGGTTATAGCCACGGTGTTGCTGCGGCCATCCAATGTCAGCAATCTTCCTGGCGTCTCACCTTCGGGCCTTGCGCTCTCACCTGATGAGAAGACCCTCTATGCATCACTCGGCGACTTCAACGCCGTTGGCGTCATCGATACAAGGACGAACCAGTTGATCGGCTACATCCCTGTCGGATGGTATCCCACGGCTCTTGCCGCCACTCCGGATGGCAATGCGCTCCTGGTTGTCAACGGATGGGGAACGACGGCCATGAACCCCAATCCCCAGCTCGACTATCTCAATCCTGACGTTGTAGGAGTCAATTCTAAAGCCAATCCCTTTCCATCATGGGTGGCTCCTCCAGGTCCGGGCTATGTTCTGAATTCCATTCCGGGGAACGTCTCTCGAATCGATCTGACCAAGGCGATACCCAATCTTGGTCAATCGACGAATCAAGTGATCCAGAACAACCAGAACACGCCGGCAATGGGGAGTTCTGCTGATAACATTCTGGCTGGCCTTGGCATCAAATCCGGCAAGATCAAGCACGTGATTTATGTCATAAAGGAAAACCGCGGCTACGATCAGGTTCTTGGCGACCTTCCCCGGGGGAATGGGGACCCCTCTCTGGCCATCTACGGGCGGGAGATTACCCCGAACCAGCACGCTCTGGCAGAGCGCTTCATCCTTCTGGACAATTTTTACAACAATGCCCCGGTGAGCGGTGAAGGCTGGGTATGGTGCACTCAAAGTTTGGCAAATGCATTCACCATAAAAAGCATCCCTTATGTATACCAGCTTGCTCTCGCCACGTACCAAATCAATTATGCTTTCGAGGGACAGGTTAACGGTTATGTCACAGGCGGTTACCCAGCCCAGGATCAGGATGGGAACTGGCTCTCCACCTCGCACCAGGCCGCATCGCCCATCCCCGATGTTGCGGAAGCGCCGGGTGGATATATCTGGGACGGCGTCAAAGAGGCCGGGCTCACCTACCGCAACTACGGCTTCTTCCTATCGTCGGGAGCCCCAGCAAAGCAGTTGCCGACACCGATACCGGACCCGATACCGGACTACTATCAATCGATACCGGACAACTATCCGAGTAAGGCCAATCTCTCCCCTCCCGGACACATTCCGACTCCCCCCGGTCAGGTTGCCGGGTTCAGCGACTATGACTACCGCAAGTTTGACTTCGCCTATGCCGATAGCGACGCCTGGGCAAAATACCGTTTCAATGCGACTGACTTGGGATTAACGACTGGGAATCCGCCGGGCTACTACGCTTCGGAGAATTCGCCCATACAAGCGCAAGGGCAAGCGCAGCCAAGCCGTTTCTCGGAGTGGAACCGGGAGTTCCTGGAGATGTTGAAGCAGGACCCCACCGGCAACAGCGTTCCAGCTTTTATGATGGTGCGCTTCATGCGGGATCACACCATGGGGCTAAATCCGGGATTCAACTCTCCGAGGGCGATGATGGCCGACAATGACTACGCCGTGGGTGAGCTGGTGCAAGCCGTGAGCAATAGCCCCATCTGGGCAAGCACCGTGATTTTCGTCATAGAAGACGACGCCCAGTTCAGCAACGATCACGTCGACACCCATCGTTCCTTCTGCCAAGTGATAAGCCCCTGGATCAAAGCGGGGACCGTGGATTCGCGTTTCTACGACACGAACAGCGTGCTGAAGAGTATAGAGCTTCTGCTCGGCTTATCTCCCATGAGCCAGTACGACCACTTCTCCAACCCCATCATGGGCGGCTGGGACGCCGCTCCAAACAACAGCGCTGCATACACTGCCATACTACCGCCGCCGGACATCATTGGCGAAGTAAATGCGCAGATAGCCTCGTATGATTCCAAAGATCCCCGTGTACGCCTGGCCATAGTCTCAAGCAAGATGAACTGGAAAGTTGCCGATGCCGCTCCGTACCGGCTGCTCAATGAGGTCCTCTGGAAAGATGCCAAGGGTCCAAGCGCGAAGATGCCTGAGCCCCGGGTCAGCAAAATAGCCGTTTTTGACAAGAACAAGGCGCGCAACTCCCAGCATGATGGCGACGATGACTGAGCGAGACGCTGCAAGACGTGGGGGTGAGCTCGGGGGCCGGTCCTTGGTGGGGGGTTCCCGAGAAGGTGCATTCATGTTCGCTGCTAAATCATTTGCTGAGGAGGAGTTTCCAATGTTCGCGCAACGAGGTATTCCCTTGGTCATCGTTGTTCTCGCGTGTTTCGTCGCGTCGTGCGGTTCAACTTCCAGTTCAACTTCCAGTTCGCCTGACAGCGGAACCGGTCTCTTCCTCAGCGATATTCATTTCAATCCGCTGATGGATCAGACGATCGTGGACAGTCTGGCGCAAGCGCCGGCGTCGCGATGGGATTCGATCTTTGCCACTTCGACCCAAACCGCGTGCGCCACGTATAATCAGGACACGAACTTCGCGTTGTTGCAGTCTGCGCTAGCAGCGATGCGGCAGCGAGTCCCCAATCCCGACATCATCTTCGTGAGCGGCGACTTGCTGGTGCACGAATTCCAGACGTTCTTCAACGCGACGGCGACCGACCATTCGCAAGCTGCATATGCGACGTTCGTCAACAAGACAGAACAGTACCTGGCCATGAAATTGTCGCAGACGTTCCCGAACGCTCAGATAGCACCGACACTTGGCGACTGGGACACGGCCAGCGGCACTACCGCTTCATACGCCGGACCCGACTTCCTTGCATCGTATGCTTCAGCCTGGAACGCGGCCGTCAACCGGCGCGGTGGCGCGCCTGATTTTCAAACCACATTTTCAGCCGGCGGCTATTACTCGACGACCTTTCCCGTCGACCCGCGGGGCCGGCTGATCGTCCTCTATACACAACCCTGGGCTGCCGAATGCACGAGCGGGTGCGCGCCGGATGCCGGAACTCTCGGACCTGTTGAACTCCAATGGCTGACTGCCCAACTCGCTGATGCGCGCAGCCACGGGCAGCGGGTCTGGCTCCTTGGCCACATTCCGCCCGGCATCGATGCGAATTCGACAGCGCAAAACAGCGCGAAGGGCACCTCGTGCTCTGCAGCGATTGTACCGTTCTGGGCCGACGTCTATTCAAGCCAGCTATACGCCCTCTTCACAGAGTATCGCGACGTCCTCGCCTTCGGGATCTTCGCCCACGAACACTATGACGACTTTCGCGTAGCGCGGGACTCGTCAGGCAGTGTGCTCTTTGGGATGAAGCTGGTACCCTCGGTTACTCCGCTCCACAACAATCCGGCGTTCGTGCAGTTTGCATACGATCCGGCCGCTGGCGTCATTTCCGACACGACAACTTGGTACTTGACCAATCTGTCCTCGGCGCCCACCGCAACGTCAGCGGTGTGGGGATCGGAATACTCCTTCGACGCCACCTACGGGCAGACTGCCTTCGACTCTCGAGGCGCGGCGGGTGCCGTGGCCCAAATTCTGACGCAGCCAAGCGCGCGGTCCTCGTATGCGAACTACTATCCGACATTGGACCCGGCGGGTGAGCCTCCGGGTGGCTTAACCCCGTTCTCTGCGTGGGGCTGTGCCCTCAACAACCTCACAGTGACGGACTACAGCGCGTGCTACTGCGCTCAATGATGGCGAATGATGTGGCAGGAAGCTGCCGAACGAAAGGAAAGGATGTTCGGCAGCGGATGGGGCGGTGGGTATTGCAGCCCGGGAGGCATGCGCCAGGCCATGACCTCGCTCGTCAGTAGATGACATGTTCTTCTTCCAGCCGGCGGATCTCTTCGCGCGACATGTCGAGCAGCTCCTCGAGCACCGGGTAGCTGTGCTCGCCGAGCAGAGGTGAGCGGGAACGAATGCTGGCGGGCGTTTCGGACAGCCGCCACGGCGGCGCAATCACCCAGTCTTTTCCGAGCACGGGGTGGCTGACCTGCACGAAGATTTGTCGTTCCTTCAGATGGGGATCTTCGAACAGTGCTTGGTTGCTCAGCGACGGCGCTGCGGCAATCCCGGCCGCTTGCAGCCGGTGCATCGCTTCGTAGTCGCTCTGGCGCTCGGTCCACCCGCCGATGATCTGATCCAGCTCATCCTGGTTGTTCCAGCGCGCTGCCGCAGTGGAGAACCGTTCGTCCTGTGCCAGCTCCGGCCTTCCGATCGCATCGCAGAGCGCGCGCCACTCCTGATCATCGGCCACGGCGATGCTGATCCACTTATCCTCACCGCGGCAACGGTAGCAGTTGTGCGGCGCCATCGTCTCGTGCCGGTTGCCCGCTCGCGTCCGCACCCGCTGATTCATCAGGAAATCCATCAGCGCCTCAGCATTGAGGATGGCGATGGCTTCCTGCGACGAGAGATCGATGTACTGACCCTCCCAGGTTCGTTGACGGTGGAGAAGGGCTACGAGGATGGCGAAGGCGGCCGTGGTTGCGCTGCGCAGGTCGACCGCGCCGGACAATTCACTCGGCGGCCAGTCGGGATAGCCGGTGACGTACGACAGGCCGGCGGCGCCGGCGAAGTTCGGGGCGTAGCCCACGTGCTCGCGGTCGGGACCCGTCTGCCCGCAAGCCGATGAAGAGAGATAAATGATGTCCGGCTTCACGTCCTTCACCGCCGTGTATCCCAAGCCCAGCCGCGCGATGACCCCGGGCCGCATGTTCTCGATGACGACGTCGCTCGTCCCGGCCAGCCGCTTGGCGATCTCGACCGCCTTGGGTTGGCTCAGGTTGAGACAGACGCTGAGCTTGTTTAGGTTCAGATTGTTGAAGACCGGCGACTCGTCCGGCCCCGAGAAGGTTTTCGCCGTCGTGAACGAAATGAAGCGGGAATGGTCGAGTCGTTTGCGGCTTTCGACTTTGATCACCTCAGCGCCCAGAAAGCTCAGAAGACATGTTGCGTAGGGCCCTGCCCACGCCGAAGTGAATTCCGTTACCCTCACGCCGCTCAGTGGCCCGTTGTTCATTCTAAATCACCCCGGCTTCTTGCAGTGCCCGCAGCTCATCCGCCCCGTACCCGAGCTGGTCGCGGTAGATGATGGCGTTGTGCTCTCCGAGCAGAGGGGCTGCTCGCTCCAGCCCGAAGGGGGTCCTGGAAAAGTGGCAAGGCCGGGCAGGAATGTTCAGCTTGCCGGCGATCGGGTGCTCCACTTCAGCAAAGAACCCCCTGGCATTCATCTGCTTCGATCGCGCCACCTCTGCGGGCGAGCTGACGGGTGATATCGGGCAATTGAGCGATTGTGCCCGCGCGCAGACCTCCGCGGTCGTGCGCTGCCGCATCCACACCGCAAGCCTCTCGTGCAACGCGGCGCTGTGATCGCCCGATCGCGGTGCCGGACCCTCGGCGCCCTCGACCAGCTTCGCCAGCGCTTGCTTCTGATGGTCGAGAACGGTCACGGCTACGACCCAGCCGTCCTTGCACAGGAACATCTTGCTGATTGTGTCATTCGTTTCGGGACCCTTCCTGGTCAAAACCTCTCCGCCGTTGGCGGCCACCACATTCTCGACGCGCTGCAACGACAGCACGGCTTCCTGTTGCGAGACCTCGATGAACTGTCCCTTGCCCGTGATGGCTCTCGAGTAGAGGGCGGCAAGGATGGCGACGGCGGTTGTCTGGCCCGAGTCGTAATCGGTGCAGTAGCCCGCGATCTTGACCGGGGCACGCTCGAGGTGCGGAGAGGGCAAGGGAAGCATGTATCCTTGTCCGGAGACGTGGGAGATGTTGAGGCCATAAGCCTTGTATCCTTTGTACGGTCCGCTGCGTCCGAACGGGGTGATGGAGGCCATGACGAGCCCAAGGTTGAGTGGTCGCAATTGTTCATACCCGAGCCCCATCTCTTCCATGTGCCCGGGGGGCCAATCCTCCACCACAACGTCTACGGTGCTTGCCAGCCGACGGAAGATCTCCTGACCGGCAGGCAGCCGGGGATTGAGAGTGATGCCAAGCTTGTTGGTGTTGAGGAACAGAAAGAGGCCGCTCTTCTCCTCGTGGGGCGTGTCGCCGGGAAATGGCGGAAGCCTCCTCGTGTCGTCCCCTCGCCCCGGCGGCTCGAGGTGAATGACCTCTGCTCCCAAGTCGGCCATGAGCTTGGTGCAGTAGGGTGCGCTGATCGCGTGGCAGTACTCCAGCACGCTCACGCCCTCCAAAGCCTTGAATCCCATCCGTGAAACCCTCCCGCTCCGCTGCGCGACATCCCGGTACCCAAACGCTGAGTACGCCGTCAACCTCTATCGCCACGCGCACACCGATGCCAACGGCTGACAACGCACGGAGAGACCCGAGTCGACTCAGCTTCGCGTCCGGAGGCGTCGGTGCCCACTTTACATCGGACCGGAAGAATGGTGAGTTGGCGCGACTGTCGCGGGCTGTCTGACCAAGGAAGCGGCTCGGGAAAAGGGGGCGGATACATGATCAAGACAAGATTCACGGAACAGTTCGGCATCGAGCACCCGGTAGTGATGGGTGGCATGATGGGGGTCGGACGCGCGCGGCTGGTGGCCGCGGTGGCCAACGCCGGCGCCCTCGGGTTCTTGACCGCGCTCACGCAGCCGACCCCGGAAGCACTTCTCGATGAGGTTCGGCGCACCCGCGAGATGACGGACAAGCCCTTCGGCGTCAACCTGACGATCCTGCCGATGCTGCGCCCGGTGTCGTACGAGGCCTACGCCCAGGCAATTGTCGAGTCCGGGGTGAAGATTGTCGAGACGGCCGGGCGCAATCCCGAGCCGTTCCTGCCAGCGTTCAAGCAGGCCGGGATCAAGGTCATCCACAAGTGCACCTCGGTGCGGCACAGCGTGAAGGCCGAGAAGATCGGGTGTGATGCCGTCAGCGTCGACGGATTCGAGTGTGCAGGTCACCCGGGCGAGGACGATGTCCCGGGCCTCGTGCTGCTCCCCTGCACGGCGGATCAGGTACGGGTGCCGCTGATCGCTTCGGGCGGATTCGGCGACGCCCGCGGCCTGGTGGCGGCGCTGGCGCTCGGCGCCGACGCCATCAACATGGGCACGCGCTTCCTGGCGACCAAGGAGGCCGAGATCCACGAGAACGTCAAACGTAAGCTGGTCGAGGCCACCGAGCGCGACACGGCGCTGATCTTCCGCAAGTTCCGCAACACCGCCCGGGTCTTCAAGAACAGCGTCGCGGAGCAAGTCGTACAGATCGAGAGCCAGCCCGACTCGAAATTCGAGGACATCGCGCCGCTGGTCGCCGGCGAGCGCGGCCGCAAGGTGTACGAGGCAGGCGACCTCGAGACCGGCATCTGGTCGGCGGGAATGGTCACGGGCCTCATCCACGACATCCCGAGCTGCGCCGAGCTGGTGCGGCGGATCGTCTCTGAGGCGGCCGGGATTATCCACACGCGGCTCGACAGAATGGTAGTTGCCTGACCGGCGGCCGCCGCTCTTGGTAGGGAGGCTCCATGAACACCAAAGTGACCAAGATGCTGGGGATAGACTTCCCCATTCTCGCCTTCACGCACTGCCGCGACGTCGCGGCGGCGGTGACCAACGCGGGCGGCCTGGGCGTGCTCGGGGCGGTGGCCCACACCCCGGAGCAGCTGGACGTTGATCTCAAGTGGATCGCGGAGCAGACCAAGGGCCGGCCCTTCGGCGTCGACCTGCTCATCCCGCGCAAGTACGTGGGTGCCGAGGCCGGCGGGATCGATCTCGGTAGCCTCAAGTCGATGGTGCCCGACGCCAACCGGGAATGGATTGACGAGTTGCTCGAGCGCTACAGCGTGCCGCCGCTTCCCCCACCCTCGCCGGATAGCGACCGGGAGCAGCGGGGCATGGCAGGGTTGCGAGTGGATCCCAAGAGCATGGGTCCGCTGATCGAGGTCTCATTCGCGCACAAGGTGGCCCTGATCGCCTCGGCCTTGGGGACCCCACCGCGTTGGTTGGTGGATAGGGCTCACGCCAACGGCATTCCGGTGGCCGCGCTGGCCGGGCGCGTCAACCACGCCGTCGCCCACAAGGAGGGGGGCGTCGACATCGTCATCGCACAGGGGACCGAGGGCGGCGGACATACCGGTGAGATCGCGACCATGGTCCTCGTCCCCCAAGCCGTCGATGCCGTTGCCCCCACTCCGGTGCTCGCCGCCGGCGGCATCGCCTCGGGGCGCCAGATGGCTGCCGCGCTAGCGCTCGGGGCCGAAGGGGTGTGGTGCGGCTCGGTGTGGCTCACGACGCATGAGGCCGAGACGACACCGGTGATCAAGGAGAAGTTCCTGGCCGCTACGTCTGCCGACACGCGCCGCTCCCGGTCGCTCACCGGCAAGCCGGCGCGGATGCTGCGCAGCGCCTGGACCGACGCTTGGGACGAGCCGGGGGCGCCGGCGCCGCTGCCCATGCCGCTGCAGAGCATGCTCGTCGCCGAGGCGCAGCGCCGCATTCACCGGGTGGCCCACAAAGTCGATTCGAGCGCCCGCCCGCTGGTTACCTACTTCGTCGGGCAAGTCGTCGGCCAGATGAATGTGGCCATGTCGACCCGCGACGTGATGCGGGAGATGGTGGAACAATGCCTTGACGCCATGGAGCGCATGAACGGCCTTTTCCAAAACCACTAGCGCTGCGCCCGGCGTCGGTTCGGCGGGGCCGTGCCGCGGCGTTTACTTCGCGCGGGAGAGGTATGCGCCGGACTCGGTGTCGACGCGGATGACGTCGCCGACGGCAACGAAGCCGGGGACCTGGACGATGGCCCCACTTTCGACGGTGGCCGGCTTGAGGACGTTGGTGACCGTAGCGCCCCGGAGGGCCGGGTCGGTGTGGGTGACTTTCAGGTCGACGTTCTTAGGCAGCGTGACGCCCATGGGTTTGCCCTCATAGAACTCTACCTGGACGCGCAGGTTTGGAGTGAGGTAGTTCACGGCATCACCGAGCGCCTCGGCATCGAGCACGATCTGTTCGTAATTCTCGGTATTCATGAAGTGGTACTCTTCATCCGACTGATACAAGAACTCCATCTCGTGCTGCTCGAAGGTGACGCGCTCGACCTTGTCTTCCGATCGGAAGCGGTTCTCGGTTTGGGTTCCGGAACGCAGGTTCCGCAGTTTCGTCTGCACCATGCCGCGCCAGTTTCCCGGCGTGATGTGGACGACGTTCATGAGCCGGAAGAGGTCGTTCTGATACTTTACAATCATCCCAGCGCGAAGCTGGGTCGCAGGAATCAGCATTGCCTTGTCGCTCCTTGTTACAGCAGGAAAGTACGCACGAATCTCTAACATCCGTTCGGTTAGCCCGCAACCGCTGGTAGAGCTTGAGGCCTGGGAGTCGGTGCATTTGAGTTTCAGTCACCTCAAGCCCCGGCATATCGCGTATGGCTTATGGGTTTCTGACCATATGCCATCCGCCATAGGCTATCTGCGCGGGGCCACGGCCTCGCCGGCACTTCAGCCCGGCTTCGGGGCCATGAATACGAGCAGCGTCAGGCGGGCCGGTCCGGGATTACGGACGGCGTGAGCCGCCCCAGCCGGTGCCAGGACGGCGCAGCCGGTGCCAGCTTCACGTTCCTCATCGCCGATGCGGAAGCGGCCGACGCCATCGAGTACGAAGTAGACCTTGTCCGAGCCGGCGTGGGCGTGCGCGCTTTGCTCTTGACCGGGATTCAGCCCGTAGACGTCGCAAAACATCTGCTCGGTGTCGAAGAGATTGACCTTCTTCATTTTCTCCGGCGAAAACACCGCCGCCGCCAGAGCGTTCTTGAAAACTTCCATGCATGTCTCCTTGGGGTGCAGTTTACAATCGACTCTCGAGGGAGAGATGGCCAAGCTCCAGACCGAGCCACGCCGCAAGCCCGGTGAGGAGTAAGGCCACGGCGCAGGCGTATGCCAACCGGCGGGTCATACTTGCGAGCCACGGGGCGTCGATGGGCTCACCAGCCATCTCGGTGCGCACGATGCGGTGACCGAGCCCGAAGGTGATGTAGGTTCCGATCATGATCACGGCAAACGCGAGTGACAGCTTCCACACCAGCAGCCAGCCCATCTTCTCGAAAAAATCGGCCCGCAACGCTTCCTTGTAGCTCGTGAGATTGGATGCTCCGCTCATGACCAGCACGCCGAGGGCGGCGATGGCCAGAGGATCGTAGATTCGCAGTGCACGTGCCAGAACCGTTCGGGCGGTTGCAGGGTTTCCGGCTGCCCGTGCCGCTGGGAGGACCATCACCCACAACGCCAGCGTCGCCCCGCCATAGACGGCGAGCGCCAGAACGTGCAGCCATAAGCCGAAGAAATCGGATGTGGGCATCGGACATAGAGTATGTGATTTCTTGGCGGTGGGGAACTACGAAAGGAAATTCGTCGGCACCATATTAAGTTACTCCCCTGAGGCCGTGGGCCTCCTCCATGATGACTGACCGCCAAGCTTGATTCACGGTCGGCAAGTCTATAATAGACCTTCTAGATCCATGAATCGCAGATCAGAAGGGTAATCGATGCGACCGAGCGATGCAGAGTTTCGCGGCGCCTTGCACGGGCACGGCGAACGGATCGAACGCTTCCGTCAGGGGAGGATGAGCAACGACGAGTTCCGGCCCGTGCGCCTGAGCTACGGCCTGTACTATCAGCTGGACAACACCAGCCACATGCAGCGCATCAAGCTGCCCGGCGGCCTGCTGACCCCGACGCAGGTCGACGTGCTGGCGGACATCGCCGAGGAGTACGCGCGCGCGGTCATCCACGTTACCACCCGGCAGGACGTGCAGATGCACTGGATCGATCTCGCCAACGTAGTCGAGATTTACGAGCGCTTGCACGCCGTCGGCATCACCACCCGCGGCGCGTGCGCTGACAGCGTACGCAACGTCACCGGCTGTGTGCATGGCGGCGTCTGGCCGGCCGAACCGTTCGACGTCACCCCATACGTCATGGCGGTGCACCAGTACTTCCTTTTCCATCCGCTCAACCTGACGCTGCCGCGAAAGTTCAAGATCGCGTTTTCTACTTGCGCCGACGACTGCGTCCAGGCCCCGGTGAACGACATCGCGTACTTCCCGCACGTGCGTGACGGTCAGCGGGGATTCAGCATCCACGCCGGTGGTGGTCTCGGCTCACAGCCGTTTCTGGCACGCCCGATCCGTGAGTTCATTCCCGCGGAGGACACGCTCCTCATGGCCGAGGCCATCGTGCGTTTGCAGCATCGCAGCGGCGAGCGCAAGAACCGCAAGAAGGCACGGATGAAATACCTCTTCCAGCGCCTGGGCATTGAGCGGTTCATCGAGGAGGTGGATCGGCTATACGCGCAGGTCGAGGAGCAGCAGGGCGCGGCGCTGCGCGCCGAGCTTGGTGAGATCATCGGTGGCTACCGGGCGAGTACGCCCAACAACCCACCGTCTGCGCTGCCACCGGGTGGCACCGCGCAGTTCGCGCATTGGGTGCGTACGAACACCTTCGCACAGAAGCAAGAAGGGTATTACGGTGTCACCGTGCAGTTGCCGTTGGGCGACGTGACCAGCGTGCAGTTCCGCGCGCTGGGTCAGCTGGCTCGCGAGTTCGGGTCTGGAGAGCTGCGGGCGACGAATGATCAGAACCTGATGGCGCCGTGGATTTCAGGCGGGCGCTTGGAGGAGTGCTATCGCCGCCTCTGCGATATCGGGCTGGGCGCCGCAGATGCCTTGCACATCACCGACGTCACCTCGTGTCCCGGCGCCGACTATTGCAGCTTGGCGGTCAGCCGCTCCATGGGCATGGCTGCGGCCATTCGTTCGCACCTGATGGCGACCAACGGCCGGGTAGAGGACCTGGGCGTCTTCCGCATCAAGATCAGCGGCTGCCCGAATTCCTGCGGTCAACACCATGTCGGCGACATCGGCCTGACGGGCCTCTCACTGAAGAGCGAGGACGGGGAGAACCGCCCGCACTACTCGATGTTGGTCGGCGGCCGTGTGGGAGAACATGCTGCCGCGATCGGACGGCGCATCGCCGGCCGGTTCCCGGAAGAAGAGATCCCCAGGGTCATCTCAGCCTTGACCGAATTCTATCGTCAGGAACGGCAGAAGGGTGAACGCTTCGGGGATTTCGTCGTTCGCGTGGGGACCGATCGCCTCACGGAGGTAGCGCGCGCCGCCGCTTCTGTGGTTCATTAGATGGGACCATGAGCGACGAACACTCGGTTGGACCGGCCGATAACGGCGACAAGTATTATCATGGAATTGTGTGCGCCTTGCAGCGGGGCGCGCAGCGGGGAACGATCCGGGCAGCCAGCGGCCGGGAGATTCCGTTCATATTTTCCTATGTGACCATGCTGGGCTCGCACCGGCGCTTCGACGATCTGTACGAAGGTCTGCAGGTCGGGTACGACGTGAGCTGGACCTCAAAAGGTCTGCGCGTCTGCGTCATCCGTATCCCTGAAGAATGAGACCGCGCGCCTCGTAGCGAGGCGCGGGTGGATGTGGTTCACGCCGCCGCTGCGCTGGGTCTCGCCCACGCCGGCACTCTTGCCCGTGTTGCACTCGTTATGCTCTTGCTGGTATAGCGCCACGTCGGTGAAGGAAGATGTGCTGCCCCCCGTGAGAACGAGGATCTCGTAGCGGGTGCACGGAGCATGATGCTGAGGAGGATGTATGGAGAAGAGAGAGAACTTAGCGCATCGCGGACGTCGCATCTGCATGGCGATCCTCTTAGTGGCGTTGTGGCCGGGTGGCGTGTCGCTGGGCGCGCAGGCCGAAGATCCAAGGTCAGCGAAAGACCTCGGCGACATTCTGCTCAAGAAGGGTGTCATTACACCGGAAGAGCTGAAGCAGGCCAGGGAAGAAGAAAAACAAAAGCAGGCCGCTGACGAATCACGCCTCGACACGCTGCGGGCGAAGTTGCCGAAGTGGCTCGAGGCGATCACGCCGTTCGGCGACATCCGCGTGCGCCATGAAGGGTTCTACCAGGAAGAGAAGGTCGCGCGGAATCGCTTCCGGTTCCGGGCGCGGGTCGGCCTGACGGCGACTGTCAGCGACGAGATCAGTGGCACGGTCCGGCTGGCGACTGGGGACCCGAACGATCCGATCTCGACCAACCAGTCCGCCCAGAACACCTTCAGCCGCAAGTCGATCAACCTGGACTGGGCCTACCTCACGCTCAAGCCGGGCAAGACCTTCGGCCTCGCACCCGGCTGGGTGACCGTCACGGCCGGGAAGTTCGGCCTCACCAACTATCGCACCTCCGAACTGGTCTGGGACGATGACGTGTCGCCCGAAGGCGCCACCGAGACGCTGAACTTGGTGGAGCAGCGCACCGGCGTGCTGCGCGGGGTGAAGGTCCATGCCTTCCAGTGGGTGGTGAACGAGGTGGCGGACGGGGCGGATCCCTGGATGGGTGGGGGACAGGTGGTGAGCGACGCGGCCTTGGGGAGCTTCGCCACCGCCACCGTCGGTTTCGCCGACTACAATTACCAGAACTTGAACCAGATGGCGCGCACGGTTCTCAGTGGCTATACGGGCAGTGCTCCCTTCTCGGCGAACGGCAGCCAGAACACGTCCTTGGCGAACAGCAACGATGTCGTGTCGGTCAAAGATACCAACGGCCATCAGAAGATCCTCAGCTACGCGTCCGGCTACAACCTTCTCAACGGGACCGCCGAGCTGAACTCGCCCGATCCGCTCGGGCTCGGGGTGCCGGCGGGGCTGTTTGGCGACGTGGCCTACAACACGCAAGCGACCGGCAGGAATGTCGGTCTGTATGCCGGGGCCGGGATCGGCCAGGCGGGGAAGGACTGGTACCACAACGTCCTCAGAAACCAAGGCGATTGGGGGCTGTCGTACACCTACGCCTGGGTGGAGAAGGACTCGGTGCTGTCGATCTTCAGTTTCAGCGACATCAACGAGTATTCGACCGTTGCGGCCAAGTCCGGAGACGCGCGCCCGACGCAGAAGGGGGGCACGAACCTCATTTCGCATATTCTGCGCTTCGACTACGCTGTGCTGCCCAACCTGCAGGTGACGGCGAAGGCGTACGTCGAGAACGTCTTGGATCGCAAGATCTCGAACGCGACGCTCACCGGCAACCCGACGCTGGTGCGGACGCAGCTCGATGCGATGCTGCGGTTCTGATCCGGATTGGGGCAGGGATTGGCCGATGCGGGCCGCAGGTCTCACGCTGGTTGTGGTCTTGCTCGTGAGCACTGGGTGGGGGCAAGAACATCTGCGGCTGTCCACCACCACGAGTACGGAGAACTCCGGACTACTGGGTGTCGTCCTGCCGCCGTTTGAGCAACGCTTCCATCTGAAAGTGGATGTCGTGTCGGTCGGCAGCGGCGCGGCGCTGAAGCTGGCGGAGAACGGCGACGTAGATGTCGTGCTGTCGCACGCACCGGAGCTGGAACAGGCCTTCATGGCAGCGGGGTTCGGGGTGAACCGGCGCAACGTGATGTACAACGACTTCGTGGTCGTCGGTCCGTCGTCGGACCCCGCCGGACTCCGCCGTGCGACCGGAGCGGCTGAGGCCTTCAAAAAACTCGCGGCGACACAATCGATGTTCATATCGCGTGGGGATGAGTCGGGTACGCATCAGAAGGAGAAGGAGCTGTGGAAGGCCGCTGGCATCACGCCCGGCGGGGCGTGGTACGTATCGGCGGGCCAGGGGATGGGCGCGGTCCTGCTCATGGCGAACGAGCGGCGGGCCTACACCCTTGCGGATCGGGGCACCTATCTGGCCTACAAGGACCGCGAGGAGCTGACTATTGTCCAAGAGGGCGATCCAGTGCTCTTTAATCCGTACACTATTATGACGGTCAACCCGGCCCGCCATCCGCACGCGAAATATGTCGAGGCCATGCAGCTCGTCGCCTGGCTCACCTCGCCCGCCGGCCAGGAGTTGATCGGCAGCTTCAAACAAGGGGGCCAAGTCCTGTTCCATCCCACTGCCGTACCGATGGCCGCCGCTCCCTGAGCGGTTGCGGCGCGCGTCCCGATGACGTTTCTGGGCGAAGCCTTCGTCTCCGCTGTGCGCCTGTTGGTGACCGTGGACCCGCGGGTCGTGGCCGCGGCGGCGGTATCGGTGAAGGTATCAGTCGTGGCGACGCTGCTTGCAGCGATGATCGGCGTGCCGATCGGATTCACGGTGGCGGCTCGTCGGTTCCGCGGGCGTCGCGCGCTCGAGGTGACGCTCAACACGTTAACGGCGTTACCAACCGTTGTTGTCGGGCTGCTGGCCTACGCTCTGCTGTCCCGCCGTGGCCCGTTGGGTGCCTGGGGTTTGCTGTACACGCAACCGGCGATGGTGTTCGGCGAAATGATCCTTGTCATGCCCTTGTTGGCCGCGCTCACCATGGGCGTGGTCAGCGGCGCCGATCCACGCATTGAAGAGACCGCGCTGACCCTCGGGGCCTCGCGCCTCGGTGCCGCGTTGACGGTGCTTGCCGAGCTGCACTGGGGGGTGCTGGTGGGAATCATCGCGGGCTTCGGCCGGCTGATTTCGGAACTGGGTGTCGCCCTGATGGTTGGCGGCAACATCAAGGACGCGACGCGCACGATGACCACGGCCATTGCGCTGGAGAGCAGTAAAGGCGATTTCGCGTTCGGGTTCGCGCTTGGGCTGATCTTGCTGGCGCTCGCGCTGGCAGTGAATCTGGGCCTCGCGGTCCTGTCGCCGCGCAAATGAACTGCCGCGCATGGACGCGCTTGCCTATCAACTGACCGACTTGCGCGTGGAATTCGCTGGCCGCCCGGTGCTCGATATCGGTTCCCTGGCCATCCCGCGTGGCGGCGTTACGGCAATTGTCGGACCGAACGGGGCAGGCAAGACGACGGCGTTACGGGTGCTGGCCTTCTTGCAGGCACCATCTGCCGGACGCCTTGAGTTCGATGGCCGGCCCGTCACGTTCCGCAACCGCGATCTGGTTGCGCTGCGCCGGCACGTGACCCTGGTGGCACAATCCCCGCTGCTGTTCCGCCGCACGGTGGGCGCCAATGTCGCCTTTGGTATGCGGGCGCGCGGGGTGGCGTCCCATGAGCGCGTGGAATCGGCGCTGGCTGCCGTCGGGCTGGTGGGTTTCGGGGCGCGGGCGGCACGGAAGCTCTCCGGCGGCGAGGCGCAACGCGTGGCCATCGCCCGCGCGCTCGCCATCGATCCCGGCGTCTATCTGTTCGACGAGCCGACGGCGAATGTGGACCGCGAGCATGTTGGCACGCTCGAACGGCTGCTTGTGCAGCTCGGGGTTGAGGGCAAGGCCGTCGTCATGACGACACACAATATCGAGCAGGCCTTCCGCTTGACGGATACCGTGGTGTCCCTGGTCGGTGGGAGGATCGCACCGGTCCCGCTGGTGAACCTGTTGCGTGGCACCTCCCGAAGCATCGGCGGAACGAACTACTTTCACAGCGAGGGGATGCGCATTGAGATCGCCACCGGCGCAGCGCCAGCGGCGATTGCCATCGATCCGGAGGACATCATCATCTCGCGCGCGCCCCTGCACTCCAGTGCGCGCAACAGTTTTCCCGGATACGTGACAAAGGTGGAGAGCGATGGCGCCAGCATCATGCTGACCGTCGCCTGCGGCCGCAACCTGGTGGCCCGCATCACGCGCCACTCCTACGAAGAGCTGGCCCTCAACGTCGGCACCGCCGTCTATGTCACGTTCAAGTCAACCGCCGTTCACGCGTTGGATTCGCGTCCGTCATGAGCGCTAATGGCCGGTCTTGAGGCGCGACCCGTGGCGCCGAGGACATCAACCCCACGGCGCCGTCAGAGAGCCTGTCTACAGTGGCAGAGAGGTCCGGAAGAGAATGAAGCGTGACATGAACTCGCCCATCAGCACCGACAGGATAGCGATGTAGAACAGCCCCGTTGCCGCCATGGTCTGAGGGATCTGTAGAGTCTTCCAGATCATCCAGGCAAGGCCCGCCGCCGCCAGCGGGCTGAGAAGCAAGCGCACGGCTAGCACGGAAGCGTGGTCGCGAAAGAGCCGGCTCAACGCGTCCATGCTGGGCGGTGCACCCGCGACATGCAGCAACGCGCCGCTGAACAGCAAGAGCCCGGCTTGCACACCGAGCATCACTGCGAAGAAGCGGAAGATGCGGCGAAATGGATCGATCGATAAGCTCCGATCGATCAGATACCAGTGCCCCAGCAGCATGCCGCTGGTAACGGCGCCGAGCAGCAAGGCCGAGACCATGAAGCTGATGGGATACAAGACGGTCTCGATCGACAGCAGTGGACCGAGCCGAAAGGTTTGCGCACTCAGGGTCAGCGCTGCCAGGCCGCTCATCCACGCCCACACGTAGGCGTTGGCCCGCCGGCGAAAGCTGTCGCCCCACAGGCTGCGTAGATACATCCCGGCAGCGCTAAGCGACACACCCCACAGCAGGAGCTCAACGGCTTGTGTGCCCGTCGTTACAGCAGCGGCGGTTGGGGGACGAAGCAAGAGGGCCAGACGGCCCACCAGCGCCAAAACCCCGGCTCCGGCGTACACCGAAGCGCTCGACTTATAGAACCCGCGCTCGATCTGGTGAAACGGCGGGACGCTCAGGGCCAGAAACCCACCGACGTAGAGCTGCGCGAACACTAGGAGGAAGCAGCAGGCAAACGTGTCCATTCGTCTGCAGCTTAGTTAACCAGTCCGATGGGCTCAAGGTGACTGTGAGATCGCCGAGGGAAGGGACGCTTCGGGAACGGGACGGCGCCTCAGTCTGCCGGGGGGCCGCGATCAACCCGTTGCTGGTACCATGTCCGGATCATACCGGCCGCGGCGCAGAAGAGGCCGAGCAGGATCAGTATGCGGCCGCCACTTTGTACGACCTTGTAGAAATCGAGCTTGACGCTGATCAACGTATGCTGGTCGCTGCCGTGCCGCAATGGGCTCAGCAGGGTGGCCGTCGTGTGCGCAGTGAGTTCCCTGAACTCTTCGAAATGGGTGGCCGGAGCGGGTATGTTCCCGGTTGCCAGCAGCCGTTCATGTTCCTCAGCCTTGTCCTTGCCGGCGTACCAATTGCCGAAGCCCAGGATTACCAGCAGGAGTCCGATCGGTAGCAGTGGGTGGCGCCACGCGCGCATGCCTAACTGGTAGCATTAGTATCCGGCCGCCACAACGTTGCGTGGGTATGGGTGCTACGTTATACCCAATATCAGGTGTATGCGTTTCCCATAAGGGCAGCAGTTCATGTGGGAGCAGCGCCGTGTTTGGCGTGGCCATGTATCTGATCAGGAAACGGTTGGGCGCTGCTGACAGTGCCCACTCCCGCGAAGGATGATGCCGACTGAGCTGGTGAAACGGATGCTGGCCGGGGACCGGTTTGCGCTGGCCAGACTGATCACGTTGGTCGAGAATCGGCACCCGGATACGGCGTTGGTGATGAGTCTCATTCACGAGCGCTGCGGCCGGGCGTACACCATCGGCATCACGGGACCGCCGGGAGCGGGGAAGTCGACACTGGTGGACCGCCTGATCGGCAAGCTGCGTGAGCAGGGCCGCAGTGTCGGGATCATTGCCATCGATCCTTCCAGTCCGTTTTCCGGCGGCGCCGTTTTGGGTGACCGGATCCGCATGCAGAGCCATTACCTCGACGAGCAGGTGTTCATCCGCAGCTTGAGCACGCGCGGGAGCCACGGTGGCTTGGCACGTGCCACGCGCAACGTGGCACGGCTTCTCGACGCTTTCGGGAAAGACTTCATCGTGGTGGAGACCGTTGGGGTCGGCCAGACCGAGCTCGATGTGATGCGCGTAGCGGACACCACTGTCGTGGTGCTGGTACCCGAGGCCGGCGATACCGTGCAGACCATGAAGGCCGGCCTGCTGGAAATCGCCGATGCATTCGTGGTGAACAAAGCCGATCGGGAAGGTGCGTTACGCATCAAATCCGAGTTGGAGATGATGCTGCAATTGCGCCCCGTGGCGGAGTGGAAAGTGCCGGTCCTCCTGACGGAGGCGATCACGGGAAAAGGTGTCAGCGAGTTGCTCGACGTGATCTTGCGGCATCGCGAGTTCTGGCGCAGCAGTGGTCAGAACGCGGCGCACAGCGCGGCGGCCCGCCAGGAAGAGTTCGTCTCCGTACTGCGCGAGGAGATCAGCCGCCGGCTCGAGGCGAGCTTGGATAAGGGACACTTCGTTGCGTTGCTCCAGCAAATCAAACGGGGCGAGATTGATCCGTACAAGGCCGCGCTGCAAGTGATCGGAGATGAGCAGAGCCTGCGCGCCTTGCTGGGTACCGGTACGGCGCGAACACGCGTGAGCCGATGAGTGAAGCGCGTGCATTCGTCATCGGGGACATCCATGGCTGCCCGGATGAAGTCGACCGCTTGCTGGATGCCATCGAGCCCACCGGCAGCGACACGGTCGTTTTTCTCGGCGATTACGTCGATCGAGGGCCATCGCCCAAAGCCGTCATTGATCGGCTCCTCCGGCTGCGCCACGAAGGGCCGCAGTGTGTGTTCCTGAAAGGGAACCACGAAGACATGTTCCTGGCCTTTCTCGGCCGCGGCGGTCTCTACGGCGAGGCCTTCTTGTTCAACGGAGGCGAAGCCACTTTGCGCAGCTATGGGCTCGCGGGGCGGTCCGGCCAGATCTCGGCGGAGGAACTGCCGGCCGATCACCTGGAATTCCTGCTGTCGTTGACGCTCTACCACCGGCACGGGGACTTCCTTTGCGTGCATGGCGGGATCTCTCCTGCACGGTCTCTGGAGGAGCAAGAACCGGAAGACTTGTTGTGGATCCGGGACGAGTTCATCGCCAGCCCGCATCCTTTTCCATTCACCGTATTGTTCGGACACACTCCGCAACGGGAAGTGCTCGTCGAACTTCCGTACAAGGTGGGCCTGGACACCGGACTGGTGTACTGGAACAAACTCTCCTGTCTCGAATTGGGGGAGAAGCGACTCTATCAAATTCACCGCGGCGAGCGCGCCGTACGGCGCCGCAGCTTGCGCGCGCAATTCGAGCATCGCCACGAGCACCGAGCCGTGGCGGCCAAACGGACTCCCCGTAATCACCGTAGTGAGGGCATACACTGAAAGATCATCGGACGGCAGGTGTTGGGTTCGCCGCGCGCGCGCATCGCGGTAACGTCCGCGGGCGGCGCTGGGCGTGGGTCATCTTGCTAGCCTCGGTTTACTCGACGCTGCACATCGGCGCGAGTCAGGCAGAAGAGAAGTACGAGCTGCCAGCGGCCGTATCGCGCCGAGCGACAGCTTCCCATCTGTTGGGGCGAGCAAATCCCCACGATGTGCTCGCCATGTCGATCACTCTACAGCTGCAGCACCAGGACGAATTGGAGGGGCTGATCGCGGCGCAGCAGAGCCCGGGCTCGCCCGACTATCATCGCTGGCTCAGCCCGCAGGAATTCACGGCGCGCTTCGCCCCGCCGGTGAAGAAGTACGACGCGCTGGCGGATTGGCTCGAACGCCAGGGGTTTGGTGTTCGGAGATGGGAGAACCGCTTGCGCATCGATTTCGCGGGCGATGTGACGCGCGTCGAGCGCACCTTTGTGGTGCGCATGAATTACTACCGTCATTGGAGTGGAACACGCGTGGCCAACGAGAACGCGCCGCTCCTGCCGGTCCAGTTTGCCGACCGAGTGGGGTTTGTGCGGATCAACACCTTTCCTCTCGCCAGACCCTTGATCAAACTGGTGGATCATTCCGGGCTTCTGGTCACCACCGTGGCCCCTCGCGACTTGCAAGTGGCATACAACGCGACGCCGGTACTCGGCACCGGCATCGACGGTTCGGGGCAGACGATCGCCGTCGTTGCGCGATCGGACTACGCCACCAGTGATATCTCACGCTTCCTCCAGCAATTCGGTGCTGCCTCGCAGCAGCAGCCGATCAAAGTATTCCCCGCGGGCAATCCGGGGCTGGGAGCTCCCAACGGCGTTTGCAAGAATAGCTCCGACCCGAACTGTGTTCCCGGCGAATTGGGTGAGGTGCTGCTTGACGTTGAGTGGGCTAACGCCATGGCGCCGGCCGCCACCGTCCTCGTGGACATCGCCGGACCCTGCGCGGGCTGCGACGCGGACATCGACCAGAGCTTTTTCGATATCGTCAACTATCACCCGGAGGCAAAGATCATCAGCATGAGCTTCGGCGCTTGCGAACTCCTCGACCAGGCAGATCACGCGCTCTTCGGGCCGATGTACCTGCAAGCAGCCTCCCAGGGGCAGACCGTGCTGGTGGCGACCGGTGATAATGGCGCAGATGATTGTCAGCTGGGTCCAGGGCGGCCGGGCCACCCCGTGGCGCCGAGCGTCAACGTCCTTGCCAGCGACCCGAACGTCACCGCAGTCGGCGGCACAGCGCTCGATCCTGGCTTCGATGCGAGCGGAAATGCCACGGGTCGCGTGAGTGAGCGTGTGTGGAACGATACGTATGGCGCCTCCGGGGGAGGAGCGAGCACGATCGTGCGGAAACCTGCGTATCAAGTCGCTCCGGGTGTACCGGCGGATGGGTTTCGGGATGTGCCTGACGTCGCCCTGCTCGCGAGCCCCGGTACGTGCGGGTACATCTCCGTGATCGAGGGCCAAGTCGTAGTTATCGGGGGGACGAGCGCGGCGACACCGAGCTGGGCGGGGATCGTGGCCTTGTTGAATCAGACGGTCCACGCCACTGGATCCGGTGCGCTGAACCAGCGGTTGTATGCGTTGGCTCGGAAACAGTACCAAGGCGCCGCCGCGGGACCTTTCCACGATATCGTCGTTGGCAACAACAGCTTCAACGGGGTGACCGGTTTCAGCGCCGGTGTCGGTTATGACTTGGCCAGTGGTCTGGGAACGCCGGATGTCGATCTCCTGGCGGCGGCCTTTGGCACGTCAGAGTGCGCCGGCGACTGTAGCGGCGACGGGATCGTCACTGTCAACGACATCATTACGGCGGTGCGGATCATGCTCGGCCTCGAGCCACTTTCCGCCTGCCCGGCTGCGGACGTCAACGGCGACGGAACTGTCACCATCGACGAGTTGCTCGACGCAGTGAACCGGTCCCTGAACGGCTGCTGAGTTCAGCCGGTTGACTGTTACGGTACCTGCGGCAGCCTCCGTCCGGGGCGGCCGAGAGCGACGAGGAACATCACGCTCTTGCCGGCGGCGTGGGGCGAGAAGAATTCGGTGACGTCATCGTCAAAGAAGGTCAAGCCGGTTGCACCTAGTTCCAGGGCATACGCGGCGAGGTACAACCTTCCACCGCCGACGGCGGCATCGAGTTGAGCCATGCGGTAGCCACGGTTGCCGAACGTTGCGAGAACCGCTTCGAGGTTGCAGAGCCAATAGACGTTGACGGCCGCATCCGCCGGCAGTTCCTGCCCAAGCCCGAGGACGCCGGCTGCGCGCCGGAAATCACCCGGACGTAAGAGCTCGAGTGCGGCGTCGGCACGGCGGTAGGTGTAGGTGCCGGCCGGGATGCCTTCGACCGCATTGATGATCAGGTACAGATCGTTTGGCGAACCGCCGGCATCCGACGGGGCGCCAGGACTGACCCGCTGCAGCATCGTGGAGAGCTGCTCGAACCGGATCGGTCGGTGGCTGAAACGGCGTGACGAGCCGCGACGGAGGATGACGCGGTCGATGCTGTCTGTGGGAGGGGCTTGTGCCTCAAGCGGGCGGAGCGGGAAGAGTTGTCCGCTCGGTACGGGTCGGGACACGACGTCTCCTGCTGAAGCCGTGCCGCGCCAGGCCTTCACCTCATCGGGTGTCTTCAGGGAAGATGCGGCATGCATCTCGTGGATGACAGGGTAGTCGACCTCGTGAGGCGAGAGCGGCAGGGTTTCCAGCGCAAGCGCGGGGATCAGGAGTGGACGGGCCGGAGCCGGGTGGGGATCGCGACCAAGCGACACGAGCGCAAGCGCTGCCTCACGATGCGTATCCAGCCCGATCAATCCGTTGACAGTGTCATCCACGAATCCACACACCAGACGTGTCGGGACTCCGTCCGCGGCGGCCACGGCGAACAGATTGGCCAGCAGCGTTCCCGCATCCCAGAAACAGTGGCGATAGGTCCGAGCTTGGTACTTCCAACTGTTGCGCCAATAGGTCGAGGTGCACGCCAGGATGATGGGGGCATGCTGTACCGAGGATTCTGAACCGGTGGCCTCGACCAGCGCGCCGCGGTAATCGCCCGCCCGCAACTGGTGCAGGGCAAAGTTGTGCGGCCCGAAGTGGAACACACCGGCGCTCAACCCCGGCAGATCACCGCAGATCACGTACAGGTCGATGTGATACAGGGCGCCGGTGCACGCCGCCGCGCGGAAATACATTTCTTCTCCACCCGGGTACACCTTGCGCCGGATGATGCCTGCGGAGAAGTGCAGCACGCGGGCCAGTGATATGAAATCGGGAATCACTGGTTGGTCAACGGCCGTGGTCTCATTCTGCGCGATTGCCGTCAACGCAGCGATGGGCGACGGTGGCAGCTCACGCGGCAGCGGGATCGCCTCGAGGCCCGGGTAAACCTTGAACGGTCGTGGCTTGATCTCCCAGTCGAGGTAATGCCGGTCTGCCCGCAGGCTGGCGACTGAGTGCTTGGTGCGGTTGTGGTAGCTCCACGCCGCCTCGACATCCCGATTGGTCATGAAATGAGCGTACCGGCGTCACCTGCTCCAAGCTAGCCGGCCGGAGTCAGCAGGCCACAATGACCGCGGGCATGGGCCAGCGCCTACAGCCCTCCGGCGAGTGGCGGGAACAGGTCGATCTCCTGCGCGTCGTGCAGTTTTGATGTCGGCTCCAGCTGGCTGCTGCCGGAGACGATGATCCTGGCGTGCCCGGGCGGGATACCGAGGCGGTTGATCACGTCAGCAGCCGTCGCCCCCTGGTGCAATTCGAGGACGGCAGAGTTGCCGGCGCCTGCGGGCAGGAACCTGCGCAGAATGGCGTGGAGTGTGACCGTTACGCGCATAGCGCCTCCGGCGGCCTCAGCCGACAAGCTGCCTCACACAGCGTGCACCTGGTTCAAGCGATGGCCGCATCGTGACCCAAAGCCCACTCCGAATCAACGGGGGCATCGCCCACGGCGACGGGATAACGGCCCGAAAAGCAGCCGTGGCACATGCGCGTCGCCGGTCGGGTCGCCGCCATCACGCCTTCCAGCGAAAGGTAACGCACGCTGTCAACGCCGACGGCTTCCGCGATCTGGGCTTCGTTGCGCCCGGCGGCGATGAGCGACGTCCGGTCGGGAATGTCGACGCCGAAAAAGCAACCATGACGCAGCGGCGGCGCCGCGATGCGCGCGTGCACCTGCCGCGCGCCCGTCTGCCGTAGGGTGTGGGCCAAGGCGCGGAAGGTAGTGCCACGCACCAGCGAGTCGTCGACTAGGACAACGCGGCGGTCACGAACCTGCGGTGGATAGACGTTGTATTTCACCCGGGCGTTGAAATCGCGCGTTGCCTGTAGCGGCTCGATGAACGTACGCCCGACATAGTGGTTTCGAATCAAACCGTGGGCCAGTGGAATTCCGGATTCTTGTACGAAACCGAGGGCCGCAAAGTTACCCGAGTCCGGAACCGAAACGACACAGTCCGCTTCGACCGGGGCCTCGCGTGCCAGTTGGCGCCCGAGTTGGATGCGCATCTCGCCGACGCTGCGCCCGAACACCGTGCTGTCGGGGCGAGAAAAGTAGATCCATTCGAAGACGCATGGTGCCGGGATCGCCTGCCCGATCCGTTCGCTGCGCCAGCCTCCGTCATCGATGATGATCAACTCGCCCGGGTCCACCTCACGCTCGAATCGGGCGCCGACGAGATCGAAGGCACAGGATTCCGACGCCACCACCCAGCCGTTGTCGCGCCGGCCGAGAGCCAGCGGACGAAATCCATACGGATCACGGGCCGCGTAGAGCGCGCGGCCGTGAACGAGCAGCATCGAATACGCGCCGCGGACCCCGCCGAGTGTCGCCGCAACCCGCGCCATCCAGTCGGCTCCTGAGGGAATGGCCGCCAGTGACTGTCCCAGCGCGCGGGTATCAGATGCTCCGGCAGGCAGTCCCGGCGCCAACTCGGTGGCGTTGAGCAAAGTGCCATTGTGACACAGGGCAAGCGTTGCGGGTCCTTGTTCAAAGAGAATTGGTTGGGCGTTCGGTAGCGTCGAGCTGCCGCTGGTCGAATAGCGGTTGTGGCCGATGGCAATGTTGCCCGGCAGGCCATCGAGAACAGTGGGATCGTATACCTGGTCAACCCATCCCATGCCCACGTGCCGCTTCCAGCTGTTGCCGTTGCCGACGACCATGCCGGAAGATTCCTGGCCCCGGTGCTGCAACGCGTGCAGACCGAGATAGGTGAGGCGCGCCGCATCTATGCTGCCGAAGACGCCAAAGACACCGCACTCCTCGCGCAGGGACTTTTCCCGCATGCTGAAACCGGATGCCGCGTCGCCCATCAGCTCCGCGAACCTCTGACCTTACAAGGCGGCCTGATGTGTGGTTTGGGCGTGGATCGAGTTGTTCTGTGCGCTCCGCAGGCCGCAGAACTCTTCGTAATCGATCAGTTTGGTTACGGTTGGGTGTAGGCCGCAGACCGGGCAGTTCGGATCCTTGCGCAGCTTGTGAATGCGCAGTTCCATGCTCAACGTGTCGAAGTACACCATGCGGCCGATGAGCGGCTGGCCCACGCCGAGAATGAGCTTGATGGTCTCGAGGGCTTGCACGCAGCCGACCAAGCCTGGCAGGACGCCCAGTACGCCGGCTTCGGCACAGCTTGGCGCTGCACCGGGAGGCGGCGGCTCGGGGAAGAGGCAGCGGTAGCAGGGGCCCTTTCCCGGATAGAAGACCGAAGCCTGGCCTTCGAACTGAAAGATGCTGCCGTGCACATTCGGCTTGCCGGTCATGACGCAGGCGTCGTTGACCAGGTAGCGGGTCGGGAAGTTGTCGCAACCGTCGACGATGATGTCGTAATCCTGGATGAGACCCATGATGTTCTCGGAACTCAGACGCTGCTGGTAGCCAACGATCTTGACGTCCGGGTTCAGTGCGGTCAGGGTCTGACGTGCCGACTCGACCTTTGGCATGCCAATGCGGTCATTGGTGTGGAGGATCTGGCGCTGCAGGTTGCTCAAGTCGACGACATCGTGGTCCACCAGGCCGAGTGTGCCGACGCCCGCCGCCGCGAGGTAGAAAGCGGTTGGCGACCCCAGACCTCCGGCACCAACCAGCAACACCTTGGCGTCGAGCAATTTCGCCTGCCCCTCCTCACCGACCTCCGACAGCAGAAAATGCCGGCTGTAGCGGTTCAGTTGTTCCACGGTAAACTGGCGGTCCTGCTTCCAGGGATACCCGGCGCCCTTCCACGCCGCGTAGCCGCCGGCCATCGAGATGACCTGCTGATAGCCCATGTCTCTGAGTTGTTTCGCGGCCAACAACGAGCGCGTGCCACCGCCACAATACGCGACGATTGGCTTGCTCTTGTTCGGAACCGTCTGCTCGATGCGAAGTTCCAGGTACCCGCGCGGCACCGAGACGGCTCCGGACAGATGCCCGTCGCGAAATTCGTCCTTTTCACGCACGTCCAGCAACAGGTACTGGTCCCCGTTGCCGAGATGCTCTCTGACCTGGTCGATGGTCCATTCCGGCACTTCGCGCCGGGCTTCATCCATCAGGTCCTTGAACGTCTTCGCCATGGCCGTCTCTCCTCGCGCAGGGTCGGCGACCGCGGTGCGTGCCCTACCGCCGGCCCATGCGTAACTCAATTCGTCTGCTTTGATACTTATAGCGTCCGCGTAATGTTGAGTCCACAAGCCGATTTCGGGTTGTGGATTGAATGTTTTCCTTATCGCTCAGTGGCAGCGGTCAGGGCCGGGCCGTCTGGGCCCGAGGCGTGACTCTTCCAGGTGAAACTCGAGGATTTCGCGCAACCGTTCGGCGCGTTCGGGGAGCGTAACGGCTTCGAGCAGACCTTGTTTTTCGAGCGGCGCGATCTCCAAAGCATAGGAAAAGAAATTCACCAGCAGGTCGTCGGACAACGTCTGATCGTGCAGCAGCCGGTGTGCCGGCGCGGCGGGCAGTGTGCGGAGATACCCGCTCAGCAGGCCGATGAGCCGCGCGCGGCAGGCGCCGTCGATACAGCGCTGGCCGCTCATACGCCAGCGCACCTCGGCTTGGCGGTACGGGCGATCGAAGATGTGCCGCGCAATGCTGAACTCCCGGAGGCCGTGGAGCACGATGTTGAAGTTGCCGTCCGGCAGGGACTCGATATTGACGATTTTGCCGGCACAGCCGGCTTCAAAAATGTCGGGATTCTCGTCGTACCGCCGTTGCCAGTCTCCACGCAACAGCGCCATGCCGATGATTTCGTGACTGGCGGAGGCATCGCGCACGAGATCGCGGTAACGAGGCTCGAAAATATGGAGCGGCAGAGGCACTCCGGGGAACAGCACCACGTTGGGCAACGGGAACACTGGAATGATGGAAGGCAAATCCATCTACTTGACTATGCAATGACACGTAGCGGGAAAAGGTGCAATGCGGGGCCGGGTCACGGTCACCTGAGCGAAAGGCCCAGCGCCACGTGCCCGCCTTCTTTCACGCCGTCCGCCGCCGCGTCACCGTCGGCTTGGCGAAAAACTTGGTGAACAGCTCCTTGGCTTCCTCCAGGCACTTCTGACACAGATCGCGCCGGCCGCGCCACGATGACAAGGCGCCGTCTTCGACCTCGCTGGTAAAAGCGGTGAGTTCTTGCTGGGTCTCGACCTCGGTCTCGCAGCGGTCGCAGAAATAGCGCACCATTGGTTTGTCCCTCGAAGTGAGGATAGGGGTTGGAGGCGTGCGCGTCAATGCGGGAGCGAGTACGCTTACCCCGCCAACAGCGCCCGCGGGATGTCGACCACCTTGGCACGCAGATACTCGCCCAAGCTCTTTGCCTGCGGATCGCTGCGCGTCGAGGCAGCGACGCCGTCACCGAGAAGCCCGTTCACGATGAAGTTGACGCTGAGCAGGTTCGGGAGCGGGTAGCGCTGGACGGTCAACTTGGCGGACTCCGGAATGAGCTGCTGGAACCGGGCGACGGTCAGGTACTGATCCAGCCACGCGTAGGCGGCGGGACTCCTGACCCAGACACCAACGTTGGCGTTGCCACCCTTGTCGCCCGAGCGTGCCCCGCAGACGGTGCCGAGCGGCAGGCGTTGGGTCGGTCCCGACGGCGGCGGAGGAGTCTCGACAGGTGCAACCTGTGCTTCGTGAGTTCCGGAGGGTTGCTCCACCGGTGGAATGAGAATCACTTCCCCGCCGATGACGACGCGGTGTTCGACCAACTCCGAGGAAACGAGTGCGGGCCAGTACACGCCGTAGGGAGAAGCATCACCTGGAGGTGCCGTGGCGAAGAAACCGGGATAGTTCGCCAATGCCATTTCGACGCCCTTGTTGCTGAAGGCCCGTCCCACCCGGTTGGCATCCGGATCCTTCACGGTGACGCGCAGGTGCGCAAAGGCCTCATCGTTGGATTGCGGATCCGGACGGTCGGAACGCAGCAGGCGAACGCTGACCTCAGCGAACTGCCCCTTGCCACCGACCAGCTGCCAGAAAGTGTCCTCAGCCAGGCGTGCCTTTTCCTCGATGTCCAGGCCGGTCAGCACAAACGTCGCCGAGTTCTTGTAGCCACCCAGGTAATTGATGCAGACCTTGGTCGTGGGCGGCGGCGGTTCGCCTTGGATGCCCGAGACCCGTACGCGGTCGGGACCTTCCTGCCGCAAGCGGATCGAGTCGAAGCGTGTGATGACGTCGGGATTCAAATAGCGCGGTCCCTGAATTTCGTAGAGCAGCTGCGCCGTGACTGTTCCGACGGATACCAGACCGCCTGTTCCCGGATGCTTGGTGATGACGAACGTGCCGTCACGATGCATCTCGGCAATCGGGAAGCCAATGTGGGCGATATCCGGAACGTCCTTGAAGAAGGAGTAGTTGCCGCCGGTGCACTGTGCGCCGCACTCGATGATGTGTCCCGCAACGATGCCCGCCGCCAGGCGGTCCCAATCGTTCCGTGCCCAGTCGAACTTCCAAGCTGCCGGACCCAGCGTCAGCGCGGCATCGGTGACCCGCGGACAAACCACCACGTCCGCTCCGCGCCGCAGGGCTTGGACGATGCCCCACGCGCCGAGGTAGGCATTGGCCGTGACCACTTGCGCCTTCAACGAGGTGAGCGGGATATCATTGTCCAAGTGACGGAGCTCAACGCCGCGCGCAAGCAGGGCCGGGATGCTCGGCAACAGATTGTCACCGTCGATGTAGGCGATGCTGGCTTTGATGCCGAGGCTGGCAACGAGTTTCTCCATCTCGGCGGCGAGCCCGGCCGGGTTCAAGCCGCCGGCGTTGGCGACCACTTTGATGCCGCGGTCGACGCAGGTGCCGAGCACGTGTTCCATCTGTCGCAAGAACGTGCGGGCAAAACCCGCCTCGGGGTTCTTCAGGCGATCCTTGAACAGGATCATCATCGTCAGCTCGGCCAGATAGTCGCCGGTGAGGACGTCGATCGGTCCACCCTCGACCATCTCCTGCGCCGCACTCAGCCGGTCACCATAAAACCCGCTGCAGTTAGCGATGCGCAAAATATCGTTGTTCATCGGTAGCTCCGTTCATTCCCCTCGTTGGCAAGAAGAGAGGACCCAGTGATCTTCATTCCGCCCAATGTGGCTTGCGTTTCTCGATGAACGCCAACATGCCTTCGGCGGCTTCGTCCGACGCAAACAGTTCGCCGATCTTCTTGCTCGTGTAACGGAACCCTTCCTCCATCGACAGCTCGGGAATCCGGCGTACCAGCTGCTTGGCTTCACGGACGGCGTTGGGACCGCCGAGACGGATCATGCCGATGACGTCATCGACGGCGCGGTCGAGGTCGGATGCCGGCACGGCGCGGTGGATGAGCCCTAGCTCGACTGCCCGTTGAGCCGAGAAGCGTTCCCCGGTCAGGAACAGCCACATAGTGTTGTGGATGCCGAGCTTGGGAATGACCACGACTGAGATCATGGCGGGGATGACACCGACACGCACCTCGCTGAAACTCAACATGGCGGAGTCGGCAGCCAGAGTGACGTCGCACGCGGCGGCGAGACCGATGCCGCCACCGAAGGCATGGCCGTTAATGCGTCCGATCACCGGTTTCGGACATTCCCAAATGGCCTTCAGAACTCCCACAAATGGGTTCTCGCGCGATTCACCCGCGCCCACGCCGCCGCTCTTCAGATCCGCACCGGCGCAGAAGGCCGCGCCTGCGCCGGTGAGGACGATCACCCGGACGTGGGCGTCGTCGATGGCGTTCTGGAGGTTCGTCCGTATGCCCTCCACAAGAGCGTCACTCAACGCGTTACGCTTCTCCGGTTGGTTGAGGGTGATCCAGGCCGCATCGTGACGGAGGTCGTACAGTACTGAGGAACTCATCATTGCGCTCCTTCCAGTTCTTCCAGCCGCACCAGCACCGTTCCTGCGTCGACCTGTTGTCCGGCTTCGCATGCAACTTCACGCACCACACCGTCATGCGGGGCGACGACGTCGTGCTCCATCTTCATGGCCTCGAGGATCACCAGCGTCTCCCCCTTCTTCACCGCTTGTCCAGGCTCGGCGCGTACGGCCAGGATTTTCCCGGGCATTGGCGCTCGGCATCCGCCGTGAACCTCTTCGCGCACCGGCGGTGGAAAGCGTGGGACCTCGTGTAGCTCGGAGGTGCCGCACGGGCTGTGGGCGTAGTGGATGTCCTGTCGCGTCGCCAGGACAACCGTGCGGCGCACTCCGTCGAGGGCGATGGCGATGTGGGACTCGCCGCATTCGAGCACGGCGGCCCGGTGCGACATGCCGTCGACCCGAACGTCGATGTCTTCGCGGGTGCGGATGCGGTACAGCACTTGGACAATCGCCTCGTTACTGGTGAACGAGATCTCCTGCATCTGATTGGGGTTGTTCCGCCAGCCCGAGGGCAGGCTGCGCAAGACCGGTGCCTGCGCCCGGCGCTGCTCCTGCAGCCAGAGCGCCGTGGCGATTGCGTGGAAAACGTCCGCTTCCTGTTGTGCGGGTGGTTGCCGGTCGAGCGGGATGTGCTTGCCGATGAAGTGGGTGTCCAAGTTACCGGACAAAAACTCGGGGTGGCGCAGCACTTGGGTGAGAAGAGGCAGATTGGTGCGCACTCCAAACACGATCATTTCGGCGAGGGCCTTTGCCAGCCGCTGCGCCGCCTCCACGCGCGTCGGCGCGTGGGCGATGACCTTGGCCAGCATCGGATCGTAATGGATCGTCACCTCCGAGCCCGAGGCGACGCCACTGTCGTAGCGGAGACCTGCGGTCGGCGACGGTTGCCAGCGGATGAGTGTTCCGGTGGAAGGAAGGAAATCGTTGAAGGGATCTTCGGCGTAGATCCGGGCTTCGATGGCGTGGCCGCGCAGCGCGAGATCCTCCTGACGCAACGGCAACGATTGTCCCTGCGCAACCTGGATTTGCAGCCGCACCAGGTCCAGGCCGGTGACGGCTTCGGTCACCGGATGCTCGACTTGGAGGCGCGTGTTCACTTCGAGGAAGTAAAACTGGCCCTCCTGATCGACGACGAATTCGACTGTGCCGGCGTTGCGGTAGCCGATGGCGTGGCCGGCAGCGACGGCCGCGGCACCCATGCGTGCCCGGCGCTCTTCGTTCAGGGCAGGGGAGGGCGCCTCCTCGATGATCTTCTGGTAGCGGCGCTGAATGGAGCACTCGCGTTCGCCGCAGTGGATGAGGGTGCCATGCGCGTCACCCAGGATCTGGATCTCGATGTGGCGTAGCGCCTCGAAGTAGCGTTCGATCAGCAGGGTGTCGTCGCCGAAGGCGTTCTTGGCTTCACGGCGGGCGGCGGCCAGCGCGGCGGAGAGCTTAGGTCCTTCACGCACCACACGCATGCCCTTGCCACCACCGCCGGCGGAGGCCTTGATCAAGATCGGGTATCCGACTTGACGCGCCTTCGCCTCGATGTCGTGATCCGAAAGGCCTTGGGCACTGAAGCCGGGAATCACCGGCACCCCGGCCGCGGCCATGATCTTCTTCGCTTCGATCTTGCTGCCCATGCGCTGGATGGCCTCGGGCGTGGGGCCGATGAAGGTCAATCCCGCATCGGCGCACGCCTGGGCGAAGTCGGCGTTCTCGGCGAGAAAGCCGTAACCCGGGTGTACGGCCTCGGCGCCAACCTGCCGGGCGATATCAATGATCTTTTGGATGGCGAGGAAGGAGGCGCTGCTGAGTGGCGGGCCGATGTACACTGCCTCGTCCGCCTGACGCACGAACGGGGCGTTGCGGTCCGGGTCCGAATAGATGGCGGCGGTGCCGATGCCCATTTCGCGACACGTCCGCATGATGCGCGCCGCGATCTCGCCGCGGTTGGCGATCAGAATCTTGCGGAATTGCTTCATTGCGTCATTCGTTCTTCCGTCGCACGCACGCAGAGCCGCTTCTAGCGCGATTTCAACGGCAGGTCGACAGCGTGCGTTGGGGTGAGACGTGGCCGCTGGGGAGATGCACCGCTACGATTTGGCACGCGCGATGAAGCGGGCGTCGCGGGTGTCCACTTGCACGGCGTCGCCGGTCTCCAGGTACGCCGGCACTTGGATGACTAGGCCGGTTTCGAGCGTGGCCGGCTTGGTTTGTGCCTGCGCAGTCGCGCCCTTGAATGGCGGGTCGGTGTCGCGGATGCGCAGGACGACCGACTGCGGCAGCTCGATGTTCATGACCGTGCCGTTGAAGACGACCGAGCGGATGCCGCTGAGGCCCTCGATGAGATAGCCGGCGTCGTCGCCCAGGGCGTCGGCACGCAAGGCGAACTGCTCGAACGATTCAGAGTCCATGAAGTGATACCCGTCGTCATCGGCGTATAGATACTGTACCGCCCGGAGTTCCAGCTGTGCCTCGGCCACCTTGTCGCTCGCCTTGAAGGTGCGATCGAACACATTGCCAGTGCGCAAGTTGCGCACCTTCGCCTTGACCAAGGTGCTGGCGCCGCGCGCCGAGGGCGATTGGAAGTGTACGTCCATGATCGCGTACGGGTCGCCGTCGAGGTCGATCCGACCGCCACGTTTGAACTCACTGGCATTGATCATCTGCGTGCTCTCTCGGCGTTGACTGAGATGAACTGGCGGTCGCTTACATCCGGAAGACGCCGAAGCTGTCGGCGCCCTTGACGACGTTAGTGAAGGCGGCGCTCAGTGCCAGGCCCAGTGCCGTGCGGGTGTCACGCGGATCAATGACCCCGTCGTCCCAGATGCGTCCGGTGGCGTAGAAGGCGTTGGATTCCTGCTCGATGCGCTCTTCCACCATGTGCCGCACGGCGCGGTCTTCCTCCTCGTTGTACGGCTGGCCGGCGCGCTCCGCGGCGCCACGGCGCACGATCGACATGACCCCGGCGAGTTGCTCAGGTCCCATGACGGCAATCTTGTGGTTGGGCCAGGTGAAGAGAAAGCGCGGATCGTAGGCACGACCGCACATGCCGTAGTTGCCCGCGCCATAGGAGCTGCCGATCATCACCGTGAACATCGGCACGGTGGAGTTGGACACGGCATTGATCATCTTGGCGCCGTCTTTGATGATGCCGCCCTGCTCGTACTGCGTGCCGACCATGTAGCCGGTGATGTTCTGGAGAAAGAGCAACGGCACGTCGATCTTGTTGCACAGCTGAATGAACTGCGCCGCCTTTTCGGACGACTCCGAGAACAAGATGCCGTTATTGCCGAGGACGCCGATCGGGTAGCCGTGCAAGTAGGCCCAACCGGTGACCAGCGTCGGCCCGTAGAGCGGCTTGAACTCTTCGAAGCGCGAGCCGTCGACGATGCGGGCGATGACCTCGCGGACCTCGAAGGGTTTGCGGACGTCGATCGAACCGACGCCCAGCAGTTCGTCGGAATCATACTTGGGTTCCTCGGGAGTTTGCATTTTTGCCTGGCCGAGCTTGCGCCAGTTCAGGTGCGCGACGATCTCACGTCCGAGACGGATGGCATCCACCTCGTTCTCCGCCAGGTAGTCGGACACGCCGGAGATGCGGCTGTGCATCTCGGCGCCACCCAGGGTCTCCTCGTCCGCATCCTCGTTCGTGGCCATCTTCACCAGCGGCGGGCCGCCGAGGAAGACTTTAGCCCTTCCCTTCACCATGACGACGTAGTCGGACATGCCGGGCACGTAGGCGCCGCCCGCGGTCGAGCTGCCGAAGACCAGGCAGATGGTGGGGATGCGTTCGGCCGAGCGCTGCGTGAGCTCGCGGAAGTTGCGCCCGCCCGGCACGAAGATCTTCGCTTGTTCGGGCAGGTCGGCGCCGGCTGATTCGGTGAGGTTGATGAGCGGCAGCCGGTTCTTCTCGGAGATCTCCATGGCGCGGAAGCCCTTCGCCAGGGTGATGGGATTAGTGGCGCCGCCCTTGACGGTGGGATCGTTGCCGAAGACGACGCATTCGACGCCGTTCACCACGCCGACTCCGGTGACGATGCTGCCCCCAAGGGCGTACTCCGTGCCCCAGGCCGCGAGCGGCGACAGTTCGAGAAACGGCGAGTCGCGATCGAGCAACAACTCGATGCGTTCGCGCACCATGAGTTTGCCGCGATCACGGTGCCGTTTGACGTACTTCTCACCGCCGCCGGCGCGCGCCAGTGCGAGCTGCTCGTTGAGGTAGCGCAGCTTCTCGGACATGCCGTCGTAATTGACGCGGTACGCTTCCGAGCGAGGATCGATGCGGGTGGGAAGGATTTCCATAGAGATGGCTGAAAGCTGACCGCTTCTTCTCAAATCTGCAACATCTTGGCCACGACCTGCTTCATCACCTCGTCGGCGCCGCCGCCGATGCTGATCAGACGGCCGTCGACGAAGGCGCGGGCGGCCGGGTTCTCCCAGCAATAGCCGGCCCCGCCGAAGAGTTGGACGCAAGTGGTGGCGACGTACTGTTGCATGGCGGTGCAGAACACCTTGGCCATGGAGATGTCCATGGTGGCGTCCTCGTTGCGTACCATTTGGCGCATGCAGCGGTAGGCCATCTCCTGCGCCGCGGTGATCTGGATCATCATATCGACGAACTTGTGCTGATTGACCTGCATCTTGGAAAGCGGCTTGCCGAAGGCAATGCGCTCCTGGCAGTGCTTGAGGGTGGCTTCCCAGAGGTAGCGTGCCCCCACCGGCGCCGTCACCACCGGCACCATACGTTCGTCCTGGAACTGCATCATCTGCTGCTGAAAACCACGGTGTGGATCGCCGATGGTGTTGGACACCGGTACGCGCACGTCGTCGAAGAACAGCAGCCCGGTATCCGAGCCCTTGTTGCCGATCTTGTCGAGCAACTCGTAGCTGAATCCGGGCGAGTCGGTCGGGACGATGATCTGACTGAATCCGCCATAGCCGCCGTCGGGGTCGGTGACCGCCAACAGACAGAGCCAGTCGGCGGTGGCGGCGTTGGTGATGTACATCTTGGAGCCATTGATGACCCAGTAGTCACCGTCACGCACCGCGCGGGTGCGAATGCGGGCGACGTCGGAGCCGGCGCCGGGTTCGGTTACCGCCACGGCGGAGACTTGCTCACCACGGATAGCCGGTACGAGGTACTTCTCCTTCAATTCCTCGGTGCCGAAACGATGCAGTGCCGGTGTCGCCATGTCGGTATGCACGGAGATACCCATGGACACGCCGGCGTTGTCGCACAGTGCGAGTTCCTCGAGGAAAACGGCGTGGAAGGAGTAGTCGAGCCCTTGGCCGCCGTACTGGGGATCGTAACGGATGCCGAGCACCCCGAGATCTCCCATCTTGCGGAAGAGCGACTTGTCGATTCTCCCCATCTTGTCGAATTCGCGCGCCCGCGGCGTGAGCTCGGTTTGCACGAACTTGCGCACCATCTCACGAAAGGCCTGGTGCTCGCGGCTGCCGTAAATGTCTTCACCTGGAATATACATCTTGATCCTCCTGCCCCGGGGCCCAGGCAGCCTTTCTAGCGCATGCGGCGGTGGCGTCAACGCCCGAAGGCGCAGTAGACGGGCAAGCCGGTGCGCCAGCGCCCTGCTTCGGGCACCGGCTCACCCGCTCATTGGCACATCGGCGTACCGTCTTTCACTTGAGTGATGCGCCGCGCCGGATATAGAGCAGAGGCGTCGAAAGGAGAAACGATG
The DNA here is from genome assembly GCA_044450645.1 of Binatia bacterium. GTDB lineage: Bacteria > Desulfobacterota > Binatia > HRBIN30 > HRBIN30 > JAGDMS01. The sequence continues at coordinate 41,244 of JBIOJG010000041.1, forward strand.
ATCCACTTGATCTTCTGCTTGCGTCGCTCACCACACCTGTCGCGCCAGGAGTTTCAGCGCTACTGGCGCGAACACCATGCGCCTTTGGTCCAGTCGCACGCGGCCGCGCTCGGCATCCGGCGCTACGTACAAGCCCACTTCATCGACCATCCGGTTGCACAAGGTGCGGCGGCGGCGCGCGGAGCGCCGGAACCCTTCGACGGTGTGGCGGAGCTCTGGTTCGACAGCGACGAGCTGCTGCAGCTCATGCAAACAGAGGCCGGAGCCGAAGCCGGCCGCGCCCTGCTCGAAGACGAGCGGCGCTTCCTCGACCTGGCAAGCTCCCCGATCTTTTGTGCCGAGGATCACGTCATGGTGGAGCGGTAGCGGGGTATGGCGATACCGTCAGGCGAAAGCCGGCGCCACCTTGGCGGCGAACAGTTCGAGCGTCTCGGGCTGATTCAAATCGCCGAACAGCGCGGTGAAGAAGGTGACGCCCTGGCGGCTGCGGTTTTGAATGGCCTCGATCAGTTGATCCGGGGTGCCACGCAGTGCCGTCTTGTCGATGTCAAAAACCGCGCCGAGTGCCTGCTTGGCGAACTGGGTTTTGCTCCGCAGGTCCTTCTCATTGCGGCCAAGGACCATGACGCATTGCTCCGATACCTCGATCGTCTGCGGGTCACGTCCGACGGCGTCGCAATGTCGCTTGAGGACCTCGAGCTTGTGTGGCAGCAGGTGCGCGACGTTGTTGGGGCAGTTCCAGATGTCAGCGTGTTCCGCCACGACCCGCAGGAGGCGCTTCTCGCCGGCGCCACCGATCAAGATCGGCGGATGGGGCTTCTGAATTGGCTTCGGGTTGTTCACGGCGTCATCGACGGCGTAGTACTTGCCCTGAAAGCTTGCCCGTGGCTGCGTCAGTAAGAGTTTGATGACGCAGAGCGCTTCTTCCAATTGCTCGATGCGCACGCGAGGCGACGGGAAGGGATAACCGTAGGCGCCGTATTCCTCCTCCATCCACCCAGCCCCCAAACCCAGCAGCAAGCGGCCGTTGCTCACGTTATCGAGGCTCGCAGCCATCTTAGCCAGCAACGAAGGTGGCCGGTACGAGTTGCACAGCACGAGTGTGCCGATGCCGATCCGCTCGGTGACGGAGGCGATGGCCGACATTAAAGTCCAGGCTTCGAGGTGGTCGAGATCCGGCAGACCGCGGCCCCACATGTGGTCGACGAACCATGCGGAATGGAAGCCCAGGCGATCGGCCAACTGGACGCGGTCCTTGATGACCGTGAACGGCACACCTACCTGGGGCAAAAACAGACCAAACTTGATCTGACTCACAATGTGGCCCCTTGCGGCATCATCAGAAGCGCGCCTCCTAACCCCAGAAACATCCCCAGCGGTCATGCTCGATTTCTTTGACACAGGCCTCGAGGCTCCCGACGAAGGGCTGCTCCTCCCCGGCCTCGTATGGCACCCAGCGTCCGTTGGCGCGCTTCCAGTAGAGCTGGAGCTTCGGTCCCTTGGTACGCAGCTGCGCCACTGGGAGCGCCACCTCGCGGCCGTTCCACTCGCTCGTGTAGCGATGCACGATAGTAAATCCCCAGGGCCCGGTCTTGCGCACGTCGATCTTGCCGTGGCCTTGCAGGCGCGGCTCGAGCGCACGTCGGACGTAGATTGCGGTGAAATCCGCCATCTCCTCGTCTCCAGATTTCGCCATCCGTCGGCTCCCCCCCAGAGTTAGGCTGTCGCGTGCAATTGGAAACACGGGCACGCATGCTAGTGAAAAACGAGGCGCTTGTCACCAACAAATGGCAGCAGTGCGATTGGAGGTTCCAACGACCGCCGGGACTCGCGTTGACGAATGGCCGGTCGCTCGGCGGGCAGGGGGTGTGTAGAAGAAGCCGTCGCCTGCGCCAGGCTGCCTTGCGCTTTCGTTACGTCTGTGGAATCGGAGTTGACAATCCGCCGCCATTTTCGGCTATTAAGAAGAGCGGCGAAAGGTTTCCATGACACGATGAAAAAGCGAGTTGCGGTCGTTGGCGCCACGGGCATCGCGGGGCAGCAATGCCTGGTGGCGCTCGATCGCCATCCGTGGTTTGAAACCGTCATGCTGGCGGCGTCGGAGCGCTCGGCCGGCAAGTCGTATGCCGCCGCCCTGCGCGACGACAAGACCGGCGCGCGACGCTGGTGGTGCAACGAAGAACCGCCGGCGGCAGTCATGACGCTGGCGGTGGAGAATGCCGGCGAGTTGCATCTCGACGGTATCGATGTGGTGTTTAGTGCGGTGGAATCCGACATCGCCCGTGAACTGGAGCCGCGCTACGCCAAGACGACCCCGGTCCTGAGCACGGCTTCGGCCTTCCGCTACGAAGAGGATGTCCCGATCCTGGTGCCGGGGGTGAACCTGGCGCATACGGCGCAAATTGATATACAGCGCCGGCGTCGCAACTGGCGCGGGTTCATCGCGCCTTTGCCGAACTGCACGACTATGGGTCTGGTGATCACGCTCAAGCCGTTGCTCGATCGCTTCGGGATCGAGCGCGTGCTGATGACCTCGATGCAGGGCATCTCGGGGGCCGGGAGGTCACCCGGCGTGGTGGCCCTGGACATCGTCGACAACATCATTCCGTACATCCCGAGTGAGGAAGAAAAGGTGGCCCGTGAGACGACCAAAATTCTCGGCGTGCTGGGGGAAGGTGGCGTGATACCGGCCGGCTTTCCGGTCGGCGCGACCTGTACGCGTGCGGCGGTGATTGAAGGTCACACCGAAGCGGTGGCGGTTTCTACCACGACCGCGTGCACGCCGGAGCAGGTGGCAGCGGCGTTCCGCGAATTCGGCGCCGAACTGCTCCGCATGGCGTTGCCCTCAGCCCCGCAGCGCCTGATCACGGTGCACGATGACCCCTTTCGTCCGCAGCCGCGCTTGGACCGTGATGCCGACGGCGGCATGACCACGAGTGTGGGCCGCATCCGGGAGGAGCGCGCCCTGGACCATGGCATCAAGTACGTGTTGGTTTCGCACAACACCAAGATGGGGGCGGCGAAGGGGGCGGTGTTGACGGCGGAATACCTGGCCAAGGTAGGCTACATTTAGGGGTAGATGTCGCACGGAGCCACCATGAGGGATGTCGCATGATGGCAAGTATGGAGCTGCGCGGCGAACGGGTTCGACTGCGCAATTTCCTTCCCGAGGACATCGACGATGTCTTCAGCTACGCCTCCGATCCGGTGGTCACGCGTTATGCTGGCTGGCGGCCGCACCGGACGCCGTTCGAGAGCATGGCCTACATCAAGCGTTGCCTCTCCGACGACTGGGGCCCGATTACGTTTGCTGTCGAGTACGTGCCCGAAGCGCGGGTCATCGGCGTTGTGGACATCCGCATCATCAGCCGGCTTTGGGGCGTAGGTGAGATCGGCTACACTTTGGCGCAAGCTTACTGGGGACTGGGGTTCAATGTCGAGGCCGGCAGCCTCTTGCTGTGGTACGGCTTCCAGGAAATGGGCTTGCGCCGGATTCAGGCGGTTTGCGACGTGGAGAATCGCCGCTCGTTTCGGACCATGGAGAAGCTCGGCATGGTGCGCGAGCGCATAATTCCCCGGGCGCGCTTCGCCGACGGCCGCGCCATCGACCGCCTGGTGTACTCGATCCTGCGAAGGGAATGGGAGCGTCTGGAACAAAGAACGCGCACGCCGACCCTGAAGGCCTGATTGCCAGGCGATCTCAGGCTGGCTTTTCACCTTCGGCTTTCAGCTGCAGGCGGTTTGAAAAACGGCAACAGGCCTTGACCGGGCACGTCGGACACCGCGGTGAGCGGGCGCGGCAGATCATCGCACCCAGATCCATGATGGCCTGATTGAAGCTGCCGGCATCGCTGCGAGGCGTGACCGCTTCGGCGAGCTGCCAGAGCCGCCTCCACAGACGGTTTTTCGGCCGGCGCGGCCGAACGGCAAACACACGACTCAAGACGCGGGCGGCGTTGGTGTCGAGAATCGCGGCATCCTTCTGATACGCAAAGCTGAGCACGGCACCGGCCGTGTAGCGGCCGATTCCAGGCAAGCGTTGGATGGCCTCCAGGTCGTCGGGCAGCCTCCCCCCATGCTCGTCGGCGACCTGCCGTGCCGTGCGGTGCAGATTGCGGGCCCGGGCGTAGTAGCCGAGACCGTCCCACGCTTCCCGCACCTGGAATTCCGAAGCGCGGGCGAGCGCTTCGATGGTCGGATACTTGCGCAAGAAACGCGGGTAGTAGTCCAGTACCCTCTCCACCTGGGTTTGCTGCAACATCACCTCGGAGACAAGAATCCGGTAAGGGTCGCGCGTGTGCCGCCACGGCAGATCGCGACCGTGGCGTGCGTACCAGCGCCGGAGCCGGCGCTGGAACTGGCGGACTTGCGCCGGGTCCAAAGCACGCATGAATAGCCGTTCCTACCGAAACGCGACACTTATGGATAGCCCGGCCCGGAGATCAGTTGTGATAGGACCGAGGCTGTGGTAGCCGATGCCCCAAAACGCAGAAGCGTGGCACGGCTGGGCGCATGAAGCGGCGCGTATTGTTATGCTGGAACGAGTACCTGACAACGAGCGGGAACTGAGGCCGTCCATCGAGGCGGCACCTACACCCATCCGGGCGCTCTGACAGCCTTTTGGAAAGGTGTATGCCGCGCACGACACGCTCACGGTCGACGATGGCGAGGGGACGGACGGCCAGCGCTCCGCTCCGCCGCTTGATCGATGCTGCGATGGAGTTGGAGCGCCGCACGATGCATCTCTATTGCAAGCTCGAAGCGCAGTTCGGTGAGTCCGAGGAGTTGCGCGCCTTCTGGTTCGACATGGCGCAGCATGAGTCGCGGCACTTCGGAGCGTTGGCGCTGGTGGCCGGGCTACTGGAAAGCGCTTCGACACGCAGCGTGCGGCCGGTGGCGGCATTGACCCCGGCACGGGTGCAACATCTCCGCCGCCTGTTGACCCGCTTCCACGCCGAGGTCGAGCAGGGCGTGACGGCCGAGCGCGCCTTCGAGATCGCCCTGGAGATTGAAGGCTCGGAGATCGAAGACGTCGTGCTCGATTTGCTGCAAGTGTTGAAAGGGGAAGCAGAGCGCGAGCGCGCAACCAAGCTCTTGATCCACGACCTCGGCGACCTCAGCTACATGATCGAGAAGCATACCAGCAATCACGGCTTGCTGGCCCGTGCCGACGCCTTGCTCGAAAAGCAAGTGGGACGCTGGCGGTCTCGTCTGCCCAAGGGGAAACACCCCGGCCGGCGCGTCAAGGGCTAGGCCAGCGGTGCAGTCCCTGTAGCCCTGTAGGCGCTTGCCTGGATTCCTGACAAGCCAGGGGCAATGTGTTAGAAGTCTTCACGGACCGAGGAGTGTGGGATGCGGTGGTGGGTGTTGCTGCTGACTTTGAGTGTGGCCAGGCCTGCGGTGGCCGTCGCCGGCAGTTCAGAACGGCTGCCCGCGACTATTCTCATCGACGCCGGCACCGGGCGGTCGCTGCGCGAGCAAGATGCCGACGCGACGCGCCCGGTGGGTTCGCTCAGCCAGTTGATGCTGTTGCTGTTGAGCTTGGAGCAGTCGGCCCTGGGGGTGCTGCCGCTCGATGTACCCGTCACCGTGAGCAGCGCTGCCGTCAGCACCACCGCTGCGGGCAGTGCCCGCGTCCCCTTTCGGCCGGGTAAGACCTACCTCCTGAGTGATCTGTTGAAAGCGGTCACCATTGCTTCCGCCAACGATGCCGCTGTCGCCGTGGCCGAGGCCATTGCCGGATCAGTGCCCGCAAGCCTTGATCTGATGAATGCCCGGGCGCGACGTCTAGGCATGGAAGCGACGCGTTATTCCAGCGTCGGCGCGATGAGTGCGTCTGAGGCGTCGGCGCCCGACACCACAACGGCGCGCGACCTTACCCGTTTGGCCCAGGCCCTGCTGCAGCACCCGCCCGTACTCGAATGGGCAGCGTTGAGCGGTGTGCCTTTTGACCAAGGATCGATCTTACTGCGCAACACCAATCAGCTCCTAGGCGCCGTGCCGGGAGTCGATGGACTACAGACCTCCTCGGTCCGGGTGCGTCAGGGAGGCAGTTTCAGCGTGATTGCGACGGCGCGGCGGGGGGCGTTACGGTTGGTGGCGGTGGTGCTTGACGCGGCGGACACGTCGACCCGCTATAGCACGGCCGCCGAACTGCTGGAGTGGGGTTTTGCACATTACGAGCGCATCGAGATCATCCGCAAAGGCGACCCCATCAACTTACCGATCCCTGTTCTGAACGGCGTCGTTTCCCAGTTGACGCCGGTTGCTGGCCAAACCTTGTCTCTGCTGCGTCGACGCGATGACGAACGCGATCTTCAACTCCGTTATCAAGTGCCCGTGGCTGTCCGCGCGCCGCTGAATCGCCATCAAGAGATCGGTGAGGTCATCGTGGAGGAAAAGGGACAGCTGGTTGCGGTGATTCCGATCCTGAGCCCAGCGGGCGTGGCGGCCACCAGCGTGTTGTCGGCCGGCCTTCCGTAGCGTGGGGTTGAAGCACTGCCGCGAGCCACCGGATTCAGGGTCAGCCTGAGGCGGTGCTACCTTTGCCGATCCAGTCGCTGAGACTGGCCATGATGGCGATCAACTCGGCTGGTTCCACTGGCTTCGGAACGTGCGTCTGGAAGCCGGCGGAAAGCACTTTCAGGCGGTCCTCCACCCGGGCGTATGCCGTCAGGGCAACAGCGGGAATGTACCCGCCGCGGTTGGGTGTCAACGCCCGCACTTTGCGGATCAGCGAGTAGCCGTCCTCGTCCGGCATGCCGATGTCGGAGAGCAGTACATCCGCATTCCAGTCCTGTAACGCCACCAGGGCCTCACGTGCTGAAGCAGCAGTGCGTACCAACGCACCGGCCTGTTCCAGCACGGTGCGTAGTGTGTCGAGCGTATCCGGCTCGTCATCGACCACGAGAATCTTGACGCGATTCAGCGTAGCGGTGCGGTCGATCGGCGTGACGCGGGAGTGTATCCGAACCGGGGTCAGGGGTTGGTGTGGGACCGCCAGCGGCAGTTCCACCGCGAAGGTTGCTCCCTGTTCCTCGCCGGGACTTTCGGCGCGGACCCGCCCTCCATGCAACTCCACCAGATGGCGGACGATGGCGAGTCCCAGACCGAGACCGCCGTGGGCGCGGGTGGTAGTGCAGTCAGCCTGGCGGAAGCGCTCGAAGACGTGCGGCAAGAACTGCGGGCTGATCCCTTGGCCGGTATCGCTGACGGTGATCTCGACGTGCGAGTTCACGCCTCGCAGGCGCACCTGCACCCGCCCGCCCTTGGAGGTGAACTTGATGGCATTGGAGAGCAGGTTCCACACCACCTGCTGCAGCCGCTCTAAATCCCCCGAGACGATGCCGGCGCTGCGATCGAGGACGATTTCGAGCCGGACGCCTTTCGCTTCGGCTGCCGGGCGCACAGACTCGACCGCGGCCTCGACAACCTGAGGCAGCTCGATAGGATGCACATCCAGGCGGAGTTTTCCGGTGGTGATGCGCGAGACATCCAGGAGGTCCTCGATGAGTTTCGCTTGCGATCGCGTCGCCCGGTCGATGGCATCCAGGGCGCGCTGCGTCGCTTCCTGGTCGAGCTTGCCGGATCGTAGCAGCCGGGCCCATGTCAATATGGGCGTCAGCGGCGTGCGCAGCTCATGCGAGATCACGGCCAAGAACTCGTCCTTTGCCCGATTGGCTTCCTCCGCCTCCTCGCGGGCCCGGCGCTCGCCCCTCAGCGCCGCCGCCCGCTCTTCCTCGGCCAGCTTGCGCTGACTCGCGTCCCGTACGATTCCGGTAAAGATTCTGCGGTCGCTCAAGACTACCTCACTTACCGAAAGGTCCAAAGGGAAGGTGGTGCCGTCGCGGCGCTGGCCAACGACTTCGCGGCCGATGCCGATGATCTTCCTCTGGCCCGTTCGCAGGTACGCCGTCAGGTAGTCGTCATGGTGTTCGCGGAAGGGCGGGGGCATGAGCATCGAGACGTTCCGCCCGATCATCTCGTCCATGGAGTAGCCGAAGAGTTTCTCTGCGGCAGGATTCGCAGACTCGATGATGCCCCTCTCGTCAATGGTGAGGATACCGTCCACTGCGGCGTCGAGGATGGCACGCGTGCGTGCGGCACTTTCCATGAGCGCCTCCTCCGCCCGCTGTCGTTCCCGCTCGGCCCGTGTGTGCCGGGCGGCGGCCAATGTGACTAGTAGCGAGGAGACGACGAAGAGCGCCAGTTCCATCTGGCCGTTGGCATGGGCCGCGAAAGAGTAAGACAGGGAAGGGAGGACGAGGTTGTTTGCGAGGACAGACAAACCGGTGGCGAGAAGAGCAGGGCCTACGCCGCCGTAAAAGGCACTTACGGCAACGGCCACGACGAACAACGTGAAGACGTCTCGACCGTGAAGGACGTACTGCAACGCCAGAGCGGCTATCAACGCCGGAGCCACCGCTGCGGGTGCGAGGACGTAGCGGAGCACCGTCGCCACGCGGAACCACGGCCTCCGTGGGAGCGGCGTGCTCATGCGCGACCGCCCATTTGTGTGAGTCCGACACGTGAGCCGGCTGCCAAGGACAACACAGTTTCGAAAGTATAGCACCAGTTCTTCGGCAGTGTTGCGATGTCGGACTAACGGATTTCCAGGAGTGCGCTAAGGGATTAGCCGGAGGGGCGCCGGCGCGTGCGCTCGCGTCAAGTCTCACTCAATTGGCGGGTTGTTGCGGTTGCTTCGATCCTGCGGCTGCCGCGGGTGCGGCCTCGTAGAGGTTCTCGAGCTGCAGGATTCCTTCGGCCAAGTTGCGGACATCCGGGTCCGTATCGGTGAGTGCCTTTTCGATGGCGGCCCGAGCTGGTGCGCCACCGACATCGGCCAGGACGCTGAGTGCCTCGAACCGGATGTCTGCCGCAGGATCACTGAGGGCGTTCTGGATTGCCTCGACGGGCGGCTCATCGGTGAAATCGGAGAGCGCCTCCAGTGCGGCCATGCGCACCTCTTCGTCTTGGTCAGAGAGGGCCTTTGCGAGTACGGGAATGGCTTCAGGATCTTCGGAGGCACCCAAGAGGGTCATCGCGGTCACACGGCGGTCAGGGTCGGGATCTTCAAGGGCGATCTTTGTCATCGCCGGGATGTCGTCCGCGTCCTCATCGAAGGGGGTGTCGGATGCCTCGCCGGAATCAGAATCGGGTGTCGTGTCAGAGTCAGCTGCGCCGCCGTGTGGACGGCGGCGTTCTTGAACTCGTGGAGGCTGGACACGAACGTCACCGCTGTTCCGCCAGTCGAGATGCTCGGCGCGCAGCTGCTCCAAACGCGCACGAACGCGGTTCGTCGGTTCGTGCGTGGCCGGTGTTTCGCTGCGGCGGGGCTCGGAGCGGACGAAATAAGACAGCGTCACGATGCTAGCCACGACGCCAGCCGCGACGGTCATCAGACACCACCACGATTTCATCCCGCTCCCTGACATCTTCGCCCCTGGCGCCGTGCGGCCACAGGCTTGATTGGTCTTACCTTATCAAATTCGCTTCCCTAGGCGGAAGACGCAACCGTCGCTGGGAAATTCACCCTCTGGAAGCTCACGCCCGCAGCTTGCAAGTTCGCAGGCGCTCCTTTATCCAAGCGCGGAGATGGAACCACACATGCAGCATAGCCGCCGCGGCGGCAGCTTCATACGACGCATCTCCGGCGCTGGCGGGGCAGCACGATGAGTCTTCTACTGCGCGTCACCGGGATTCTGAGTCTCGGCTGGGCCGTTTTCCTGCTGATGCTCAAGGACCAGGTGATCGCCGTGGGACAGTTGTCGCCGCTGGTGCGTGCACTTGCAAATGGTCTCGGTATCGCCAATCTGGCGCTGGCCTACGTGTTTTGGCGTGCCGCCAGTGACCCGGCCACGAACCGGGGCAGCATCTATGCGGCCATCATCTTGTTGGCCCTCAAGGTGGCGAACGACCTGTACGAACTCTTGGTGTTGTTGCCGGCGAGCCAGGCGACGGTCAGTCTCGGCGATCTCGTCGCGAGCCTGGCGCTGCTGGTGGGTATCCTGGAGGCTCTCCCGAGAACACTAGCTGCGGGGCGTACGTCGGACGTCGTTGAAAAGTGAACCGGGGGGTCAGTGCCCAGGGGGCAGCCTTGTGTCTTGCCCACCACCAACCTCTGGATCTCTTCTCTTCAGTCGGTCGGGCGCCTTGCCGCTGATCCGCCGCACCAGACGCTCAATTTCAGCGGCATACTGCGCGAGCTCATCCGCACTCTGACACGGCAGATCGCGCAGGCGTTCCCGTTCAGGCATGCTCAGGGCCTGCCATTCCGCCAAGTGCAGTTTGAGGCGGATGCGGTCGAGCTTGTCACGCACGCCGCGCGGCATCAACTGTAGGCGCTCCTCGGCTGCTTGATCAGCCTCGCGCTGTTTCTCGTCCCGCATCAGCAGTGACGATACAAGGCACTGCAACTGGGGGCAAGCGAATGCCACCGACCTCGGTGCGGTGGAGGAGGCAGCATCCAGGGCTGAATTGTCTTGACAATAAGTGACCCCTTGGACAATATGACCGAAATCTCTCAGCGTGCACCATTTGCCGGGAAGCTACCGCCTTTGACCGTCACCCAATTCGACATGCTGCTCCTCAGGCCGGCCTCAAGGCGAGGCTCGTCCGTTATTAGGAGGAGGTGATGCGGAGGATTGCACGCCTTTCGGGCTTATTCTTTGCCCTCTTCGGGGTCTCGATCGCGGCAGCTCAGCCGAAGGTGACGTTCATCGAGCGTCAGCCCGATCTGAGCGCGGGGTTGGGCTCCATCGCGATTGCTGCAGCCGATCTCGATGGCGATGGCAACATCGATCTGGCGGTGGCAAACTTCGACTCCGACGACGTGTCAATCTTTTGGGGCAACGGGGATGGGACCTTCGTGTCGGCGGCGGCAACACTTCCCGTGCAGGCGCCTTCAGGAACGGTCGCCTTCGAGTCCCCCGTGGCCATCGCGATCGACTACGTCACCGGACAGAAGTACCCGGACATCATCACCGCCAACGAAAGCGCTGACACAGTGAGCGTCATCCCGAATCTTGGCGGCAGAAGCTTTGGCGCCGCAATCGAGTCGCCGACCGGCATGTCGCCCGAAGCGCTGGTGGTCGGCGACTTCAACGGCGATGGAAAACTCGATGTGGCAACGCCCAACTTCTACGATGATAGCGTCAGCATCCTGTTGGGGAACGGTGGCGGGACACTTGCCAGTCCGCAGGCGATTACGGTCGGCTCCGAGCCCTACGCGCTGGCGGCGGCCGATTTCAACAAGGACGGCAAGCTCGACCTGATCGTGGCCAACCTTAGCGGTGGCCCTAGCCAGACCGGATCCCTCATGGTGCTGCAAGGGATGGGTGACGGCACGTTTGTGGCGCAGCCGGCGATCAACTCGGACACGTTTAACGATCCGGTAGCGATTACGGCGGCGTTTGGACCGCTGGATTTGAACGGCGACTCCTTCCCCGATGTGGTTGTGGCCAGCGACTACGGGGACTCGCTGGCAGTGCTGTTCGGCAATGGCGACTTGACCTTCCAGAGTCCCATCACGTTGAATCTGAGCGTGGGGAGTATGCCCGAGGGAGTTGTGGTGGCCGATTTCAACGGCGACGGCCATCCGGATATTGCAAGTTCCGCGAGTTTCAAGGATAAGATCTCCGTGTTCGTCGGATTGGGTAGCGGAACGTTTGCGGCGCCCCAGGATTTTGCGCTTGCCGGTGGCCCTTCACCTTCGGGGATTGCGGCTGGTGACTTCAACAAGGACGGCAAGATCGACTTGGCCACGGCCAACACGTTGCAGGACGGTACGGGCGGGGCGTCCGTGTTTTTGAATGTGACCGGGGTGACGCTCGCGGCGAGCATCTCCCCGACCGACACTGCGATCCCGCTCACTGATGCAAGGGGGTTTCCGGCCAGCGGCGCGATCCTGATCGATCAGGAGCAGATCACCTATGCGGGGAAACAAGCGAACTCCCTGACCGGAGCTGTGCGTGGCGCGAACGGCACAGTTGCGGCTGCCCATGCGCAAGGTGCGGCGGTTGTGCTGGCTCCGCCAGCGGTTTGCGTCGGCGACTGTAACGGAGATGGCGCGGTGACAGTCGATGAGATCCTGACGATGGTCAATATTGATCTGGGTAGTGTGCCGATTTCGGCATGTACGGCGGGTGTTGCCAACGGAGATCAGGTCATCACGGTGGCTGAGATCTTGACGGCAGTAAACAACGCGTTGAATGGATGCACGGCATGAATGTGAGAACCATGAAATCGAGCCATCGGTCCGAGAAGGGACGAACGGGAGTCGGCAAATGAGACGACGAATTGTTCTCGGCATCACCGCACTCTGTGGTCTGCTGGCCGCGCCGCGGATCGAGGCGGTCCAGCTGTGCGCGACTGCGGCCAACTGCGCTCAGGTGAGCATCGGAAGCCAAAACAATGGTACCGCCGGCGGCAGCGTGAGCATTCCTTTCAGTTTCACCCAGGGACCGAGCGGTGCCGGCATCGGCGAGACTGCCGCCATCGCTTTCACGCTGATGATGCCCAAGGGAGACGTGACGCCGGTGGCCCTGGCCGACTGTACGCCGAACGGCAACCTGCCCAATGCCGTCCAACCGCAACCTGCTCTTGCGGGCTTCAATCTCGTGGTCGAGAACGCCTTCTGTTCACCGACGCGGACCCATTGCCTGTGCCCTACCGACGGGGTCACGGTGCCGGATAACTTTATCAACGTGGTGATCTACGGGCCTAACCCGTTACCGACACCCGGTCCCACACCGGTTGTGATTCCCGCCCTTCCCAGCGGGCAATTGTTCACCGTAGGCCTGAAGCTGGGTGCAACGGTGGGCGGCGTCCTTCCGCTGCACGTGCTGAATCAAGTCGACGACAGTCCGAGCACCCGGCCGCCGTTTACCGCGCTGCTGTCGGTCGGCGATGTGAACGCGGTCGATCAGACCTGCGGATCGAGCATACCACCATGCAACGATCCGAGCAGCAGCAGCCAGGTCTTCATTACTCAGGGGCGGGTGTTGGTTCCGAACGGATGTGTCGGAAACTGCAACTTTACGAGCGGGGTAACTGTCGACGAAATCCTGACCATGGTGAACATCGCCCTGGGCAACACGCCGATTGCTTCGTGCGAGGCCGGGGACGCGAATGGCGACGGCCGGATCACTGTCGACGAGATCCTGACTGGAGTGAATAACGCGTTGAAGGGGTGCCCGGCGTGAGGCAGCTGCGATGCTCTATGGGAGCCAAACAGTGCAATTTTAGGTAGGGATTAAAGTCGGGGTCGGGGTCTCGACTGGCGTTGCGTTTTGGTATAAAGGTCGCCCCGCAGCATGAGTTAATCGGTCGTAGTGTACGACATAACCTCAAAGGGAGGAACGATGATGGGTAACAAGAGCGGACCATTCGCGCTACTGGCTTCAGTGATTACTGCAAGTGCGCTCTGCTTCGGGGCTACGTCAGTGTGGGCGCAACAAGTTACCCTCGGTAACGTATCCGGGAACGCAGGGAACACGGTGCCGGTGACTGCCAAGCTGGGTGTTGGCAGCGTGACGCCGGGAATCGCCGGCGCGCAGAGCGATTTTTCGTACGACAGCGCCAATGTTGCGGTGCAAGGCAAGCAGGTCTGTAAGGCGGATAATACGGTTTCGTGTACCACGGACGCGGAGTGTGTGGCGGCGAACGGGGCGGGGGACACGTGCATTGTGGTGCCCGACTG
>JBIOJG010000042.1:0-53332 GCA_044450645.1 Binatia bacterium
CGCCTGAGCGCGAAAGGTCAGGGGCGCTCTGGTGGGTGGCGATTCGACCGCGATGAGATTCATGCCCGCCCGTAGCTTCTTCGACACCAACGTTCTCGCGTACACGGACGACCACGACAGTCCGACCAAACAGAGCCGTGCCCTGGCGCTGTTTGAGGAAGCCCGGCGCGCGGGTGCCGGGGCGGTTTCCACCCAGGTGATGCAGGAGTATTTCGTCACCGTGACCCGCAAGCTGGGCGTCCCGGTAGACGTGGCCCGCCGCAAGGTCGAGCTGTTTGCCCGCCTCGGGTTGGTGGTCATCGACTTGGCTGACGTGCTTGCTGCGATCGACTTGCACCGCCTCCACCAGATCGCGTTCTGGGATGCCCTGGTTGTTCGGGCTGCGCAGAGAGCCAACTGCTCGGCTCTTTACACGGAGGATATGCAGCACGGACGTCGAATCGACGGGCTCTCCATTCTGAATCCCTTTCTGTGAGTGGCTTGATCCGCTACCGCGTCTCATCCACATCGGGGTCGTATGAGACCTCCTTGAATCTTGGATCGATGGTGCGAGCGAGATACAGCCTCAGGTCCTCGCACAGACATCACGCCGGTGTCTATGCGTAATCCTACGTAGTTCGACCTCCAAACGTTGGCGAAAGGCAGATGGTCCGCAAGGGCCTCTCGATGATGATACCAGTGCTTGGCCATGATCGCCCGCGGCTCCCGCCCCGCATGTGCAAGGGAATAACGCTGCAGGATTAGCGGTGCTCGATGGCCACACTCTTCGCAATCGAGTCAAGCTTCATCAGCAGCTACCAGGAGCGACCCAACGGGGAGCGGCCCGAAGGGATGCTGGACGCAGTCCGCTAGAAGGCGTCGGGGCGCAACATGGCGTCGGTGCCGCCATCGACGAAGACCACGCTCCCGCAGCAGAATGCCGCGTCCGGTCCGAGCAGGAACGCGATCATGGCGGCGATCTGATCGGGCGTGCCGAACCCGCCTGTCGGAATCGGGAAGTTGCGGATGGCGTCGCCAAATACCGGATGGTCGAGACCGCCCTGCAGCAGCGGCGTCATCACGGCGCCCGGGGCCACGGCATTCAGCCGGATACCCGCTCCCGCCCACGCCGGTCCGGGCGCATTGCGGCGCACCCACTGTGCCAGCGCGAGCTTGGAGCCGGCGTACGTTCGGTGGCCGTCAAAGCTCACCGCGATGCGGCGCGCTTCTGCCTCGTCCCCACTGAGGCAGGCAGACACGAGTTCGGTGTCCATGCCGGGGAGCACGGCCGAGTTGGAGGAGACGGCCACGGCCGCAGATTGCGACCCCGCGGCGAGCGTGTCGCGCAGCCCTTCGAGCAAAGCTTGCGCCCCAAAGTAGTTCAGCGACACGATCGTCGACCATGGTTCGACTTGCGGACCGACTCCGGCGCAGACGACGAGTCCGTCGAGTCGATTGCCGGCTGCCTGGCGCACGGCGTCGATCGCGGCGCGACGTCCGGGCGCGCTGGCGAGATCGACGATCACCTCGGCATTACGCACGTCAATGCCGATGACCTTATGACCCGTTGCCTCCAGCCGTGTCCGCGTGGCTGCCCCGATACCAGAGGCCGAACCTGTGACTGCAATCACGCGCATGTTCCCTCCCATCGACGTTCGCGCGAGTTCTACTCGTGCTCGCGGGTAAATGGAAGGTGGGCAGTAGAGAGACGGGGCGAACCGGCTCGGTATAGGGCGTGGGCAAAAAGTCGAGAATCAGGTAAACTGGCGTCGAAGACTTGGATTGACGGTATTGGCACCGACTTCTGCGCCACGAGCTGAGCGCTTACTCTCCCTCGACGTCTTTCGCGGCGTCGCCATCGCCGCGATGATTCTGGTCAACAACCCGGGCACGTGGAGATCCGTGTATGCGCCGCTCCAGCATGCCGACTGGGACGGCTGTACGCCGACCGACCTCATCTTCCCCTTCTTCCTGTTCATTGTCGGCGTGGCCATCACGTTGGCGTTCGCGGCTTGGACCCGTCAGGGCGGCACGAAAAGCCAGTTGTTCCTCAAGATCGTCCGCCGCACGCTGATCATCTTCGCTCTCGGCATCGTGGTGAACGGCTTCCCGGCCTTCGATTGGTCCGAGATACGCATCCCCGGCGTGCTACAGCGTGTCGCCGCCTGCTACTTCTTGGCCTCGATCGTGGTCCTCACGCTGGATGCCCGTGGCCAGACGGCGACCACTGTGATGCTGTTGATTGGATACTGGGCGGCGATGAAGCTCGTACCGATCCCTGGGCACAGAACAGGGATACTCAAGCCCGGCCGGAACCTGGAGGCCTACATCGACACGGCGCTCCTCCATGGCCATCTGCTCCATCGCCGGTGGGATCCAGAGGGAATTCTGAGCACACTCCCGGCGACCGCGACCACCTTGGCCGGCGTGCTCACCGGCCACTGGCTGCGCCTGTCAAAGAGTCCGTTCGTGCGGCTGTCCGGACTGTTCGTTGCCGGCAACCTGTGCGTCATCCTCGGCCTGGTCATGGATCCGTGGTTCCCGATCAACAAGAGCTTGTGGACCAGCTCGTACGTCCTGTTCAGCGCGGGCATGGCGCTGAATTGTCTGGGCATGTGCTATTGGCTGGTCGACATCCGACAGTACCGCCGCTGGGCGACACCCTTCATCATCTACGGTACGAACCCCATCCTCGCGTACCTGCTTTCGACCCTCATGGCCAAAGCGATGATCCTGTGGCGGGTCACACGCCCCAACGGCTCCAGCATCATTTTGCGGCGCTACATCTTCGAAAGCGTCTTTCTGCCAGTGGCGAGCCCGATCAACGCATCGCTGCTCTACGCCATCGCCTATGTGCTGTTCTGGCTGGGAATCATGGCGGTCCTGTACCGCAAGCGTATCTTCATCAGAATCTAGCGGGCTGCGCCCCAGGCCGAGGCTTCGCGCCTATGGCATATGGTGGATGGCATATGGTCCGGAACTCATAAGCAATACGCCCACAGGCCATATGCGCTCCCCGGGCGCTCGCTTCGCGGGCGCTTTCCAGCTACCGTTTCACCGCACAGCTCAGGAGCAGCATGGTTACCCCACAGCAGGTTCTCGAAGAACTGAAAAAGGTGAAGTACCCCGGTTTCAACCGCGACATCGTTGCGTTCGGCATGGTCAAGGACATCGAAGTCGGTTCGACGGGCGTCAACGTCATTCTGGCGCCGACTACGGCACGCGAGGATGTCGTGCGCCAAATCCGTGAGGCCGTGACCGACGCGGTGGCGCGGATGCCCGGGGTCTCGGCCGTTGAGGTGACCCTCACCGAGCCGGAGCCGCCGCAACGACGGATGCAATCCGGCCCCGCGGGTGTGCCCGGTGTGAGCCATGTGGTGGCGGTTGCCAGCGGCAAGGGCGGCGTCGGCAAGTCGACCGTGGCCGTGAACCTGGCACTGGCGTTGGTGGCCCTGGGCCAGCGCGTGGGACTCATGGATTGCGACGTCTACGGCCCCAGCGTCCCGCTCATGCTCGGGTTGCACGAACGCCCAAAGTCGACGGAAGATCGCCGCATCATCCCGTTGGAGCGGTTTGGCCTCAAGGTCATCTCCATCGGCTTGTTCGTGGAAGATCACACGCCGATCATCTGGCGCGGGCCGATGATCAACAAGCTGCTGACGCAGTTCCTGCGTGAGGTCGATTGGGGCGAGCTCGACTACCTCGTGCTCGATCTGCCGCCCGGCACTGGCGATGCGCAGCTCACCATCGTGCAACAGGTGCCGTTGAATGGCGGCGTGATCGTGACGACGCCGCAGGACGTGGCGTTGCTGGATGTGAAACGCGGCGTCACGATGTTCCAGCAGGTGAATGCGCCGGTGCTCGGAGTGATCGAAAACATGAGCTATCACATCTGCAGTGGGTGCGGAGAGCGCGCTGAGATCTTCGGCCATGGCGGGGGCGAAGAGATGGCTCAGCGGTTCCAGATCCCGCTGCTGGGCGAGATTCCGTTGGTGCGCGAGGTGCGCGAGGCCGCAGATGCGGGGAAGCCGATCGTCGTGGCGCAGCCGCAGCATCCACAAAGCCAGTCGTTCCGTGCGATCGCCGAGCGCGTCATGGCCGAAATCGGCGCGCATCCGGCGCAGGAATTGCCGGCGATTCACTAGCGGGCTGCGCCCAGCGTCTGTTCGGCGGGTTCGCTCCCGTTGGTCGCTTCGTAGGTGCCATTATGAAACTTGACTCAGGCGCGATAACTTCCTGCCATCAAGAGCGTAGCCGAGGATTCAAAGGGGTCGAGCGTTCTGGAGTTCAAGGGTTCGGAGGCGTGGAGCCTCGTCCACGCAACGGAGGGGAGACATGAGCGAGCGCGAACGCATTCGCCTGACCTCGTTCAGCCACGGCGCCGGTTGAGCCTGCAAAATCGGCCCAAAGGATCTCGGTGAGATCCTGCGTAGACTGCCCGCGGCAACCGATCCGAACTTGCTGGTCGGCATGGAGACCTGCGACGACGCTGCGGTGTATCGCCTGACGCCGGAACTGGCGATCGTGCAGACGGTGGATTACATCACGCCGCTGGTCGACGATCCGTATACCTTCGGGCAGATCGCCGCCGCCAACTCGCTCAGCGACGTCTATGCCATGGGCGGGCGGCCCCTGCTGGCGTTGAACATCGTCGCGTTCCCAACCGACACGTTACCAATGGCAGTGCTCGGCGAGATCTTGCGCGGTGGCAGCGAGAAGGCACAGGAGGCGGACGCGCGCATCATCGGTGGGCACAGTATCGATGACCGCGAGCCGAAGTACGGCCTGGCGGTGACCGGCATCGTCCATCCGGAGCACATTCTCCGCAATTCCACCGCACGAGTGGGCGACCGTCTCATCCTGACGAAGCCACTCGGTATGGGCATTGTCTCCACGGCGATCAAGCGGGACCTGGCGGGCGCGGATCTCATCGCCCGCGCCGTTCGAGTGATGACCACGTTGAACAAGCAGGCCGCACTGGCGGCGGTGGAGATCGGTGTCGATGCCTGCACCGACGTCACCGGCTTCGGTCTGCTCGGTCACTTACACGAGATGACAGCGGGCAGCGGTGTCGGTGCGGAGATTACGTTCCACCGGGTCCCGGTGTTGCGAGAGGTGGTCGACCTGGCGGCACAGGGCGTCGTGCCAGGCGGCACCAAGCGCAACCTCAGTTTCGTCGAGGAGAGCGTATCGTTCCACGAGGCCGTCGATCCCGTACAGCGCCTGATCCTGGCGGATGCGCAAACGTCCGGCGGCCTGCTGCTGGCCGTTCCCGCCGCCCGCAGTGATGATCTGCTCCGGGCTTTGCACACGCACGGCGTGCCGGCGTTCGCGGAGATCGGCGTGATCACCGACGACCCGTCGGGTCGGATCAAGGTGGGACCGTAATCGCTAGTCCAACCCCCGGCCCGGCTTTGCACAAGAAGTCCCGTAATCGGCGGGCACCCTTCGATACGGCCCCTGAGAAGATGGGGCCTACTCAGGATGAGCGGCAAAAACAGGGGACGATACATACCAAACCGCTCGCACTGAGTAGCCGCCCTCTCTTGGCGGCGTATCGAAGTGCGCCCGCTGGGAGCTTTTGTGCAAAGCCCCCCGGCCCCTTGAACACTATGCTCTCAGCTCAAACGACTTTGCCGCCAGGTCAGCGATGTGCTGGCCGATGGCGAGGGACGCGGTTGCCGCTGGCGAAGGTGCGTTGAGCACATGAATGGCGTGTGGCGTCTCACTGATCTTGAAGTCGTCGACCAATGACCCATCCGCCGCGACCGCCTGTGCGCGGACACCGGCGCCGCCGGGCTCGAGGTCGCGCTCTTCCAGCTCCGGTACCAGACGCTGCAAAGCACGCAGGAAGGCACGCTTGCTCAGCGAGCGGTAGACCTCATAGATGCCTGTGCGCCAGTACTTCGACGCCATTGCCCAGAACCCAGGATAGGTCAGCGTCGCGAACAGCTCCGCGGGATTGATCGCGGCCATGCGATACCCTTCGCGGGCAAACGCCAGCACGGCATTGGGGCCGGCCTCGATGTCTCCCTGTATGCGTTTGGTGAAGTGGACGCCCAAGAACGGGAACTCCGGATCGGGCACCGGGTAAATGAGCCCGCGCACCACGCTCTGCTGGCGCCGCAGGGTGTAGTATTCGCCACGGAACGGGATGATCCGAACGTCCGGATGCACGCCCATCATGCGAGCGACGGTATCGGAGTAGAGGCCGGCACAGTTGATCACATTGCGGGCCGAGAATGTTCCGGCGGTCGTTTCCAGGTGGAGAAGATCCGTCTGGCGGATCGTTTGCACCCGTGTCCCCGTCTGGATCGCGACGCCTTGGTGATTCAGGTTTGCTGCCATGGCGCGCGCCACTTCCGTATAGTCGACGATCGCCGTAGTCGGAGAATGCAGTGCGGCGATCGCGCGTGCGTGCGGCTCGATGTCACGTAAACCGGCCGCATCGATCAGCGCGATCCCTTGGACGCCGTTGGCCGTGCCGCGCTCGTAGAGCACCTGCAATCGCGGACGTTCCGCTTCTGTCGTGGCGACGATCACCTTGCCGCAGTTCTCGTAACGCACGCCGTTGGCCTCACAGAACTGCTTCAGCAGGCGCACGCCCTCGGTACAGAGTTTCGCCTTGTAGGATCCGGGCTTGTAGTAAATGCCGGCGTGGATGACGCCGCTGTTGTGCCCGGTCTGGTGGCTGGCCAGTTCTCGCTCTTTTTCGATGAGGAGAATCGTCGTGCGCGGAAAGCGCTCGCTGATCGCCAACGCGGTGGCGAGTCCGACGATGCCGCCGCCGATGATGGTCACGTCGCAAGGCGCGGTAGGCATCACGCTCGTCAGTGTGCTACAGATACCGGCTGACGCGCAACCCGAGTGAGTTGATTCAGGCCGATTCGCTGCACGAAGGCGCTGAAATCTTCACCGGCGCGGCGCTCCCGTTGGAAGTACGCCGCCAGCGCCGCCACCGCCTGCGGCACGTCCTCCTCCCGGAAACGTCCGGGCACGCGCTTGCCGATGGCGGCTGTGGTTTCTCCTACCGCACCGCCGAGTAACATCGAATAATGCGGATGGGGTTGTCCGTCCGCACCCTTTACCGACAGCCCTGTCAGGCCGATGTCACCGATGTGATGTTGCCCGCAGGAGTTGGGACAGCCGCTGGCTTTGATCCGGAAAAGGCCGAGCCCGTCCACGCTGTCAGCGGCCCGCAGCTGCTCTTGAATTGCGCCAGCGACAGCCATGGAGCGGCTGATGGCCAAGCTGCAGTAATCGGCGCCCGGGCACGAGACCACGTCGGTGATGTGCAGCGCGTCCGCGCTACCGAGATCGAGGGCGCACAGGCCGCGATAGAACTCCTCCACGCGGGCACCGGGAATCCACGACACCATCAGGTTCTGGTCGTTACTCGCGCGCAGCCCTCCCGCGCCGAACCGCCGCGCCAGGTTGGCCACGCCGCGCAACTGCGCCCCGCTGATCTCGCCGAGCGGCAGCAAAATGGTCCCGGCGTAATAGCCCTCTTGCCTCTGCGCAAACGCGTTCGTCCGCAGCCAGTGGCTGAAATGGGTGTCCCCGCTTTGCGGTAAGGGCGAAGGCGGCTGGTGAGGCGCACTTTCCTTGAACCCCTCCACCAGGTCCGTCAGCTCCGCGCGCAATTCGGGACCCTGGGCGGCTTCGATTTTCGCAGACAGTTCGTCCATCGCGGCAACGAAGCGTTCAGCGCCCAGACGCTGGAACAGGTACTTCATCCGCGCACGCTTCCGGTTCTTGCGCTCACCACGCTCGCTCCAGAGGTGCAAGATGGCTTCCACGATGATGAGCGTGTCTTCGACCGGAACAAACTCCCGAATCAGCTGGGCGAGAAACGGCTGCGGTCCCAAACCGCCAGCGGCGTAGACGGAGAAGCCGCGCCGGCCGGCCTGAACGTAAGGGAAGAAACCGATGTCGTTGATCCGGGCCTGCGCGCAGTCTTGGGGACAGCTCGAAAACGCGATCTTGAACTTGCGCGGCAGCGTCAGATTGAGTGGATGGAACAGGAAGTGGTCGTGGGTGGCGTGCGCGTAGGGTGTGACGTCAAACAGCTCGGCGGGCCAGATGCCGGCGTGGGCGCACATGGTCACGTTGCGTACGCTATCGCCGGCGGCGCCGCGTGTCGTGATGCCCACGGCGTGGAGCCGTTCGTAAATTTCCATCACCTTGTCGAGGCCCACCCAGTGCAGCTGCACATTCTGGCGGGTGGTGAAGTGGATGCGCCCTCGCGCATATTCGTCAGCCAGGTCGGCGAGCTCGTCGGCCTGGGCGACAGTGAGCACGCCGCCGGGCAGCTTGATGCGCTGCAGGTAGCTGGTGTGTTCGAGTTCGTAGTACAAGCCGTAGCTCACGCGCAGCGGCCGGAACTCGGCATCCGTCATCGTGCCTTGCCGGTAGCGCTCGAATCGTTCCGCCTGTGTGCGCAACGCCGCGCGGAGCTCGTCATCCGTGGGTCGCATGTCTGGATCTCCTCTATGAACTCTCCGGTCGAGTATCCTGACTTACCACAGCATGGCGGGCGAAGCGCAAGGGCCGCATCAACCTGTTGGTCAGAACCTCAGCATCGCATCGAGCTGCGTCCGCACCAGTGTCGGGTTGCCGGTGAGCGCCGCGTTCGAGATCTTGCGATCCAGCACGTTCTCGACTCATCCACGGCGGAGATCACATCGTTGCTGTTCGCCAACGACTGTAAGCTGCGGGTGATTCGTGGCGGGAAATTTCGTCCGAAAGGATGAGCCTATATCCAGCGCATCGACAGAAAACGGCGGAATTCTCTTTTCATGGTGACTGATTGGTGTTCCGAGAGCTGTTTCAAGAGAGCTGCTTGTTTATCGTAGTTTTGTTCATTGCCAGCCGCAGCCGATGACTCAAGCGCATGGATTGTGTTGGCCAGATTCCATATCTCGTTCTGTAGGTAGTTTGCGATGTGCTCGTTGAACAACCACTCGACGCTTCGGATATGCTTCAGCCACTTTTCCTCTTCTTGTCGTAATACCTTCTTACGACTCAGGATCGAGCTGATGAAAGCCTGTGTTGCTTTGTATACCACTAAGCGACGATTAAACAGGTTAAGCGTGAGGGCGTTCTGTGCCGTGCGCCATTGTCGGTAGGCGATGAACGTCACCACAATTGCAATCGCGGGTGTAAGCAGTACCCTCAGGGTGTGGCCCCAACATCCCATCTCGGCCGGATGCTAACACAGGGACGCGACAAAGTTGAGTGTCTGAATTCAGACAGTACCGCACGGAGTTTCAAAGTAGCCCTCTACCGACTGGGACATAGCGATGACATCCTTCTTCAGATCTGGTAATCGACGAAGACGCGCACCCGCTTTGGAAAGACGAATACGGTATCCCCGGTTTTCAGTTGCAGCTTTGCGTAGTGCTCCTGGTCGAGCTCGATGTTGAGCGGCCAGCCGAAATCCTTGGTGAACAGCTCGACCTTGACGAGAGAGCCGGTTGGGTTGATGCGCAAGACTTCCGATTTGAGACTCGCCGAGCCGCGCGGCAGGCGGTCGATTTCCAGCTCGTGTGGGCGCACGTAGGCCTTGACCGGCCTGGACTCGTCGTGCGGGTACTCGGGGTAGGCGACCTCGAGGCCGCCGAGCATTGCGCGCCCGCCCGACACGCGACCGTGGAAGACATTGACGTTACCCAGAAAGTCCATGACGAACGCGTTGGCCGGCTGCTCGAACACTTCTTCCGGCGTCCCCTGCTGTTCCACTTTGCCGTGGTTCATCACGACAACCCGGTCCGCCACCTCGAAGGCTTCTTCCTGGTCGTGGGTGACGAATACGCTGGTGACGTGAATCTCGTCATGCAATTTGCGCAGCCAGTGGCGCAGCTCCTGGCGGACCTTGGCGTCGAGCGCGCCGAACGGTTCGTCGAGTAGCAGGACCTTCGGTTGAGCGGCGAGTGCACGCGCCAATGCCACGCGCTGACGTTGCCCGCCGGAGAGCTGCGACGGAGACTGCTGCCCGAGGGATTCGAGTTGCACGAGCTGGAGCAACTCGTGCACCCGCTGCTTGATCTGCGCGTCGCGCCAGCCGCGGACACGCAGGCCGAAGGCGACGTTCTCATAGACCGTCATGTGCTGGAACAGGGCGTAATGTTGGAAGACAAAGCCGACGTTGCGGTCCCGTGCGGAGCGGGTTGTGGCATCCTCGTCCTGGTAGAGAATCGCGCCTTCATCGGGGCTATCCAGCCCAGCGATGATGCGCAAGAGTGTGGTCTTGCCGGAGCCGGATGGTCCGAGAAGTGCGAGCAGGCCGCCGTGCGGCACTTCGACGTTGACGTTGTCGAGTGCCACGAAGCCGCCAAACCGCTTGGTGACGTTTCTGACCGATATGCCCACGCGGGTGTGCTCCTCTTCGGATCGTTCCGCCCGTACGGGCCGAAGGCGTGCGGGCCGTGAGACGGTGCCGCCAACCGCCGCCGGTTTCTCGGGCAGAGGCTCCCGCAAGCGCTCTTGTAGCTCGGAGCGCGTCTTCCATTCCAGCGCCGTCTTGATCAGCAACGTGATCAGCGCCAGGGACGTGAGCACGGACGCCACGGCGAAGGAACCTGGGGTGTTGTATTCCTGGAAGAGTTTCTCGACGCGTAGCGGCATGGTGTCGGTCTGTCCCGTGATGTGTCCGGAGACCACGTACACCGCGCCGAACTCGCCCATGGCGCGGGCGTTGCACAGAATCACCCCGTAGAGCAGCCCCCACTTGATGTTCGGCATGGTCACCCGCCGGAAGAGCTGCCACCCATTGGCACCGAGACTCACCGCGGCGGTCTCTTCCTCCGCCCCCAGCGCTTCCATCAGCGGGATGATCTCCCGCGCCACGAAGGGGAAAGTCACAAAAGCGGTGGCCAAGATCAGCCCGGGCGTGGCGAAGATGATCTTAATGCCGTGCTCGCGCAGCCACGGCCCGAGGTATCCTTGCAGACCGAAGATCAGTACGAAGATGAGGCCGGCCACGACCGGGGAGACGGCGAATGGCAGGTCGATCAGCGCCGTGAGCAGCGTGCGTCCCGGGAAACGGAAGCGGGCGATGGCCCAGGCGGCCGCCACACCGAAAACGAGATTGGCCACGACGGCAACCGGCGCCACCCGCAAGGTGAGCAGGATGGTGCTCCAGGTGTCGGCATCTCCCACGAGGTTGTCCCAGTACACCTTCGGTCCCCTCGCCAGCGCTTCGTAGAAGACGTTGATGAGTGGAACGATGACGAGGACACCAATGATCGCCGCGGCGCCTGCGACCAACGTCCAGCGGATGAGCACAGGATCTTCGTGCGCCCGCTGCGGCGGTGTGGGTAATCTCGGTGCGACGATGTCAAACGACATTGCTCTTGCTCCAACGTTCCAGCAGGTTGATGAGGACCAGCATGGTGAACGACATGAGCAGCAGGACGACGGCGATGGCCGTGGCCTCGCCGTAAGCGAACTCCTCCAGTCGCGCCACGATCAAGACCGGGGCGATCTCGGTCTTGAACGGCATGTTTCCCGAAACGAAGACCACGGAGCCGTACTCACCCAGCGCCCGGGCGAAGGCGAGCGCGAAGCCGGTGATGATGGCCGGAGACAAGGCCGGCAGAATCACGCGCCGGAAGGTCTGCCCGCGTGTGGCGCCGAGGCAGGCCGCGGCCTCCTCGATTTCCAATTCCAAGTTTTCGAGCACCGGCTGCAGTGTCCGCACGACGAACGGCAGACCGATGAACGTCAGCACGAGAACGATCGCCAACCGGGAGTACGACGCCTGAATCCCGAGCGGCACGAGGAAGCGTCCGATCCAGCCGCTCTTGACGTACAGGCTCGAGTACACCAGCCCGGCGACGGCCGTCGGTAACGCCAGTGGGAGATCGATGAGGGCGTCGAAGATGCGGCGGAACGGGAACTGGTAACGGACGAGTACCCACGCCACCACTACTCCGAAAACCACATCGATCACGGCAGCTGCCATGGACGCGCCGAAGGTCAGCCCGTACGCCGCGCGAGCGCGGGGCGTCCACACCGTCGCCCAGAACTGATCGAGACTGAGCGATGCGGCTTTGAGAAAGCAGGCCGCCAATGGGATGAGGACGAGCAGGCTCAAGTAGAATACCGTGTACCCCAGGCTCAGGCGGAACCCGGGAAGTACGCGGCGGTTGACGTCGATCATGGCACAAGTTTCCGTGCAGTTGCGGTGTAGAGGCGCTCCAGCGGAACCTCTCTACGGCCTGTATATGCTGTCGAAGATCTTCCCCTCGCCGAAGAACTTCTGCTGCGCGTCACCCCAGTCCTTGGCAACAGTAGAGATCGGAAAGAGCTTGATGGCGGGGAAGATATCGGCGTGTCGCTTCAGGACCTCGGGGGTCGTTGGCCGATAGAAGTGCTTGGCGATGATTTCCTGTCCCGCATCGGTGTACAAAAAGTTGAGGTAGGCCTCGGCGACTTCCCGGGTTCCCTTGCGCTTCACGTTCGCGTCCACCACGGCGACCGGCGGCTCTGCCAGAATGCTGACAGGAGGGAAGATCAGCTCCAGCTCGCCGCCAGCCTCCGCGATCTCGAGACGGGCTTCGTTCTCCCAGGTCAAATGGACGTCCCCGATCTTCTTCTGGGCAAACGTGGTGGTGGCGCCACGCGCGCCGGAGTCGAGGACCGGGGTATGCTGGTAGAGTTTGGTGACGAAGTCCGACGCCTCTTGTTCAGAGCCGCCGTGTTGGATGACCGATCCCCAGGCGGCGAGGAAGCTCAACTTGCCGTTGCCCGAGGTCTTCGGGTTCGGCGTCACGATTTCGATGCCCGGCTTGATGAGATCGGGCCAATCCTTGATCTCCTTGGGGTTCCCTTTGCGCACCACAAAAACGATGGTGGAAACGTACGGTAGCGAATTGTTGGGAAACCGCTTTTCCCAGCCCTCAGAGATCAGTCCGGCTTTGCGGATGGCATCGGTATCCGGCCACATGGCGAGCGTAACCACGTCAGCGTCCAGGCCGTCGATGACGGCCCGTGCCTGGCTCGACGAGCCGCCGTGGGATTGCTTGATAGAGAGGATCTGCGCTCCCTGTTCTTTCTGGTACTTCTGGATGAAAGCGGCGTTGAGATCACGCCACAACTCGCGTGTTGGATCGTACGAGACGTTGAGCAGTTCGACGGACTTGTCTCCCGCGTGAGCGGTAGCTGAGATCAAAGCCGGTCCCACAAAGATGCTGGCTGCGATGGTGAGCACACTGACCGCGAAGGTCTTCCAAGCTGCTGTTGCTTTACTCTTCGTTCTCATCGTCGTTCCTTTCGTTCCTCATTTCGGTCGAATTTTACGTAATCTCAGTGCGCCATCCTTCAGGTCCCCTCGCCCCCTCGGCGAGGGGCAGGGTAAGGGCGTCGAAAACAAAAAGGCCCGGGAGGCAATCAACCTCCCGGGCCTTTCAATCAGCGTTGTGAGTTCGAAGTTAGAGTGTGACGGGCATGAACGCAGCGCGATCGCAGGCGCGAGAGGCCTCCCAGGCCTTGATACAACACGTACACATGGTTCGTGCGACGTTCATGTGCGCGTCTGATAGACCGGCGTGCGCGGTATGTCAAGACATGTCTCATAGAGAGGTTAGTGATTCTCGAAAGCGGGCCGTTTCCTCTCCGATCCAACAGGGATGACAGCAAGCGACGCGATGGATGCTGCTGGATCGGCCATGGACCGCGGGGGGCGGCGGTGATGCTGGGAGTGAACCCGCACACGCTGCGGGCCAGGATGCGGCGGCTCGATATCGACTGGAGCGCGTACCGCCGCCGGCGCGAAGGCTCGGCGGGCTGAGATCACCAACGGCGGTGCTGCGACCGGCTGGATTGTTGCCAACAACCCGAGCGTGGCGACGCGCTGCGCCCTACTGCACGCTGAGCATGCGTTCGATGCCGGTGCGCGCACGGGCCGCCACCGAGCGCTGGATGTGGATCACCCGCTCGTCCTCGTACGGCCGCTTCACGTCGCAGCAGTCGTCGCACAGCACCACCTCGATGCGGTCGCCGCGCAACGACGCCAGCAGCTTGTCGAACTCGTTCGCCTTCATGTAGCGGCACTCGGCCTCCAGCGAGACCGGAATAAAGGTCTTCTGCGGGCACTCCTTGCGCAACCGGTAGACCATCCCCTTCTCGGTGGCGACGATGAACTTCTGCGTCGCC
The DNA here is from genome assembly GCA_044450645.1 of Binatia bacterium. Lineage (GTDB taxonomy): Bacteria > Desulfobacterota > Binatia > HRBIN30 > HRBIN30 > JAGDMS01. Next base: position 14,137 of record JBIOJG010000042.1, read on the forward strand.
GAGCGGTGCCCGTGCTCGACCATCCCTTCCGTCGAGAGGAAGTAGGCTTTATCACGGGGGATGACGCCGGCGTGCAGCTTGTAGAGGCACGAGGAAGCGCAGCCGCACTCGGGGTGGATCATCAGCTCCGCGTCCGGGTGCTCTTCCATCATCATCTCGACGCCGCGCTCGCCGATCTTCTCGTGCACGTAGCAGCAGGCGCTCCACTCGCCCTTCGAGTGGGTGTACACCTCGATCGAGTCCGGGTCGACCGACACGCCCTCCTGTGCGAGCGCCTCGAGGGCGCGCTGCTTCATGACGTACCCGAGGAACTTGTCGGGCAGCACGAGGATCCGCCGTCCCGGAAAGGTCTTCACCGCGTGGGCGATGATCTTGTCGGTGTTGCGCGAGGTGGAAACGAAGTCGCTGATCGACTTGGTATAGGCGTCGCTGTTGACGTAAGTGACGAGGATTCCACCGGGGTTGCGCGCCTTCCACCGCTCCAGCCAGTCGTGGTCGGTACCGAACACCAGCGAGCAGCCGAGCGCCTCCGAACGGTCGGGCACGAACACGCGCGTGGCGTCGCCGGTGATCATCTTTGCCGTCGCCCCCATGAAGTAGACGCTTTGGAAGTCGACGCGCGCGGCCTTGCGGTCGCGGACGTAGAAACTCAGGCCGAGCGAGTCGCCCACCTTCTCCGCCAGTTCGTGGAATTCCGGGTACAGGTAGTTGTGAGCAACGATGGTCGAGTGCTTCTCTGCGGCGAGACGTCGAATCTCCGTCGCCAGCTCAGCGAGTTGCAGGCACTTCTCACGCGTGTAGCGACCCGGGTACAGGTCGGCTGCGAAGCGCGAAAAGCGATCATACCACTCGGCTGCGAGTGCTTTGGCGTCCATCTGTATGTGGTCCTAACCTGGGCCGGCGGGCAACTCAAGCGGTCTTCCTGAAACTGCAGGCCTTGGCGGCCTCCGCTCTGATCTCCAGTGCGCGTTACTCGGACAGGCCCTCACCTCGCCGCCGCCTCACCGTCCTTGTGAGGACGGCTACTTGTCTGGCGCCAGAACTGTTTCACCCACTCGGATCCCACTGAGCACCTCCATCCTGCCGTCGCCGATCGCTGGACCCAGCGTAACGAGCCGGCGTTCGAGCTGGCGTTCGGTGCCGACGACGTCGACGAATGCGAGCTGCCCCACTTGCCGTACCGCCCTTGTGGGAATGACGATGCGCGTGCGTTCGCCAGCAGGGATGAGCACGCGCCCGAACATGCCGGTGTAGAAGCCCGACCGCTTAGGCAATCCAACTTTCACCAAGAACGTGCGTGATCCGGCCTCGGCCTGTGGGACGATCTCGTCGACCGTACCGTCGATCACTTCCGCGCCGCTACCTAAACGGACCTGTAAAGAGGCGCCGAGGCCGAGGCGGGCGACGAGTCCCTCGCGCACCGGGACTTCGATGCGCAGCGCCGTGGGGTCATAGAGCGAGAGCAGCGGCTTACCCGGCATGGCGGTATCGCCTGGGTCGGCGAGACGGTCGATGACCCGGCCTGTGACCTGCGCGGGGATGGTCGCGTAGGTCAGCGCCACTGCCGCAGCTTCCAGGGCTTGCTTGGCGCGTTCGAGTTCGGCATCGGCCATCTTGAATGCCGACTGCGTCTGCTCGAACTCGCTCTGGCTGATGACGCGTGTCTCGGCGAGCGGCGCCGCGCGGTGCAGATCACTCTCCGCCCTGTTGCGCGCGGCTTCCGCTGCCTGGACGGCGCGCTGCGCCTCCTGGACGTGCGCGTTCAACTCGCGATCATCGAGCCGGATGAGCGGATCGCCGGCCGCCACCTGGTCGCCGGCGTGCACCCGCACCTCGCGAATCGTAGCCACGATACGCGCCGACACGACGGTTTTCCGTTCGGCTTGCACCGAGCCAGCGGCTTCTTCGATCACCGGGATGACGGAGGCTTGAACCACCGCTGTTCGTACGCCTGCAGGTGCGGTCTCGACGCGTGCCGCTGTCACACCGGGTTCGATCTTGCGGCCAAACACGCCGGCCATCCAGAGGATCACGAAAGTCATTGCCGCGAGGGCGGCGAGGGTTTGGAGCGTCTTAGTGATGAGGGGTTTCATGGACGTTTCACTTCCCGGTCCACCTCCTGCGCGGTCATGAGTCATTCCCTTCGTGCACCGCGACGCCGTGTCCCGGACGATGACGATAGACCAGATCGTACGTCATCGGGATCACGACGAGGGTAAAGGCGGTGGAGACGAACAGCCCGAAGATCAACGCCCACGCGAGTCCGGAGAAGATAGGGTCGAGCGTAATCGGGAACGCGCCCAGCATCGCGGCCGCGGAGGTGAGTAGAATCGGCCGCAAGCGTACGGCGCCGCAGGTCAGTAGCGCGGTGCGCAACGGTTCGCCGGTGCGCAGGCGCTCGTGCGCGAACTCGATCAGCAAGATCGCGTTACGCACCGCGATACCCGATAGCGCGATCATGCCGATCATGGCCGTGGCGGTGAAAAACACCGGATTCGGGAAGCCTCCGATCGCGGTCCCGCCAAGCCGATTGAGCAGCCAGAAGCCGGGCATGATGCCGATCATCGTCAATGGGATCGAGATCATGAGGATCAGCGGCATGAAGTAGGATCCCGTCTGGTACACGAGCAGCACGTAAATGCCGATGCACGCGGCGCCGAAGGCGAGGCCGAGGTCGCGGAACACGTCGAGCGTGATCTGCCACTCACCTTCGCCGCTCCAGACCGCGCGCGTGCCCGGCGGCAGTGACCACGGATCACCGCCGCCATTGTGAAAGTACGAGCGCGATGCGAGCCGTCGTGGTTGCCCTGCTCGCGTCGGGGTGACGCCGCTCGGTCTTTCGTCCGCGCCGACGTCCATGATCGCTTCGGCGGGCGCGCGGCCGGCCGTCTCGGCGAAGACATACGCCACTCGCTGCAGATTCTTGTGGTAGATGGTTTGATCCTGCCGCACGGCGCGGAAGGTGCCCAGCTCGCCGAGTTGCACGATAGGAATCGACGCGGCGCGCAGACCGCCGGCGTCGCGTACCTGCACGTAACCGGGCCGCCCTTTCAGGTAAAGCGCGTTGAGATCGTCGATTGAGCTACGCGCGGCGCGTGGCAAGCGGAGAACGATGTCGAGCGGATTCACCTCGCCCGGCGCGTGCAGGCGTGCCGCGGGCAGGCCGTCGAGCGCGAGGTGCACGGTGCGGCCGATGTCTTCCGTTGAGATCCCGGACAGCGCGGCTTTCTCCTTGTCGGTCGTGAAAACCCACTTCGTCTCCTCGGCTTCCACCGTGGTGTCGACATCCGTCACCAGCGGCTCGCGGTGCAGGCGATCGGCGACGGTGAGCGCGGCGGCTTGAATCTGACCATACGGCACCGCGGCCTCGCCGTAGATCTCCGCGGTGACCGTCGAGATCACCGGCGGTCCGGGTGGCGACTCGACCACCTTGACGTTGGCGTCCCACCGCGCGGCGGCGGCTTGAATCAACGGGCGCAAGCGCAAGACGATCTCGTGCGACTGCTGCACGCGGTCGTTCTTGCCAACGAGGTTCACACGGATGTCGGCAACATTCGGGCCGCGGCGCAGGTAGTAGTGGCGCACGAGACCGTTGAAATCCATGGCCGAGGCAAGGCCGCTGTACACTTCGAAATCGGTGACCTCTGGAGCCGAACGCACGACCTCGCCGATCGCCCGCACGGCGGCGTCGGTGCGTTCGAGTGTCGTGCCCTCGGGCATGTCGACGACGATCTGAAACTCCTTCTTGTTGTCGAATGGCAGCATCTTGAGTGGCACCTGGCGCGCGCCTGCCAGCCACATGGCGAAGCCGAACAAGACGGCCATGAGCGCCAGTAAACCAAAAGCGAGCCGTCGCGAATCGAGCAAAGGGCCAAGAACCGCGGAGTAGAGACGATAGGTGCGGCTGCCTTCCAGCGTCCAAGGCTCGCCGCTGTGCACGCCGGACCCGCGCAGCACGTGGTAGCTCATCCACGGCGTCACGGTAAAGGCGACGACCATGCTCATCAGCATCGCCACCGGTACGTTGAGCGCCATGGGCCGCATATAGGGTCCCATCATGCCGGTGATGAAGAACATCGGAATGAAGGACACGATCACGGCCAGCGTGGCGAGAATGATCGGCGGGCGCACCTCGCGCACGGCGCTGAGCACGGCGCGCATTGGCGGCTCGATCCGCATCGCCAGGTGGCGGTAAATGTTTTCGACGTCGACGATTGGGTCATCGACGACCAGACCAAGCGACAGCGTCAGCGCAAACAGCGTCACACGGTTGATGGTGTAGCCGAGCAGATAGTTGAGCAAGAGCGTGAGTGAAAAGGTGATCGGGACTGCAACGGACACGATCATCGCTTCACGCCAGCCGAGGCTCAGTGCGATCAGGCCGATGACAATGATGACGGCCATACCAAGGCCTTCGACCAACTCGTTGACCTTGTCGTTGGCGCTCTCGCCGTAGTCGCGCGTGATCGTGTAAGTCACACCGTCCGGCAGATGATCGGCCGCCAGTGCCTGCATGCGATGCTCGATTGCCCGTGCCACACGAACCGCATTGGTGCCTTTCTTCTTGGCAACGGTGATGTGAACGGCTGGGTGGGACCGATTCGCACGGGCGGTGTCCTGCGCCGCCGGGCCAAAAGCGATCCAGCTGTACGAATCGGCTTCATCCGGGCCGTCGCTGACCTGGGCGACCTCTTTGAGAAACACCGGGGCGCCGTCGACGACGTTGACGACGGCGCCGCCAAGATCGTCTACGTCGTTGAAGAAGGTGCCGGTTTCGACCGGGAAACGCCGATCGCTCTGATCGAAACCGTTCGTGTCCATCTGCACGTTCGAGACCCCGAGCGCCCATGCCACGTCCAGCGGCGCCGTGCGGCGGGCGGCCAGCGCGCGGGGATCGAGCTGTACGGAGACACGGCGCGGCCGCCCGCCGATGACGCGGGTGATGCTCGTGCCATCTACCGCTTGCAGTTGAATCTCGATCTCCTCGGCGATGCGACGCAGCGCATAGTCGTCGTAGCGGGCGGGGTCGCGGCTCCACAGCGTGACGTTGACGATCGGGACGTCGTCGATCTCGACCGGCTTCACGACCCACCCGGCAACGTCGGCGGGCACCTGGTCGACGTTCGACTGCACCTTGTTGTAGATCTTGACGAGCGAGTTCTCGCGGTTTTCGCCGACGTAGAACCGCACCGTGACAATCGCGAGACCGGGGCGCGACATCGAGTAGACGTACTCCACGCCGTCGATCTGGTAGAGGAGCTTCTCGAGCCGGGTGGTCACCAGCCGTTCGACCTCGTCGGCCCCGAGCCCTGGAACTGAAACGAAGACATCGGCCAGCGGCACCACGATCTGTGGTTCCTCTTCGCGTGGGGTCACCCAGAGCGCGACGGCACCGAGCGCGAGCGAGACGAGGATGAGCAGGATCGACAGGTTCCCGCGCAGGAACACTTCAACGATCCGCTGCGTGAGCGGTTCGGTCGACTTTGAGGGTGCCTTGGTCACGTCCATCGGGGGATTTGTCCCGCGCAGGCGTTCTGGCTCCGCTCGAATCCCTCACACGGTGCCGAGGCGGCGCAGGATCTTCTCTGCCGGGCAAAAGTCGGTGAACGCCGACTGCATCAGGTTGAGGGCCACGAAGGCGGCGAGGAGATGCCAGGCCGGCGAGACGAGATAGCCGAGGGCCAAGCTGGCTGCGACCATGCTTCCAGCGAGTAGGCGAACACCACGTTCAGTCGTCATGTTCCGCTCCTTTTGAGGTTCATACCAGGTGGGAGCCAATTGCGCGCAAAAGGGTTCACCGGGCGCCGTCGAGCACGCCAGCTGTGACCACGGCGTCAGCACCCGGCTTCGGCAACCAGCAGTCGCCGCAAGCTTGCCCGGACGGACTCCTGCACCGATTCAGGCACCCGGGGGGTTGGCGTGTTGTGGCACAGCGCAAGAGTGCGCTTCAGGGAATCGCACGCGCCCCGGCAACGGGCACAATCTTGCAAATGTCGCTCCATCTGGGCGCAGAGGTTCGGGCTGATCTCGCCTTCGAGATGGCGGGAGAAGAGCGTCAACACGTCCGGACAGGCCGGCGGGACGCCTTGCACCGGCACTCCGCTGCCAATCCCAAGGTGTGGCAGCACCAACTCGCGTACCGCGAGTCGCGCGCGGTGGAGGCGGCTTTTGGTAGCATCGACGCTGATGCCCAGGACCTCGGCGACCTCGGGTGCCGTCAGACCCTCGATGTCGCGCAGGACCAACACTTCGCGGTACATCGGATCGAGCGAGGCAATGGCTCGCGCCAGCACGGCCTCCACCTGCCGTTCTGCAAGGGTTTCTTCCGGGCCGGGCCGCGGGTCCGGCAGCTGCGCGCCCACCTCGGGGAGCGCCACATCGAGCGACTGCTGCTCCGCAGGTGCGAACCGGCCGCGCCGTCGCTTCTTGATGCAGAAGCTCCGGGCAATGGTGTAGAGCCAGGTCGAGAGTGACGAGGCGCCGCGAAAGTCGTGCAGGCCACGCGCCATCGCGAGAAGCGTCTCTTGGAGGATATCCTTGGCATCGTCCGGGTCACCGCACATTTTCATCCCGAAGCGGTATACACGCGGCTGAAAGCTCAGGAGAAGCGCCTCGAGAGCATCCTTGTCGCCTCCTTGCGCTGCCGCGAGCAGCATCTGGTCGCTAGCCTCTACCATTCGTTCTGCTGGCCGAGACTAGCTCCAACGAGAATCTATCCGCAACCAACCTAAGAGACTCCGGCGAAGCTGGCTATGTCGGCGGCCGTATGCGCGCGGAATCCTTTGTGCCACAAGGGCCTTTCGAAACACGAGCCGCTAGGTGATGCGCGGCAGGTGTTAGGGAGGAAGACTGGTCCGCTGGCCCGTCGTCGGGAAGTGGTCGAAGTGCTACAAAACTCGTGGAAGGGATCTTAGAGATGATGGCACCGGCGTGTGATCTCGATACGGAACGATTGCGGCAGGCGATCCAAGCAATGTACGCCCGCGTGGCCATCTCACCTGAGGGTGCGTTCCACTTCCATCGCGGTCCGGGCTATGCGGCGGCCATGTTGGGATACAGCGCTGCGGAGCTGGCGGCGCTTCCGGAAGAGGTGACCGCCGCGTTCAGTGGCATCGGGAATCCGCTTCGTATCGCTGCGCTCAGTAAGGGCATGACTGTGGTTGATGTCGGGTGTGGGGCCGGCCTCGATCTGCTGCTCGCGGCTCGCGCCGTCGGCCCAAGCGGGCGTGCCATTGGGATCGAGATGACCGAGGCGATGGCTGCACGAGCGCGCTGTGGGGCCCGCGCGGCGGGCCTAGAGAACGTGGACGTGCGCGGTGGCGACGCGACCGCATTGCCGGTCGATACCGAGAGCGCTGACGTGGTGACCTCAAACGGCGTCCTGAATCTGATCCCCGAAAAAGAGACCGCGGTGCGCGAGATGTATCGGGTGTTGAAACCCGGAGGCCAACTGCTCCTGGCCGACATTGCGCTGGAGAGGGCCGTGTCCGATGAGGCGCGGCGTGACATTGACTTGTGGACCGCGTGAATTGCCGGTGCTCTGCCGGAGGCAGAGTTCGTGTCCCTGCTTGGGTCGGTTGGCTTTTCAGAGGTGAGGATTACCGAACGGTTCGACTGCTTCCACGGAACTTCGAAAGAGAACGTCGCCCGCAAGTTTGGCGTGCATGGCGTGAACGTCTTGGCCCGGAAAGCTCCTCGGCATCTGGATGAGAGCAGCTAACGAGAGCCGCAGCGGAAGGCTCATCGGCTGCCAGATGAGTTCTGTCGCATACGACTAGCTGCGGAACGGTCCCGCCTAGCAGCCGGTGTTTGCCAGGGGCTAGGTTCACGCTCAGCGGGCTACGCGACTGAGTTGTCTCCACGCACGTACCAGCGCGCCGGCAGCCCGCTCGACTTCCTCTTGAGTGGTCGTGATCCCAAGCGAGAGGCGCACCGCCTCCAGCGCGAGTTCTGCCTCGAAACCCATCGCCATCAGGACGCGGGAAGGCACTTCGTCACCCTCATGGCATGCTGAGCCCGTCGACGCGGCCACCTCGGGTGCCGTGGCCAGTACGGCGCTTCCACGCACGCCTGGGAAGCCGACGTTCAGTGTGTTCGGGAGTCGCTCCGTCGGATGTCCGTGCAGCCGGATGCCAGGGATGCCAGCTTGCAGGCGCTCCCACAGGCGGTCACGCAGTGCGGGTACACGGCGATCTGCGGCGGCAAGCCGGGACCGTGCAAGTGCGCACGCGCGCCCCAGGCCGACGATCGACGCAACGTTTTCGGTGCCGGGACGCAAGCCGCGCTCGTGACCGGCACCGAGCAGGAGCGGACGAATCGGCGTGTCGCGTTTGACGAAGAGCGCTCCCACGCCCTTCGAGGCGCCAAACTTGTGTCCCGCTACCGAGAGCAAGTCGACACCGAGATCGGCCACATGTAGCGGAATCTTGCCGACGGATTGCGCCGCGTCCGTGTGAACGACGGCGCCGCACTCGCGGGCGATACGCGCAATCTCAGCGATCGGCTGCATCGTGCCGGTTTCATTATTGGCGTGCATGATCGTCACCAGAGCCGTATCATCCCGCACGAGCGCCACGACCTTATCAAGGTCCACGCGACCTGCACGATCCACTTTCGCCGCCTCGACGATCCAGCGGCGAAGGGCAAGGTACTCACATGGTCGGACGGTTGCGGGGTGCTCGATACTGGACGTGATGATGTGCCGCTTGTCGGGCCGCGCCTCGGTCACCCCACGAATCGCAAGGTTGTTGGCCTCGGTCCCGCCGGACGTGAAGATCACCTCGTCGGGCGAGCACCCGAGAAGCCCCGCAACCTCCCCGCGCGCACGCTCGACGGCCTCGCGGGCGCGCTGTCCGAAGACGTGAGCGCTGGACGGGTTGCCGAAATGCTCGCGGAGATACGGCAGCATCGCGTCGACGACTTCGGGCAGAAGAGGCGTCGTCGCGTTATGGTCGAGATAGATGGGATCGGATGTGCTGTTCATCACGCCCGCGAGCTACGAGGCTGCATCGAGCGCCTGGCGGAGGTCGGCGATCAAATCCTCGGCATCCTCGAGGCCGATCGAAAGCCGGACCATCGAATCGGAGATCCCGCGACGCGCCCGTTCCTCGCTCGATAGGCCGTGGTGGGTGGTCGTCACGGGTTGTGTGACCAGGCTCTCGGCCCCGCCGAGGCTCGGTGCGATCGTGAACACGCGCAGCCGGTCGACCACGCGAGCCGTGTCGGCGAACGTTGCGTCGATCTCAATGGTGAGCATGCCGCCGAAGCCAGACATCTGCCGGCACGCGAGATCGTGCCCGGGGAAGTCAGGCAGTCCAGGGTAGAGCACCCGCTGAACACGCGGGTGTGCCTGGAGCGCCTGCGCGACGGCCGCCGCGGTCACGTTCTGCTGACGCACCCGGACCACGAGCGTCCGGATGCTGCGCATCAGCTGCGCGGCGGTCTCCGGTGCCAGCACTTGGCCAAAGTTCTTGCGCCACGGCGCGACCGCGTCGAGCAGTGGCCGCGAGCCCATCAGCGCACCAGCGGTGACGTCGCTGTGCCCGCCGAGGTACTTTGTCGCACTGTGCACGACCACATCGGCACCGAGCGCCAGCGGCTGTTGATTCACCGGTGTCGCGAACGTGTTGTCGACGGCCAGCAGCGCCCCGTGCGTATGTGCGAGGTCCGCCAGACGTCGAATGTCGAAGATCTCGAGGCCGGGGTTGGTGGGCGTCTCGCAGAAGAGCACGCCGACACCGCGCCGAAGCACGCCCTCGAGCTGCTGCAGCTCGTGCCCGAGGAGCAGATGCGTGCGGATGCCAAGTTCCGGGAGCTGCTGCCCGACGAGTTCCAGCGTGCCGCCGTAAGCATCGCCGAGCACCACCACGCCGCGCCGGCCGTGGGCAAGAAACAGGGCGGACTCGGCAGCCATCCCGGAGCAGAACGCCAATGCGGCCTCGGTGCTCTCGATGGCCGCGAGCTTTGCCTCGAGGCTCTTGATGGTCGGGTTCAACCCGTAGCGACTGTAAAGGGCGCCCTCCCGGCGGCCCTCGACGACGTCGAGCAGGGCCGCGGTCGACGGAAAACCAAAAGTGGTTGTGTTGTAGATCGGCGTGTGCGGCGCCCCGTGGGCGTCTGCTAGCTCACCAGCGTGTACGCAATTGGTGGACAGTTCGCGCGTCGGCGCCATGCTATTTCCTCCTTGAACAATGAAGTTTCCACAGCTGCATGGCGTCTACTCCGGTCGTCGATTCAGCCGGTCGGTGACGAACGCTCTACCGGGAGCCCCGCCGCTTTCCATTCAGGATAGCCGGCGTCAAGCCGGAACGCCTTGAAGCCGCGCCTGCGGAGCTCGGCCACTGCTTCGTAAGAGAGCACGCAATATGGTCCCCGGCAGTAGGCAACGATCTCCTGGTCGCGCGGTAGTTCGCGCAGCCGTCGCTTCAATTCATTCAGCGGCACGTTGATCGCGCCGCGCAGGTGCCCCACGTCGAATTCCTCAGGCGGGCGAGTATCGATCACCGTCACCAATTCCTCGCGCATTCGCCGGAGCAGTTCTTTACCGGATACGGGCTCCAGGCTGTCGCGCTCGCGGAAGTAACTCGCCAGCACCTTCTCCATCGCGCCGACATTGCGTTCTGCGATCCGGCGCAGGGCGCCGAGCAGAGTCACCACGTCCTCGTCGGCAAGCGTATAGAGCACACGCTTGCCCTCCCTGCGGGCGCTCACGAGGCCCGTTCGGCGGAGCTGCTGCAGATGCTGCGAGGCGTTGGCGATCGTGAGGCCGCTCAGCTCGGCCAGTGCTTCCACACTGCGTTCGCTCTGAGCGATCAACTCGATGAGTTCCAGCCGGTGCCCCGATCCCAAGGTGCGGGCTACCGCCGCGAAGTGTTCGAATATTGTACGCTTAGGGCTCTCGCTTGACATGATCGGTCGGTGGCCTTACTCTCGTTCAAGACACTAATTGACTATTTGAAGAAGGTCAACCGTGCCGGTCCACGAGGCTGCTATAAGGTTCGGGGCGTTTATCGCCGTCTTCACCGCCATGGCACTGTGGGAGGCGGCAGCACCACGCCGACGGAGAACCTATTCGAGGTGTTGGCGCTGGCCGAGCAACCTGGCTGTCGTGGCGCTGAACACAGCGCTCGTGAGGGTCCTCCTTCCCACCACCGCGGTGGGCTTGGCGCTCGTGGCGCAGAAGCGTGGCTGGGGCCTGCTCAACAACCTGCCGGTTCCACCCTGGGTGGCGGTCGTAGCAGCCGTGGTCCTGCTCGACCTTGCCATCTACCTGCAACACGTGATGTTTCACGCGGTGCCCGCGCTCTGGCGGGTGCATCGGATGCATCACGCCGACCTCGACTTCGATGTGACCACGGGAGCGCGCTTTCACCCGATCGAAATGGTGCTGTCGATGCTGATCAAGTTCGGAGTGGTCGTGGCGCTCGGAACTTCAGCCCTCAGCGTGCTGCTCTTCGAGGTTCTGCTGAATGCGACCTCGATGTTCAACCACGGCAATGTTTACCTTCCCGAGAAGCTTGATCGCTGCCTTCGATGGCTCGTGGTCACGCCCGACATGCACCGGGTCCACCATTCGGTCGTGATTGTCGAAACCAACAGCAACTTCGGCTTCAACCTGCCGTGGTGGGATCGGCTGCTCGGAACCTATCGCGATCAGCCCGCCGCCGGCCATGAAGGGATGACCATCGGCATCGCGCAGTTCCGTGAAGTGCGGGAACTGTGGCTCGACCGGATGCTGCTTCAGCCGTTCCGCGGCCCCGCGGGTGCATACGCGATTACCTGGAGAGGCACGGCATGAACAGGCGCGGTTTTGAAGCAGCACACGAGGCCGCACGTTACGATGCCTGGTACGACTCGCCGTTAGGCGCTGCCTGTCTGCAATCGGAGCTGGCGTTGCTGCGCCGGGCCGCGCGAGCCTTGGCTGGTAAGATCGTCCTCGAAGTTGGTTGCGGATCCGGTCGTTTCCTCCTGGCGCTTGCTGCGGGGACCGCGGACGCGGTGGGTGTGGACCGCGACACCGCGATGTTGGACCTCGCGCGGCGTCACACGCCTGGGAGTACGGCGCAACGGTGCACGTGGATGGCGGGAGACGCGTCGGCGCTTCCGCTCGCGGACGGGGTGTTCGACGTGGTCTTCGAGAGCGCCGTGCTCTGCTTCTGCACGGATCCGGTAGCGATCATCCGAGAGATGGTTCGTGTCTGTCGACCCGGTGGCACAGTCCTCCTCGGCGAGTTGAACCCTTACTCACCCTGGCAATGGTGGAGGCGCTTGAAGGCCGCGTTCGGAGTAGGTCCCTTTCAGGGCGCTTCGTGGCACTGGCCGCGTGATATCCTCAGCGCCCTGGCGGCCAGTGGCTGTGAGGTCGAATGGGTTGGCCGCACGATCTTTTCACCACCGGTCAACATCGAGAACGTTTGGTGGTGGCGATCGATGACGGAATGGTTGGGTGGCAGATTCTGGCCGTGGGCCGGAGCGTACTACGTTGTTAGTGGCACAAAGGGCAGAAGTGTCAACATCTCCGTCCGGACAGGTACATAAGCCCATGGCCGTGGACTGGCAGCGGCATTGGGAGACCGTGTACCGGACACGGACGCCAACCGAGGTGAGCTGGTACCAAGAGAACCCGGCACGGTCACTTGACCTGATTCACCGGACGGGTGTCAGCCAAACGGCGCCCATCATCGACGTTGGCGGCGGAGCGTCCCGGCTTGTCGACTATCTGCTCGTAGATGGCTTCACTGACATTACGGTGCTCGACGTGTCGCCCGCGGCGCTGCGGCAGGCGCGGGAACGATTGGGGCCGGCGGGGGAGCGGACAACGTGGGTTGAGGCGGACATCACGACGCTCGTACCGCGCCGTCGCTATCAAGTCTGGCACGATCGAGCTGTATTCCACTTCCTCACACACGCGCAGGATCGGCAGCGGTACGTGGGTGTCCTGCGCGCGGCGTTGGCGCCGCATGGTGATGTTGTGATTGCCACGTTCGGACTCGACGGGCCCGAACGCTGCAGCGGGCTACCCGTGCAGCGCTACAGCGCTGCGACCTTGGCGGCGGAGATCGGCGCGGGCTTCACCCTTATGGCGGAGGAGCAGGAGCCGCACGTCACGCCGGTCGGCGCGGTGCAGCTGTTCCAGTACTGCTGGTTCCGGGCGCACGGCCGACTATTGGGATGCATCTCCGAAGATCTGCGGAGTAAGGCCAATCGTCAGCTCCCATGACGTTCGCCTCCGCTCCCGAGACAGATTTGCACCGCGCGATGCACCGCCGCCCGCACGTCGGCAGGCACCGCCGGTTCTGGGGCAGCGCGGCAGATTGCTGAGGGTTTGGCTGGCTAGCAGTTGCTGTGTTTCCGGCATTTTCTATCCTCCTCTGAAGCGATGAACGTTGCCCTCAAATACCCGATCCGCCGTCGAACAGATCGTCCCGGACCTGCGCCTGACTTATGCGGCTCCCCGGCGGAACGGCGCGGGTGAGCCAGACGTTGCCGCCGATGCTGGAGCCTCGGCCGATGGTGATCCGGCCCAGGATTGTTGCTCCAGCGTAAATCGTCACGTCGTCCTCGACGATAGGATGACGCGGCCTGCCTTTGATCGCCCGCCCCTGCTCATCGGTAGGGAAGCTCTTCGCCCCCAAGGTGACGCCTTGGTAGAGGCGCACGCGCTCACCGATGATGCAGGTTTCGCCGATGACGACTCCAGTGCCATGGTCGATGAAGAAGTTGCCACCGATACGCGCGCCCGGATGAATGTCGATCCCCGTCGCGCCATGCGCGAGCTCCGCGATGGTGCGCGCGATCAGCGGCACACCGAGCTCGTAGAGTTGGTGCGCGATGCGGTGGTGGGTGATGGCGTTGATACCCGGATAACAGAGCACGGCCTCGTCGGCGCTGGTGGCCGCCGGGTCTCCCTCGTACGCGGCGCGGGCGTCGCTCCCGAGCAGCGTGCGGACCGCCGGGAGCCGGAGGGCGAACTCCCGCGTGATCTCGACGGCCCGGCGCTCGCATGTGCCGACGTCTCCGTCACCCTGCGCCGACGCGAAGAGCAGCCCACGCCGCACCTGCTCTTGGAGCTCGAAGAGGGCGACATCCAGCCGGTGACCGACGTAGTTCCGGATCCCGGCGCTGGAGTGGTCGGTAGCACCGAAATGCGCCGGAAACAGCGCCGCGCGGAGGTCTGTAACGATCCCCTCGAGCGCCTCGCGCGATGGCAGCACGTGCCGCCCGAACATGCGCTGCCGGCGGGCCAGGAGATCCGCGTTGGCGGTGGTGAGGTCCTCAACCACCTGCGCCAGGTTCCACGCCGGGGAAGGACTGCTGGGTAGGATCGATAGGACCTTCATAGCGCGGCTCCTTGGGCATCGAAGACCCCCTCGAAGAGGATCGAGCTGAGGTAGCGTTCCCCCGAGTCGGGCAGCACCGTGACGATCGTCTTTCCGGCGTTCTCAGGCCGCTGCGCCAGCCGCACCGCAACCGCGACCGCCGCGCCGCTCGATATGCCCGAAATGATGCCCTCCTCGCGCGTCAGCCGGCGGGCGTAGGTGATCGCCTCCTCGTTGGTGACCTGCTCGATCGTATCGACGAGCGATAGATCGAGCACCTCCGGGATAAACCCGGCGCCGATACCCTGGATCTTGTGCGGCCCGGGCTTGGGCGCCTCGCCGGCGCGTCTCTGGGTAAGAACGGGGCTGGCCGTGGGCTCGACCGCGACCGAGACGATGGCCTTGCCGCGCGTCTTCTTGATGTAGCGTGAGACCCCGGTGATTGTCCCGCCGGTGCCGACGCCGGAGACGAAGATGTCGACTCGCCCGTCGGTGTCATCCCAGATCTCCGGTCCGGTCGTGCTCTCGTGGATCGCCGGATTGGCGGGGTTGCTGAACTGCTGCAACAGCACGTAACGCGCCGGGTCGGAAGCCGCGATGTCCTTGGCCGTCGCCACGGCGCCGTTCATGCCGCGCGCGCCCTCGGTGAGGACCAGCTTGGCCCCGTAGGCGACCAGCAGCTTGCGTCGCTCGAGGCTCATCGTATCGGGCATCGTCAGCGTGAGCGGGTAGCCGCGGGCGGCGGCCACGAAGGCGAGGGCGATGCCGGTGTTGCCGCTCGTCGGCTCGACCAGCTCTTTGCCCCGGCCCAGCACGCCGCGGCGTTCGGCGTCCCACACCATCGCGGCACCGATGCGGCATTTGACGGAGTACGCTGGATTGCGTCCTTCGATCTTGGCGAGGACCGTCGCCGGCGCACCGTCGGGGACGCGATTGAGGCGCACCAGTGGGGTGCGTCCGATCGAGTGAGCGTTGTCTTCAAACCAGTGAGACATAGTGACCTCCTTGCGTTGTTATCCTCACTATCGTCGCGGGCTCCGCGTTGCGCTTCAGACATCGTCCCAGTCGTTGTAATGCGGCACCGGTGACAGGGAGCACAGTCGAGCGGGCATCGACAAGCGTTTGGCGATGGTTTCCATTATGCCGATCAGACTGCGCGATTCAACATATCTCCTCCCCAGCACCGTTGTCCCTCATCGACAGGGCTGTCAACGGCTCAGTGTTTCCTGCGCTTCCCAACCTGGACGACATTCTTGGTGTCTTAGCTCTCTCCTTCTGATCTCATCCCTTGGCGGATTGTGGAAGCTAGCCCGGAGTTGGTCATCATATCATCACGCGCTTGTAACCGAACCGTCACGTAATCTCTCGTCGACGATGCGTCTTCATGCGCGATGGCAGGAGTCGCCTGCGGCTTCATCAACCATGGGAGGATGTCGCGCATGCACCGAGGGGAAGCTTGGTCCAGCATAGTCCTGGCGGTTACGCTGTTGAGCGGCACAGCATACGCGAAGGATTGGGGCGACGAGGCTACCAACCATCCGGTACTGCCGGTCGTATCACCTCCCGTTACCGTGCCGGAGGTGTCGAACGCTCCCGCGTCAGCGGAGAGCGGCGATGCCGTAGATCACAACCGCGTCGGAATGTCCCTTGCAAACAAGGGAGACCTGGACGGAGCCATCCGCCAGTTCCAGCAGGCTCTCAACCTCGATCCCAATGACGCTACAGCTCACAACAACCTCGGAGTTGCCCTCGAACACAAGGGGGACGTCGACGGAGCCATCCATCAGCTCCAGCAGGCTCTCAGCCTGAATCCCAATGACGGCAAGGCGCATTACGACATTGGGCTCGTACTCCTCGAACACAAAGGGGACGTCGACGGAGCCATCCGTCAATTCCGCCAAGCGCTCAGCCTCAATCCTGACGACGCTGCAGCTTACAACAACCTCGGCGTTGCCCTCGAACACAGAGGGGACGTCGACGGAGCCATCCATCAGTTCCGCCAGGCCCTCGGCCTCAATCCCAACGACACTGACACGCACCGCAATCTGGGAGCCGCCCTGGAAAAAAGGGGGGATCTCGACGGGGCAATTCGCGAGTACCTCCGAATTCTCGGTTCTAATCCCAACGACGCCGACACACACAACAACCTCGGAGGCGCACTAGCCAAGAAGGGATATCTCGACGGAGCGATCCGTCAGTTTCGCCAGGCCCTCAGGCTCGATCCCGACAATGGCATGGCACGCAGAAATCTTGCCGTGGCGCTTGAAACAAAACCACCACGTTACTCGGCACCATCCGAGGCGTGGGCTGGAAGTTCAACGAATGCGCCTTGAGATTTGTGGAACCCATCACTCACAGAAAAGGGAGGAGGAAGCGACACATGTACGGACGAAAACGACCACGGGAGGCCGCACTCATGCGCGCGTCCGATGATTCTTGTCGAGCAACGACAGAGGAGACTCACATGCGACCGCAGACACGCAGCAGACTGATAAGGGCAGCGCTGGCAGCATTTGTCCTGGCGCTGGTGGCCACTGCATTTCCAAGAGGCGCTGTGGCACAAGGAACGGAACCGAGCGCAAAAGCCCCCTTGTTGTGGACCGACCCGCAGACGGGTCAAGTGTTTACGAAATCCGGCCCAGGACGTGTCCCGCTCACCCCTTCGGGCGCGCTATCCAATGAGCAGCCAAACAGCCAGATCCAGGCGTTGCAGCAGGAGACCAACAAAAACGGCATTCAATTGGGCGGCGTCAACCTGAGACTCGGGGGCTTCATTGAATCGGCCGGCATCTATCGGACGCGCAACGAGGTGGCCGATGTCGGGTCGGACTACAACGGGGGCATCCCGTTCAACCAAGACCCGAAGGCGCATGAGAACGAGACCCGCTTCTCCGCGCGTCAGAGCCGGCTCTCCATACTGGCGACGGGTGATGTTTCTCACGATACGCACTTGGCCGCTTACTATGAGATGGACTTCCTGGCCGCCGGTACCACCTCGAATTCGCGGGAAAGCAACAGCTACACGCCGCGCAGTCGGCATATCTATGCCACGCTGGATAAGGACGACTGGGGCCTCCATGTCTTGGCCGGCCAGGCCTGGAGCCTGTTGACGACCAACAGCAAGGGCATCATCCCGCGCCAGGAGCAGATTCCGTTGACGATCGACGCGCAGTACGTCGAGGGTTTCAACTGGCTGCGTGTCCCGCAGTTCCGCATCGTCGAAGACTTCGGTGGTGGTCTGTGGGCGGGCGTGTCGGCGGAAAGCCCGCAAGCAGTGACGTCGGGCGGGGTCGCGGTACCCACCGGTGTCAACGATAACAATTCGGGCAACCCTGCCGGGTTGCTGAACAATGCAACGACGTACACGAACGACTACATCCCCGACCTCGACGGAAAGATCGCCTTTGAGCCGGGCTGGGGTCATTATGAGCTCAAGGGTCTCGTCCGAGAGTTCACCGCTCGGGCGGCGGGTACCAATCGCACGACCACCGGCTACGGGGTCGGCGGCGCAGCGACGATGCCGATCATGCCGAGTTTCGTCGAACTACAGCTCAGCGGTCTCTACGGTTATGGCATCGGCCGCTATGGCTCGGGCCAGCTCACCGATATTGCGTTCAAGTCGGACAATCGGTACTTGGTGGCCATTCCCGAGGCGCAGGGGTTAGTCGGTCTCATCGGTCATCCGTGGGCCGGCAACGACCTCTATCTCTACGGTGGTTGGGAGCATGCCGACCGCGCCGGCGCTTCGAGCACCTCCGGCTACGGGTGGTCCGGCCTCGATGTGAGTGGCTGCGACGTCGAGGGTGGCAAGACTTGCCAAGCTGAAACCAGAGACCTGAAACAGATCACGGCGGGTTTCTGGCAGGACGTGTACAAGGGGAGCTACGGCCGGTTCGTGTTTGGACTCCAAGGGGGGCAAATATGGCGCGACGCCTTCTCCGGCACCGGCGGCAAAACGCCGCGAACCAACATCGGGATCTTCATGACTTCGGTCCGCTACTACCCGTTCTCGTGAGCAGCCGCGCCGAGGCCGCCGTGCTGGCTGTGATTCACTGCATGTGACTGCGCCGGGCGGCGGCCTGCGTCTCGTCAGCCTGCACGCCCGTGCAGCGCGGGCTGCGCAGACATGGGTTCGGCGTTGCCTCCGAGTGCGCATTTCATGCAGTACGCCGCTTCCCCATTGGCGGCCGAACAGGAGACCGACTCCAGAGCGGTGGCGCACTGGGAACAGCAACCGGCCGGCCGGCGGCGTTTCAGGCGCACTAGCCAGCGTTGGTCATCGACCAGAACCTGCACTTGACGGCCCGCGCCGAGGTGGTGGGCGACATACTCCATCAGCGTCTGCCGGTCGTAGGGGCTGCGCGCAGGGAGGAAGACTCCTCCGCCGCTAAACGATATGTGTGCAATTCCGTTGGACATGTACTCCTCCAGAACTCTCAACTCCCCAAAGTGCGATGCGACCCGGGGCCGGCGCACGCGCTGCGGGGGCGACAGCGGTCCGCCGGCGCGGATCCCGGGTCACGACGTACGTTGCTACTTGTTCGTCAAGTGATCGCGCTAGTCGGATGGGAGGGAACGGCTGGTTGTCCGAGAGGGGAGTCTCAACCGGCGGACCGGAACCGGTACAAACGCCACGCGCCGCATCTTCAATACGATCAGGAACGTGCTTGCCAGAGTAGGCGCGAACGTGCGCGCGTCGGCGCGAGCAGGTGCTGCAAGCGGCAGGGCAGCATCGGTTGCCGGTTCTAAGAGGAAAGCCAGCCGATTCAAGCCGAACTGGTTCTGTGCGCGGCCAGGAACGCGGCTGATCGGCCGCAGAAAGCCGGCCAGCACAGCAAGAACAATGAGTGCGACAGGGGTGAGCCGGTGGTAGAATATCTTGCCCATGAACGCTCTCGAACAATTTGACGCTTCGAGGCCATTGGTATTCATGGAAGCAGCCATGGTTACGGCATCATACCAAATCGGGGAGTGGAGCGGCGGTGTCGGCCCCACTCCAAAGGAGAGACCGAAATAATGTTGTGGCTCATCTTTGCAGCGATCGGCATTCTTGGCGGCATCGCGGCCGGTCTCTTCGGCGTTGGTGGGGGCATAGTCATTGTTCCAGCACTCATCTACTGGGCCGGATTCTCGCAGCACAGGGCCACGGGAACGAGCCTCGCTGTACTTCTGCCGCCCATCGGTCTGGGCGCAGCACTCGAATACTACCGACACGGTAACGTCGACATTCGTGCCGCCATCATTCTGGCCACGACCATGTTCGTTGGCGCCTGGCTGGGCGCCTACGTCGCAAACCAGATGAAGGGGCCACACCTTCGCCTCATCTTTGGCGTCTTCGTCTGTGGCCTTGGCGTGTATCTCGTTTATGGTGCGTGCAAGCGCCTCGGCTGGGTGTGAGGGAGGTCCGCGCTACGAGTGGGACCCGCTAAGAGCATCGTTCCGCGGGCCCGGCGCTCAGCTCTCCGGGAGCCCGAAGCCCGCATCACGCTCCAGCGCGGCCTTGGCGATTGAGAAACCCGCGAGCGCATTGATGTACCCGGCTTCGTCCTCGGTGAACCGGCGCTGCGCGTCCGTCAGCTCGATGATGTTGCCGAGTCCAGCGTCGTACCGCTTCTCCGCCAAGTCCAGCTCGGCGCGCGAAGCAGCGACCGTTTGTTCGGCGCGGTGAATGCGCTGCAGGGAAGCTTGCCAATCGAGGAAGCCGCTCTTGACTTGCGAGAAGATGCGCTGGCGCAGGTCCTCAATGGCGTGCCGGATGGCTTCTTGGTGCAGCTTGGCTTCGCCCACCTCGTGGTCGGTGAGGAAGCCGTTGAAGATGGGCCACGTCACCACGATGCCGACATCAAAGTTATTGTCAGCCGGTAGCGCCTGTCCGCGCGTGCTGTAGCCGGCGGTGGCGCCGACAGTCGGCAAGTAGTCGCTCTTGAACTGCGTGATTTGTGCACCAGCGGCACGCGCTTCATCTTCGAGCATCTTCAGATCGGCACGGTGGCGAAACGCCACCGTCAGGTAGGTCTCGAGCGGCTCGGTGATCTCCTCGTAGGTGAGCGTGTCGGCTTGGTGGTACTCGGGCGCAGTGGAGCCCAATCCCATCGCGTTATCGAGGGCGATCTTCGCGTCGGCGAGCGCGTTGCGAGCATCGACCAGATTCAGATTGGCGCGCGCCAGCTCGGACTTCGCCGTATAGATGTCGATCTCCGGTTTGAGCCCGGCCTGGGCTTTGACCTCAGCTTCGTGGAGATGCTCCTCGCGTTGCGCGACAGCCTTTTCGAAGACCTTCACCGTTTGCTTGGCCGCGAGCCGGTTGTAGTAGCGCTGCGCCACTTGGAACACGAGATCCAACTCCACGAACGCCAGCCGAGCCTGTGCGACGTCCGCTTCGGCACGACGTTGATCAATCAGCCCGCGGGTGCGCCCGAAATCGAAGAGATACTGAAAAGCGGAGACGCCCATCAGGTAGTTGTCGAAGGTGTCGGCGGAGTTCACGTTGCGGCCATTGCTCGGAGCCCGTGGCTGGCCAAGCACCCCGAGGTAAGCGGTGCTGCCGATGCCGTTGTCGGTGGCGCGCAAGTATTGCGCCGACCCGAAGACCTGTGGGAGCAGCGCCGCATTCGCCTCACCAACCCGCTCGCTGGCTGCCCCCGCCTCCGACTGGACTGCCAAACGTGCCGGGTGGTAGCGTAGCGCCAGCTCGATGGCGTGCCGCAGGGTCAATTCGGAACCGGGTTCAATGGGCACGTCCGCGGCGCGGGCATGGGCAGCCAGCAGACCACACGCTACCACAACACTAAGCAGACCGGCGGGCAACGTTCTAAACAGCATCGCTACGACCTCGGGGCGCCGGCGACCGCCGGTGAGCCGGGAGCCGGCGCCTCCGTCAGGAGCGCACTGACCTGCTCCCCGTCCTGGAGGCTAGCGTTGAGGTTCTTGACGACTCGCTCAGTCTCGTTCAGTCCGGCGCTGATCTCGATCCATCCCTCGTTGCTGATCCCGAGTGTGACCGGCACCTCTTTGAGGCGGTTGTCTCGCACCACGTAGACAAAGCTGTGGCCGTCGGCCTCTGCGCTGCCAATGGCGGTCGTCGGGAGCTGCAGGGCGTCGGGATGCCGGGCCAGTTCCAATCGCACGTCGGCGTACATGCCGGGATACAGGACGTGCTCCGCATTATCGAGGTCGACCTCGGTGAGCATCGTGCGGGTCGACAGATCCAATGACTTGGCGAAGCGAGCCACGCTGCCGGTGAACGTCCGTCCGGGGAATTCCTTCAAGATGAGCGTCGCAGGGATCCCCGCGTGGATGTCGCTGGTCTCCGTCTCCGGCACATACACGTAGACGCGCAGCTTGCTGATGGCGGCAACGCTCACCACCGGCATCGCGTTGCCTTTGACGTGCGCCGAGCCTTGGCTGGCGGACGCGGTCTCGCTCCCGCCGGCCTGAATCAGCGCCCCAGGATCGACGAACCGTCCGGTGACAACGCCGTCGAACGGCGCGACGATGTGGGTATAGTTCACCAGCGCTTCGAGTTCTTCGACGTCGGCCTGCGCCTGCTCGAACTTGCTCTCCGCGATGTCGACGTCCTCGCGCGCCACCAACCGCTTGTCCGAGTTCCACACGCGTTGCAGCCGTTCCCGTGTCAACCGCTGGATCTCCAGGTTCGCGCGGGCGCGCTTCAGCTTCTGCTGTAGTTCCGGGACTTCGATCTCGGCGAGCACCTGCCCCTGGGTGACCGTGTCCCCCTTGTCAACGCTGATGCTGTTCAGGTAGCCGCTGACCTTGGCGTGCAGCGCAGCTTCGTAGAAACCGACGAGATCGCCAGGCAAGGTAATTGAACGCACGACGTCACCACGCTTCACCTGTACCACGGTGACTGACGGCGGGATGACGGACTGGGGCGGTTCCGCCCGATCGGCGTCACAGCCGATCAGGTCGAGCAACGGGACTACACAGAATGCGACTCGCAGTATGCGTTTCATTGTTGTTTTCCCCGACGGGCGTACAGCAGCTCGTAGACCGCCGGCACCAGGACCAGTGTCAGTATCGTCGACACCGTCAGCCCGCCCACCGCGGCGCGCGCCAGCGGTGCTGACGCTTCGGAGCCCTCACCGAGCTTCAATGCAATCGGCAGCAAGCCAACGATGGTGGCCAGTGCCGTGATCAGGATGGGCCGCAAGCGGATGCGCGCCGCCTCGACCACCGCGCGGCGCAGCTCGGCGCCTTCACGGCGCCGCTGGTTGGTGAAGTCGACGAGCAGAATGGAGTTCGCCACCACGATACCCACCATGACGATGATCCCCATGAACGACTCGATGTTGAGCGTCGTGCCCGTACCCAACAGGATGAGGACGACACCAATCATGCCCATCGGCACGGCGAACATGATGATGACGGGATCGAGAAAGGAACGGAACTGCGCCACCAACACCAGGTAGAGCAGCAGCACCGCCATGCCGAGGCCGAAGCCGAAGCTGGCGAACGACGCTTGCATGGCCGACACCGAGCCACGAAAGCTGATCTTCACGTCGTGCGGCAACTCCAGCGGCGCCAGAGCCCGCTGAATCGCCGCCTGCGTGCCACCCATATCGTCACCGCGCGGCGCCACCAGAAGGTCCACGACCCGTTGGATGTTATAGTGATCTGCCTCCGCCGGATGCGCTTCGCGGCTGATCGTCGCGACATTGCGCAGTAGTACGGCGTTCTCATGGCCGTGGACGCTCGCACCGCGCACCGGGATGTTGAGCAGGGTGTCGAGCGAGTGGATGTCCGGCTCCGGATACTGAACGGTGAGGAAGTAATCGTTGCCGCTCTTCGGGTCGATCCAGATTGAGGGCGCGATCATCTGGTTGGAGGTGAGCGCTGTGATGACGTTGGTCACCACGTCCTTCTGGCTGAGGCCCAAGCGCGCCGCCTTCACCCGATCGACCTTGATGCGCAGCGTCGGGTAACCGAATTCCTGCGGGATATACGTGTCGGCTACCTGGGGCACCGACCCTATCAGCTCCTTCGCGTGAAGCGCGATCTGGTTGAGCTGGTGGAAGTCCGGTCCGCTGAGCTGCACGTCGATTGGCGCCGCGAGGCCGAAGTTCAACACCGCATCGACGATGCTGCCCGACTGGAAGAAGGTTTGCACTTGCGGTACGCGCTGCCGCAGCTCCTTCCGTAAGCGCGCCACGTACTCCCAGGTTGAGTGCTTGTGGTCGCGCTTCAAGCTGACCATGACAAAGCCCGAATCGCTGGCTGCATTGGATGAGTAGATGGCGGAGAAGCCCGGCGCCAACCCGAGATTCGACACCACCGTGGACAGGTCGCGCTCCGGAATCACCTCGTGGATGATCTTTTCCACCTCGCCGGCGAGCGCCTCAGTGACTTCGATGCGCGAGCCGAGCGGTGCCCGTAGGTTGATGATGAACTGCCCGGCATCGGTGCCCGGGAACAGTTCGGTGCCGATCAATGGGTAGAGCGACATCGTCCCCACAAACAGTAGCGCGATGGCAGCGATGACCTTCCACTTGTGGTTCAGTGCGCGGTCGAGCCAGCGCTCGTAACGCAGCGCGAAGCGGTCGTAGGCGCGAATAAAGCGTGCGAAGAAGCCATGTCCGGTGCCTTCTTCCTCAGCGGCCGCTTCTTCAGCGGTCAAGAACCGCGCGCAGTAGATCGGGATGACGGTCATCGATACGACGTACGATGCCAGCATCGACAGCACCACCGCCAAAGCGAGAGCGCTGAACAGATATTGGGTGACGCCGAACAAGAACAGGACCGGGAAGAACACGATCACCGTGGTGATGGTCGACGCCAGCACCGGGAGCGCCACTTCTTCGGCGCCTTCGCGTGCCGCGTGCTCAGGTGTCTTTCCCAGCAAGAGGTGGCGGTCGATGTTCTCCAGTACGACCACCGAATTGTCGACCAAGCGACCGATCGCTAGTGCGAAGCCGCCGAGCGTCATGATGTTGATCGTCGAGCCGCCGAGGTACAACCCAAACGCGGCCGCCAGGATGGAGAGCGGGATGGAGAGGAAGATGGCGAAGGTGGTCTTGAAGCTGCCGAGGAAGAGCAGAATCATCAACGATGCGAGCACCGCTGCCGCGACCGCCTCATGCTCCAGGCTCTGCACCGCGCCGCGGATGTATCCAGACTGATCGAAGATGGCGCTCAAGTGCATGCCGGCCGGCACGCCCGTTAACTCCGGCAGCAGGTCGCGGACCGCATCAACGACGGCGATGGTGTTGGCGTTACCCTGCTTGAGCACCGGCACATACACCGAGTGCTGGCCGTTGATGCGGACGACGTTTTGTTGAATCTGCGCTGCATCTTCGGCGTGCCCGACGTCGCGCACCAGCACCGGCGCGCTGCCGTCGCCGATTTTGACCGGGACATCGTTAATTTCGTCCAGGTCCTCGATCATGCTGTTGGTGTAAATGAAGTAATCCGTGTCGCCGATCTTGGCATCGCCGGCAGGGATGATCAGGTTGGAATCGTTCAGCGCATGGACGACGTTCATGAGCGTCAGGCCGCGCGCTTCCAAGGCCTCGCGGTCGACGTAAACCATGACCTGCCGGTACTTGCCGCCGAACGGCGGTGGAACCGAGGCCCCCGCGATAGTCGCCAGCTGGTTACGGACGTTGTACTGCACCTGGTCACGCAGCTGCGATTCTTTGAAACCGGCCCCGGATGCGGTCACCATCGTCACAGGCAAAGACGAGGCATCGAACTTGAGCACCAGCGGCGGCAGGGTCCCCGGCGGCAGATGGCGCAGGTCCGCCATCGCCAGATTCGCCAGTGACGCCGCGGCGACGTCGATGTTCGCGTTGGGCTGGAAGAACACCTTGATGATGCTCACCCCCGGCAACGAGCGCGACTCGATGTGCTCGATGTCGCTCCCCAGCGTGAAGAAGCGCTCGAAGCGCGTCGTGATGTCGCGCTCCATTTCGAGCGGCGGCATGCCGGAGTAGAAGGTGGCGACAACCACCGCCGGGATCTTCAGGTTTGGGAACACATCGACCGGCATTTTGGAGAAGGCGATGAGCCCCAACAATGTGGTGATCAATGCGCCCACGATGATCGTGTGCGGGAAGCGGAGTGAGAAACTCGACATGGCTCGGTCGGCACTACATCGGCGCGCGTGCCATGACGTTGCGGCGGAGTGACGGAGAGGGAATTTCGCGCTCACGCACCCGGCCGACGGCGCGCTTGAGCGCCACCACGGCGGTGGCGTGTCGGGCACAGGCGCTGCAGATGTCGAGGTGCCAGCGGAGCTGGAGCTCGCGTTCGGTGGAGAGCTCGCCGTCGATCAGCGCATTCAATTCCTTCCAGGGCGGACAGTTGGTCATGGTTCGGTGGGTGCAGTGTTCCTTCCCTCATAGACGTGCGATCCGTGTGGAAAGTTCGCACGAACTCTTCGCTGGCACATTGAGAGTGGCCGCGCGTGATCGCAGCCGACGCCGCGAAAACTAACCGGGGGCTCGCGGCGCTTTGGGTCAAGGACCTGGCGCAACGGCCCGATCAACTCGGGCCGTTGCAACGTCGTGCGGCGTCAGCGCATCCGGCGGCGCTTGGGAAGCTTTGCTGTCACCACACGTCGCAGCGCTGGCGACGGCATCTCACTGTCGTAGGCGCGGCCCACTGCCCGCTTGAGCGCGGTCATTCCGTCCACTTGCCGATGGCAGGTCACACAGTGATCGAGATGCCGGCGAACCTCCAACTCCCGATCACGCGGCAGGTCGCCGTCGATCAGTGCGCTCAAGTGCTCGAAAGCGGGACACCCGCTCATGACGTCTTACGGCGGATGCCGCATTCCTCCGCGTGAGTCTGTAGTTTTCGCATCAGCTTCGCCCGGGCTCGGGCGATTCGTGAACGCACCGTGCCCACTGGGGTCTCGGTGATATCAGCGATCTCCGCGTAAGTGAACCCTTCAATGTCGCACAACGTCACGGCGATCCGCAGATCGGACGGCAGGGCTTCGATCGCGCTGCGGATCTCTTGCAGTGAGATCTGCTCGATCACGTCACCATCGACGGGCGCCTCCGGTTTCGCGTACTCACTGTCGTCGGCGCCGCCGTCGATCAGCACCAACTGTGGTCCGGAATGCTGGCGGCGGTACCGCGTCACCGCCTGCCGGTGGAGAATGCGATACAGCCAGGCGCGGCAGTGCGCCAGACTCCGCAACTCGCCGTAGTGTTGAAAGGCCAACTGGTAGGTGTCCTGCACCAGATCGTCCGCATCCGCCGCATTTCCGGTTAGTCGTTGGGCCGCAAAGTAGAGCTGATTCAAGTAGCTCAGGGCTACCTCGGTGAACTCGCCGTACGGCACCGTGCTCGCGTTCATGAGGGCCTCACGGCGTCGCCGCAGCGCGAAACGTTACGGTTCAATCGAATCATTGCATGCAACATGTTGCCTTCCTCCGAAGCGCTACACCCAGTTACGAGATGGCATCCGAGAACTACCGACGGGCGACAAACGTCGCCGCCGCCGGCAGAGGTCCCGGAGACACGTGGACACGGCGACTCATGGTCGCCAACTTTCGGGGGAGCGTTAGTGAGAGGCGGGCGAGCGGTCGGCGCTGCGAGCGGGAAGCTTCAGCCGCCGAAACGGAACCGGGCGAAACGCGGCCCGTCGAGTCTTCAACACCAACAGGAGGAGGCCGGCGACTAACGGTAGCCCGACCACAGGGGCCTCGGGCGCAGCAGGCGCCGGTGGAGAGGTGCTGTCAGCGTCCGGAGGCTCGGACAGCAGGCTCATGCGGGTCAGTCCAAACCGTGGATAGAGGTGGCCTAAAGGATGGGCAATTGGCCGCACCGTACTTACGAAGACCGTAAGCGTGATCAGCACAACCATGCCCACCTTGCCAAGCACAGGCCCACGCCTCATACGTTCAAAGACGACCCACACGCAGCATTCATTCACCCTGCGTGTAGGAAAATCAAGAGACCCGCCGAACGTTCAGACCGTTCGTCATCCCCTCTTGGTACGCCGGCCGCTCACGACGGCAGGTGGGCCAGCGGGACAATCCCTTGGGCTCCGTCGCATACTGCTGGGAACTTATCGCGTGCTTCCTGCGTCCACATGACCAAGAGAGCCAATCCACATCAGGCAACAGGAGGCATCGACATGACAGCGATCACAACTCGGAAAGCCGGCCGATTATCAATCACCGAATTGGCGAACAGATGGCCGCACAAGTGCGGTGCGAGTGCAGTGCGAAACTTGGGAAAAGTTCTGCTGGTAATGGGTACGATCTTCACCGGCTGCGCGCCGCGGCTGCATGCCGTTCCGGTCGATCCGAAGGTCGATTTTGCGGCGCACGTGGAGCATAGCGGGTTGGTGGTCGACCGGGCGCAAGGCGGGGAGCCTGCCGTCGTTGTGTCGGCAGGGACGCTGCCGTTCTCTTCGGGACCAACCTATCTCCTGCAGGCACACGGCAAGACCATTGCGGCGCTGTGGGTCAAGGATCCGGCTCACGTGACCGTGCGGCAGACAGCCGATCCGACCGGACCGGTGATCGGGCGAGTCGAAGCCCATTGGAACGAACGTGCAATCAGCTTGACACTCAAGCCGGTCGATGGGCCTGAGCTGCGCTCCGGCGTGTTTGAACGGACAGACGGCCTCAGTCTCCCGAGTGTTCTGAGCGCGCAAGCCACCACCGTGCTCGACGTCCGCGGCATGTACCAAGCCGATCTGCATGACGCGAGCGGCGCGCCGGCTGGCTGGCTGCGCGTCCGGATCAGTCCGTACATGGCTGCATCGCGCATCTACGACGGCGTCCTGCCGCCATCAGTCCAAGAACCGCTCGCTACTGCGGCAGTTGCCCTGGTCGATTCGGATGTCGACTATATCGAGAACCATGCCGTCGACGTGTACATGGGAAACTGACTCACACGTGGCAGAGGAGTCCATCGTCATGAGCACATCCTCTTGCCGGCTCACACGCCCACCACGCAGGATTGGCGAGCTGCCGGGCTACCGGCCGGATGACATCGGTGCGTTCGTACACGTGAACGCCTGATTAGCACCGATGCCCAGACATCATGAGATCTGCTTCCCATCGCATGACCGCCTGCTCCTACGTGGCCGGGCTCGTCGGCTGCGCGGTTCTGGTCCTGCCGCATTGCGGTATGGCCGAGGAAGGCTTTAGCGATGTTGTATCGGATTGGCTTGCAAATGTTTCGCGGACGCAGGCGGAGCAACCGCACTGGATCACCCCACTGGTCACGGTGACGCCTCGGCTCGAGCAAGAATGGCGCTCGGATATTGTCTCACAAAGTCAGCAACACGGAGCCTCGACGCTGAACTACGGGAATGGGAAGGGGCTGGAACTGATCCCGACCGAGCACACGGAGGTCATATTCGGTATCCCGGCGTATATCGAACACAACAATTCCAAGTTGCACGACGGTTTTGGTGACGTCAATTTCCTGGTCAAGTACCGCCTGCTCTCGGCCAACGAGGAAGGAGGTAACTACATCCTCACCGCCTTCTTCGGAGCCAGCGCGCCGACCGGCAACCATGACAACAGCGCGCGGCAAGCGATCTTCACGCCCACCCTCGCGTTTGGGAAGGGCTGGGGGCCGTTTGATGTTCAAGGCACGGTGGCGGGACGGATTCCGGACGGCGACGTCAGCCGGCTGGGCACCGCCTTCGTGTCCAACACCGCCTTTCAGTACCTGGTGGCGGACCGCGTTTGGCCGGAGTTCGAAGTCAACCTCACGCACTGGCCGAACGGAGACAACGCGGGAAACACCGAAGTGCTAGTCACACCGGGTATCGTGGTGGGCCGCTTGCCGATCTGGCAACGCCTCGGCTTCACGCTCGGCGCCGGTGTGCAGATCGCCGCCAGCGAGTTTCACACCTCCAATCATAATTTGATCCTCTCCGCCCGGCTGCCCTTCTGATCGAGAGCTGGGGAACAATCGCAGCGTCTTGCCTACCCTCGTCGGCTGCAATCCCGTAGATTTCCTTTTCAAAGGTGAGATTCCACGCCATATTCAAGACGCTTCCACCTGGGGCGATGAGCTAGCAGAGTAGTTGAATTGCGCTTCGCGCAGCGAGGATGGTCGAATCCGTTTCGACCCCCGCGGCTTTAAAGATACACCCCTGGCCTTCCTTGGCGACGCACCAAAACGGCCGTGCCGCTGGGCAGACGACCTGCTCGGCGGGACAATTAGGCGATCCATCGAATGCACTCCCTGAAAGAAGACTCGGCCCTGCGGCCGGCGCACCGTCGCCTGCAGGGGTGCCCAACGCGCGCTGAATCGGACGCGTCGCCGCGCTAGCGCCGGATTTGGGTGCTGTCCGATAGGACAGTACCCGGATTTGGGGTTTCGCCCGGCCCTTGACGGGAGGGGTTCAATCTGAGCTATAGGCAATGCCTATAGGCTGCCCTTGGCGGCCGGGTCAGGAGGGGGGATTCGGTGTCGACAGCCCACGCTGTGATGGGCCTGCTCGCGCGAGGTGAGCGGTACGGTTACGAGATCAGGGGCGAACTCGAAGCCGAATTCGGTTCGGAGTGGCGCATCGATTTCGGGCAACTCTACCGTCTGCTGGCGTCGATACGACGCGAGGGATGGGTCGCCGTGCGCGTTGAACCGGGCAAGCAGGGGCCTGACCGCAGGGTGTACGCCATTACCCGGCGCGGGCGTGCGGAACTCAAGCGCTGGCTGCGCGGACCCGTCATTACGTCTGAGCATGGCCGCGACGAATTCCCGCTGAAGGTTCGATTCGGCATGGCGTCCGGACCGGTATACATTGCGGCACTGATTGCCGAACGGCGCCGCATCCTGGAGGCGCGACGCCGGGCACATGAGGATCGGTCCGAGGCGGCGCAACGCAAACGCGATGCCGGAGCCTGGTTGCTCGCCGAGGGCCATAAACGCCACACGGAGACGGCACTCTCCTGGCTCCGATCTTGCGAAGCCGTCATCCCGGCACGACACGCTTCGCCGCGTGCCCCGATAGAGGCGGCAGCACTGGTCGCCGTGGGCAGTGACGACCTAGTGCTCGATTTGCTCGTGCGCCTGGCGGCGGAGCAGCATCCGGAGATACGCTTTTCCACAAGCCCTTCCGGCAGCATTGCCGGACTCATCGCCTTGCGCGAACAGCGGGCGCATGTCGCCGGTGTCCATCTACTTGACGTCGATTCCGGCGCGTACAACATCCCGTTCGTGAAACACGTGCTGCCGGAAGAGCCGATCATCCTCATTCACCTGGCGCAACGCGAGCAGGGGCTGATGGTTGCGGCTGGTAACCCCAAGGGGATTCGACATCTTCGCGACCTGACGCGCTCCGGCGTCCGCATCATCAATCGCCAGCGTGGTGCCGGTACGCGGGTGTTGCTACATCACCGGCTGCGCCAAGCGAAGATCGATCCGCAGGCGATCGCCGGCTATGAACGTGAGGCACCCACCCACAACGCCGTTGCCGCTGCCATCACGGCGGGATCGGCGGACGTCGGGCTAGGCATCCGCGCCGTTGCGCAGGCGTGGGGATTGGAATTCATCTCGCTCGGGTACGAGCGCTATGAGCTGGCGATCGCGCGGCCGGTCTTCGACTCGGTACGGCTTCGGCCGCTGTTGGGAGTGATGCATCAGGACGCCTTTCGCCGGAAGGCTGCCGCATTGAGTGGCTACGACATCTCACGCATGAGCGAGGTCGTGGCCGAATTTCATTGAGGAATGCACGGTTGCGCTTACTGCTTGGCATTGACGACACCGACGTTCTCGGCTCCCGCCCAGGCACGGGCAGGTTGGCCCGCGAATTGGGCGTGCATCTGGAGGCGCAGGGGCTGGCCCGATTGGTTGGCGTCGTGCGCCATCAGCTCCTGGTTGATCCGCGAATTCCCTACACCAGCCACAATAGCCCGGCGTGCCTCATCCTGGAGGTTGACGCGGAGCAGGACGGCCTCGAGGGCCGCCTCTTCGATGTGGCGGGCGGCTACGTCGCGCATCGGTCAGCGCACGGTTCGGATCCCGGGGTTTGCCTGGGCGACGGCGAGCGAATCGACGCCGGCGTCATCCGCTTTGGGTACCGTGCCAGCAGCAAAGTGGTGGACAAGGGTGAGGCGGCAGCCTTAGCGGCCGCCCAGGGACTCTTGCTGGTAGAGCTTGGGGGTACCGGGGACGGCATCATCGGCGCGCTGGCCGCGGTAGGACTCACCGCGGACGGCAACGCGGGAAGGTTCTTGGAGCTTGCCGGTGGCCTGCGTGGTTTCGGGGAGCGCGTTTCCGCCGGAGCCCTGCGGCAACGGGGCATGAGTCTACTGTCGACGTCGCGTAACGGCGAAGTCGTGCCGTCCGATGCTGTGATCGACACAGGCGACTGGGTACGTCCCCGACTCATCGCCGGGACGGCGGTGCTGTTGGTGGAGCTCACATCTGAAGGCTGGCGCTGCTTCGACCGCAAGGCGAAGCACGTGGAATCGGCGGGCTAAGCGTGGGCGCCATCGTGACGGCCGAGCGGGCCGCGTACCGATACATGGGGTGTGGGACCGCCGTGGGGCCGCTCGATTTCGAGGCCAGGAGAGGCGAGTTTCACCTGATCTCCGGCCCTTCGGGATGCGGTAAGAGCACACTGGCGCGCATGCTTTCAGGAATCATCCCGCATCTCTATCGCGGGTGCTTGGAAGGCCGTGTGCTCATCGGTGGTCGCGTCAGCGCCCACGTCCCGCTGTGGGAAGTGAGCGCCCTCGTCGGCCTCGTCTCACAAAACCCGGCGGCGCAGATTCTCGGATCGACGGTCGGAGACGAGATTGCCTTCGGTCTGGAGAATGCCGGACTTGCCTCCAGGGAAATTGAGAGTCGACTGGGAGCAACCTTGGAGAGCTTCGGCCTGGAAGGTGTAGCCGAGCGCGACCCGCGCACCTTGAGCGGCGGCGAGCAGCAGAAGCTCGTCCTCGCCGCCCTCAGCGCCAGAAAGCCGCAGGTTCTTGTTCTCGACGAGCCGCTGTCGATGCTGGACACGGCGTCCGCCGCGCATATCGTCGGTCACCTTCGTCGGCTGAGCCAAGAAGGCACAGCGGTGGTCGTTTTCGAACATCGCTCGCACTGTTTCGCTCGAATCGAGGGCCTCAGAAAAACACGGCTGGCGGGAACGGAAAGTGCCGCGTGGTCACTGCCCGAGCTGCCCGCGAGAGTGCCTCCGTTTTGCCTGAGGGTAGAGGGCCTGAGTGTGGAATTGGGCGGACAGGCCGTGCTTCGCGACATTGATCTGAATGTGGCTGGAGGAGAGGTGGTGGCGGTCGTCGGGGCCAACGGCACCGGTAAGACGACGCTCCTGCGTGCGTTGACCGGCCTGCAGCCCCATGGCGGGCGGAGCAGTGGTACGCCTGCTGGCGCGCCGCACCTGGGCCTGTGTTTCCAGAACCCCGACCGGCAGCTCTTCAATGCGACGGTGAGGCAAGAGGTCCTCTTCGGGCTCACCGATCATGACGAGACGTTCTACCGCCGTCTGCTGGAGTTGTTGGGCCTTGCGTCCTACGAAAACACGCCGCCCCTGTTGCTGAGCGAGGGGGAGAAGAAGCGGTTGGCCCTGGCCATCGTGCTGCTCCGTCCTGGGCTGTGCGGCGTCTGTCTGGACGAGCCGACCCTCGGCCAGGATCCATGTCAACGCCGCGTCCTCGGACGAATTGCGCGGCGACTCGCCGCCGCCGGCTATCTCTGTCTGCTGGCGACGCATGATCTGGAGTGGGCGGCGCAGTGGTCCGATCGCGTTTTCGAGTTACAGGACGGCCGCCTGGTTCCTTCGACTGAGGCCGACACCTGGGGCGTTCCGCGCGATCCTCAACTGCGACCCGCGGTTGTCCCGCCGCAATCATTCGTGCGCCCATGCCGCGTCGACGCGCAGCCTCACTAGCTCGGCATTCCTTCCTGCGGCGGGCTGATCCGCGGACGAAGCTCGTCCTGTCGGTGGCGGCCTCGCTCGCGGTGATGCTGTCCTTTCCTCAGCTGCTGGTCTTCCTGGCTTGCTATGTCGCGCTGATCAGCGCAGCGGGCCTGATGCGACCGATGGTCACTCATCTCAGGCGCCTCTGTCCCTTCCTGATCCTGCTGTTTGCGTTCGATTGGCTGTTTATCGGGTGGGGTTTTGCCGTTCTCATCACGCTTCGTCTGTGGCTGTTGGTAACGGCGTTCACCCTGCTGTTTGCGACCACGACACCCGAAGAAGTTCGTCAGGCACTCGAGCGGATCGGCGTTCCCCAGCGCCTCGCGTTTACGTTTGCCACCGCCTACCGTTCGCTGGAGCTCGTAGAGACTGAATGGCGCGGCGTCCTTGAGGCGCAGCGGGCCCGCGGGATCGTGGGGCAGAGGTCCGCCGAAAGGGGATGGCGTCAACGTCTGACCAGTGCGGTGTCGCTCATCGTTCCGGCCATCGTCTTGATCACGCAACGAGCGTGGTCGATGACTGAGGCGGCCGCCGCGCGCGGCGTTGAATCGCCGCTCAGGCTGCCACGGCACGGCCTGCGGCTGGGCCGGATGGATCATCTGCTCCTGGCCGGAATGGCGGGACTCTTTCTGGGGCTATACGCGTTTCAGTGAGGTACGACGCCGATGACCGAGATCGATACGACGCCTGCAGCCCCTCATTACCTCTCTACCTTCGAGCTGCTGCTGCTCGGCATGTTTGCCGCGCTGATCGTGGTGGCAAATGTGGCCCTGCGTTTTCCCATCCGCATGCCAGGACATTCGGGCGTCGTATGGATGGCCCTGTTGGTCATTGCGCGGGCGGTGGTGCCCAAGTTCGGCGCCGGCACGCTGGCGGCGGTGCTCAGCGGCGTGCTGGCGGCACTCATGGGTATCGGCGACAAGGGGCCGCTGGACACGTTGCTCTCGTATGCGGCGGCGGGGGTCGGCGTCGATGTCATCGTTGGCGTCGTGGGTGCGCCTGAGCGCCTGGTGGTGTGTGCGGCGGCAGGCGCCGTCGGCAATCTCACCAAGCTCGGAGTGAAGGTGCTGCTGGAACTATGGATAGGAATACCGACAGGGTTCGTGCTTCTCGGCAGGCTGTATCCAGCGGCGACCCATCTGCTGTTTGGGCTTGCCGGCGGGTACCTGGGATTTCTCGTCCTGAAGGCGCTGCGACGAGCAGCGTTCTTCGCGTACTTGGCCGAGAGACGCTGACGGCGCTGTGCGTGTTGGTGATGAGCGCCAGACCGGCATTGACGGAGGAACCGCTGCAAACAGTCACGGTGGAGGCGAGTCCCCTGGATGTCTACGTGCCGGCGCGCACGGAGATCTCGCGCCAAGACATCGTGGACTCG
The DNA here is from genome assembly GCA_044450645.1 of Binatia bacterium. Classification (GTDB taxonomy): domain Bacteria; phylum Desulfobacterota; class Binatia; order HRBIN30; family HRBIN30; genus JAGDMS01. Next base: position 48,700 of record JBIOJG010000042.1, read on the forward strand.
CACAAGAGTGAGTTGACCGACGTGCTGGAGATAACCCCCGGCATGAACGTGCGCCAAGGAGGGCTTGGTGAGCAGCGGGCCGACATGCGAGGATTCGACCAGCGCGCGACGCTGTTCACATTGAATGGGGTGCCGGTTTACGAACCGTACAACGGCATCGTCAACCTCGATGTCCTTCCGCTCGAGATGCTCGACAGCATCGAAACAGCGCGCGGGCCGTCCTCTTCGTTGTTCGGACCGAATGGCATGGCGGGTACGGTCAAGATGAGCACGTTGACGCCACGCGTGCCCGTGGCGGCTGCGGTGTCTACGCTGTGGCGCAACCCGGGTTTCTGGGACGTACGCGGAAGCGCCAGCCTGGAACGTAACGGGGTGTCCGGCGTCGTCGGCGGACGGTTCTTGACCAGCTCCGGCTTCCCGCTATCCGGCGAGTTCGAGGACCGGCCGCCGGGTCGCAACAGGTTTTCCGAGGATGATGGCACGCGCCTCAACAGCGACCGCGAGGAGTGGAGCGCGTTTGCAGACCTCGGTTACGCGTTCTCACACAGCGGGAGCGTGCATGCCACGTTTCTGAGCTCGGTCGCCGAGTTCGGCATCCCGCCCAACACCGCACAGTTCAAGCCGCTGTTTCAGCGCAACGACCGCGAAGAGTTCGATCATTTCCAGGCGGGCGCGGAGCAGCAGCTGGCTCCCAAAGTGGCTGTCAGTGCTGCCGTGTTCTACTCGTCGTATGAGACTCGAACGAGCCAGTTTACTGGACCAGACTTCACCACGAAGATTCTCACCACCACGGTCGACAGTGATGAGATCGGAGGTATCGGGCACGTCACCCTGGAGTTGGGGGAGCACGACTCGCTCGTCATCGGCGGGCAGATTCGCCAGGCGGGGGCGGACATCTCCGACAGCGTCAACGGTCCGCTCGGTCAGCCGGACTTTACCACCGCCAGCACGGCCTTCGAGAATGCCTACTTTCTGACGGACCAGGTGCGATTGCTGACTGGCCTGAGCTACGACCTGCAAACCGGTGGTGGCCGGGGAACGGCATGGGAGTTGGAGCCTGAGGGTGGTCTGTCAGTTGACTTCGGCCGCTTTGGGGTCAGTCGCGCAGGCGTCAGCCGCAAAATCCGTTTCCCAACACTCCGAGAGCTCTTCGACCCGCAGCAAGGAAATTCCCACCTGCAGCCCGAAAAGGCGCTTTCGTACGAAGTGGGCCACCGGCTCGAAGTCGACCGCTCTTATTTGGATGCCAGTCTCTTTCGGAGTGACGTGACCGATTTGATCGACAACGGAACCATTGGCACTCAGCAAAGGGCGATGAATTTGGACGAGGCGGTGCTGCAAGGTTTCGAGGCGGCTGCCGGAAGTATGCTCATGCAGCTCGTGCGGCTCGATCTCAACTACACCTATCTCGACGCGCAGGCGCGGAACACCTCGGCCGGCGGCAGCGGGGCGTTTATGGACATCCAGCACAAGCCAGCTCATCGTTTGAACGGAATCCTGCGGCTCTTCCTTCCGGAGAAGTTTGTGCTCCGCTTGGAGGGACTCTACACCTCGGAGCAGGTGGACACGTTCGGCAGCAACGTCAAAGCCGGCGCCTTTGGGCTGTTCAATGTTCAGCTGAGCAAGTCATTCGGAAAGCACCTCGACGTATTCGCCGGCGTCGATAACGCCCTCGATACTGACTATGAGCAGAAGTACGGTTCTCCGGAGCCGGGCAGGTGGGAGTACGTTGGGCTGCGGGCCAGTCTCTAGACGACGGGAGGGAGAAATGAGATCGACACACGGCGGAGCTCGTATGCTGGCGCTGGCAGCACTCTTGGGATTTGGTGTTGCTGGCTGGAACCTCCAAGTTTTGGCGATGGCGCAGCCGAATGCTTCCGGCTGTGCCGGTGACTGCAACGATGACGGGCAGGTCACGGTCGATGAGATTATCACGCTGGCGAACATTGCACTCGGAAACACGCCGGTTGCCGATTGTCACGCTGGCGACTTAAACCACGACGGTCAGGTGACGGTGGATGAGATCCTCACCGCGGTGAACAATGCGCTGAGTGGTTGCCCGCCGACCGTGGCAACTCCAACGCAGACGCCGGCGTTGACCCCGTCGATGGCGCCGACGCCAACCGCAACGGCTACCTCGACCTCAACGTCTGGTCTTACCGTGGCGGAGGTGGTTGCGCGTGACAGCCACGGGGGGGCGCTGCTCTTGAATCAGACCGTGACCACGGAAGGGACAGTCACTGTGTCGGCGGGTGTGCTGGCCAATAACAAGCTGAAGATATTCATCCAGAGCGGCGAGGCGGGCATCATGGTGTACCACCAGAACGCCGGTGACGTGGCGTATGTGTTTCAGGCCGGAGATCGGATTCGGGTGACCGGTGTAATTCGCCAACAGGATCCGAATCCGGGATCGGACGTCCCGCTCGTCGGAACCGTGATGATCGATATCAGCGCCGGTTCCTGGACAGTCTTGAGCAACGGCAACCCCCTGCCGCCACCCCAGTCGGTAACGTTACACGACGTTGCGGCCAACGGAATTACATTCACTGGAGTGTTGGTGAGCGTTGCGAATGTGCAAAAGACGGCCGGAACCTGGCCAATCTTCGGAGGCAAGAGTACCGCGGTCACGGTGAGCGATGACGGCGGCACCACGCAGCTGACCCTGCGTCTTCAGAAATCCACTTTCAGCCTTGACTCTGCCTTCGTGAACAAACTGAACGCTATCGGTAACAGTGCCTTTCAATTGGTCGGCATCGTCGTACAAGACGGGAGCAACTTTGAGATCTGGATTCGCGGGGCGAACGACATCAATTCCGCATCGCCGTGAGCGACGCTTTGCACAGAGGCGACGACGTTCGGAAAAGAATGAAGCGTGACATGAATTCACCGACGCGCACCGACAGGATGGCGATGTAGAGGAGCCCCGTTGCGAGGCGAGAGCGGGTGCGTTCCAGCGAAGAACCTGGGTGTTCGTAGATTGCGACGAACGCCCAAAACTGTTGCGTGGTCAGATAATAGCGACGCACACGGCTGCTGACCGCCTGCCTGATCCGACGCCGCGCCTCGCCGATCAGCAGGCGAATGGGTTCGTCCCTCTCCAATTCGGTTCTTCGTTCAACAATAGTTGCCTTTACAAGGCACCAGTCCACTTGATCATCGCGACCTTCACGGCGTCGTTCACGACGAGGCACGAAACCAGCGCATAACCGAGTATCGCGAGCATCTGCTCCCAGGGAAGTGGAGTGAGGGTCGGGAGACCTACAAACGTTAAAACGGTACCCGCGAGCGCATCCGCCGTCAGCGCAGCCATGAGGGTCTTGCTGGGCATCGTCGCCCAGAACCACTTACGCTCTCTCGCCGACACGATGGAGAACACAGCGAAGTAGAGCAGTGTCAGAAAGCTGAAGGTGTAAAGGGCATTGTCATTCGTCGCCAAACCGAAGCGTAACCAGCCAACGGACAAGAGGAGAAGAGCCTCCGCGACCATTACCACGCCCAGTACCACGGATACCGCGATGAAGCCGCCGATGTTCCAGGTCTCCGGTTTCCTGGACCAGCGGACGTCATCGGTGGCGAGGGCGATCTTCGCGAAGTCCGTCATGAACACTAGCAACAGCATCGCAAAGGCCGAGACGACGAACTTGCCGGTCACCACGAACGCGCTGGCCACGAAGGCTGCCTTGAGGATCGTTCGGCTGATCTTGTTGATAATCCACGTCAGGATGCGCTGGTAGATGGTCCGCCCCTGCTCGACCATGGCCACGATATTCGTGAGCCCAGGTTCAGTTAGGACGACGCTGGCAGCGCTCTTGGCGACGTCGGTCGCGGTGCTGACGGCGATGGCCACTTCGGCCTGGCGCAGCGCAGGCGCATCGTTGACGCCGTCGCCCGTCATGCCGGTCACATGCCCTGCGGCCTGTAGGTGCTGCACCACGATGTATTTGTCCTCAGGATAGACTTCGGCGAAACCGTCGGCGCCCGCCAACAAGTCCACGGCCTCGTTGCCGGCCTGAGCGGCCGCGGTCTTTAGGTCCGCCACGCGCCGGATGTTGGGCAATCCGACCCCGCGCGCGATTTCACTCGCGACCGCCAGCGCGTCGCCGGTGAGCATCTTCACTGCAACGCCGAGGTCGTGGAGTGCAACGATGAGTTGCTTGGCATCCGGTCGGGGCGGATCATACAACGTCACCAATCCGACCAATGCTGGGGCCCCCGTCTCGGGACCGCGCGCCACCGCCAGCGTCCGATATCCTTTCAGTGCCGAGTCGCTGACCCGCGCGAGGGTCTGCGTCGGATCTCTTATGGGATTCATCTTTTTGGATATCCGGTTCCTCCTGGAGCCTTTACACCTGCCCTTCAAACGCCGCCATCGGCCCGAAGAACTCCTCGGGTGCAATAGGGAGGAACGCATTGTGGTCCCCTCCGCGTGCGTGAGCCCGGTGTCCGCGTCGAAGCTGCGCACGTCGCCGTCAAAGCCGCCCTGGATCGGGACATCGGGTCGGGGGTGGGGGGCAGCCTGGGGGGGAGGGGGGATTCCGAGACCGCCACCAACATCCGCGAACGCGAACCGCAGCGTAGTAATAAACACAATCACAATCCCAACAAGCTCCACCCCGAGAAACCCCTCGCCAAA
>JBIOJG010000043.1:0-52741 GCA_044450645.1 Binatia bacterium
CACAACGACACCCCACACCCTTTCAAGTGGGTGAAGACCGCCGACGAGATTCTGACCAAAATTGCCCGCTTCTGCGCTGACACCGTCGCTCGCCATGGCTAGTTGGTTATTGCCCGAATTTCCGTTACGCCCGACTAGACCAGCCACGAAGATCTTGACGTCTTCCTCGAAGATCACCTGCATCTGCGGCCGAATCATATCGGGAATGGGTGCGAGCAAGTCGACGGCGAAAGGCTTGTCCGTCAGCCTGCGGGTCTCCCGGATCTCCCGGCGCAACCGCTCCGCATCGACTGTGGCGCCCCCAAGGACGCCTAGGCCGCCGGCGTTTGATACGGCGGCCGTCAGTTCATGCATCGACACGCCACCCATGCCTGCCAACAGGATCGGGTACTCAATGCCGAGACGACCGCAGATGCTGGTGCGCAGCATGTCTCACACTCCTTCAAGCGTAACCGGGTCTGGGGCTTCGGTCGCCGAAGAATGGGAGGATTTGAGGCAGGCGACCCGCAGTAGCGTGCGGGCCGCCTGATGTGAATGGGCTATTTCTTACTGCGGGCCAATTCGTCGTCGATGATCACCTTGAAGCTTTCGAACGGCTGGGCACCGCTGAGCAATCGGCCGTTGATGATGAACGCGGGCGTGCCGTTCACGCCGACGCTGCCACCCTCTGCTTGTTCAGCCTTCACCAGATCGAGTGTCTTCTTGTTGTCGAGACAGTCGCTGAACTTCCCCATATCGATGCCGTCGTCCTTGAGCGCCTCGGCTGACTTGTCTTTGAGGTTCTGCGCAGTGATGTCACGCTGATTCTGGAAGTAGAAGTTGTACAGCTTCCAGAACGCGTCGGTCTTCTGTTGCCGCGCGCAAAGGCTCGCGACCGCAGCCGGTTCCGCCCAGGGATGCATGGGAAGCGGGAAATTCTTGTAGGCGAAGCGCACCTTGTCGCCGTATTCTTTCAGGACCTGGCTTTCCAAAGTTTGATAGCCGCGAGAGCAGAACGGGCATTGGAAGTCGGAGTACTCTACGATCGTCACTTTGGCGTCTGCCGGTCCTTTCGTCGCCACGTCCTTCAGCGAGATCTTCTTCATGACCGCGGCGAACGGATCGACGGTCAGATCTTCCAACTCGCCGAAAAACGCGTAGTGGCCGTCATCGGAGACGGTGAACTCGCTTGACCGGCCGCCGACAACCAAGGTTCCGGTCTTGGCACCTTTGAGCTTCGACGCCTTCAGGTCCTTGACCTCCACTTGCGCACTCGGTGGGATGTTCGCCTTGCGGCGGTAGTACTCGACCAGCGTCTTCGTGGTCGCGTCATCCGATGCGCCGGCGGCAGCGCCCAACCACATCGCCAACCCCAAGAACGCAAATGCCCCCATCCCCAAAAAACCGTATCGCTTCATAGGTGTCCTTTCTTTCCTAAGGGAATAGCAGGTCTGTTAGCACGCTGCTTCGCGTGACTCAACTCTAAACCCCTTGATAGAAGACCCGCTCGCCGCGCTCCTCGCGCGCGACCTGGCCCAACGAACGCATGTACTCCAGGTGCGCCAAGGTTTCGAAGGTGGCGGGGAACTGGACCATGATCGGGCTATCGGTATCGAAGCCGAAGGCGAGGCTGGCCACCTCGTACGCGGTGCGCGGCCGGCGGCGTACCGCATCGAGCATTTCCTGTAGGCGATACTCATGGTGCTGGATGATCTGGTTGGCGCGGTGGCGGTGATCCATGAAGGTGCCGCCGTGCGCCGGCAGGACCATGTTGACGTCAAAGCGCTGTATCTTGCGCTGCGATTCGAGAAAATCACGCAACGGGTTGTCCGGGCCACTGGGGTAGAGGCCGACGTGAGGAGTGATCTTCGGCAACAGGTGATCTCCCGCGATCATCAGCCGCTGCCGCCGCACGTAGAGGACGCAGTGCTCCGGCGTGTGCCCCGGTGTCGTAATGACCTCCACCTCGAGGTCTCCGACCGAAAAGACCTCCCCGTCCACCATGAAATGGTCTGGGACGGCGGGCACGTACAACTCGGACCAAAACTCTCCGGGCGATGGAATTTGCACGAAACGGTCGAGGGGCAAGCCGTTGCGGATGAAAAACATGGTGACGTCGTCGCTCCGCTCCCGGTGCATGAACGCCTGCGAGATCTCGTACTCGACTCGGCTCATGTACACGCTGGCGCCGAAGCGCTCTTGGTACGTCCGTGAACTGCCGAAATGGTCCGGGTGATAGTGGGTGCAAATCACCTTCGTGATCCTGTCGGGCGCGCACCCGATCTCTTTCAGTGCCGTGTCGAAGGTGGCGATGCTTTCGGCGGTGTTGACCCCCGTGTCCACCAACGCCCACTCGTCCTTGCTGTGAAGTAGGTACACGTTGACGATGGTTGGCCGCATCGGTAGCGGCAGGTGGATGACGTAAATCCCCGGCCAGACCTCGCGCACCTTGGCTTCACTCATGCAGGCGGTCCTGCACGGCAAACGAGACCTTCAGCTTCACGCGCCAGTGCGACACGGTACCGTTCGCGATGGTGGCGCTGATATCGACGATCTGCGCTTGGCGCAGACTGTCGATGGTGACAGCAGCGCGCGATACAGCGATATTGACGGCATCCTCGATGCTGTTGGCCGAGGTTCCGGTCAACTCGATTGTCTTTTCGACCATGATTTCCTCCGGCAGGGGCAAAGGTATGGGAGGGCGCCCGGCCAGTCAAGGTGGGCGGGCGGCAACACGGCACGCCCAGCGGTCAGTGTGAGACGGCGCCCTCGATATCAGCCGAGGGCCAAGAACGATTGGCGCGCCAGTTCGAACAACGGCGACGGGAACAGGCCGAGGAGAATGGTGCCGGCGATCGTGAGCAGCAGCGTGGCGACGAGATACGGGCGGCCGCTGAGAATCGGGATCTCTAATTCGCCCTCCGTCATATACATGCGCACCAGCACGCCGACGTAGTAGTACACCGAGATGACGCTGTTGAGGACCCCGATGACGGTGAGCCCGACATACCCGGAGCGTATCGCCGCGCTGAAAATGTAGAACTTGCCGATGAAACCGACCAGAGGTGGAATGCCGGCCAGTGAGAGCATGAAGATCGTCATCGCCACGCCCAGAAATGGATGGCTGAATCCAACGCCGGCGTAGTCGTCGAGGTTCTCGTTCGGTGCGCCACGCCGGCCGAGCGCAATGACCACCGCGAAGGCCCCAAGGGTCATCAGCATGTACGCGATCAGGTAGAACAACACCGCGCTGCCGCCGAACTCGCCGCCAGCGACCATGCCGACTAGCAGGTAACCGGCATGCGCGATGCTCGAATACGCCAGCATGCGCTTGATGTTCCGCTGCAAGATCGCCGTCACGTTGCCGACCGTCATGGTGAGTGCCGCGAGGATCCAGAGCACGCTGCTCCAATCGGCGGACAGTACCGTCAGCGTATGCATGAACACCCGAGCGAACGCAGCGAACGCTGCCGCTTTGACCCCCACGGCCATGAACGCGGTAACCGAGGTCGGCGAGCCTTCGTAGACGTCCGGTGTCCACACGTGGAATGGCGCCGCAGCCACCTTGAATCCGAAGCCGACGAGCAGGAGCGCCATGCCCGCGAGAACCAGCGTCTTCTCCTGTCCGCCCACTTTGGCAACGTGTGCGGCGATCGGACCCAGCGTCGTACTGCCGGTTGCGCCGTAGAGCAGGGCGATGCCGAAGAGGAGGAAGCCGGTCGCAAACGCGCCCAGCAGGAAGTACTTGAGCGCCGCTTCGTTGGAACGCTGCTCACTTCTGCAAATGCCGGAGAGGACGTACACGGCGAGCGACATCACCTCGAGCCCGAGGAAAATGACGATCAAGTCGGTGGCCGTCGCCATCAACACCATGCCCACGGTCGAAAACAGGATCAGAGAATAATAGTCGCCGGTGCGGATGTCGGTGAATTCCAGATAGCCCATCGACATCAGCAGGGTCAGCCCGGATGCGACGCAAAACAGCAGCGTGAAGAACAGACCGTAACGATCGACCGCGACGGCGCTTGAAAACGCACTCAGGCGGGTGTTCCACAGCGCCATCGCTGCGACCGCGGTCGCCAGCAATCCCACCAGGCCGATCCAGCCGAGGGCCTCCCGGTCCGGCCCCTCCATCCACAGATCGGCAAACAACGTGACCAGCGCCGTGCCGGTGAGAATCAACAGCGGCAGAATCGCAATCCAGGATATGTCCGGTGGAGTGATCATGGTGAGGCGAGCTGTCAGCGATCAGCTTTCAACCCCTTTGCTGGCTGAGGGCTGACCGCTGAGAGCTGAACACTGGTCTGGGCAGCAGCCATCTTCTGATGCATGCGGCTCAGGTAGGCCTGCACCGACGGCTCCATGCGGCTCAGAAACGGGTTCGGGCACAAGCCCATGACAAAGAGCATCACCAAGATGGGCAAAAATACGAGTACCTCGCGCTTCGACAGATCCCGGAGATCGTTGTTCGCGGGATTCGTCAGCGGTCCAAACATCACCCGCTGGTACATCCAAAGCATGTACACGGCGCCCAGCAGCACCCCGCTGGTGGCAACGATCGCGGCCACGCGGTGCGTGTGAAACGCGCCCAGCAGGATCAGGAACTCACCGACAAAGCCGTTCAACCCCGGCAGCCCCACGGAGGAAAGCATCACGATCATGAAGACGGCGCCATACAACGGCATCTGTTGCCACAGTCCACCGAACTCACGAATCAATCGCGTGTGCCGGCGCTCGTAGATCACGCCGACAGCCAAGAACAAGGCGCCGGTGGACAAACCGTGATTGAGCATCTGATAGATGCTGCCTTCAACCCCTTGCGTGTTCAGAGCCGCCATCCCGAGCATGACGAAGCCGAGATGACTCACGGACGAGTACGCGACCAGCCGCTTGAGGTCGGGCTGCACCATCGACACCAGCGCGCCGTACACGATGCCGATGACGGCGAGGACGGCGATGATGGGCAGGGCCTCGTGCGCTGCCAGCGGGAAAAGCGGGATGGCGAAGCGCAGAAATCCATAGGTGCCCATTTTCAGCAAAACGCCGGCGAGGATGACCGAGCCACCGGTGGGCGCTTCCGTGTGCGCGTCCGGCAGCCAGGTGTGCAGCGGGAACATCGGTACCTTGATGGCGAACGCCAGTGCGAACGCGGCGAATAGCCAGCGCTGCGTCGCCAGCGGTGCGGAAAAGTCGTAAAGCCGCATGAGGTCGAAGGTGAACTGCCCCGTCTGCTGATTGTGGAGGATCACGAGGTAGAGAATCGCAACCAACATCAGCAAACTGCCGGTCATCGTGTAGAGAATGAGCTTGAGGGCCGCGTAGATGCGGCGCTCACCACCCCACACGCCGACTAGGAAGTACATCGGTATCAGCATCACTTCCCAGAAGACGTAAAACAGGAACAGGTCGACGGCCACGAAGGCGCCCACCATGCCGGTCTCCATCAGCAGCAAGAAGACCATGTACTCCTTGACGCGCTTGTGGATGTCGCCCCAGCCGGCCAGGATCACCAGCGGTGTCAGAAACGTCGTCAGCAACAGCAAAAACAGACTGATGCCGTCGACGGCCACCTTGTACGAAATGCCGAACTGCGGGATCCAGGCCACCTCTTCGGTAAACTGAAAGCCGGCTTCGGCCGGGTTGAATAGTGCCAGCAAACACACCGAGAGCGCGAAGGGAAGCAGGGAGAAGATAAACGCCCCGCGTCGTAACGAACGGTGCTGCTCCTTCGGCATCAAGATCAGCATCAGAGCGCCGGCGAGCGGTGTGAAAATGATGAGGGAGAGAAGGGGCATATCGCCTGTCACCGCCACGCGTAGTAGCCGAGGATGGCGACGGCACCTAGAAGCATCGAAATGGCATACTGCTGGACGTTCCCGGTTTGCCAACCGCGCCACAGCCCGCTGTTCGCCGCAACCGCCTCGGCCGTGCCGTTCACCAAGCCGTCGATCACGCCCACGTCGAAGACGCGCCAGGCCCAGGTTGATACCGCTACCGTCGGACGGATGAAGAGCAGATCGTACAACTCGTCGACGTAGTACTTGTTGTAAATGAGGTTGTAGAGGCCGGCGGCCTTGTACGCCAGCAGCCAGGGCAGGCCCGGCTGGACCATGTAGAACAGGTAGGCGATGCCCAGCCCCACGAACGCGACCAGGACGGACGCTCCCATCAACAGATGTTCGGTCTGCTCGTGGAGATGACCTGCCTCGTGCCCGAAAACGGGCTCCAGGAAGGCCGGCGTACCGATGTAGCCGCCCATCACGGAGAGAACCGCCAACACCATCAGCGGTGCCGTCATCGTCAGTGGCGACTCGTGCAGGTGATGCCGTGCGTGCTCATCAGCCCGGCACTCTCCGAAGAAGGTGAGAAACAGGAGCCGATACATGTAAAAGGATGTCAGGCCGGCGGCCACAAACCCCATGGCCCACAGCCAGGGACTGCCGTGCGGGCTGCCAAACGCCTGCGCCAGGATCTCATCTTTGCTGAAGAAGCCGGCGAATCCCGGGATGCCGGTGATCGCCACGGTGGCGGCAAGGAAGGTCCAGAAGGTGATCGGCATATGGGTCCGCAGGCCACCCATTTTCTGCATGTCCTGCTCGCCGCTCATGCCGTGGATCACACTCCCGGCGCCCAGGAAGAGCAGGCCTTTGAAAAAGGCGTGCGTCATCAAATGGAAGATGCCTGCTCCGAAGGCCCCGACGCCGACCCCGAGGAACATGTACCCCAGCTGGCTCACGGTCGAGTAGGCGAGGACCTTCTTGATGTCGTTCTGCATGAGTCCGATGGTTGCGGCGAACAGCGCCGTCAGGGCACCGATCGTGGCCACCACCGCGAGCGTCGTCGGCGCCAGCAGAAAGAGGACATGCAAGCGCGCGATCATATACACGCCGGCGGTCACCATGGTGGCGGCATGGATCAGTGCGCTCACCGGCGTCGGGCCGGCCATGGCGTCCGGCAGCCACACGTACAGCGGCAACTGCGCCGACTTGCCGGTGGCGCCGACGAACAGCAGCAAAGTGATGGCCGTCAGCGTGCTCGGCGGAATGGCCTTGGCATGGGCCGCAATCTCCGAGAAGCTCAAGGAGTGGGCGCCGCTACCGAGATTCCAGAACAAGAGGAACAGGCCCAAGAGGAATCCGGCGTCGCCGATGCGGTTGACGATGAACGCCTTTTTCCCAGCGCTGGCGTTGGCTTCGACGCTGAACCAGAATCCGATCAGCAGATAGGAGCACAACCCGACCCCTTCCCAGCCGACGAACAGAAGCGGCAGGTTGTCGGCCAGCACCAGGGTCAGCATCGCCAGCGTGAAGAGGTTGAGATAGGTGAAGTACCGCCCGTAGCTCGGGTCATGGTCCATGTAGCCGACGGAGTACACGTGGATGAGAAATCCCACGCCGCTGACGATCAACACCATGACCGCGGAGAGTGCATCGATGCGGAAGGCGACGTCGACCTGTAGCGTGCCGGCGGTGATCCACGGATAGACCCGCTGCACCAGCGCGCTTCCGGGCGGCAGACTCAACAGGCGTACGAAGGCATAGCACCCGGTGAGGAATGCCGCGCCGACCGCGCCCGGCGCGACCAGGCTGATGGATCTCTTCCCCGCTCGGGGACCGATGAAGGCGTTGAACAAGACCCCCAGAGCCGGAAAAACCGGGATCAGCCAGAGGAAATTGACCTGTGTTGTTGCGGCCTCGTGCATGTCCTACCAGCGCAGCAGATTCAACTCGTCGACGTTGATGGTTTCCCGATTGCGAAAGACCGAGATGATGATTGCCAATCCGACGGCGGCCTCCGCCGCGGCAACGGTCATGATGAAGAAGACGATGACTTGGCCGTCCATCGAGTGCAACTGACGCGAAAGGCTCACGAATACCAGGTTAACGGCGTTCAACATCAACTCGATCGAGAGGAAGATCACGATCACATTGCGGCGTATGAGCACGCCCACCGTGCCGATGGTGAACAAGATGGCGCCGAGGATGAGATACCAGCTGATCGGGACGGCGTTCATACCAGCCTCCGCTTTGCCAGCACCACCGCGCCGATGATCGCCACCAGCAGCAGCACCGAGGTGATCTCGAATGCCAGCAGGAAGTGCGTAAACAGACGTTCCGCCAGAACCTGGACGCTGCCGAAGCCCGCCGGAACCGCACCGCCCATTCCCGAGGCGGAGGACCCGGACGCGGGCACCCGCGGTGGCGCGACGAGAAACCGCACCAGGGCCAGCAGAAACAGCGAACCCAGCGACACCGCCGCACACTGGGTGGCGAGTCGTGCCATGACGCGCGGCTCCTCTTGCAGATTGAGCAACATGATGACGAACAAGAAGAGCACGACGATGGCACCGGCGTAGACGATGACCTGCAGGACCGCCACCAACTGGGCGTCAAGGAGCAGGAACATCACCGCCATCAGGAACAAGGTGACCACCAGCGACAAGGCGCTGCGCACAGGGCTCGGCTGCAGTACGACGCTGAGGGCCGCCGCAATCAGCAAGCCAGCGAGCACGAGGAAAAGGAGCGGATTCATGTCCAGCCCTGCAAGATCAGCACGACTAGCGCCGTGGCCACCACGTTGAGCAGGGACACCGGTAGCAATCCCTTCCATCCCAGCCCCATGAGTTGATCGTACCGCAGACGGGGCAGCGTCCACCGGATCAGCACTTGCAGCCAGCAAAAGAGGAGGACCTTCACCATGAAAGCCGCGAGTTGCAGCAACACCACTGCGATGTGGGGCAGCAATACGGCGGCGCCCCCGGGAAAGTGAAAGCCGTCACGCAGGAGGTAGGGGACCTGCCATCCGCCGAAGAACATGGTGGTCACCAAACCGGCGACCACCGCGACTTCGGCGAAGTCGGTCATGAAGAACATGAGGTACTTGACCCCCGAATACTCGGTGTGGAATCCGCTGACGAGTTCCGATTCGCCCTCAGGCAAATCGAAAGGAACCCGTTTGCTTTCGGCGATACCAGCGGTCAGGAAGAGCAGGAAGGCGAGCGGTTGAAAGAGCACGCCCCAAGCGGGCAGCCAGCCGCCGATCAGGTGCCCTTGCGCCCGCACCATCTCCTGCAGATCGATGGTGCCGTACGTCATCACCATGGCCACAACCGACAATCCCATTCCCAGTTCGTACGAAATCATCTGTGCCGAACCGCGGATGCCGCCGAGCAGGGAGAAACGGTTGTTCGAGGCCCAGCCGCCGAGCACTACCCCGTACACGCTGAGCGACAGCATCGCCAGGATGTACAAAATGCCAACGTTCAGCGGCACCGCCTGCAGGTTGATGGCTAGACCACCCACCTGCAGCACGTCCCCAAACGGGATGGCGGCAAACGCGACTATCACGGGAAAGAGGTTCACGCAGGGCGCCAAGGTGTGCAGGAAGCGATCCACGCCGGCGGGAATGAAGTCTTCTTTGGTGGCGAACTTCAGCGGGTCCGCCATCATCGTGTTCACCAGACCCGCGGCCGCAATACCGAAGACGCTGGCGCGGTTGGCTCCGATACGGTCCTGGATCAGCGCGCTGCCCTTGCGCTCGACCCACCCGAGCACGCCGGCGAGACCCAACACCATCCCCAGAATGACGAGTGCTTTGATCGCTGCAATGCCGATTTCAATCCACATGGTACACGATGCCGGCCGATGAACTCGTGGACACCGCGGTCAATGCGAGAACCGCAGGCGGGACCGCGTCGCCGGTGCCGGTGCGTTCGCACCCGGATGTGCACTCAATCCCATTCCAGCGCCCCCTTTCGCCACACGTACAACAAGGCAATTGCCAGCACGGCGACAAACACCATCATCTCCCCAAAGCCGAACCAACCCAGCTGGCGAAACAGCACTGCCCAGGGATAGAGAAAAACCACCTCCACGTCGAAGACGATGAAGAGAATGGCCGTCATGTAGAATTTCACTGAAAAGCGTTCCCGTGCGCCGCCGCTGGGCGGATTACCACACTCGAAGGCCTCGCCCTTCTGCGGGGTCGAGCGTCTTGGTCCGAGCAACCGGCCGAGGCTGACCATGGTCGCTACCAACACACCCGCAAAGCAGAAGGTTACGAGTACCGGAAGATACTGCTCAGCCATGGGCAAATTGTCGTCCGTCCGCCGCTGTGGGCGGTGCGTCATCGGCAGAGCCACTTATGTGATGGCGGCCGGCAAGTCAAATGGACCGTGCCGCTTGAGCGCATCTAGGTGTGGGAGTGCGAGAGCGTGGGAGGGCAGGCGAAATCATCGCTCCAACCCTGACGCTCTTTCACCCTCTCACGTTTTTCGACGCAACGGCGAACGCAGTCCGGCGTCAAAGAAGCCGACGAGATCGGTGCGCTTGCGGACCAGCATCGCCACCCCGAGTGCCACGTAGATCAAAGCAAAGCCGTAGCGCACGGCGGCATTCGGAATGAGGAACTGCCCGAGGAACAGCACCAGGAGAACAATGGACTCGAAGACGGACAGGCGGAGGTTGCAGATGACCGCGATCGCGAAGAGCGACTGCGCCGCCGTGAGCAGCATCTCCTCGACCTGGCGGCTGTCGAGGTGGAGCGCGCCGGGTCGGCCGAGCCCGATGCTGTAGACTAGGGGCAGAGTGCCCACCAGTAAGGTCCACTGGTTTACCTTGGCCGAAACCATGGCGCCCATCCCGGCCTGGGCGTCGCCTTTCAGCGTCAGGATGCAGGCGATGACGACCTCGGGCGCCTCGGATGCCAGCGGCGCCAGCCATTGCACGAGCAGAAATTCGTCAAGGCCGTTGCGCCGGCCCAGCCCGATCAGCGCCTCCGCAAACGGCTCAGCCGATGCCAAAATCACCGCGGCGGAGAAGAGAAAAATGATACCGACGATCGTGCGGCGAAGGCGTGGCCGAAAAGCTGCCAGCGCCAGAGCAGGGCCAACGAGGTCAGGCTCTCCCGCCTCGGCGGGAGCGATGCGCCACATGTAGGCGACGAAGATGCCGACGAACACCACCGTGTCCAGCAGCGAGATCGTGCCTTTCAGTGGAATGACAAACGAATACGCCGTCGCCAGGCTGAGAAAGACCAGCTCGACGGCGCGGGTGGGCGGTAGCTTGAGTTCGGAACGGCGGCTGCGCGACCAGTAGAGCAGCACGATCAACGGCCAGGCGATGCCGATCAGCAGCCGGTTGGCGCCGGTCATGTTGGCGGCAGCGTACGCGGTGTAATCCGGATGATGGGCGGCCTTCCAGGCGAAATACAGATCGACGGCATACTCCGGCAGCACCGCCACCAATGCCAGAAAGGCGAGGGCGAGCCCTTGCGAGATGTCCAGCTCGGCTACCTCCGCACCCCACGTCAGCAGAAACGCCCCTCCCACGATGGCCACGCCGAACAAGACCGCGTTGATGCCCGGTTGGTCCGGATGAACGCCGCTCAAGCGGAGAACGATCGCGGGGACGGTCACCGCGACCGCCAAGGCGATGAGAAACCAGTATCGGGTCATGGTCAGCACCACTGTCTACAGGGCGGCGTGCCGGTGACCCCTGCAGCAGCGTAGGCGCGCAGCATGCTGC
Organism: Binatia bacterium; assembly: GCA_044450645.1. Lineage (GTDB taxonomy): Bacteria > Desulfobacterota > Binatia > HRBIN30 > HRBIN30 > JAGDMS01. Next base: position 11,505 of record JBIOJG010000043.1, read on the forward strand.
GCCCTTATTTCACCTGCGCGCCGTTGGCGACTGGCTTCTCGGGCGTCACGATGGCGAGACGGCCTTGATCATCGGAGGCCGCCAACAGCATCCCCTGGCTCTCCACGCCGCGCAGGCTTGCCGGCTGCAGGTTGGCCACTACCACGATCTGCTTGCCGACCAGGTCTTGGGGTGCGTAGTGCGCGCGGATGCCGGCCACGAGTTGTCGCTGCTCGCTGCCCAGGTCGACGGTTAGAACGAGCAGGCGGTCGGCGTTCGGATGCGGCGCGGCCGCCGTAACGGTTGCAACGCGCAACTCGATATTGCGGAAATCGTCGATCGAAATCGTCATGGCGCGCCGCTTATCACGAATCGCAGCCAGTCTGAAATTCGCCCCTCAGGACTCAGGACTTCCTCTGGCACTGGTTGCACAAGCCGTACAGCTCCATCTTGTGGCCGGTGAAACGGAAGCCCAGGTGCTCGGCCACTTCCGCTTGCAGCGCTTCGATACGGTCTTCCTCGAATTCGACGATCTTCCCGCACGCTTCACAGATGAGGTGATCGTGGTGGCGCCCCTCGGCTTGACTTTCATAGCGCGCTTCGCCGTCGCGGAAGTGGCGCTCCACGGCGAGGCCGCATTCGGTGAGGAGCTTCACGGTGCGGTACACGGTGGCGTAACCGATGTGCGGGTTCACCCGCTTGACCTCGTTGTACAGCTCCTCGACGCTGATGTGGCGGTTGGCGGCAAAGAAGACATGCGCAATGTCGTCGCGTTGGGAGGTCGATTTCAAACCCTGGCGGCGCAGGTGTTCTTTGAAAATCGCGAAGCGGTCTGCCGTAGCCTTCTGAGGTGGACGAGTCACCCACTCCTCGCGCTGGGGCCGCCGCGATGTGGCTGCTATGGCGCCGCCTGCGAGGGGGCGGTCTGTGCGGACGCGGCACGTTCGAGGAGGCGGCGCGCTGCGGGGGAAAGGTAGACGTCCTCGACCGGTTGTCCCGCCAGTTCTTCGACGAGCACGTCGATCTGTGCGCTCGGTGGCAACCCGCGGTCGAGCAGGATCACATGCGTCTCGCGCACGCGACAACTGCCGCTGCGCACGCGGTATCCGACCTCGCGCAGGAGTTTCTCTTCCCGCACCTCGAAGCCGAGGCGGGTTGCGGCCGTCTTCAACTCTTCCAAGAGTGCCAGTTGTTCAGCAGCGATACGTGCTTGCTTCCCCGTCTCCCGCGCCACAAGCTTCTCCCCTAGGGCAATTCTCTACTGGACCGCCACGCCGTTGTAAACCCCGCGGGCGTGTGTTCGTCCGCTGCTGGGCTTGCGGCGTGTCCGGGACGGCGTCTTGTGATAAAGGCGCGAGCGGGTTGCAGGGGTGGGGGAAAATGCTCGACAGGGACATCCGACGAGAAGATGTTCAGACGCTGAGCAGCCCTGATCAAGTGGCGTGCAGCAACTCCAAGGTGAACGAGGCGCGGCGTGTTCTCAAAAAACCGGGCGGAACGGTCGGCTCTCGCTTCCGAAAGCCAACCCTGGCCCACTACCCCTGCGAGAAGCCAAAACCATGGCGCTTCGCTCATCCTCACGAGAGCCTTGCGACCACGATTTCGGCACCATCTGCGCCGACTCGCACCTCGAACCGCTGGCCGTCGGATGTCTGCTTGACGAGCCTGCCGCGGCTGTCGATCGAGTAAACCGGATTGTGCTCTTTGGCATGGCCTCGGAGTGCCCCTTTCGCTGCGTGCCAACCTGCGTACTCAATACGCTCGGGAAGATCGCTCGGCTCATTAGGCCCGTTCAGTTCTGGGACATCCCAATTGATGTAGGGGAGAACGCGCGAACTCCCGCCCAAATCGAACAATACGTCTGGGGAAATGATGACGGAGACTGTGCCGAGTTTGAGTGTGGCGACGTCTAGGCTGCGTATCCAAGGGTTCAAAGTTGCGACGACCTTGCGACGGTCTACGCCGACGATCGGTGTGTCGTCGTAGATGAGAAGGTCGTAGCGAGAGGCTGGCCTGAAACCGGGCAGTTTCTCAAGTTTCCCCTCGAGCGCCTTCCGAACCAACGAACACCACTTCGTCTCAGCCTCGCCGTCGACCAAGCCATCATCCAGCGATGAAATCACCGGCTCTGGTTTCTCTGCGGATGCTGCGGCCCCGACCTCCTTGCCAAGATATTCCCTTTCGCCGCCGGTCATAGCGCGCTGCAACCATTGCGTGGTCGCCCTGGTCACTTCGAGGCCGGTTACTTCACCAGAGGACCAAGTGGCCATGAAATCTGGTGACTCACCCTGTTCGACCTGAAACGGGTAACCAACGAGCCTGTAGGTGCCGAGAGCAAGAAGGTAGAGCCCAAGGCAATAGCGATCTTCCTGGTCATGCTTGCGGCCCTGAGTCCGCATTGGCACCGAGCGGACGCTGAGCCACAACCGCTTCACGTCGTCGAATGACTGAATTTTCCACGCGCGCGGAACAACCGAAGCCATCATCGAAATATGACACCAGATGGCCGAGACGGAAAGCGGGCCAAGATCCGCCAGTGGCAGATCGTGCTACAGCGCCTCGTCCTTCGAAAAGACGTACATGGCGATGCTGTTACCTGCGGAGAGGAGCGCATATTGCTGTGCCGCATCCAGTATTTCGCGGGCTTGCGGAGCATGAACCCATAGGGGCATTCCAAGGCTACTTGTTCTACAACGACTTGCCCGCGCTCGGCTGGGATCGATTTCAGCCTGTGGCCGGCATCGGTCGATCAAAGTCGGCTGAAGCCGACTGTAACGCCTTGTCGGAGTCCCCTTCAGGGGACTTTCCCTCGACTCAGCCGGGGAATTCATTCCCCGGTGTCGGGCTGTCTCCGGCTCCTACCGATTCAGAAAGACCGGGCAGCTGGTGTTACGCAGCACGTACTCGGTGGTGCTGCCGAGGACCATCTCGATGATGCGGCTGTGGCCGTAGGCGCCGATGAACAGCAAATCGAAGCTGTGCTCCTTGATGTAGGCGACGATCTGCTCCGGCGCGTTGCCGGTTTGCACCACGCAGCTGGACTCGATGTTGTATGACGCGAGGTACTTGCGGGCGTCGCCGATGACTTTCTCGCCGCTCTCCGAGTCTCTGGCCACCGTGAGGAGGGTCAACGGTAATGACAGTGAGACGCAGAAGTCGGCTGCGGCATGCATGGCCGCCGCCGCCCGTTGACTGCCATCGTACGCCAGGAGTGGTCGGCTTATCGGACGGAAGTCCACCGTCGAAATGAACACCGGCCGCGGACACTTGCGTGTCACACTCTCGGCTGTGCTGCCGAGCAGTCCGGTCGAGAACCTCTCGTTGACGCCGCGGTGTCCGATGACGACCAGGTCCGCCGTGCGTGCCTGCTCGGCGATTTCGTTGGCCACTACGCCCATGCCGAGGACGGTATCGCTGCGCACCCCAGCTTTTGTCGCGTCGTCGGTGAACTCCTGCAGCAACCCCTTGCCACGCTCGTGCAGCACTTCACGCATCTTCGACGAGAAGTCCAAGTACGGTTCGAAACCCAGCGACCCGGAGATGTCGTGAAAAAACGAGCCTTCGATCGAAACGATATCGACCACATGCAAGCCGATCACGGTGGCGCCTAACTGCTGGCCGAGCCACAGGGCATAGCGCATCGCTGTACGCGAGTGTTCCGAGCCGTCGAGTCCGATCAGGATGGTCTTGATCATGGGGTGACTCCTTGTGCTCTACCACTTTCCGGCGCAGAGCTTCAAGACACTGAGGACTCACCGGAAGGCCGGCAGCACCCGGTCGATGAACACCTGTAGCCCCTCGACATCGAATGGCCCGCGCAGGGCGAGAATGATCCAGTCAGCGCCCGCTTTGACGTACTCGCCGATGCGATCGACGACTTGCTGGGGCGTGCCGATCAGCATGCCGGATTCGAGGAAACCCAGGGCCACCCCGAATTGTTCCTGCAGCGCTTCGCGCTTGCGTTGGGCCTCAGCTTCGTCGCGGCCGATCGCCAAGCCGACATTGACGGTGCGCAGCACAGTGTGCGGATCGCGCCGCTCTTTGTCGCACCATTGGGTCAACACCCGGTTCTTTTGCCCATACAGCTCCGGGCCGAGAAACGGTACATTCCAGCCGTCGGCGTACTTGGCCACCATCCGCAAGAGCCGTTTCTCGCCCTGACCCCCGAGCCAGATACGCGGCCGCGGCTGCACCGGCTTGGGTTCGCAACGCGCGTCGGTCACACGGTAGTGCTTGCCGTGAAAGGTCGTGGTTTCTTGGGTGAACAGACTGCGAATGATTTGCACGCCTTCTTCCAACTGATCCAACCGGTCCTTGATCGGCAAGAACGGAATACCGTAGGCCTCGAACTCGATCTGGCTCCAACCCGCGCCCAGGCCGAGTTCCAGACGGCCGCCGCTGACGTGGTCGACGGTGGCCATGGCCTTCGCCAAGACCGCCGGGTGACGGTACGCCATGCAGTAGACCAGACTGCCGATGCGCGCCTGCGTGGTCTCGGCCGCCAGCGCCGTCATGATGGACACCGCTTCGAAACACGGGCCCTGCGCGTCACCGGGGATGATCATGGCAGGGTAGAAGTGGTCCCAGATTGAAAGCCAGTGGAATCCGGAACGATCCGCCAAGTGCCAGACCTGACGCAGATCGTCGAAGGTGCAGTTTTGCGGGCCGGTGTGAACGCCGAACAGGGTCATACGTGCTGGCTATCGCTGTCGCGCTGTCTTCTTGGGCCGCTGACTCGCAACTGTCAACCGTCAACTAGAAAAACAGGATCGCCAACACCACCGCCGCCACCGCAAACCCGAGACGCGGCCAGAAGTGCGGCTGAATGATGGCGTGATCGGAGGCGATGCTGCGGACCTCTAGCGCGCTCACTCTGCCGTCGGTCACAGCTTCCACCATACTCAAACACTCCTGCGCCATTAGTTCGCGGAACGCCTTACCGAGCTCGGCGGAGGCCACGGACGGATCACCCTGGTAGCTGACTACCGGTCCGCCGTAGCCGTAGCGCGCGTTGAGAAGCCACCCGATCCCTTCTGACAGGGCGTGAAATACTTCATGTAGCTTCGCCGTCTGGTGACCGCGTCGCGTTTGCCACCCGACCAGCCGTTCTCCGAGCGCTGCCAGGGGCTTGAAAGTGGGCGGGCCGTCGAGGCCCAACTGTCCGTAGCCCGGCTCCACCAGTTCCGGCCGTTCGGCGAGCATGAACGACGTCTCCCAACTTCCTGCGTGCTCGCCGGCGAGTAGCCCGCGGCGTTCGGCGTCAGTGAGTTGGCGGCCAAGCAACGATTCAACTGCGTCGAAGCGCTGGCCGGTGACGATTCGATGTAATGCCAGGTTCGACGGAATGAACATGTGAATGCGGTGGCGTTTGCTGATCCGGCGGCAGGCCGCCTCGAGCGCCGCCGCATGCCGCGGACCGCCGTGGCCATTGGTGAGCACCACGTAGCGGTAGCCGGCCCGGGCCAACGATGTCCCATGGGCGGTGACGGCGCCGTACACGGTCCGCTGTGAAGCGTTCATCGAGCCTGCCAGCGGCAGCTCGTCGGTGCCGAGGGGCAGCGGCGGCAGCTGCACGACAGTCCAATCCGGGTGTGCGTCCGCAAAGCGGCGACCGGTCTCTTCCGCCATCCACCGCGCCATGAACAGGTCCATGCCGAGCGGCAGATGTGGGCCGTGGACTTCGAGGGCGCTGACCGGCTGGAAGCAAACGGTGCGGCTCATATCGAGCGCACGCACCTTCGTATACGAAAGCTCCTCTGCGCGAACGTAAGCCATGGCTACTCTCCCACGTGTGAGGCAGCACTGTAGCGCGCTTGAATCAACGGCCGCAAGGACTGATGAGCAGCTCGGAACGCCACTTGCCGTCGCCGCGAGCACGGGAGACTGAGAAACAGAGCCTGCGTAGCTCTTGCGACAATTTGGCAGGTGTCCTAATGGACGATTCCTGGATCGTAGAGACGCGTGCCCCTGCTTGGTTCCAAAGGCCTCGTCCGTTTCCTTGCCCACTACTCGGAAGGGTTGCGGTTGGTGGTGGACCACGGTCCGAAGTCGGGTGTGGTGTTCGAGTACGCCTGCCGTAATGAGCCGCGCGGTAGTGGCCCGTTCGGGCGTTGGGTCGATCGGCAGTTTTTGCGTTCGAGCCTGTGGCAGGGTCTGCGAAAGCGCACGGAGACGACGAAGGCCATCGTGGCAGAGATCGTCGCCCGGCGGCGGGCGGCAGGATTGACGACCATGATTCTCGACATCGCTTCCGGCACCGCCCCCTATCTGCGTGAGTTGGCGCGTGAGCGCGGCGGTGATGACCTGGTCATTGCCGCGCACGATCGCGATCCGCGCTATGTGGTCCTCGGCAGAGAACTGGTGGCCGTCGAGAAGCTCCCGAACTTCACGTTTGCGGTCGGTGACGCCACCGATGAGGCCAGCTATCTGACCAGCCATGATCCCGACATCATCCTTGCTGTGGGCGTGTTTCAGCTGCTTCAGCGTGATGAAGCGGTCCGCACGGTGATGCGGTTGGCCTTCGCGTATCTCAGCCCGGGAGGGTGCTTTGTCTGCACGACACTGGCGAAGCCCAACGTCCGGGAGATCGATTCGTTTGGTTCCAGCCGGGCGATCCGGTCAGCGGAAACGATCGCGACGTGGTTGCGGGAAGCCGGTTTTACCGACATCGATCAACGCTTCAGCCAGCCGCAGAGCCTCGCGCTGATCGCATGGAAACCGCAGGAGTCGTGAGCCCTGATGCGTGATGCGCGATGCGTGAGCCGAAGTCTCGAGAAGATCTTGCCCGATCACGAATCACGGATCATCCCTCACCGTTGGTACGTTGTCCGGAAGAAGACGCTGAAGTCGGCAGCACTGACCACCGGACTGATATTGTCGACGGCGGCTAGTTGGAAGAGGAACGGGTTCCAAACGAAGTTGAGGCCGAGCGTCAGCTCGACCACCGTGCCGTCGAGCAAACGCGCGTCGGTTCCGTGGAACGGACTGGTATAGGTTTCTTGCTGAAGCACAAAGGAGAGCTGGCGCCACAGCCGCGCTTCTCCCGCGACGCCTTCGGTGAGCATGGGATTGAGCGTGAGGTGCCCTGGCGTAACCGGCCCAACCGGGTAGATGAGGTTGAGATTGCCGTAGACGATGAGCCAGTCCAGGAACTGATACTCGGCGGCGACGCCCAAACCGAAATCAGGCTTGCCGCTTCCGAAGACCCCGCTGGCGCGCCCCGTGGGAGCTTTGAAGGCGCCACGTACAGCGACGATCGGCAGGCCGGGTGCGTGCCAAGCTTCGTACTTGGCACTGGCCCAAACATCGCCCAGCTCGAACTGTTGTTTCCTGCCTTGGAACAACGGCACATCTCCACGGCGGACGGAGAAGTCCCCGAAGGTGTTGTCGGGGAACAAGTGCCGTTCGGGGTTGGACGTCTGGGAGACGTCTTCGATGCCGTTGATGAACGGGTCAAGGAAACCGCCGAACCGCGAAATGAAGGGCACGCCCAGCCCCAGCTCCAAGTTGCGCGCCGGGCTCAGACTCCCGCCCAGCACCGTCCGATTGGTTTCGAACTTCAGTACCGCATCGATGGTGCCTTGGTTGGTGGCGATTTCGTTGGACTCGACCGATTCGAGATACAGCGTGAACTCCCCTGGTTGCAGCACCCGGGCGCGCTCAAACGGCAGGTTGAGAAAGATCAACTGGATCGGCTGAAAGTTTCGGACCGGGAGTGGCCCGAAACCGGAGAACTCGTCTCCTCGAACGGGGGACGGTACCGCCGCCCATAGCAGAAGGGCGGCGCAAAAGGCGTATCGCTGTAGACGAGGGGCCAAGGGATCAAGGGTTCCAGGGGGCAAGGGCTCCAGGGTTCGAGCCGACGTTCTGTGGATCAAATCAGCGACCCTCGAACCCTTTCAGTCTCAGTTATTCTTCCGCTCTACGGCCCCCGATTTCTGGAACATCGCCGCCGTACTCTCTTTGACCTGGGATTCGTCACCCCGCAACAAGGCCGCGCGGAAGGTGCTGGCGAGCGCCCGCATGAGCAGAGCTTCCGCGGGATCGAGTTGATCCGCAAGCGCCGCGAGCCGATCCATCGCTTGCCCGATTTGTCCGATTGCGGCCGGGATGTCGCCGCGGTCGCGTGCGGCCATGGCGGTTGCCAAGGTGGCACGCACGGCTGCCAGCGTCGGGGCGACCTGCTTTCCCAAAACGGCTTCGAGATCTCCGAGGCGGGTGAACACGGCCTCCAAGGCGAGGGGAATCTGCGGCTCATGATCGTGCGGCATGACGTAGCCAGGCTACAAACTTTGCGGTGATCTGGGAAGCCTGGCTAGCAGCGTGCTCACCGGCCGCCTTGCCGGCATTCTCTGGACGCAAACGCGCGGATGCGCGACGTGTGACATAGGACACCGGCCGGGCTTCACAAGGCATCGATATTGCACAATGCTATGCCGCACGACAGGATTGATGGATGATCGAACTCGTACATCTCACGAAACGCTACGGTGCGACGCTTGCGGTGGATGACCTCAGCGTGCACGTCGAGGCGGGGGAGATTTTCGGCTTTCTCGGCCCCAACGGGGCGGGGAAGACGACGACCATTCGCATGATGATGGGATTGCTCCGGCCAACTTCTGGAGAAGTATTTCTGGGCGGCTACGATTTGGCGCGAGAGGATATCGCCGCCAAGCGCTTGTGCGGATTCGTGCCGGATCGCCCGCACATCTACGAGAAGTTGACGGGCGCGGAGTTCCTCGACTTCGTTGCCGGCCTGTACAACGTCCCGCCTGTGGTTGCGGCCCAGCGCCGCGATGACTTGTTGGAGATGTTCGACCTGACATCATGGGCTACGGAATTGGTCGAAAGCTACTCGCACGGCATGAAGCAACGGTTGGTGATGTCCGCCGCGTTGATCCACGCCCCGCGCTTACTCATCGTCGACGAGCCGATGGTGGGCATGGACCCGCGCGGGGCCAAGCTGTTGAAACGCACCTTCCGCCAGCTGGCCCGCGGCGGTGTCACCATCTTCATGTCCACCCATAGCTTGGAAGTGGCGGAAGAGACCTGCGATCGCATCGGCATCATCCATCAGGGCCAGCTCATTGCCGTCGGTACCCTCGATGAGCTGCGGCGGCAGGCGGGGGCACATTCCAACTCGAGGCTGGAATCGATTTTTCTGAAGCTGACAGGTGGTGAAGAGGTTGCCGAGATCCTCACCGCCTTGCGGGCTTGAGCCATGCAGTCTCCGGCCCCGTCGTCCGACGGCGAAACAGCGGCCACGTTTGCGGCCGGCAGCGCACCATGGCCTGGCGCTCAGCTGTGGTTGTTGCTGTCGCCACGTTGGCGCGCCGCACGGAATCGGGCCCGCCGGCTCGACCGGCGGGAGAAGATGCTGCTGACGTGCTTCGGCGTGCTCGGAGTGGGGTTCTGGGTCGCGATCTTCGTGTTCTTCTACCGGGTCCTGCGCTACTTCCTCAGCGTGCCGGACTTTGGCCCGGTGCTCACCTACAAGCTCCTGAGCATGGTTTTGCTGACCTTCTTCTCGATCCTCCTCTTCTCCAACATCATCACGGCGCTGTCGACGTTCTTCTTGTCGAGCGAGTTGGCGCGTTTGGTGGCGGCGCCGATCAGCCGCAGCACGCTCTTCTATGGGCGTTTCGGTGAGACGATCATCGAGTCGTCGTGGATGGTGCTGGCGTTTGCCGTGCCGGCGTTTCTAGCCTATGGCGTTGCCCATCGCGCCGGGCCGCTCTTCTACGTGGCAACGGTCGTGACCTTGCCCCCCTTTCTCGTCATCGCTGCGGCGATCGGCATCGCCGTGACCGGCGTCCTGGTGAACGTGTTTCCGGCGCGGCGGACACGCGACATTCTGGTGCTGCTGTCGGTGGTGATGGTGGCGGTGCTGTATATGCTCTTCCGCATGTTACAACCGGAGCGCCTGGTGAATCCCGAGGCCTTCGCCAGTTTCGTCCAGTTCCTCGCCGCCATGCAGACACCCACATCACCGTTCTTGCCCAGCACCTGGGCGGCGGAGATCTTGCATCCGCTCCTCAAGGGCGAAAGCGGTTCGGCGCTGTTCTATCTGTCGCTCCTACTGAGCACGGCGGCGGCGTTCATGACCTTGTGCGAGATGCTCATGGGGCACCTCTTTCTGCCGGGTTTGAGTAAGGCGCAGGAAGGCCGCAAGGCCAGGTTCACCCAGCGGGCCGCGTGGGAGACTGCGCTGCGCCTGTTGACGGTTCCGTTCGCGCCGCAGACGCGGTTGCTGATGATCAAAGAGGTGAAGACCTTCTTTCGCGACACCAGTCAGTGGTCGCAGTTGATTCTCTTGCTCGCCTTGGCCGCCGTGTACATCTACAATTTCAGTGTCCTACCGCTGCAGGGCAGTCCGTTGGTCACGTTCTATTTCAAGAATGTGATTGCCTTCCTCAACCTCGCTCTCGCTGGGTTCGTGACCACGTCGGTGGCGGTGCGCTTCGTGCTGCCGTCGATCAGCCTCGAGGGCCGCTCGTTCTGGATCGCAAAGACGGCGCCGCTGGCACTGAGCCGGCTGTGGTGGAGCAAGTTCTGGGTGGGACTCGTCCCGCTCCTGGTGCTGGGCGAGGTGTTGGTGTTGGCGACCAACTACTATTTGAAGGTGATTCCCTTCATGATGTGGCTGTCGGGGCTCACGCTCTTCGGCATGACGTTCGCTGTCGTCAGCCTCGGGCTGGCCGTGGGCGCGGCGTTTCCCAAGTTCGACGCCGACAATCCATCGAAAGTTGCGGCGGGGATGGGCGGCCTGGTGTACATGATCCTGTGCATGTCCTTCATCGGGGCGGTCGTGGTACTGGAGGCCTGGCCGGTGTATGCGCTGTTCTCCAGCCGGTTGTATGACACGCCGCTGTCACTGTTGAAGCAGTCCAGTATCGTGGGCTCCTTCGCCACGGCGTTGGCTCTGGGAGTAGGGGTGTTTGTCGTGTCCACCCGCTATGGAATTCGCAGGCTGGGAGCCATCGAGCCTTGACCTTCTGCAACCATGGGGCTGCGAAGGGCATTCTCCACGGCGACGAACGGGTCGCCCCGGTTTGTGCGAACGGCTTGCAGCACGGTTGCAACCGTGCGCGCCAGATCGCTTTGCTCCTGTCGCAGTAGATCGTCGAACTCTCGCAGCCGGTCGGCATACAGCAGGTGATGCAGGATCACGGCGTTGTTGAGCTGTTGCGTTCCGAACTCCGAGTACAGTGTCGTGCGGAAGGCGAGCCGGCGGAACTCTTCCTGGCCGCCGCTGAACAGCTGTTGGCGTTCAGCGGCGCTTACTCCGGACGCGTACGCGTCACGCAGGCGTGTGGTGAAACGGCCGAGGAATTCGGAGAAGAGCAGGGTGTCATCCCAGACGCTGGTAGCTTGCTGCAGGGCCGGTGCGTCGCTGCGCGCGGCGAAGAACGCCATCGCGCCCCGGGTGCCAACGAAGTTGGCGAAGGACTCGTCGAAGTCGGCGTGACCACCGATGTAACTGGTGTTGTGCAGCAGTTCGTGGATGATCACGTCGGCGAGCGTGACCCGGTCGTAGCGTAGGAGGTTGGACAGGAGCGGGTCGGCAAACCAGCCCAAGGTGCTGAAGGCGACCGAGGGGCGTAGGTAGGTATCGTAGCCGTTCCTTTCGAGATCGGCGGCCTCGGCCTCGGCCGAGTCCTTCGAGAAGTAGCCTTTGTAGGGCACGCGCCCGATAATCGGAAACCACCAGGTGTACGGCTCCAATCGTGTGCGGTAGGCGGCCGACACCACGTGCACCACCTGGTCGGCGTCCACCCGTGCGAAGGTGGCGTAGCTGCTGTCGGCTTTCAGATGAAGCGTGTCGCGGGCAAAGGCACGCACGGCCAGCACCAGTTCGAGTTTGGAGCGCGTCTCCGCGTCGAGATCGCTGCGCTGCAGTAGGCTTTCGATGGGCTGCCGGCGCCAGAGAATCTTGGCCTCTTCGTACCCGGCCCGCAGCACGTAAGTGGGGGAGCAGGCGGAAAGGCAAAACGCGAGAATCAACCAACCCAGCCTCACTTCGCAGCCTCAGCGATTTTGGCGTCCAGATCGGTTTTCCGGGACAGGTCTTCGTGCCCGAGTGTCTGCAAGGCGTGCAGACGCGCGTACAGGCCGCCCAGCGCCAGCAGTTGGCCGTGCGTGCCCATCTCACGGATCTGGCCGTGGTGCATCACGATGATGCGGTCTGAGCGTTCGATGGTCGACAGACGGTGGGCAATGACCACCGCGGTGCGCTCCTGCAACAACTTCTCCAGAGCGTCCTGGATGAGCAATTCGGTTTGGGTGTCGATGCTGGACGTGGCCTCGTCGAGAACCAAGACGGCAGGGTCGTAGGCGAGCGCCCGTGCAAAGGAGAGGAGCTGGCGCTGCCCCCCAGACAAATTGCTACCGCGCTCGCGGAGAACCTCGTCGTACCGGTGCGGCAACCGTTCGATGAACTGGTGCGCGTTCACGATGCGCGCAGCCTGATGTACGGCGTCGAGGCTGATCTCCGGCCGGCTCAGGCGAATGTTTTCCGTGACCGTGCCGGAAAACAGGAACACGTCCTGGGCCACCGCGCCGATGCTTCGCCGCAGGGCGGAGAGGTCCCAGTCACGCACGTCGATGCCGTCGACGAGCACGCGGCCGCGCTGCACGTCGTAGGAACGATTCAGGAGCTTGATGATGGTGGTCTTCCCCGCCCCGGTGGCGCCCACGATGGCAATCTTCTCGCCCGGTTCGACGCTGAAGGAGACGTCGCGCAAGACGAATTCGTCCCGCTTGTAGGCGAACCACACCCGGTCGAACTCGATACGCCCGCGGGGGCCGGAAGCTGGGGAGGCCGCGAGAGCAACCGGCTGGGGAGGGCTGGCGATCGCCGGTGTGGTGTCGAGCAACTCGAAAACGCGCTCGGCCGCTGCCATGGCCGATTGCATCACGGCGTACTTCGAAGAGAAGTCGCGCAACGGCACGAAGAATTTCTGGACGTACTCGATAAATGCCACCAGCGTTCCCAGCGCTAGCGTCGCTCCGAGGATCTGGTGGCCGCCGTACCAGACGATGAGGGCGAACGAGATGCTGCTCACCGCCTCGACCAGGGAGAACAGCGTAGCTTCGTAGACGTTGGACCAGTGGTTGGCCTGGCGATGCAAGTCGTTACGCCGGTCAAACTCGCGAAAGGTCTGCTCCTCGCGTACGAAGAGCTGAATCACCGCCATCCCCGAGATTGCCTCTTGCAGGTAGGCGTTGAGACGCGCGATGCGCTCGCGGATCAGCCGGTAACTGTGCCGCGCCTTGAGGCGAAAGAAGTTGATGGCGACCAGCATCAACGGGAGCAACGAGAGCGCCACCAGGGCCAGCCACAGATCGATCGTCAGCATGATGGTGGCGATGCCGATCAGGGTGACCGCATCCATCAAGATCGTGATGGCTCCGGCCGCGAACATCTCGTTGATCACATCCACGTCGGTGGTCATGCGGGTCACCAGGCGGCCCACCGGATTGCGGTCGAAGAATGCCGCATCCAATCTCTGCACGTGGGCGAAGATGTCGACGCGCAGGTCGGCAAGGCATTCTTGCGCCACCAGCATGGTGAAGTAATACTGCAGGTAGAGAAAGGTGAACTCGCCGACCACGGCCAGGCCGTACAACAACCCCATCGTTCCGATGCCGCTGGCGTCGTGCCGCGCGATGTACCGGTCGATGGTGATCTTCAAGATGTAGGGCTGCGCCAGGACGAATACCGAGGTGGCCGGTAGACACGCCATCGCCAGCCAGAAGTCCCGTTGGTACGGGCGGATGTAGCTCCACAGGCGGCGAATCAGGCGCGCGTCGTACGCTTTGCCGAGGGTGTGCTCGGGTGCGGCTGCGACGTCTGCGGGGAGCGTTGCAGCGGCACTCATAGCTCGGCGAGCTCTTCTTCGAGCCGCTGTTGCCGGAAGAGGTCGGCGTACAGTCCGTCACGCGCCAGCAGCGAGGCGTGATCGCCGACCTCCACGACGCGTCCCTCATCCACCACGGCGATGAGGTCGGCTTCCTGGATGGTGGAGATGCGATGGGCGATGATAATGCTGGTACGCTCACGCATGACCGCCTGCAGCGCGGCGAGAATGGTGCCCTCGGTGCGGGTGTCGACGCTGGAGAGGGCATCGTCCAGGATAAGGATGCGCGGGTCGGCGAGCACCGCGCGAGCCAAGGTCAGTCGCTGTTTCTGGCCGCCGGAGAGCGTGATACCACGTTCGCCGACGACGGTCTCGTAACCCCGTGGAAAGGACGCGATGTCGTCCGCTACGCCGGCGACGGCCGTAGCCCAGCGGACATCGGTATCGGTCGCACCCTCGCGCCCGAAGCTTACATTCTCTCGCACCGTCGTCGAGAACAGGAAAGGATCTTGCGGAACGCAACCAATGCTGTGGCGCAATTGGGCCAGTGGCAGGGAGCGGATGTCGCGTCCGTCGACCAGAATCTGGCCGCCGCTGACGTCGAACATCCGGGGCAGCAACATGGCGATGGTGCTCTTCCCTGCGCCGGTGCGGCCGACGAGCGCCAGCTTCTGACCGGGCTCCACACGGAAGGATACGCCGTCCAGGACCTGGTGGCCGTTGCCGGCGCGGCGATAGGCGAAGTCCGCGTTGCGGAACTCCACCGTTCCGCGCACTGCCGGCAACGGTTCGATCCCCGGCCCGTCACGGATCTCGGGCTCCGCATCGAAGATGTACGCCAGCCGACTCATCGCGGCGCGCCCGCGCTGGAGGATGGACAGCATCCAGCCCATGGCCATCGTCGGCCAGGCCAGCAGGTTGAGGTAGCCGATGAAGGCCACCAAATCGCCCAGGCTGAGCCGGCCGTTGATCACTCCGACGCCGCCATACCACAGCACTACCAGCGTGCCGAGACTGGCGGCGGTCTTCATGACCGGCAGGATTTGACCGCGCACGCGCGCCAGCTGCATGCTCTCCTCTTTGAAGTGGCGGTTGAGCTCGGCGAAAGCGGCAGTCGCGCGATCCTCGCCGGCATAGGCGCGCACGACGTGCATGCCGCTCAGATTCTCTTGCACGCTGCTGCTCATCTCCGCCAGGCCTTGTTGTACCCGCAGCGTGTGCTCCATGAGGCGGCGGCTGAAGCCTTTGACCACGAGCAACAGCAGCGGATAGGAGAGCAGTGCCGCGGCCGTCAGGCGCACGTCCAACGTCAGCATGATGGCGATGCCGTAGGCGTAGTAGACGGGCGTGTTGACGAAGTTGAGAATTCCAGGCCCGAGCAGCATGCGGACCGCGGTGACGTCGTTGATCAAACGCGACATCAGATCCCCGGTGTGCTGCTCTTGGTAGTAGGCCAGCGGCAGCTTCTGCAGGTGCGCAAAGAGGTCATTGCGCAGGTCATACTCGACGTCGCGCCCGACGTTGAAGATCAGCGTCCGTGAAAACGTGCGCACCACTGCCTGCACGACGGCGATCGCGATGATCCACAGCGCGTAGGTCGTGATCTGATACGGCGGCGCTCCATGGCCGACAGCATCAATGGCCCGCTTCAGTAGGTACGGCACGGCCATTGCCAGGGTTGCCGTGGCCAGCAAGCACGCGCCGCCCGCCGCGTAGCGCCACCTGTAACGCAGCAGATATCCTAGTAAACGGCGCATGAAGCTCATAATCCCACAACGCGCCGCTTATGCAATCTTGGCTGGCGCAAACAAAAAGGGCGGAGAAGCAATCACGCCCCTCCGCCCTTCGAACCGTCGAATTAAAGGACTGTACTACCGACCGATAAGCTGGCCGCGCCAGACTTCAATGGAGCCAAACATGCCGCGCTCCGGGGCGTGCGACTTCTCTGCGGGCTCCGACTTGGCTGCGCTGTCGCTCTTCCCCTTTTCCTTCGCTGCCTCTGCCGCCTTTTTCGCCTGGCCAGAACGCCAAGAGGGTGACAGTACATCGCCAAAGGCGACGCCGATGTCGAGAACGCCGTCCTTGTCAATATCCGCCAGTCCAACACCCCAGGTTCGCTCGCGTCCGGTCATGGGAAGGCCGGTATTGTCGATGAGCTTCCAGTGGCCAGCGCCATCACCTAAGAACGGGAAGACGCCGTACACGCCGCCGATCTCTTCGAGGTTCGTCTTGCCCACCGCGACCAGATCCATCTTGCCGTCGTTGTTGAGGTCACCGAAGGCAACCCCCAATGCGTTCATCGGCACGATCCCTTCGTTGGCCTTCCGCCATTTCGGTCCCGGTTCCTGGATGAAGACCTCCACCCCGGGAATCGCAGCGCCGGTGACAATATCGAGCTTGCCGTCGCCATTCACGTCTCCGACATCAATTCCCCAGTACAGGCCGTGGATGTCGGGGGCGGGAAGTCCTTCGGACGCTTCGCGCCAGTTGCCCTTGCCGTCGCCCAACCACACGCGCGGACCCGCCGAGTAGGCGGCGACAATGTCGAGGTTGCCATCGCCATCCACGTCGGCCACCTTGACTGAATTGCCCCATTCCGAGTGCGGAAGCCCGTTGGAGTTCTCTTTCCAGACCCCTTTGCAGTTTCCATCAAAAACGCGGACGCCCTCTTCTGCGGCGGCTACGATCACCACATCGAGGCACCCGTCGTGGTTGAAGTCGCCCAGGGCGACATCTTCCGCACCGATTGTCGGAAGGCCGGCCGAGGCATTGGTCCAGTGCCCCGCCCCATCGCCGAGGTAAACGAAAACGCCCCGGCAATGGTCGGCGATGGCAACGTCCATCTTGCCGTCGTTATTGACGTCACCGAACTTCATGCCGCCGCCGCAAAAGCTCTCGCGCGGCAGCCCGGCCGAAGCATCCGTCCAGTGCCCCTTGCCGTCGCCTTGCCAAATCCACGGACCGTCTGCCAAGCGCGACACGGCCCCGATGTCCGGGAAGCCGTCGCCATTAATGTCCCCGAAGGCAATTTGGCTTTTCCAGATCTTCCCAGTCGGCAAGCCATCCCGGGCAGAGGCATAATGCACTGGTGCTGGTGGCACCGTCGGTTTCGGGGAGGGAAGCAGCCTCTGACATCCCGCGGCCAGGGCCCCGACCGTTAATAGAAGTGCGACGCGATTCCACAAAACCTTCATCAAACCTCCTCTTACCACCTTGTGCAACCTGCCTGGATTAGCCATGCACGTGAAAAAAGCGTGCCGGCTGCTTACCAGACGACTTCATGTCCGTCAAGCAACTACCGCGGGCATGGGTCTCATGTCGGTTTTCGGTCGCACTAACCTCAAACTTCGGGCAAAAGTCGGGCTTTTCGCTTGACAAGACCCTGCAGTTACAGTATCAAAACGGAGCTTTCTAGCCCGGCTCGTTAGTGCCGGAACGGGGAGGTCTAGGTGCGAGGAATTGTGGAGCGCAAGCTTCGAGGATGTGTCAGTAGCGGTGATTTCTCCGGCAGGGAAAGGAGAAAGCGAATGCATATGGTGAAGCCGGTTCGGGTTTTGTGGGCGTTGGGCATAGCGGTGGTTGGACTGCTGCCCTTGGCAGGGGTCGCTTCCGCGAACGTCAATGACGTGTCCACGGAGCGTAGCGGGTCCATTGTCGTTTTCCCGAAGGTGGTGTGGGATGGAACGCGTGACACCATCATTCAGATTGCGAACACCAGTAACGCGATGGTGCACGCTCATTGCTTCTATGTGGACGCTGCCCCCGTCGATCCCAGTCAGCCACCCTCACTCACCAATCCTCCTCAGTGGAATGAAACCGATTTCGACATCTGGCTGACGCGTCAAATGCCGACGCACTGGGTTGCTAGCCTCGGGCGCTCCTACTCGGCTGGTTCGGGACTGACTAACGGTAGCCTCGGCTTCTTTCCGGGGTTGATACCTCCGGTGTCCCAGGGCTTCATCGGCGAACTGAAGTGCGTTCAGGTCGATGAGTCCGGCGCGCCGTTGCGCGCCAACGCGCTGAAGGGCGAAGCCATCCTGAGAAATTCCGCGGGTGACGTCAGCGAGTACAATGCCATTGCCTTTCAGGGTAACCCGGACATGACTTTCACCAGCCTGGTATGTGCGGCGGGGACGGCTACCGGCGCGTCGTGCAACGTCGATGCGGACTGCGGCAGCGGCGGTCTGTGTGACCTGGCCCAACCCAACGATCTCGTGTTAGACCTGACGGCGAACCACGTCGGTTCATACAGTGCCTGCCCGGACACGCTGCTGTTCAATCACTTCGCCGAGCTGTCGCCGGATGACGTGATCAGTCAAATCGGCACCTGTGCCCCAGTATGCGTGGCCGGGCCAACTATCGGCCATACATGCACAACAAATTCGGACTGTGGTGTTGGCGGTATCTGCGGTAGTTGTCCGGTGAGCACCGAGTTGACCTTGGTGCCGTGTCAAGAGAATTTCGAGATTCAACAGGCGGGCACAGTCATAGTCCAATTCCTCATCATCAATGAATTCGAACAAGCCTTCAGCACCAGCACCACGGTGAATTGCTACATGAATTTGCCGCTTGGCCTGATCGGCACTGCCGGCAGCAACTCTTTCACCCTCGCGGTGCTTGGGACTGCGAGCGCGTATTCGCGCATCACCCCGGCCACCGGCAATGGTGGCGTGATTGGGGTAGCGGAAGAATTCCGTAGCGCCACCACCTCCACTGGGACTGGATTCGGTCCGAAGACTGCAGCGGCGTTCAATTTGGAGACCGAAGGGAATCGGTTCGACGCGGCAACCAACGGCAAGGGCGACTCGCGTCCCGGCGTAACGGACCACATCATCATACCGCAGCCGTGAGGACTTGAGCCATCTGCTGGCGGTGAGGAAAGGAGAAGACGTGATGAGCACGATGACGGGTAATTTGCGGCGGACGATGCTCTTTGGAGTGGTTGGAACGCTGGTAGCTCTAGGCGCGGTGAGGGTGGTACGGGCCGACGTCGCTTCGGACAAACCCGGTGCGATCCTGATCTTTCCGAAGATCGTCGTGGACACGAGCGGAGTGCTCGGCCCTCCGACTGACACGGAAATCCAGATTACGAATACGTCGAACTCGGTGATCGCGGCGCGCTGCTTCATCGTTGATGACACTTCGCACTGCAGCAACGCGCCGACGACTGCCTGCACGGCGCAGTTGGCAGGCAATGGGGCGGCGTTGGGTGAAGGTGGCTGCGGGGCTGGTTTATGCGGTGGTGCGTGCAGCCCGCGCGTGCACGAGAATGACTTTCGCATCACGCTGACCAAGCGCCAGCCGATTTCCTGGAAGGCCAGCGAGGGCCTCTCCCCCTTGCCGTGCGGTTCGGTCGGCGGCGTACAGGTTGGCGGCTGCACAGGCGGGCAGTCGAACGGCTCCTCGAGTATACCAAACGTTCAAGAGGATCCGTTTGTCGGCGAAATCAAATGTGTCGAAGTCAGTCCGGACGGTTTTGGATTGCCCACCGCCGGCCTCGATCCGACGAACAATAATGCCGGGGATCTGAAAGGCGAGGCGACCATCATCTCTACTGCGGGCACAGCGGTCGATGCCCGGAAGTACAACGGCATCGGTATCCAGTCGACGGGTGCCAACAACGCTGACGGTAACCTGGTGATCGGCGGGCCGGCCCCGGAATACAACGGCTGTCCCAAGGTAGTCATTTTGGACAATTTCTTCGACAACGCGACGGTCTCGACTCACCGTGGTGCTTCGAGCCGCACGGTGACAACCGACCTAACGGTTGTGCCCTGTAGTGAAGATTTCCTGAACCAGACCCCGACGGGCGCGACGCTGCAGTTCCTCGTGTTCAACGAGTTCGAGCAGAGGTTCTCGACGTCAATGTCGATCTCGTGCTTCAAGGAAGTGCAGCTGTCTGACATCGATTCGCGGCCCGGTCTCTTCGGCAACGCCTCTTCGATTTTCAACGTGGCCGTCCAGGGGACGATCTCAGGGCAGACCAGAATTCGGCCGGTTGCGGGAGCCAATAGCGACAATCGCGTACTGGCGATCGGCGAGCAATTCTGGACGTGTGATTCTGGTCCGGGTGGTGAGTGCAGCGCTGCGTCGAACACGGATATCGTTCCGGGTGGCGGCGTCGGTGATCTGATGACCATCCCGCTAGACTGACGACTGTCCGGCAGCAGTCAAAAAGGGCGGGGGCTTCGGCTCCCGCCCTTTTTTTGCGCCTGAAGTACCCCCCCGGACCTGATACGAATCGAGCGTTCTCAGACCCCGGAGCAGGAGGCGGGGGTAGCGAGTCGAAGAGTTATGTTACGTGGCGGGCTCGCTTGAAGAATCCGTGTTCACGGGGCCGCCGCGACTCGTGCCGGAGGCTTGGAGGATCCGAGCCCGACCAACGTGACCTGCGCTTGGACTGCCAGCTCCTGCGGATTGGTTCGATCTGTCACCCCGAAGTCGAATGCCCAGCAGTCACACGTCGAGATGAGCCTTAAGCCGAAGAAATTGTCCAAGAACCGGTTGGCTACGACGTCGTAACGGCTGGAGTAGAGAAGCCCGACCGAGTCTGTAAGGCGCAGCACGATGTTGTCGTCGAGCTCTTGGAGGAGATTCTGCGTCAAGAATCGGTACGAGATGCCGGCGCTCGTGCGCGTGTCCAGGCGAGGTGCTTCAGTGATGGACGGCGCGCCACGAGGGTCTTCGATGAAGAGACCGACGTGCGCGGCGGAAAGGTTGGTATTCCCGGCGTCGTAGTTGGTGTGGAAGCGGACGGATAGTGTACGACTAGGGTTCAGGCGCCCGTCGAAATCGATGTCGGAGAAGTGATCGGCAGCACGGTCTGGCTGAAGTGGGTTGATCTTGCGGCTGATGTCGACGCTTTGTGTCAGGGAAAAGCGGCCGAGTTCACGAATCTGAGCGTGGGCGGCCTCGGAGGATGTCTCGTCACCCGCCGACGATGGGGAACCGGAAAATTTACCGATGAAACGGCTGACGACGCCGTAAGTTAGTAGGTTGCGCTGATTGATACGATCAACACCGTCAAAGAGCGGGAGATTGGCCTGCGATACGGCTGGCGTGTAGAGGTACTCGACCGTCGGCTCGATGGTGTGCTTGAGCTTTTCCAACCCGAACGAGGTTACCGGATAGATCCTGCTGAGGGACGCGCCCATCTCGGCTCCAAGCTGGAAGAGCTCCCTCGACTGGTTCTGCGGCAATGTCTGAGCCGTGTCCGCCAGCCGGTCCTCGGTGAGGTGGTACGCGGTCTCGCGCAGCGCCGCCCTGACGGACCCAAAGGCGAAACGGCCGAGCGGAAGGGGCAGCACCGCCGCGGGTTCGATGTCGAGCCGGGCTCCGTCAACGCCGCGGGCACGCTGAAAATCGACCGCCGTGGCAGTCAGCTGGCCCAGGACATGCTGGCCAAGCAGGGTTTGACCCCAAAGGTCGACTTCCGGTGCACGCTGCAATGTCGGGGACTGAAACCCCGTCAAGTCTTGGTAGTATGTCCCCTCACCTTTGAGAGCCACCCGATCCCACAACTGAACTGCGGCCAAGTGGCTTTGGGTGAACGGTAGGGTGCGAATGGCGACATCCTGCGAGTGCTCGAAGGCGTAGGTGTTGATCTCCCGCAGGAACAGATCATCACTCACAAGAAAAAGATCGCCGTAAAGCCGGCTGGTACCAAGAAGCGGCTGGTCGTGCTCGGCTGTCACGCTCCAGCGATTTTCAGGAATGGTCGTTTCAAACGGCTTGACGGGTGTGCCGCCCCTGAACGACTCGTTGAAATAGGAGCCGTCGAGAAAGCCGCGCGTCTCACGGCTGAGGGTGTAACGATATTCCCCGACGAGACCGGCGCGCGCACTGGTCTCGAAATCGAGGGCCACGGTAGCGTCCTGGCTCTTGTTGATAGCCCAGTAGACGGGCAAGAACGTTTGAAAGCCGCGGGTGTTGGAAAATCCAAAACGTGGGTCGAGGAGCCCGCTCTGCCGTTCCTGCTGTACTGGAAAGATCGCGCGGGGAATGTACAGGATGGGAACGTCCAGCACCTTGAACGTGCCCCCGGCGAGCGTGCCGTAACCTTCCAGGGTGACATCGAGTTCACGCCCGCTAATGCTCCAGCTGGGCGCACCCTTGGCGCAGTGGCAGGTAGTGAACTGGCCGTTCTCGATGTGGTACGTTTGTCCGAGGCCCTTTTCGACGCGCGCGCCTCCGAGTGAGTAGCGGGACCGGAGCGATCGGATTTCAGCGTCCTTGAGGGAACCGGTTTCTTCATCGAGGTTCATGTGGACGGTGTCGGCCACGACGGTGCCTTCGGAATTAGTCAGCCTGACGTTACCCTGTGCGTCTGCCTCGTTGGTGGCCCGATTGAAACGCACCTCATCCGCCTGCAACTCCGTCTCTCCTCGTGTAATCACCACGTTTCCACGGGCGATGATCGAGTTGGTCTTTTGCTCGTAGCTGAGTTCCTCGGCGACAATCGTGATCTCTTGCTCTTGGACGTATGGGCTCTCCATCCGCTGCGCATGACCGGCATGGGCGAGCAGGGCGTACAGTGCAAGCGCTGCGGCCAGGAGACGTCTGTCGCCCATGAATACGATTGCTCTACGGATGCAGCGTTGCCGCGTTGCCGCTGAAGAGATCCCGCTTACCGTGCAGGCGTAAGAAGTACGGATAGATCGCACCCACCAAGAACAAGGAACCTGTTACCAGGACGCCCTCGTCTTCGCCGACGTGATCCAGCAGCGCCTCCAAGCCAGCCAGTGGCTCCGGTGCAATGCGGACCGGGCAATGTCGGGCGAACGCTCGCGCCAGTGTCTCAGCAGCTTCTCCGCGCGGGGGAAGTGCCGTCGCCACGGTCGCAGAGGATATCAGAGGGCCAAGCGTATCTACCATCGGCTGCCAGTCTTTATCACGCATTACACCGAAGAGCAGGTGCACAGCGCGCTTGCCGACAACATTCGGTAGCTCACGTGCCAGCGCCATGACGCCGTGGAGGTTGTGTGCCCCGTCCAATACCACCACCGGACGGTCTTGTACTATCTCGAGCCGACCCGGCCATCGGACCTGGTCCAAACCGCGGCGGATCGCTTCGCCGCCGAGCGGAAACCTGTGCCGTAACTGAATGGCGGACGCGATGGCCATGGCGGCATTGTCGCGCTGGTAGCTGCCTCGAAGGGCGACCCTCAGGTTGGAAAGATCCCACCCCATGCCCGTAAATCGAAATGGTGTCGAACCGCGTAGGGAAAAGTCGCATTCGGCACGGTAGAGCGGTGCGCGCTGTTCGGTAGCCACCGCCCTGAAGATCTCCTCGACCTCAGGCTGCACGACTCCAACAATGACGGGTCGCCTCGGCTTGATGATGCCGGCTTTTTCCCGCGCCACCGAGGCGAGTGTGTCGCCGAGAAATTCTTGGTGGTCCAATCCGATGGTGGTGATGACCGCCACCTCTGGGTTCAGGACATTGGTGGCATCCAAGCGCCCGCCGAGCCCGACCTCGACGATTGCGAGCTCCACACCGCATCGGGCGAAGTGCAGAAACGCCATCACCGTGACGAATTCGAAAAAGGTCAGGTCGATGCCATGGACCGTGGCGGCGGCACGTATCTCTCGCGCCGATGCCACCACCTCTTCCTCGGAGATCGTAGCGGTCCCAACGCGAATGCGTTCGGTAAAGCTCAGGAGATGCGGCGAGGTGTACAGCCCAACGTGGTAGCCAGCGGCGGTGAAGATCGCGTGCAGCATAGCTGCGACCGATCCTTTTCCGTTGGTTCCTGCCACGTGAACTGCGGAGAACCGCCTGTGCGGATCACCGAGGTTCTTGAGCGCGAGCGCCACGCGTTCGAGCTTGAAATCCATGCCCCGTGCCGCCTCGAGGCTGTAGAGCGAGGCGAGGACATCGGCGTATTCGCTACTGCTCATGGGACGCGTCGGACGTCGGTGGCGCTTCCCGTACCACGCTGGGCGCCATGCGCATGGCGTCCTTCAGGCGGCGGATGAAGGCTCCGACTTCGGCGACGCTGGAGCTCCCACGATGCGCGTCGACGATTCGCATGATTGCGCTGCCGACGACTGCGGCATCGGCGAATGTGGCGACCTCGGCGGCCTGCTCCGGAGTCGAAATGCCAAAGCCGACCCCGATCGGCAGCGTTGTCGATTGTCGCAGACGGTCCACCACCGGCCGCACCGCCTCCGCCAACATCGGCCGCACCCCGGTCACGCCGGTCACGGACACATAGTAGATGAACCCGCTTGCGTGTCGCAGGACCTTTCGCACACGATCGGGACCACTCGTCGGTGCCAGGAGAAAGATGAAGTGGATTCCCACCCGACGAATGTGAGGGAGCAACTCTCCCACTTCCTCCGGAGGCAGGTCGACAATCAGGAGGCCGTCGACGCCGGCCTTGTGTGCGTCAGTTGCGAATCGCTGAACGCCGTAATGGAAGATCGGATTGTAGTATCCGTACAGGATCACCGGCACCTGTGATTCCCGCCGAAAATCGCTGACCAGCTCGAGCACGCGTGGCAGGGAAGCGCCGGCCTTCAGTCCGATCTCCAGCGAACGCTGCAAGACCGGGCCGTCAGCGGTGGGATCAGAGAAGGGGACTCCGAGTTCCAGGAGATCTGCCCCGTTGTCGGCTGCAACCCGCATGAGTTCACGAGTGGTGTCCAAGTCCGGATCGCCGGCCGTCAGAAACGGGATCAACCCGGCGGTTCGGTGCGCCCGTAAGGCGCGGAAGGTTTCATCGATGCGGTTCATATCGCTACAGGGTGACGCCGAGGTAGTCCGCGACAGTGTTCATGTCCTTGTCGCCGCGGCCGGAGAGATTGACGATGATGATCTGATCGCGCTGCATCTGCGGTGCGAGCTTCGCTGCGTAGGCGACGGCATGGGCGCTTTCGAGCGCTGGAATGATGCCTTCCGTGCGCGTGAGGAGCTGCAAGCCTTCGACAGCTTCCGTATCGGTGACGGCGAGATACTGCGCGCGTCCGGTGCTGTGCAGGTAGCTGTGCTCCGGCCCCACGCCCGGATAGTCGAGTCCCGGCGCGATCGAATGGGCACTCCGTATCTGGCCGAGCTCGTCCTGGAGCACATATGTCTTCTTCCCGTGTAGCACGCCAACCTGGCCGGCACTGATCGAAGCGGAGTGCCTGCCGCTTTCCAATCCGTCTCCCGCTGCCTCGACCCCGATCATGCGTACGTCCGGATCGTTGAGGAACGGATAAAACAGACCCATGGCATTGCTGCCGCCACCGACACAAGCGATCAGGTAGTCCGGGAGACGGCCTTCGAGCTGCAGGACCTGCCGTCGCGCCTCGCGCCCGATGACGGATTGGAGGTCGCGAACGATCATGGGGTACGGATGCGCAGACATGGTCGAGCCGACGAGGTAGTAGGTGTGCTCGACGTTGGTGACCCAATCGCGCAGGGCTTCATTGATGGCATCTTTCAGTGTCTCGCTGCCGGAGGAGACGCTCCGGACCTGCGCGCCCAGCAGCTTCATGCGAAACACATTCAGGGATTGCCGGTGGACGTCCGCGCGGCCCATGAAGACTTCGCACTCCAGTCCGAACAGCGCGGCAACGGTGGCGGTTGCGACGCCGTGTTGGCCGGCACCGGTTTCGGCAATGATGCGGCGCTTGCCCATCCGCCGCGCCAGCAACGCCTGACCCAGCGCGTTGTTGAGCTTGTGCGAACCGGTGTGGCAAAGGTCTTCCCGCTTCAAATAGATCTTGGCACCGCCCAATTTCGCGCTCAGGTTGGCGGCAAAGGAGAGCGGTGTTTCCCTGCCGACGTATTGCGAGAGGTACGAGGCCAGCTCGCGACGGAATACTCGATCACGCCGCAGGCGCCGATACGCCGCTTCCAGCTCGAGCAGGGCGGGCATCAGGGTCTCGGCGACGTAGCGACCGCCGAAGATGCCAAAGTGGCCCTGGCGATCAGGAAGCGTGTGCATCGGCGATGAACCTCCTCATCAGATTCCAGTCTTTCTTGCCCGGTGCCCGCTCGATCCCGCTTGCGACGTCCACTCCAAATGGGCGTACCGTACGCACGACATCTGAAACATTCTCGGGCGTCAATCCACCCGCCACAATCAACCGGCCGCGGTCGAAACCCTTCAGAAGCTCAAGGGTGAGACGCATCCCCGTGCCGCCAAACCGGCCCTCGACATACGCATCGGCGAGGATGAAATCAACTGCGTAGCGGCGAGCCTCGGCCGCCGCATGTCGATCGCGTACGCGGATAGCCTTGATCACCTTCTGCCGCCAGGCTTGACAGAATGCCGGGGCTTCCTCGCCGTGAAACTGCAGGGCCGTTACTCCCGTCTGCTCCGCAATGCGCGTCACGCCTTGCCGCGACGCCTCCACAAACACCCCCACGGTGCAGATGGTCCGAGGAATTCGTGCGATGATGTCGGCGGCGACAGCGGGCGGGACGACGCGCGGGCTTGGCGCGTAGAAGTTGAAGCCCAAAGCGTCCGCACCCGCATCCACCGCCGCGAGGGCGTCGTCAAGGTTCGTGATCCCGCAGACTTTCACCCGCACAGGCGACCGCATCGTCAGATCCCGCGTCTGTGCTTACCCAACAACTCGGCGAGCTTCGCACCGGGATCGGGAGCGCGCATGCAGGTTTCGCCGATCAGAAACGCCCGCACGCCACTGCGTTCGAGGCGCTCGATGTCCGCTACCGTTTCGATGCCACTTTCGGCCACGGCCAACACTTCCGCCGGTACGAAACGCACAAGCTCCTCAGTGGTCGCAAGGCTGGTGTGAAAGGTCCGCAAGTCGCGGTTGTTGATTCCCAGAAGGCGAGCCCCGCTGCTGAGGGCACGCTCTAGCTCCAGGCGATCGTGCACCTCGACCAGTGCGCTGAGTGTCAACGTTTCAGCGAGCAGCAGCAGCTCGTGCAGCAGGGAATCTGAGAGAATGGCGACGATCAGCAGAACCGCGTCCGCCCCAAAGGCGCGGGCTTCATAGAGTTGGTAGGGGTCGAAAAGGAAGTCCTTTCGCAAGAGCGGGACGGCCACGGCATTGCGAATGGCGGCAAGGTAGTCGAGCTGCCCCTGAAAATGGCGTTCCTCTGTGAGTACCGAGATCGCCGCCGCGCCATTCGCGGCGTAACTGGCGGCGATGTGCAGCGGATCGAAATCCGGACGGATGACGCCCTTCGACGGCGAGGCCTTCTTGACCTCGGCAATAATGGCGCGCTGGCGCCGTGCGAGCGCAGTTCGCAGGTCACGGCGCTCGGCGCGGAACAGGGGACGGCGCTCCAATTCTGCGAGGCCAACCGTTGCCTTGGTGCGCTCCAGGTCGGCCCGTTTGTCGCGGACGATGTCGTCGAGGATCATCGATTGGTGAACTCGATGAGCTGCGCCAATTTCTGACGGGCGCGGCCGCTGCGAATCGCATCACGCGCCAGGTCGATTCCAGCGGCAATCGAGGGGGCCAAACCGCCCACGTAAACAGCCGCCGCGGCGTTCAGCATGGCGACGTCCGCGCGCGGCCCAGCGGCGCCGGCTACGATGCCACGAATGATACTGGCCGCCGTTTCGCGGTCACCGCCCTGCAGGTCGGCATCACGGCAGCGCTTGAAACCGAAGTCCTCCGGCGTGACGCGGTAGGTGTGCAAGCCGCCGTCCCGGTACTCCGAGACTTGCGTTGGTGCAGCCAGCGAGATCTCGTCGAGACCGTCGTCGCCGTGCACCACCAAGGCGTGCGAGCTGCCCAACCGGCCGAGCGCCCCCGCCAGCGGCTCGGTCCACTCTGGGGCGAAGACGCCGACAACCTGATGGCGTGCGCCGGCAGGGTTCGAGAGCGGGCCGAGGAGGTTGAAGATGGTACGTAAACCCAGTTCGCGTCGCGGGCCGGCTGCGTGCCGCATGGCCGGATGGAACACCGGCGCAAAGAGAAAGGCGATGCCGACTTCATCGATGCAGCTGGCGACGCGTTCGGGCGGCAGCTCGATCTTGACGCCCAGCGCTTCAAGGACATCGGCGCCACCAACCGTCCCTGACACTGCACGGTTGCCGTGTTTGGCCACGGTCAATCCCGTACCCGCGGCAATCAGCGCGGCCGCCGTCGATATGTTGAAAGTTCCACACCGATCGCCGCCGGTGCCGCAGGTGTCGACGACCACGGCAGACCGGAGGTGCAGCGGGGCGGCAAACTCCCGCATGGCGCGCACCGCACCCGTTAATTCGTCCACCGTTTCCCCCTTCATGCGTAGCGCTACAAGCAGAGCGCCGATCTGCGCGGGTGTGGCGGCGCCTGCCATGAGCTCGCGCATCACGGCTTCCATCTCCGTTTCGCTGAGCGAGTTCCCGGCAACAATCTGAGCCAGCGCTGTTCGAATGTTCACAGGCCTACCCGAGAGTGTCGCGCGTAAGATCGAGGAAGTTCTTTAGCAGGTCCTTGCCCTCGATCGTGAGAATGGACTCGGGATGAAACTGGATGCCTTCGACAAGGTGCTGTCGATGGCGCACGCCCATGATTTCGCCTTCGGCCGTCCATGCGCTCAGTTCGAGGCACGCTGGCAGGCTGGAACGCTCAATCAAGAGCGAGTGATACCGCGTCGCCTCGAACGGCTGACTGAGGCCGTGGAAAATCGTGCGGCCGTCGTGATGAATGGGAGAGGTCTTCCCATGCATCAGCCGCGCTGCCCGCACGATGTTGCCGCCAAAGGCTGCGCCGATGCTCTGATGCCCCAGACAAACGCCCAAGATCGGAATGCGGCCGGCGAAGCGGCCGATCACGCCGACGGAAACTCCGGCCTCCGCGGGCGTGCACGGGCCCGGCGAGATGACGATCTGGTCGGGGTGCAAGGCCGCGATCTGGTCCAGCGTGATGGCGTCGTTGCGATACACCCGCACCTCGGCCCCAAGCTCGCCCAGGTACTGGACCAGGTTGTAGGTGAAGGAGTCGTAATTATCGATCATCAACAGCATGTTCTGACCGTGTTTCTCACATCGCTTCCGCCAGGCGTACGGCCTGAATCATGGCGCGGCTCTTGTTGACGCACTCCGCGTGCTCGCGCTCTGGATCGGACTCGGCAACGATACCGGCGCCTGCTTGCACGTAAACGGTGCCGTCCTTCACCAAGATCGTACGGATCGTGATGCAGGTGTCCATATTGCCGGAGAACGAGAAGTACCCCACGGCGCCGCCGTACACGCCCCGGCGTACCGGTTCCAGCTCTTCGATGATCTCCATGGCGCGGATCTTTGGCGCGCCCGTCAAGGTGCCGGCGGGAAAGGTGGCGCGGAAGGCGTCGAAGCAGTTGTCCCCCTCGACCAGCTCTCCGCGCACGTTCGAGACCAGATGCATGACGTGCGAGTAGCGCTCGACGTACATTTGCTTCGTCACCTTGACCGTCCCGGTCTTGGCCACGCGTCCCACGTCATTGCGGCCCAGGTCCACCAGCATGATGTGCTCGGCGATTTCTTTCGGATCGGAGGTCAACTCGCGCTCGAGCTCGCTATCACGACGTTCTTCGGTGCCGCGCGGTCGCGTGCCGGCAATGGGCCGGACCGTGATTTCGCGCCCCTCGAGTCGCACCATCACCTCAGGAGAGGAGCCGATCAGCGTATGATCGCCGAGCCGCAGGTAGAACATGTAGGGTGACGGGTTGACCGTCCGCAGACACCGGTAGATGTTGAACGGGTGTGCCCGCAGCGGGCAGGCGAAGCGTTGGGCCAGAACCACCTGGATGACATCGCCGGCGACGATGTACTCCTTGGCCTGCCGGACCATGGTTTGGTACCGATCTGGCGTTACGTTCGATCGTATCTCCGCAGGTCCATCGACGTTCTGCAACCGAGTGGGAACCTCGACGCGACAGTTCAGACGCTCGATCAGCTTGTCGATTTTGGCGCAAGTAGCATCGTAGGCCGCGCGCAGATCCGTTTCCTCGCTGAGAAATGCATGCCCCACGACCTTGATCTTCTGTGCCGTATTGTCGAACAACAGCAGTGTATCAACCAGCATGAGGTAGAGATCGGGCAGGTTCAGGTCGTCTGTCGCGCGTTCCGGAAGACGTTCGAAGAATCGTACCAGATCGTACCCGACGTAACCCACCAAGCCGCCGGAAAAAGGTGGGACCCCTTTCACCGTGACCGGACGGTAGCGGCCGAGGAGTTCCCTCACCGCGTCCAGTGGATCGGCAACTTCCCGAGCTGCGGTCAGGCTGCCGGGTGAACCGATCCAGACATTCCGTCCTTTGCTGCGGAAGACGAGTTCTGGTGCAACCCCGAGGAAGCTGTAGCGTCCCCACTTCTCCGCCTCTTCCACACTTTCGAGCAGGAAGGCGTCGCCACCGTCATCGATCTTGAGGAAGGCCGAGACCGGTGTCTCCAGGTCGGCCAAGATTTCTCGGTAGACCGGGATGAGGTTGCCGTGCCGTGCGAGGACGCAGAATTCGTCGAAATCAGGCGTGTACATTATTCGTGAGTCGTGCTCCTGAGTCGTGCTCGTTCACGTTTCCTTCTGTTCACCTTCATTGCGGCGTAACGTAGGCATTCTCCAGACCTTCGTTGCTCTTCAGGCGGGCTTCGATTTCCTTGGCTTTGTCACGACTCGTGAACCGGCCCACCCGCACGCGGTACCACGTCTGCCCACGCATCGGCGCTTGCACAGTGTAGGCATCATATCCCTTTGCCCGAAGCCCGCGCGCCAAGTCGCTCGCCTGCTGCGGATTCGTGGTGGCGTTGACCTGGACGGTCCATCCCGCGTCCGCCCATTCCTTCCCGGGCGCCGGCATCTCCCCTTGTTTCGCTCGTGCGGGTGGAGCCGAGGTGGCAATTGGCTTCGGTTTCTCGGTGACGCGTCGAGGCGGTCTGGTCGGCGTGCTGGTCTGTGCGACCGGAGCAGGGGTGGGCGTGGATGGAACCGGGGCGGCGGTCTCCTGCAGTCGCTGGTAGGCTTTTTCCTTCAAGCCGCGGTAGAAGGAGAGGTCGACGTCCTTTTCTTCCTCTTTCGGCGTCGGTTGCTCTGGGACGGTCATGCGGACGATGCGTTCCTCCTGTGCCAGGCGCCGCTCCGTGACATCGCGGCCCACCCAGATCCCGAACAAAAAGATCAGTGCCGAGGTAATCAGGAAGCCAAAGATGAGGGCGAAAAGCTGTCCGAATCCCAGACCCGCCGATCCCATGCGTCGCAGCATCGTTGTGTCTCACATCTTGTCCGGGGCGCGCACCCCTAACAAGTCTAGTCCCTTGCGAACCACAATTTGCACCGCGCGTGCCAAGTATAGTCGCGCGGCCGTTCGTTCGGGGTCATCGGTCAAGACCCGCTGCCGGTTGTAAAAGCGGTGGAACTCGCTCGCCAAGTCAATCAAGTAAAACACTACGCGGTGCGGCTCAAGGGCCCGCGCGGCGTCTTCTACGATGTCAGTATACTGTGCCAGGAGCTTGACCACCGCGACCTCTTCCGGCGCCGTGAGCGTCTCGAGGTGGGATGCGGCTGCGGTGGTTGCGTGAAGGCCTTGTTTGGCCGCTTGCTCAAATATGCTCGACACGCGGGCGTGTGCATATTGGACGTAAAAGACGGGGTTGTCGGCGGACTGCTTCTTGGCGAGGTCGAGGTCGAACTCCAGATGGCTGTCAGCTTTGCGCGTCAGGAAGAAGAACCGGACCACGTCGCTGCCGACTTCGTCGAGCAACTCGTCGACGGTGACGTACTCGGCTCGGCGCGTCGACATCTTGACCTGCACGCCGCCGCGCGTGAGGGTGACGAACTGGTAGATGACGGCCTTGATCTTCTCGGCGTCGGAGCCGAGGGCTTGGAGGGCGGCGCGCACCTCTTGGTGCTCGGCGATGTGATCGGCTCCCAGGACGTCGATGAGCAAGTCGAAACCGCGATGGAGCTTCTCCCGGTGATAGGCAATGTCAGGGAGGCGGTATGCCGGTTCGCCGCTCGACTTGATCAGCACCCGGTCCTTGTCCAGGCCCAGCGGCTCGCCGCGCAGCCACACCGCCCCGTCGCGGTCGAAGGCGAGGTCGCGTGCCCGTAACTCGGCGACGATCTCCGCGATTTGACCGCCGGCATAGAGAGAATCCTCGTTGAAGTACGCATCGAAGTGGATGCCCATACGGGCAAGCGTCGACTCGATGTCGGCCAAGATGGTGCTTTCAGCGACTGCCTTGAACCGCCCGGTCGCGGGCTCGTCGATCAACCGGTCCCCGTGCTCTTCGACCAGCTTACGCGCAATCTCGATGATGTATTCGCCAACGTAGCCGTCGTCCGGAAACGAAACTGACTGGCCCAGCTGTTGGAGATAGCGGGCGCGTACGGACTGCCCCAGCAGCGTCATCTGGCGGCCGGCGTTGTTGAAGTAGTACTCGCGGCTGACGTGGTGGGCAGTGGCCTCGAGTAAGCGGGCAATGGCATCACCGAGGACCGCATTGCGACCATGGCCGATCGTCAGTGGCCCCGTGGGGTTGGCGCTGACGAACTCGACCAAGACCTTTCGCCCCTCACCGAACGCTGCCGGACCGTAGTCTGCGCGCTCGATGTCGGCGAGACATTCCTGCCAGAAGCGAGACGAAAAGCGGAAATTGATGTACCCAGGGCCGGCGATCTCCGTGGCCGCCAGGATACCCCCCGGGTCTTCGATGTGCTCGACAATGATCTCGGCGATGGCTCGCGGGGCTTTCCGCTGCTGGCGGGCAAGCGTCAACGCGACGGTCGACGCGAGATCGCCGAAGCTGGAGTCCTTGGGCATCTCCAAAAACAAAGGGGGGAGGCTTTCCAACTTCAGCGCTCCCCCCTTTGTGGCTCTCAATAACGCCTGCTGAAGCAGCCCCTCAAGCCGTTTTTTCATCCTCCGTTCGCCAACGGTCGCTCAGAGTACGCATCGGTTGTTCGAGCTGCTTCAGAAAACTTGAGTGAGCCGTATAGCCCGGGCCACCGCTAGAGTCAAGGACGAGCGGACACAGTGCCTCATAAGAGGATCACTTCGACCTCTGTGCCTTCGTTGAGACCCTCAGCGCTCGCGGGAACTCGGACCAGCCCATCGGCTTTGACCAGATTGAAGATGGCGCCTGACTTGCCCGCCATCGGTAAGGCGACGCAGCAATCGTCGCGCTGTGCCAGTGTCACCCGGACATAGTCCTCGCGTCCCGGCTGCGAGGCGACGTTTTGGCTCAGACGCGCGCGCATCGTACGCCGCGGCGCGAAGACAGCGCCGCGGTCTTCACCGCCGAGGACACGGATGAGCGGCGCGCCGAAGACCTCGAAAATCACCAGCGCCGAGACCGGATGGCCAGGAAGCCCGAGGACGGGCTTGCCCAGCGCGCGTGCCAGGATGGTCGGCTTTCCCGGCGCCACGGAGATGCCGTGGAAGAGAATCTCGGAACGCGGGAAGGAGGTGATGATATCCAGCGTCATGTCCTTGGCGCCGACCGAACTGCCCCCGGAAATGAGCACGACATCATGGCGAGAAAGGGCCGTCCTCAGGGCTTGCCGCAGCCTCTCGGTACGATCGGGGATCACACCAAAGTCGGTGACCGTGCTCTCTGCCTCGGTCGCCATGGCGATCAAGGCATAGGTGTTGATGTTGCGCACCTGTCCGGGCCGCGGCTTGGCGTCGGGCGGAACGATTTCGTCTCCGGTGGAGATCAAGGCCACCCGCGGCCGCCGGAAGACGGGTAGGTGTGTGATGCCGATTCCCGTCAGCGCTCCCAGGTCGCGTGCGCGCAGGCGTCGCCCCCGTGCGAAGATAGGCTCTCCCTTGACGATGTCTTCACCGGTGCGCAGGATGTTTTCCCACGGTGCCACGTTGCGATGCACTTCGACGGTGCCGTCGCCGAGTTCCTCGGTGTATTCGATCATCACCACCGCATCGGCACCGCTCGGCAGCATGCCGCCGGTGGCGATGCGCATGGCATCGCCCTTCCGCACCGTGCGCGTTGGCGCCTTTCCCATTTCGACGGAACCGATCAGTTTGAGATACGCAGGGATGCTGGCGGAAGCACCGAAGGTGTCCTGGGCGTGGACCGCGTAGCCGTCCATGTTGGCGCGATGGAACTGGGGGAGGTCCGTGGGAGCGGTCAGATCTCGCGCAAGCACACGTCCCAGCGCGCCGGCAACCTGAACCACCTCCGTTCCAACTGGAGGAAACGCCGCGATCCGTTCCCGTGCCTCGTCGGTGGTGACGACACGGAAGAAGGACTTGACGGGTGCGGCGCTTTCTTTCTTCTCCCTCGCCCCCTGGGAAGGGTCCACCTCTAGCTCCCTCTCCCTCTGGGAGAGGGCAGGGGTGAGGGCTGAGGCTCGACGCTGCGCCCCTACCTTCCGAACTTGATGTGATCGAGGCATGGCAGTTCTCGCCGGACTTTCTGCTGATACTCCCGGTCGATCTCGGCGACGATCACCATCTCGCGATCGGCGGCGCGTGCCAGCGGCTTGCCCCAGGGATCGACGATCATGGAGTTGCCGAAATCGACGTGGCCGCTCGGGCTGCGGCCGATTTGATCCGGGGCGATGATGTAGACCTGATTCTCGATCGCCCGGGCGCGCAGCAGGATCTCCCAGTGCGCGGCGCCGGTAGGGAAGGTGAAAGCGGAGGGAATGGTGATGATCTCTGCCCCGGCCAAAGTGAGTCGCCGGTAGAGTTCCGGAAAGCGCAGGTCGTAACACACGCTCATCCCGATCACCCCCAGTTCCGTCGGCACCGTGACCGCCTCGTCCCCCGCGATGCGGGTGTCAGACTCGCGGATGGTGACGCGACCCGGAAGGTCGATGTCGAACAGGTGAGTCTTGCGGTAACGGCCGATGATCTCGCCGTGGGGGTCGAACAGAAGACTCGTATTGAAAACTTTGTCGCCAGCGGTCCGTTCGAGGATGGAGCCCGCCAGAAGGTACAGCTTCAGGCCTCGTGCCAGGTCCGCGAGACGCGCCGTGCTCGGGCCCGGGATCGGCTCGGCACCGTTGCGTTCTTCCGCGCGCGGTCCGCGCCACAGAAACACCTCGGGTAAGACGACGAGCCGGGCGCCTTGACGGGCTGCCGCGGCGACAAACGATTCCGCCTTGTCGAGATTCTCAGCCTTATCCGATCCGGCACAGAGCTGGACCGCTGCGGCGGTGAACTGGCGCGCGGGCATGATCAGCGAGTCCGAAGCTATCGAGCGGCTGTGCCGAGGTCAACTGGAGCCGCGCGTTCCGTCAATCGCACGCGCGATGTCATCGGGATCGCTTCCTCGCCAGAACGACAACAGGATGTCGTTGTGCAGCGACCGGTTCTACTCCAGATACCGGTCGGTCAGCTCCTAGCTGGTCAATCGGCGGCGGACGCTGCGGCGCGCCCAGGTGAGAAGCAATCCTGAGAGAGCGAGCATGTACGCAAAGTCCCACAGTAGAAGCGGCGAAGCTTCGCCACGGAACGCGGCTCGGGCCATGCGGACGGGATGCAGCAGCGGCAGAATCTCTGCCACCCATAGCCACATTCCCGAGAGCCGCTCTTTCAACGGGAAGAAGATGTCGGAAAACAGGAACAGCGGCGTCAGAAACAGCGTGAAGTAGAAGCTGAACAGGTCGATGTTGGGGATGCGCAGTGTGAAGGCCATACCGAGCGCGGCGAAAAGCAGTCCCGTCAGCGGAATGATCGGCAGCAGCAACAACGCGGCGGGCCGCGGGACCAGGCCGAAGAGGGCGATGACGATGAAGAAGCAGCCGCCGTAGATGCACGAACGCGTTATTGCCCACAGCACTTCGCCGGCCAGCACGTCATCCGGCTCGATCGGCGTTGTCAACATGGCGTCGTAGGACTTCTCGAAGGTCAGGCGGACAAAGATGTTGTACGTCACCTCGAAGCTGGCGCCGTTCATCGCCGCGACACATACCAGTCCAGGCGCCAGAAACTGCAGGTACGACGTGCCGCCGATCTGGCTGATGTATCCCCCGACACCGACGCCAATAGCGGCCAGGTAGAGGACGGGCTCGAAGAAATTCGGCAGGATGTTCAACATCCACGTGCGGCGATACATGGCCGCATTGCGCCGCCAGACGGAGAGCGCGTGGGGTAGTGAGAGACTCATCGGCTGAAGACCGCTAATGGCATATGGCTTATAGCCTATAGCAAATCGCTATCCTGGATCGCCGATGACACGATGGTCAGAAGCCATAGGCCACAAGCCATAAGCCAGTTACTGTCCCCACTCCAGGTTGGTGCCGGTCAAGGAGAGAAAGACGTCTTCCAAGTTTGTCGGCCGGACGACGAGTGATCGAAGGTCATCAGGGTCACGCCGGCGAACACGGGCGGCAAGCGTGGTGGCGTCGTCGAGATACACCATGAGCCGTCGGCCGGCACGCACGCGCGGGGCCGAGGCCTGGACGCCGTCGAGGAACACGCGTTCTTCGTCCGGCGCACAGTCCAGCTCGACGGTCTCGCGGGCCAGGCGGGTCTCGATGAGCTCGGCAGGTGCGCCCTCGCCAATGACTTTCCCGAACGACATGATGGCCACCCGGTCGCACAGTCGCTGGGCTTCGTCCATGTAGTGGGTCGTGAGCAATACGGTCGTGCCGGCCGCGCGCAGCTCGCGGACGCGCGACCACAGCGCCAGACGCACGGCGGGGTCGAGCCCGGTGGTCGGTTCGTCCAGAATCAGCAGCTCGGGTCCGTTCATCAGCGACAGCGCAATTGCCAGGCGACGCTGGAAGCCGCCCGAGAGTTGCCGGACGGGTACCGCGGCGTGCGAGCGCAGCTCGAGAAAGTCGATCAACTCGTCGGCACGCCGCGACAGCTCCGGCTCGCGCAGCAAATGGTAGCGGCCAAAGACCCTTAGGTTCTCTTTCGGCGAAAGGGCTTCTATGAGGACGTTCTGCTGCAAGGTCACACCCAGACGCGCCCGCGCACGGCGCGGGTCGCGGGTAACATCGATGCCGAAGACACGAATGCTCCCGCTGCTCGGGTGCGTCACGCCGTAGATCATCCGTAGCGTCGTGGTTTTCCCCGCTCCATTCGGGCCGAGAAGCCCGAAGCAGAGACCGGGTGGAACATCGAGGCTGGCATCGTCGACGGCCAGCCGATCCCCAAAGCGCTTTGAAACGGAACGAACTTCGACGATCATGCCGTACGCACCGTACTCCAGAGATGTGCTAATTCAAGCGGCAGGGGAGGCGTCGACGAGCGCATGGCTGACGTTTCGAAGCTGAGTAACGGGATGCGGGAGACGGCGGTTGTTATGGGCCTGGCCGCTGTTCCCTTCGTGCTTCACCTGCTCACGAACACCCAATACGGCTACTTCAGAGACGAGTTTTACTACATCGCCTGCAGCGCGCATCTCGACTTCGGTTACGTCGACCACCCGCCGCTTTCCATCCTGCTATTGGCCGGTGTGCGCTGGCTCATCGGGGATTCGCTCTCCGCCATCCGCTTCCTGCCGGCGGTGGCCGGAGCGTTGCTTGTTCTCTTGATCGCCGCGATAACACGGGCGCTCGGCGGCGGGCGCTTTGCCCAAGGCCTTGCTGCACTCGCCGTTATTGTCGCACCGTTTTACCTGGCGGTGGGGAATTTCTTCTCGATGAACGCCTTCGAGCCGCTGTTCTGGATGATGGCCGCGTACGTCCTCATCCGCATCGTGGACACGGAGCACTCGAAGCTTTGGCTCCTGTTCGGGATCGTGGCCGGGCTCGGGGTGGAGAACAAGCACTCGATGCTGTTCTTCGGCTTCGGGGTTGTGATGGCTTTGCTGCTCACGCGCGAGCGGAAGCGGCTGCTGGACAAGTGGCTGTGGCTCGGCGCCGGTGCCGCGGCCGCGATTATTCTTCCCAACGTCGTGTGGGAGATCGCCCACGACTGGCCGACCATCGAGTTCATGCGCAACGCACAGGCGTACAAGATCGCGGCGCTCTCTCCGGTCGACTTCGTGGCGCAGCAGATCCTGATGATGCAGCCGCTGACACTGCCGATATGGCTGGCAGGTCTCGGGTACTTCTTCTCGCGGCAGGGGCAGCGCTATCGCTTCTGCGGCTGGATCTACGTTGTCGTCCTTGCCGTGTGTATTGTGCAGAAGGCCAAGCCGTACTACCTCGCGCCGATCTATCCGCTGCTGCTTGCGGCGGGCGCTGTCGTTTTCGAGAAGGTCGTACAACGCTCAGGCAGGGAGTGGCTGAGGCCAGCCTGTATTTCCGGGCTGGCGATCGGTGGGATCATCACCGCGCCGTTGGCGCTCCCTGTCCTACCGGTGGACACTTTGGTCCGCTATGCGCGCTTGCTTCACCTCGGGGAAGGCGCCAAGGGCGCCACGTCGGAGACCCAGAAGTTGGGAGAGCTTCCTCAGTATTTCGCCGACATGTTCGGCTGGGAAGATGTCGTGAGTGCCGTCTCGATCGCTTACGAAAGTCTGCCGGCTGAAGAACGAGCGAAGGCGGTCATCTATGCCTCGAATTACGGGGAAGCCGGCGCCATCGAGTTTCTGGGCAAGGTGCGGCGACTTCCGGGTGTGGTCAGCGGCCACAACAACTACTGGCTGTGGGGTCCCGGCAATTACTCCGGGGACGTGGTGATCGTTGTAGGCGGTGTCTCCCGGGACCTCGAATCGTTGTTCGAAAAAGTGGAGCGGGTCGGTGCCGTGCGGTGCAGCTATTGCATGCCGTTCGAAAACGATCAGCCGGTGTATGTCTGCCGGGGTTTGAGGCGGCCGCTCAGAGAGATCTGGCCGCGGTTGAAACACTACATTTAGAGATCACGCCAACAGCGCCCGCGCAATCGTTTGCAGCTGCATCTCGTTGGTGCCGCCGCCGATTTCGAACATCTTGGCGTCGCGCATGAGTTTCTCCAGGGGCAACTCGGCCATGTAGCCGGCGCCGCCGTGGATCTGGATGGCGTCGAGGGAGACGCGCACCGCTTCTTCGGCACAGTAGAGCTTCGCCAGCGACGCGAGCCGCGCATCCAGCTTGCCGGTACGCTGGGCCCAGGCGAGCTTGAACACCAGGTTGCGGGCGTTCTCGAGCGCCAGTTCCATGCGCGCCAGCTTGAACGCGATCGCCTGGAATTCTCCGATCGGGTGCCCGAACTGCTGGCGTGTCTTCGCGTGCCGCACCGATTCTTCGACACAGCGCTCGATGATACCGAGACACATGGCGGGCATCACCGTGCGCTCGAGATTCAGCGTCTCCAGCGCGGCGCCGCCGCGTGCGCTGGTGGGCGTGCCGATCTCCCCGATCAGGTTTCGCCGCGGCACGCGGCAATCGTTCAGGAAGATCTCGCCGGTCGGCGAATCGTGCATGCCCATTTTGCGCATGGGCTTGCCGGTGTCGAGCCCCGGTGTTCCCCTCGCAACCACGATTGGCCGTATCGGTCTCGGCGTCTCTCCGGTGTCGATGCGCGCGTAAATTGCGAATACATCGGCGAACGGCGCGTTGCTGATGAACGTCTTCTGGCCGTTGAGGACGAGATCGTCGCCATCGGGTATCGCCGTCGTTCGCATGCCGCCGAAAGCGTCGCTTCCCGCACCCGGCTCAGTGAGCCCCCAGGCGCCGATCTTCTCGAAGCGAAAGATGGGCAGGGCATACTGCTCGATCACCTCCGCCGATCCACGCGACAGGATGGTCATGGCGCAGCCGAGGGTGGCGATGAACACCATGCCAAATCCCGGTGAAATGCGTGAGATCTCCTTCAAAAGCACGCTGGTCAGCATCGGGTCGCCACCGAAGCCGCTACCGGCGCTATCCTGGACATCGGGGGAACCGCTGCCTGCGGTCGTGCCGCCTGCGGTCGCGCCGCCGCGCAGCTTCGCCGCGCGGCGCTCTGCCACCAGTACGAGAGGTGCCGAAATCGCCAGGTCGCGCGCCAGGCGCCGGAGCAATTCATAGGGAAGCATCTCCCCCGCTTCCAATGCCGGTAGCGCGGGCGCGAGATTCTCCTCGCACCACATCCGAATGACGCTCTCCAGCATCCGCTGGGTTTCGTCGAGCTCGAACATGCCGAGGCGATTGATACAACTCTGGCTGTGCAAGGGCAACGGGCGCCGCCCTTGTTCGGCAGGGGCGCGGCCGACCGCGCCCCTTGCCGGCATTTCAGAATCTCGCTGTGATCTTCTTTTCCATCGCCTCGACGAGGCGCTTTTCCACGACCGGCCAATTCACGTTGCTGAAGAACGCCTTGATATACTGTGCCCGGCCCCCGGCACCGTAGTCGACCATATAGGCATGTTCCCACACGTCCATTACGAGGATGGGCACGAAGCCGGCGACGTTGCCCTCCTCGTGCAGCTGAACGAAATGATTGTTCAGGGCTCCGGTGGCAGGATCTAGGTACAGGATCGCCCAGCCGATGGAGCGGCTCGCACCGGTGTTGACGAAATCGTCCTTGAACGCGTCGAAGGTGCCGAATTGTCCCGTAATGGCCTTCTTGAGCACACCTGTGGCCCCGGGTTCGGGCACATTGGCCTTGAGATTCCCGAAGTAGTACTCGTGCAAGACCATTCCGTTGTACTCGAAACCGAGACGGCGGCGGCGGTCGGCGTACGACGGCGCCGCACCCTTTCCCTCTTTGGCGAGTGTTTCAAGCTCCTTGCGAAGCCCGTTGACCTGGGTGACGTAGCCCTCGTAGAGGCGCCAGTGTTGGGCGATTTGCTCTTCGGAGATACCGGAGAGACCGGTGGGCTTCAACGCTGTCTTCACTTCATAGACCATTGGATGATCCTCCTCCCTTCGTGAGTAACTATTGAAGGTGGCACGGTTCCAACTGTAGCGAAAGACCCCTCTTCACACCCTCTTCGGCGTGCTGGGACTTTAACCTGAGCGAGCCCGTCGCGCTTCTACGGGCGCTGAAGTTCACGGGTTGCATGTCGATCCCTACCGCGCCACTATTGCCGCATGCGTAGCTTCAGGAAAGCCCTTTCGCTCCATGTGGAG
The DNA here is from genome assembly GCA_044450645.1 of Binatia bacterium. Taxonomy (GTDB): domain Bacteria; phylum Desulfobacterota; class Binatia; order HRBIN30; family HRBIN30; genus JAGDMS01. Next base: position 52,175 of record JBIOJG010000043.1, read on the forward strand.
GAGCGAATGGATTTCATCAACATCACGCCAGAGGTGCAGCAGGCGCTGGTGGAAAGCGGCATTCAGGAGGGTCTGTGTCTGGTAAACTCCATGCACATCACGTCGAGTGTCTTCATCAACGACGACGAGCCCGGCCTGCACGACGATTTCTCCCGCTGGCTGGAACACCTGGCGCCGTACGATCCCAGTCCGAAACGCTACCATCACAACCGTACCGGCGAGGACAACGGGGACGCGCATCATAAGCGGCAGGTGATGGGACGCGAGGTGGTGGTGGCGGTGACCGGCGGTGCGCTCGACTTCGGCCCGTGGGAGCAGATCTTCTATGGCGAATTCGATGGCAACCGCACCAAGCGCGTGCTGATCAAGATCATCGGCGACTAAGGTTGCTTTCTTCGCCCTCCGAGTCTGTCGAGTTTCTCTGAGCCCGAAAAGAGCAGTTGAGGAGAGTTAAAAGGGGTGCATCGTTCTGGAACCCCTGTCATCGTTGATCTCTTGCGAAGTTCGACGACGAGCAGGGAGGAACAGAACGATGCAGCGGAAAAGTAGCCCAACGGGCGGCGCAAC
>JBIOJG010000044.1:0-52259 GCA_044450645.1 Binatia bacterium
GATCGCCCGCTCATATTCCGCGAAACACAAGTCACACATTGCCTTCGGCGTGTCGGAGTGCCAACAGAAAAAGACGTGATCTTGGGTGGTGGGCTCGCGCCCAAAGCGCGTGACGAACGCCTTCGACTGCGCCACCATTGCGTCTCGCAACAAAGGATCGTTGAGGGCCAGTTGCCTTCGTCGCTGCATGACTATTTGGAGCCTGCATTTTGGAGCCTACATTTGAGCAGCGGCTATAGCGAGATGGTGCATCGTGCGAGGGAACGGCGATCTGGAAGCACAGTTCTCCTGCACCAAGTCGATGCCGTCCAGCCTACGCTACCTCACCGCAGCCGTGGGCAGGCGCAACAGGGGTGAGATGAGACTCAACCACTCTCTTCTTCGCTACACGGGTCCGTTCCGTCCCACGCAGCGCTTCTCGCAGCAACCCGAGCGAGCTGCCCACGAACACCGCAATCAGCATCCACGCCAACACCGCTCCGACGGTGGGCCACAGCACTGTGCCGCTGCCCAATGCGTTGAAAACCGGGACTGTCAGAATCTCTGGAGTGAACATCTGAGACCTCCTCGTCGTTCGTCTCTCTGATCCATCGGCGTCGCAAAGATGGTGCCACAGGAGCTGCAAGGCGTTGAGCTGCGCGACTGACTGGCGGATGCAGTGCGCAGACCGCCGTGGTGCTATTTCAGATATGCGGGTCGGCGGCTCGGGGTAACCAGAGGCTGAAAAGTAGGACGCAAGATGGGTTTAGCAGCTGCGGATTGTTAGCAGCCATCTGCGCCCGCGAGATCGCGCAGCGGTGCGGCGCTGCCACGGCGCACATGAATATGGCGGCTGCCTTCGCCGCGAGCACCGCACAGTATATCGCCGCGCTGATTGCGCAGAGACTCGCCGCAGCAGGGCGCACTGATCATTTGACTCATCCGGCCCGCTGCGTGCTCGAACTCACCGCCCGCGAGTGGAAGCGCTTGGGGCAGGATTCCGGCGCACAGGCCGCCGCCTGAACGGCTCGTTTCTATCGCGAAACCCTTGCGACACTCGGGTTTCCGCCGAAATCCCATAGTTGTAGAGTTATAGAATTTGCGCAGCGTAACATCCCTCTGTCGTGTTCTCAGCGATCCCACGCCAAGGATGGGCGGAAACTCGCGCTCGAAATTGGCACCGGAAGTAGAGGAACCTCCCTCGTCGGTCGGACTGCACGATGCCGACGGACGCGTTCGCGCCGCGCCGTCTTCGCCAGGTTCACGCGCTTTTGCGTCGCCGCCAACAACATGATCGGTCATTTGACAAGTCCATATCAGTATGGCGATATAGGCCTCCTGTAGCGTTTTTCCACGGAGAGGGAGGAAGGGCCTTGCGCAAACTGCTGACCATCGTTGCCCTCGGCATTACGCTATCGGCCACGGCCACATACGCCGGCACGCTTTTCATCGGCTCGGACAGATTCGTGTTCAACAGTCTGCCGAGCGTCCTCGCCAAAGCCACAGTGAATGGTCCCAACCTTGTGAGCCAGACCAATATCCCGCTCTCTTTCCCCCTGAACGGAATCGGCGACGGTCCAGGCTTTCTGTTTGCCGGGGACCCGGACTCGAACACGCTGCGCACCGTCAGCTACGCCGGTAATCTCCTGAGCACCGTCAGCGCCGGGTTTCCGTCCAGTTGCTGTAACGAGGAAATGCAGTACTTCAATGGAAACTTTTACCACGCGCACTGGTCGGACATGATCCAACAGATCGACCCAGGGAACGGGAACGTGATCCAGACGTTCAGCGCTCCGCAAGACACGGACGTCGTCGGTATGGCGGTCGTCGGCACCCAGCTCTGGATCACACATTGGGGCGCCAGGGAAGTTGGTGTCTGGGACCCCACGACGAACATCTTCACTTTCAAGTTCTCAACGCCCAGCAACGCTGGCGCTCTCGCGTATGACCCACAGGCGGGCATTCTGTGGATCGGGCTTGAGGGAGGCTTGGTGCAACCCTACGACTTGACCGGCGCTGCCCTGGGCGCCGGCTTCAGTCCGTTCGGAGCGATTGGAGATACGATCGACGGGTTGACGTTTCAAGGCGAGGCGGGCGCGGCTCCCCGCGTGGGTGCTCCGGTGCTAAGCTTCTGCGGCATAGGCCTCTTGGGCCTCCTGCTGTTCCTCCTTGGATGGCGCGGCGTTATGAGAAGCTCGGCATCGTAAGCGCCTGGTGCGTAATCGACACTCTCCTCATAAGTGACTATCTCTAGAACTTAAGTTGACTGTGCCCGAAGCTGTGCCCGCGACGGTCCAGAGAGCAACCTCTCGCCAGCCAATGGCCAGCCAAAAAAGACAGGCACGACAAAGAAAAAGCCCTTGGGGGACAAGGGCTTTTCTCGGTGCGGTAGGACTCAAAATCCTCCACGTGCAAGACGCGAAGCGGCCGGGAGGACTGTGTATCGCGGCGCCCCTCGTCGTCGCCGGATGGTCGCCTGTTCCTGCCGGAGTCCAACAGTCGCGCCTCTCGATCAACTCACTCGTTGCTGCTGGTTGGCCCTAGCGTGAAATAGAATGTCGCGCCCCGTTTGACGGCGCCTTCGGCCCAGATGCGGCCGCCGTGCCGACGAACGATGCGTTGCACGGTTGCCAGGCCGATGCCCGAGCCCTCGAACTCCGTGGCGTCGTGCAGGCGTTGAAAGGCTCCGAAGAGCTTGCCGGCGTACGCCATGTCGAAGCCGGCGCCATCATCGCGCACGAAATACGCCGTCTGCCCGTTCACTTGCGTGACGCCGAATTCAATCCGCGCGTGGGGGTGCTTGCTGGTGTACTTCCACGCGTTGCCGAGCAGGTTTTCCAGCGCCACCCGTAACAACCCCGCATCGCCGCGCACCGCCAGCCCCGGCGCGATGACAAATTCCACCTGCCGATCCGGCTGCGTCTTCTGCAACTCCTCGGCGATGGTTTGTGCGTGGGCGCTCAGGTTGACCGGCTGCCACCGTATGGCGCCGAGCGTCAGTCGTGAGAGGCCGAGCAGATCGTTGATGAGTTGCCCCATGCGCTCCGCGGCGCTACACACGCGATCGAGGTAGTGCTTCCCTCGCTCATCCAGCTGGTCCGCACTGCCCCCCAGCAAGAGCGTGCAGAATCCGCTGATATGTCGCAGCGGGGTTTGCAGATCGTGTGACACGGAGTAACTGAAGGCTTCCAGTTCGTTGTTCGCGGCTTCGAGTTGGGCGGTGCGCTCAAGGACGCGCTGCTCGAGTTCCACGTTCAGGCGACGAATCTCTTCTTCCGCGTGCATGCGTTCGGTGACGTCCCTGGAGATGATCACTGCACGGTGCTCGCCGCTCGCCGTCCGAAATGCCTTGCCCGCGCCCTCGAACCGGCGCCACTCTCCGTTCTTGTGCCGAAAGCGAAACATCGCCTTGGCCGACTGTGTGGCAAACAGCGCTGTGACATGGGCGAGATCATCGGGATGCATCAATTCAAAACCGCTTCTGCCGACCAGCTCGCTCGGGTCGTAGCCCAACACTTCCTTGTGATTGGGGCTGACATACAAGAGTTGCCCGTCCATGCTCACCTCGGCGATCAGGTCGTGGGCGTTGTCCGCCAGCCGGCGGTAGCGTTCCTCACTTTCACGCAATGCTTCCTTGGCTCGCATGCGTTCGGTGATGTCACGGGCGTTGACGAGCAACCCCGCGACCGCCGGGTCATCCAAGAGGTTTCTGATGACGGCTTCCACGGCGCGCCACGAGCCGTCTTTGTGCCGAAAGCGAAATGCCGTGGTTACTGCTGTAGAGGGATCCTGCATCGCCTCCGCCAACCCAAGGGACAGTTCCGGCCGATCGTCTGGGTGAACGAAATCAAACCCGTTCCGGCCCATGAGCTCATCGGGTGTGAATCCCGATGTCTGCACGTGGGACGGGCTGGCGTAGCGGTAGGTTCCGTCGGCGTCCACAATTGCAACCAGGTCCAACGCCTTCTCGATCAGTGAGCGGAAATGCTGCTCGCTGCCGCGCAACGCCGCCTCCGCCCGCTGGCGCTCGGTAATGTCGCGCAGGATGACCGTGCACAGCTTCCGCCCCGCGACTTCTATGCTGGAGATCGAGGCCTCGATCGGGAACTCTTCACCGCCGGTACGGAGGCCGGCGACGCTGCCCAGCGCACCGCTCATGCGCCTGGTAGCGCCTATTCGATCGAAGAAGGCGCGGATCTGCTCCCGATGCGCGACGCGAAAACGTTCCGGAATGAAGCGATCAAGCAGCTGCCCGATCGCTTGCGCGGCAGGGCAACGAAACATCTGCTCGGCAGCAGGGTTGAAAAGCACGATGCGCTGATCGGCATCGACGGTGATGATCGCATCCATCGCCGAGTCGATGATGCCGTCGAGACGCGCCTCGCTCTCCCGCAACGCCTCCTGCGCCTGCTGGCGCTGGATCGCCTGACCCAACACATTCGCAACTGATTGCACGAAGTGAATGTCGTCCGCCGAGAATGCCCTTTGCCTAGCTGTATGTGCGCCCAGCACACCGAACGGACGTTCCTGACCACGGATGATGACGCTCAAGCCGCTCACGACTCCGTGGTCACGGAGCAGCGGCGGCCCAGTGAAGCGGGTCTCCGTGCGCAGATCTTTGACCACCACCGCTTCATCGGAGAGCAGCGTGTAGCCGGCCTGGGACTCGGTGCCTGCGCTCACCGTCGCCACCCTCACCAGCCCGTCCTGCCAGCCTACCCCGGCCTGCAAGCGCAATGCGCTGCCATCCGGCAGCAGCTCCAGGACCTTGCCGTACTCGACCGCGAGCGTCTCGGCGACCAAGCTGACCGCAGTGTCCATCAGGGCGGCTAGATCGGTGGCCGCCAGCGCCTGCTGGCCAAGGTCCGCAAGCGCGGCCTGCTGCTGCGCAAGAGTGCGGAGCTGCTCCTTGGCCAGCTTGCGGTCGGTCAAGCGGATGTGTTGGCGGGGTCGCAGCAGTTGCCGAACTGGGTTCATGCCCGATGGCCTCTCACGTGGACATTTGATGCTGGATTCATCTGCCCCCCCGACATCGAAGTCCGAAAATTGATGCGTATGACGCTGGCGCCGTGTAAAGAGCCAAGCGGTAGCCGCCAATCGCATACACTGCGTCACATGTTGTGATGGCACAGATAGTGGTCTGCTCTCCTAGATGACCATTGTCAAGACATTTGATGGCTATTATCAGGGAAAATGCCGTGACGTGAGGCGTCCGAAACAGGGACAAATCACAATTGCCAAATGATGTGATTTCCGCGAAAGCTCTTGCGCCGCAAGGCGATTCTGTCGCCGCTGTTCCAGCCCGCTCCAGAAATAACATTCAAGGGCTCGGGGCCGTCCGCTGAAATCCGGACACTGGGCCTCAAAACCGGACAGTACCCCCGAGCTCCACTTCGTGCAGGTGACTGCCGTCACCCGCCGCACCACGACACCTACCGCCGTAACTCGCGAAGAAGCTCGTGGATGATCAGACCGGTTGTCGCTGCTTGCCCACGGGTACCCTCATCAGCCTCACCCGGCTCGCCGCTGTGAGGGCTGCAAGCCGACCTTCACGCCTAACTCGCGTAGGTGGTTCAGGATCAGCTCGCTCACGACCAGGTCGAGCGCCAACCGCCTCAGTCTGCGGACTCGCCTTCTGCGATCCTTCTCAGGGCCGCCGGATTGGTCAGGCCGAGTTGGTGACGCGACGAACTGACGATGCCCGCCTGCTGCCACTTGCTGGTGATCCGGATCGTCGACTCGACGGTCGTACCGATCATGTCGGCCAACTCTTGACGCGTGACGTTCAGGACCGTCAGGCGGTCTTTGTGTTGGCCGATCTTCTCTGCCAGAGTCAGGAGCATCCGCGCCAGCCGTTGCTCGACACGCTCCAGCGCCACCGACCGCATGCGTTCGTGGGCGCCGCGGAGCCGGCTGGTCATCTGATCCAAGATCGCCGCGCGCAACGTCGGATACTTCAGGCACAGCTCACGCGCCAGCGCCGCCGGCATTCTCCACACTACGCTGTCTTCCGCGGCAACGGCCGAGGCGGGATAGGGGCGATTTTCGAGCGCTACGACAGCCCCAAACAGCTCGCCCGGAGGAATGACTTCGAGGACGATCTCGCGTCCCTCGGCACCGTGCTTGACGAGATGCACCAGACCCTCCTTCACCGCCCAGAAGGTGTCGGCTGGCTGCCGTTCCACGAAGATGGTCTTTCCGGCATCAGCGCGCTGCTCGCGGGTGGCCGCCGCAATCCGCCCACGATCCACCGCCGGTAAAGTGCGAAACCCTTTCAGTCCGTCGATGCTGCTCATTCTCTATGACCCGCATCATACAACATCGGCCGCAGACGCCCTAGCCTTCCTCCCGTGAATACGCTGGCACCGGCCACCGGAGCACGGCGGCGTTGACAGAAAGGACAAGACCCACATGATCACCACGATCAAACTGCTAGGCACACAGCACGAGGGCGTGTTAGCGCAGTTGGCGGCCGTCGGCAGCGCGGGCGGCTCCGCCTTTGCAGCGTTTCTCGCGTACCTGCAGGGTGAGGTTCTGCACCACTTTGTGGTTGAGGAGCAAGCCCTCTTTCCCCTGCTGGAGCTTCACCTCCCGACGGCCCAAGGGCCGCTGGCAGTCATGAACGCCGAGCACGCAGATTTCCGGCAACTCCTGGCGGACTTTGCCACCGCGGTGCACACCGGTTCCCTCGAGGCACAACGCCGGTTGACTGAAGACATCATCACCCTGCTACGTGGGCATATCGCCAAGGAAGATCAGGTGCTCTTCCCAATGGCGGAACGACTCCTCAGTTCGGAGGAGCTAGATGAAGTCGACCGGCGCACCGCTGCTCTCGGCACCTTCGGGTCGCCAGCGGACGTCTGAATCGTCTTCAACGCGGGAAGGGATCTGGAGAAGCACGTGCGTGGGTTATCACAAGCCGCGCTCGTCACGTACTAAGGCAAACGCCTCTTTGAGCAGTACGCAGCCGACGAATCCAGCCTCCACTGCGAGGTGGTCAAGACGTTCTTCGGCCCCCAGCCCGCTCGCTGGGAGGTGCAGCTTCGGTCTAGTACCGGAAGGCGAGCTCGATGTAGCCGTAGTTCGCCGTATCACCACTTGAAAATGTGCTCTTGACCACTTGCTGGCCAAAGGCCCTGCCGTAATACGCGTAGGCCGACAATTGCTTCAGGATGGAGATGGTGAACGAAATGTCGGCGAGATGTGCCAGATTGTGGTGCCCGCCAGACGGAAGCCCCGCAAATCCGAAGAACTGATTGCTGGTCGCGCCGCCGCCTGAATACCACAGATCCTTCGCTTCCGTGAGCTGCAGCCAGTGGTAGTCGCTGCGCACCGTGACCCGGCTATGCGGTTTAAAGATGAGCTGGGCGAACAGGTCCTGGTTGTTCATCAAGTTGTAGAACGGCAGCTGAGCATACGCGCGTGCGGTGGGAATGATCTGGAAGAACGTCGCGTGGGTCAGCGTGTTGTGGCTGCCTGAGGACTGGTTGTAGCCGGCGCGTAACCATGGTTGCGCAAAAGCGCGCGGAAACTGATACCCGGTTTCCACTGCATATGCCCAGCCTTGATGGCCGAGCTTGCCCCATTCGCCAGCCTGTACCGCGGCCCACAGCAGCCCATCAATCTTACCGGGACCGGCATCGACAACGGTCACTGCATGCGTGCCCCAGGTATGGACGTTGATGGATTTGCGGTCGAGCAGGCGGTCGGCAGCCGTGCGATTGTCCGCTTTGAGTGCGTCCGTTCGATCATCCTCGTAGTAGAGGTAGAAGACCCGGGCGTCGAGAGGCGGCGCGTCCGGCAGCTGCTTTAACGTCAAGGACAATCCGGCCAGCCAGACATCCATCTCGCGGTTGGCACTAATTTCAAAGCCGCCGTCGGTCGGGCGCGTACCGACTGCGGTGACATTGAGCATCGGCGTATCGTACGCCAGCCGCGCGCCGTCGAAGCTGCGCGTCACGTGCGTGTAGCCGAACGGACCCACCAGTCGTTCTCCAATCCGCGCACGCTTCAACCACGCCAACGCTGGGTCGGTCGGAATGGTTTCCAATCCGTCACTATATTCGAAGCGGCCAAAAGTTGTGGTGCTGCCGGTCAACCCGGGCAGATCAGTTACCATCAGGTTGGCCTGCTTGAGGAATACCTCCTCTTGATCACGTTGGTGGGTGTTGGCGAAGTAAATTGCTCCGGGACCCAGGTTGCCCTGCGGAGCTGGCAGGCTCGCGCCGTTGGGCAGATCGACCAGTTCCGTGTCCTGCACCTCAAGTGTGAGCAGCGTGTGCGGCACGCTGATCTTGGCGCCCGCCCTGAATTGGTTGCCAAAAAAGTCGTAGCGCTGGGTGCCTGCTGGTGCCTTCTTCGCGGGCGGTTCAAACCAATCGACAAACTCGCCTCGGACGCGGTCACTGAGCGTCAGCGTGACCTGATCTCGGATATCCGCTTCGATCCGGTCCGGTGAGACGCTCGCCACGGTGACACACACGGCCGACCATATCGTCACCTCCAGCACCCGGTGCCAATGCGTTCTCATACTTCAGTTCCCCCCTCTTGCGCTGTACGCCTGCCTGCTCGTGTCTCGATAGGCAAAGACGGCGTGATTCTATATGATTTCGATCATAGATGTGTCGGCAGCCCCAGCGCATATGGAGGTTTCTGAACACTCGGATCGGGACTGCGTCACGTTCCAATTCGGCTTCCGCCACTCCGGGTTCCTGAATTTCGCCCTGAATACATTCGGCGTCTTTATGATCCGCATCATACTCATAAGCCCACCTCATTAACTATTCTCTCGCCGAAAACAGCACTGGGGGGGTGCAGTCACGGCCGCGAGAAACGAGAAGAAGAATCTGATGGATTTTCGAAACTCGGAAGCCGAGGTGCGCGCGGCGGGTCAAAACTGCGGGCACCGCAGCTCGGCGATGAAGGTACGAAGCTTGCCTACCGGAGGCCAGGAGTCTCTCCATTGTGGAATGTGATGTAGGTACACCTAGTACCCCGATGTTGCTGCGGGTCGAGGTGCCCCATGAAGGGTATCATCGAAATCTGATCTCCTGTCAGATTGCCTGTCCGGTGCATACCGACGCCCGCGGCTACGTGCGTGCCATTGCGGCAGGGAATTTCGAGGAAGCGTACCTCATCGCGCGCGGGCCGAACCCGTTTGCGTCGATCTGCGGCCGTGTTTGTGGCGCGCCGTGCGAGGCGGCGTGCCGGCGCGGCAAGATTCCGCGCGCCGACAGTGTTGGGAACTATCTGGGGCCGGATCGGCCGATCGCCATCCGGGCGCTCAAACGCTTTGCCTGTGAGCAGGCGGGCGTCGATGTCCGGCCTGCGGATGAAGTGCTGGCGGCAACGCGTGCGTACGTTCCCACCATTTCGGCCGATGCCGAAGAGATGGCGGCGTTGCTGCGGGCGTTCTTGCGCGGTGGATTCCAGCCGGCGCGCGGCGAGCGCGTGGCGATCATTGGGGCCGGGCCGGCGGGACTGTCCGCGGCGCATGATTTGGCCCTGATGGGATTTCGCCCCGTGGTGTTCGAGGTCGAGCCGGTATCGGCGGGCATGCTCGCCGTCGGCGTTCCGGACTACCGTCTGCCCCGCGAGCTGATTCGGCGCGAAGTCGCCGTCATCGAGGCGCTCGGCGCCGAGATCCACAGCGGCGTGGAGGTTGGTCGCGACGTAACCTTCGATGAACTCCGGCGTGATTATGCGGCGGTAATCATTGCGGTTGGCGCCAAGCGGTCGCGCTCCCTCGGTCTGGCCGGCGAGAGCGGCCCGCGTGTCTACGGCGGCGTCGATCTGCTGCGGGCGGTGTCGCTCAACGAGCCGATTGATCTGGGCCACGACACCCTGGTGATCGGTGGAGGGAACGTAGCCTACGACGTTGCGCGTACGGTTCTACGCCAGGTGGCCTACGACACGGCCCGCACGGCGGCACGATTACCCGGTACGCGACGGGTGCGTTTGGTATCGCTGGAGACGCTCGAGGAGATGCCGGCGGACACGGCCGAGATCCGCGAAGGTGAGGAAGAAGGGATCGAGCGGCTGAATGGCTGGGGTCCGGTCGAAATCGTGCGCGATACGAGCGGCCAGGTTACCGGCGTAACCTTCCGCCGCTGCCTGCGCGTCTACGACGAAGCGCGCCGCTTCGCACCGGTGTACGACGATGCCGACCGGCATACGGTGGAGTGTGACACCGTGCTGATCGCCGCCGGACAGGCAACGGATCTGTCGTTTCTGCGCAACGGCGGCACCGATGTTGAGGAGTTCCGCCCCGGCTGGCCGAAGGTCGATCCAGCTTCGCTGGCGACGACGGCGCCGGGTGTGTTTGTCGCGGGCGATCTGGCGCACGGCACGCGTCTGATCATCGACGCCGTCGCTTCGGGAAAGAAAGCGGCGCGCTCCGTCTACCAGCACGTTACGGGCCACGCCATCCGTCCCGAGGCAGTCGAGGCCAACATTCCGCTGGAACGGTACCGGCGTGAAGTCGGCTACGAGTCGCTGCGCCGTACTGACCCACGAACCCGGGAACCGCACGAGCGATTCCAGCACCCCGGCGCACTGGTGGAGATCGGCTACAGTGAGGCCGAGGCGCGCCGGGAAGGGTCGCGCTGTCTGGACTGTGGTGTGACGCCGGTGTTCGACGGCACGCGCTGCGTGTTGTGCGGCGGCTGCGTCGATGTCTGTCCGACCGTGTGTCTCAAGATCGTTTCGCTCGATGCCATGGAAACGAGCAGCGACTTGGATGCCGCGATCGACCGTACGCTCGGCGGCGAAGCCGACCGCAGCCAGAACGCCGCCATTCTGAAGGACGAAGACCGCTGCATCCGTTGTGCCCTCTGCGCCATGCGCTGTCCGGTGGACGCGATCACCATGGAACGAGTGCAATTCACCATGAACTGGAGTGAAGCATGACCACGACGCCCGCACCCGCTGGCGCGGCCGCACGCTCGCGCCTGGAACCCGAACCCCTGCCACGGCGTGATTTTCTCGGTTTGAGCGCTGCCTGGTCGGCACTGGCAGCGTTGCTCTTCGGCTTCTTTGGCGCGGCGCGCCTGCCCCGTGCGGCCGTCGTCCCCGTAGCGGCGCGGAAGTTCAAGGTGGCGCTGCCCCCGAACCTGGCACCAGGCGAGGCGTTTCTTCCGCCTGGACGGTCGGTGGCGATATTCCAGGATGACCAGGGCGTCTTCGCCCTCTCGCGCATCTGTACCCATCTCGGCTGCCTGGTGAAGTCCGACGCCGCCGGCTTTCAGTGTCCGTGCCACGGCTCACGTTACGCGCCTGACGGCTCGGTGCTCAAAGGACCCGCACCCAAAGCGCTGCCGTGGCTGGCCGTGAAGCGCGTTGCCGCCGGCACCTACCTGGTGGACGAATCCAAAATCGTTCCGGCGGGCACGAAGGAGACGGCATGAGCTCCGGGACCACACGTGCATCCGCGCCAGGGAACGTTCCGGGGGGTTCGGCCATGAGGCGCTTCCTGCAGAATCTGCGAGACCTACCGCAGCAGTTCACCGCGAGCCTGATCCGCAGCGGTTCCCCAACCAGCGACCGGAGCCGTTCTTCGTTTGTATTCGGCAACCTGTTTCTTCACCTGCATTCGGTGCGGGTGCATCGTTGGACGCTGCGCTGGGCTACGACCTGGGGGCTGGGTCTTGCCGCGACGGCGGGGTTCCTCCTGACGCTGGTGACCGGCATCTTGCTGATGTTCTACTACAAGCCGTATCCGGCCGTGGCTTACGACTCGATCAAGGACATCCATTTCGTTGTCCCCACGGGACAGTTCATCCGCAACATCCATCGTTGGGCGGCGCAGGTCATGGTGGTGGCCGTGTTGATGCACATGGCGCGCGTGTTTTACACCGCAGCCTATCGCACCCCACGCGAGTACAACTGGGTGATGGGGATGGGGCTGCTGGTGGTGACGTTGGGCCTATCGTTCACCGGCTACTTGCTGCCATGGGATCAACTCGCGTACTGGGCGATCACCATCGGCGCCAACATCGCACAGTCGCCGCGCGAGGTGACGGACGCGCTGGGTATCACCGCGGTCTTCGATCCCGGCGGGCTACAGAAGTTCATTCTGCTCGGCTCGGAGGAGATCGGCGAAGAGGCGCTGATCCGCTTCTATTTGCTGCACGTCATGATCCTGCCGTTGGGGTTGATGCTGTTGATGGGCATCCATTTCTGGCGCATCCGCAAAGACGGCGGGATGGCGAAGCCAGCCGATGTCGAGTTACGGGTCGGCGCAGCTGATCCAGAGACGTTTCCCGTCTTTACCGAAGCGCCGGCCAAGACGTATCAGCTCGCGGCCATCGTGCGAGGCCGGACACCGGCCGTCGGCCGTGGCCCCGAGAAGACGCTGCCGGCCATGCCCCATTTGTTCTACGCCGAGGCCGGCGTGTTCATGCTGACCATCTTCATCTGCGTGGCGCTGTCGCTCATCTCCGACGCGCCGTTGAAGGAGCTGGCGAATCCCGCCGTGCCCGAGAACCCGGCGAAAGCGCCGTGGTATTTCCTCGGACTGCAGGAGCTGGTGTCGTACTCGGCGTTCATGGGCGGCATGGGCATCCCCGGCATCGTCATCATCGGGTTGCTGCTGATCCCGTACCTCGACCGTGAATCGGAGGGCACGGGAGACTGGTTCGGCGGCCCGGGTGGACTGGGACTGGTGTTCCGCTCCATGGCGTTTGGAATCGCCGCCGTGCTGGCCGTCGAAATCTTCGCGATCCACTTCGGTTGGATTCGGGAATGGTTTCCGAAGGTGCCGCAGATGTTGATCACCGTAGTGAATCCTGGCACGGTGCTGACCGCCATCTATGCGGCGTATTCGCTGTGGCTGGTGCGGCGCTACAACTCGACGCGCGCCGGCGCCTTGGGGCTGTTCACCTGCTTCCTGTGCGGCTTCATCGTCCTGACGATTGTCGGCACGCATTTCCGGGGACCGAACTGGGATTTCTACTGGTCGCCGTCGCAATGGCCGGTGCACTGACATGAACAACCGCGCCAATAAGTACCTGTTGTTGTTGTCGAGCCTGGGCACGTTGGTGCTGCTCGCCGCAGCCGCCTATCAGGAGAACGTGGCGCGTGAGTGGCGCCGGCTGCAGCGTGAGTACCGGGCACAGCTGGCATCGCCGCAGGCGGAGGACTTCCAGATTCAACTGCGCCAGGTGTACGCACCCAACCTACATGCCACCGATCGCTGCATCACCTGCCACGTGGGCATGGCTCCCGGCGAATCGGGTATCAAGGGCCACCGGGTGTTCACCAGCCATCCGGACGTCGGCCACGATCCACTGCAGTATGGTTGTGTGGTGTGTCACGGCGGCCAGGGGCACGCGACCGAGGAAGCTGACGCGCACGGTACCGCACCGCACTGGCCGTCGCCAATGCTGCCGAAACGCTATTCCTACGCTGGCTGTGGCACTTGCCACACGCATCTCGCCGTACCGAATCTCAACCTCGTGGGCCGTGGGCGGGCGCTGTTCGAACGCTACGATTGCCTTGCCTGCCACCGCCTCGATGGTCGCGGCGGTACGTTACGCCCCGGCGGTGCCCAGGGGCTGACGGCCCCAGACCTTTCGCGCAGCGGCGGAACGGGGTTCAGGCGTGACTGGTACGAGCATCATCTGGACCAGCACGCTCACGCTGCCGATAGTCCGTGGCAGACCTCCTTCGGCGAGGTTGGGCCGGAAGACCGGCAGGCGCTGAACGAGTTCTTGTCCTCACGCGTCGGTGCCACCGGTCTCGTGGAAGCGAAGGCCGTCTTCCACAGCCTGGGCTGCCGCGGCTGCCACAAGATCGGGGGTGTGGGCGGAGACGACGGACCGGACCTCACGCGCGAGGGTGAAAAGGATCCAGCTCGCCTGGACTACACCCACGTGCCCGGCGAGAGGACGTTCGCCAACTGGCTGGCGGAGCATTTCAGAAACCCGGCACAGATCGTTGCCGGATCGCAGATGCCGCTGCTCGGACTCACCCGAGATAAGATCGACCCGCTGGTGTTGTACTTGCTCTCGTTGCGGCGCAGCGACTTCCCCGAAGCGTACTGGCCGAGGGATCGCATCCGCGCCGATCGTTTCGGTGAGCGTGAGTTCTCCACCGACGGCGCAACGCTTTACGGTACCTTCTGCGCTGCTTGCCACGGTCCGCGCGGCGAAGGCATGCGCTACCCCGGCGTTGCTGCCTTTCCGGCGATCGGCAGCCCTGATTTTCTGACCGTCGCTTCCGATCGTTTCATCTCGGCGACGATCCAGCACGGGCGTCCCGGCCGTCGTATGCCGGCCTGGGGCGAGAAAGAAGGCGGCTTGCGCCCGGCGGAGATCGACGCGGTCGTTGGGCAGGTGCGCTCGTTCGGCAACGGCACCCCGTCACCGGCTGAGACGGAGCCGCGGCGGTGGGTGAAGGGGGATGCACAAGCCGGGGCGCATCTGTTTGCCGCCAACTGCGCCGCGTGTCACGGGCCGGCAGGTGAGGGCAAGGAAGGGCCGCAACTGCACAACCAGGCGCTGCTAAAGAATGCGGCCGACCGCTACTTGATCGAGACCATCCGTCGCGGCCGGCGGGGCACGTCGATGCAGGGCTTCGCCCAGCCCGCCCTCGCGCATCGCCAGCTTGCCGATGCGGAAATTGAATCCATCGTGACGTTCATCCGGACCTGGGAGGTATCATCATGAAAGGCAAGAAGGGACCGTCGCCCGCCGTGCTCACCCGCCGCCAATTCTTGGAAGCGGCAACGGCCGCCGGATTCGGCGCGTTCATCGCGTCCGCCACTGGCGCATGGGCGCTCGATGCGCTCGACAACCCGTTGGCCCGTTATCCCGACCGCGACTGGGAGAAGGTGTACCGGGACCTGTGGAAATACGATTCGACATTCACCTTCCTGTGCGCCCCGAACGACACGCACAACTGTATCCTGAACGCCTACGTGCGCTCCGGTGTCATCACGCGCATCGGGCCGACGATGCGCTACGGCGAGGGCACCGATCTGTACGGTAATGCCTCCAGCCATCGCTGGGATCCGCGCATCTGCCAGAAAGGTTTGGCGCTCACCCGCCGCTTCTACGGCGACCGCCGTCTGAGTCATTGCATGGTGCGCGCCGGCTACAAGCGGTGGGTCGAAGCCGGCTTCCCGCGCGGTGCCGACGGCCGGCCGCCGGTCGAGTACTTCAATCGCGCCCGCGATCAGTGGGTGCGCGCCACGCATGAAGAGGCGGCAGGCATCGTCGCTGCCGCGCTCGACAACATCGCGCGGACCTACACCGGCGAAGAGGGGGCCAAACGCCTGGCGGCGCAGGGCTACATGGCCGAAAGCATTGCGGCCGCCAAAGGGGTTGGCACCCAGGTTCTGAAATTCCGCGGCGGCATGCCGCTGCTCGGCATCACCCGCGTCTTCGGCATGTATCGCATGGCGAACTCGATGGCATTGCTCGATGCCAAAATCCGCGGTGTCGGTCCGGATCAGGCCGTGGGGGCGCGCGGCTTCGACAACTACTCCTGGCACACGGACCTGCCCCCCGGCCATCCGATGGTCACCGGACAACAGACCGTGGAGTTCGACCTGCATGCCGTCGAGCACGCGAAGACGGTGGTGGTGTGGGGCATGAACTGGATCACCACCAAGATGCCTGATTCCCACTGGCTCACCGAGGCCCGCCTCAAAGGTACGAAAGTGGTGGTCATCGCCTGCGAGTACTCCGCCACCTGTACGAAAGCCGATGAGGCCATCGTGGTTCGCCCCGGCACCACGCCCGCGCTCGCCCTCGGGCTGGCCGGTGTGATCATGCGGGAGAAGCTGTACGATCCCGACTACGTCAAGCGCTTTACCGATCTCCCCGTGCTCGTGCGCACGGATACCCTCAAGTACCTGCGGGCGAGCGAGGTGTTCGGCGGCGAGCTGGCCGCGCTGCACAATCAAACCCAAGTGCTCGGTGCCGACGATAAGCCTCCACCGCCAGGCCTGCAGCGCGACATCCTCATCCCCGATGCGATGCGCAAAGAGTGGGGCGACTTCGTGTGGTGGGACCGCGCCGCCAACGCACCCAAGCCGCTCAATCGCGATGAGGTTGGCGCCTACTCCACGATCGGCGATCCACAGCTCGAGGGTAGCGTCGAGGTCAAACTGCATGACGGGGAAACGGTGCGCTGCCGGCCGGTCTTCGACCTCGTCCGGGAGTATGCCGATCACTTCGATCCGAAGACCGTGGAAGAGTTCACGTGGGCGCCGGCGAAAGCGGTCGAGCGCCTGGCGCGCGCGCTGGCGGCCAGCCCCGGCACCACGTTGTTCGCCATCGGCATGGGTCCCAATCAGTTCTTCAACAACGACAACAAAGACCGCGACATCTTCCTGCTGGCGGCGCTGACCGGCAACGTCGGCAAGATCGCCGGCAACGTCGGCTCGTACGCCGGCAACTACCGCACCGCGTTGTTCAACGGTTCGCCGCAGTACATCAATGAAAACCCGTTCGATCTGGAGCTGGACCCGACCAAGCCGGCACGTCCGAAACAGTATTGGAAAGCCGAGTCGGCGCACTACTACAACCACGAGGATCACCCGTTGAAGCTTGGCAACAAGATGCTGACGGGC
This sequence comes from Binatia bacterium, assembly GCA_044450645.1. GTDB lineage: Bacteria > Desulfobacterota > Binatia > HRBIN30 > HRBIN30 > JAGDMS01. The sequence goes on from JBIOJG010000044.1 coordinate 16,556, forward strand.
AAGACCCACATGCCGACTCCAACCAAGTCGCTGTGGTTCGCCAACGCCAACTCGATCCTGGGCAACGTCAAATGGCACTACAACACCGTCGTCAACGTGCTCCCGAGAATCGAGATGATCGCCATCAACGAGTGGTGGTGGTCGACCTCGTGCGAATGGGCCGACGTGGTATTCGCGGTGGATTCGTGGGCCGAGCTGAAGCACCCGGACATGACCGCTTCGGTCACCAATCCCTTCCTGTCCATCTTCCCGCGCACGCCTATCCCGCGCATCTTCGAGACCCGCGGTGACATCGAGGTGCTGGCGATCGTCGGCAGCAAGCTGGCTGAACTGACCGGCGATCAACGTTTCCGCGACTGCTGGAAGTTCGTCGACGAGAAACGGACGGACGTGTACCTGCAGCGTATCCTGAACGCGTCGTCGAACACGAAGGGTTACCAGTTCCTCGACCTGGAGGAGAAGGCGAAGCAGGGCATTCCCACCCTGATGCTGACGCGGACCAACCCGAAGGCGGTCGGTTACGAGCAGGTGACCGAGTCACGCCCGTGGTACACCAAGACCGGTCGTCTGGAATCGTACCGCGAGGAGGACGAATTCATCGAAGCCGGCGAGAACCTGCCGGTGCATCGCGAACCGATCGATTCGACCTTCCACGAACCCAATGTCATCGTGTCGCCGAAGCATGAAGCGTTGCGGCCGGCCGGCCCCAAGGATTACGGCCTGGATCCGGACGACCTTTCGTGCGAGACGCGGCAAGGCCGCAACGTCGTGAAGACCGCCAGCGAGACTAAGCAATCCGCACATCCGCTGGCGAAGGACGGCTACCGCTTCATTTTCCACACGCCGAAATACCGCCATGGCGCCCACACCATGCCGATCGACACGGACATGGTGGCGTTCCTGTTCGGGCCGTTCGGCGACGTGTACCGTCACGACAAGCGCTCGCCGTTTGTGGCCGAGGGCTACGTCGACATCAATCCGGAGGACGCCAAATCACTCGGTGTCGACGACGGCGACTACGTGTGGATCGATTCCGATCCCAGCGACCGGCCGTTTCGCGGCTGGCAGCAGAACGCCAAGGACTATCACTTCGCGCGCTTGATTTGCCGCGCCCGCTACTATCCCGGCACACCGCGCGGTGTCACCCGTATGTGGTTCAACATGTATGGCGCCACGCCCGGCTCCGTCGAGGGACGCGAGACGCGCGCTGACGGGTTGGCCAAGAACCCGCGCACCAACTATCAGGCCATGTTCCGCTCCGGCTCGCACCAGTCGGCGACGCGCGGCTGGCTCAAGCCCACCTGGATGACGGACTCGTTGGTGCGGAAGGACATGTTCGGTCATACGGTCGGCAAGGGCTTCATGGCCGACGTGCATTGTCCCACCGGCGCGCCGCGCGAATCGGTGGTGAAAATCACCAAAGCGGAACCGGGCGGTATCGATGCCAAGGGGTTGTGGCGCCCGGCCGCTCTCGGTTTTCGGCCGAGCTACGAGAGCCCGGCGATGCAGCGCTACATCAAGGGCGGCTTCAATCCGTCCACTGGCAATGAAGGAGGGAAGGCGTAATGGCCCGCGTGCACAATTGGCAGATCGGCCGCGAGATGTCGTACTGGTACCCGGAGTCGCGGCCGAAGAAGCAGTTTGCCGCCGTCTTCGACATCAACAAGTGCATTGCGTGCCAGACCTGTACGCTTGCCTGCAAGACCACCTGGACCTCGGGCAAGGGGCAGGAGTACATGCTGTGGAACAACGTCGAGAGCAAGCCGTACGGCTTCTACCCGCTGGCGTGGGATGTGAATCTGCTCGAGATGCTCGGCCCGCAGCCGTGGACGGGCGGGTCGTACGAAGGCCGGACGCTGTTCGAAGCGGCAGGGGCCGGTGAGCGCGTGCTCGGGTGGCGTCCGGAGGACCTCGATTACACGCACCCCAACGTCGGCGAAGATGACTGCGCCGGCATGATCGAGAACGGCGCCGATTTGCAGGTGCCGCACATGACTTGGTTCTTCTACCTGGCGCGCATCTGCAACCACTGCACCTATCCCGCCTGTCTGGCCTCCTGCCCGCGCGGTTCGATCTACAAGCGGCAGGAGGACGGCATCGTGCTCCTCGATCAGGGTCGCTGCCGCGGCTATCGCGAATGCGTCAAGGCGTGCCCGTACAAGAAGGTCTTCTACAATGCGATGACCGGCACGTCGGAAAAGTGCATCGCCTGCTTCCCGAAGATCGAGATGGGCCAGCAGCCGCAGTGCTTCGTCAATTGCATCGGCAAGATCCGCTTTGCCGGGTGGATCTCGACACCGGAGCATGCCAAGGCCGACAACCCGATCGACTACCTCGTGCACGTCCGCAAGCTGGCGCTGCCGCTGTTTCCGCAGTTCGGGCTGGAGCCGAACGTGTATTACATCCCTCCCATCCATGCGTCGCGGTCGTTCCTGCGACAGATGTTCGGACCCAACGTCGATCAAGCGATCGACACCTACCGTGCGGCGGCTAACGATCCTGACCTCGCCGGTCTGCTGAGCCTGTTCGGTTCGACGCCGCAGGTCGTACCGCACTGGAAGCGTCAAGGCGACACGGTCATCGGCCTCGACGACAGTGGAGCCGAAATTGTCCGCGTGCCGCTGCGCGAGCCCGTCCACGTTCGCGAGGCGTTCGACAGCGCCCGCGGCGTGGCGCGGACGAATATCTCATGAGGAGACCACGATGAACCACGGACGATATACAGCCACAGTGGTGCTTGCGCTGCTGGTTCCGCTGGCGGCGTCGCGCGTGCAGGCGGCGCCAGCGGCCAGTGCGGAAGTCGTTGCGGCCCGCCGCACCGCTGCGCCGACCGCACCGAATGACGCGGCCTGGCGTGACGTACCGGTGTACACCGCCACGCTGATTCCCCAGGATATGGTCGAACCGCGCCTGCTCGAGCCGACGACCGACAAGGTCAACGTCCGCGCCATCACGGATGGGACACAGATCGCATTTCTGCTCGATTGGGCGGACGCGACCAAAGACGATCTACCGGGCATTGCCCGCTACTCCGACGGGTGTGCGGTGCAGCTGCCCGTGAGCACGCAACCCGATGTGCCCGCACCGCAGATGGGTGAGACCGGTCGTCCGGTCGAGATCACTTACTGGCGGGCATTTTGGCAAGGCGCGGTGGATGGTCGCGAGGATTCCATCAAGGCCCTCTACCCAGGAGCGACCGTCGATCACTATCCCTTCGAGGCGGCGTCACTGGAAGCCGGCTCCGAAGCACAGCAGGCGATGGCCAAGCGCTATGCGCCGGCGCGATCGTTGGGCAATCCAATGGCCGGCCCGCGACAGCGCCCAGTGCAGGATCTGATCGCCGAGGGCCCGGGCAGCATTCGGCCGGCGGACAAGACACAGTCCAACGGCCGAGGCGTGCGGACGGAGAACGGTTGGAGCGTTGTGCTGTCACGACCGCTGCCCAGAGGAATCGAACCCGGCAGCCGCACGCAGGTGGCTTTTGCGGTGTGGGAAGGATCTCACCAGGAGTCCGGCGCCCGCAAGATGCGCTCCATCTGGGTGCCGCTGTTGATTGAGGGGACGAAGTGACGGTGAGGTGTTGGAGCACGCTATGAAGAAAAGGCGCGTTGGCATGGCACGGATCGCCGAAGCTGCCGAGTGGCGATTACTCGGGCTTCTGTTCGAGCGCCCGCACGCAACTTGGCGCGAAGAGGTCGCGGCGCTAGCGCGCGAGGTGGGTGATACGGAGATCCGCGCGGCTGCCGAGGCAGCCCGGGACGCGACCGAGGGAGACCATTTGGCCCTGCTGGGACCTGGTGGCGCCGTTTCGCCGCGCGAGGTGACCTATTGTTCGTTTGCGGACCCCGGCCGCGTCCTCGCTGATTTGGCGGCTTTCTATGAAGCCTTTGGCTTCCATCCATGTGCCGAGGACCCGATCGACCACGTCGCGGTGGAGACGGGCTTCGTTGGTTACCTGCTTCTCAAGGAGGAGTTCGCGCGGGCGCACGGGGATCGGGGCGCTGCCGAGGCTACGGTTGCGGCGCGCCACCATTTTCTCGAAACGCACCTGGCGCTGCTGGCCGGCCCGTTTGCGGAACGACTCGGGGCCTGTGGGCCTAGCTATGTGGCGTGTGCGGCAGGTCTACTGGCTGCACGGGTACCAAAGACGCGTCCCGCCGCGCCCGAGCCGGACACGCCCGGCGGTTGCGGTGCATGTTCCTTCAGCGGAGCGTCAGACGAGGGCGGGTCGTAAAGTCGGGCGGCCGCACCGTTTCCGGCGCCCACGGCTTGCCGGAACGTCGGTGGTGTCTCATCTCACTTCACGTAGCGGAGGATCCACAGACCGATTACCCGGCGCGAAACTGGTTCAGGATCAGCTCGCCCACGATCAGGTCCCGCGCCAGCCGGTCCGCACGCTCCACCAGCACCACGCGTACCCCGTTGCTTCGGATGCGCGCGAGAAGATCGGAGAGCCCCTCTCGGTCGTCAAGGTCCCTGGTCCCGCTCACGCCTTCGTCGCGATACTCCAGCTGATCAAGCCTGGCGTCCCCGTCGCTAGTTGCTTCGGCACCCGGTCCAATGGCAGAAGAGACTGCCGATTTAGACGCGGGCACATTCTATATGCCAGGCAATCACAGCGACATCGAGAAGCGACTGTGGGACGCCGCCGATGAGTTGCGGGCGAACTCCAAGCTCAAGGCATCGGAGTACTCCGTCCCCGTCCTCGGGCTGATCTTCCTGCGCTACGCTGATCACAAATTCACGGAGGCGGAGAAGGAACTCGTCGGCAAGGCGACCGGGCGCCGCAAGGTCGGCAAGACGGACTACCAGGCGCGCGGGGTGCTCTACCTGCCCGAGCCGGCACGGTTCTCGACGCTGCTCCGGCTCACCGAGCGCGACAACCTCGGCAAGGCGATCAACGACGCCATGAAGGCGATCGAGGAGGAAAACGAGGAGCTGCGGGGCATTCTTCCGAAGACCTACACGGCGCTGGAGAACGCCACCCTCATCGAGCTGCTCAAGCTGATGGCGTCGATCCCGATGGACATCGAGGGCGATGCCTTCGGGAAGATCTACGAGTACTTCCTCGGCGAGTTTGCCATGACCGAGGGGCAGAAGGGCGGCGAGTTCTTCACTCCCACGTCGATCGTCCGGCTGATCGTCGAGGTGATCGAGCCGTTCCACGGGCGCATCTACGATCCGGCGTGCGGATCGGGCGGCATGTTCGTGCAGTCCGCCCGCTTCGTCGAGAACCACAAGAAGAACCCGAGCGCCGAGATCATGGTCTACGGCCAGGAGAAGACCACCGAGACGGTGCGCTTGTGCAAGATGAACCTCGCGGTCCACGGCCTGTCCGGCGACATCCGTGAGGCGAACTCGTACTACGAAGATCTGCACAAGTCGCCGGGGCGCTTCGACTTCGTGATGGCGAATCCGCCGTTCAACGTCGATCGGATCAACAAGGAGCGCATCAAGGACGACAAGGCGCGCTTTCCGTTTGGCATGCCGAGCGTGGACAACGGCAACTACCTTTGGATTCAGCTCTTCTATGCGTCGTTGAGCGACACGGGCCGCGCTGGGTTCGTGATGGCGAACTCCGCGGCCGACGCACGCGGCTCCGAGTTGGAGATCCGCAAGCAACTGATCCAATCGCACGCCGTGGACGTGGTCATCGTCATCGGCTCGAACTTCTTCTACACCGTCACGCTGCCCTGCACGCTCTGGTTCCTCGACAAAGGCAAGCCTCTGTCTCCCTCTCCCGCATCACCGGTGAGAGAGGGCAAGCCTCTGTCTCCCTCTCCCGCATCACCCGCGGGAGAGGGCGGGGGTGAGGGCTTAGTACGGCAGCGGTCCGACACGGTGCTCTTCCTCGACGCCCGTCACCTCTACCGCCAGATCGACCGTGCCCACCGCGATTTCCTGCCCGAGCACATCGAGTTCCTCGGCAACATCGTGCGGCTCTACCGTGGCGAACAGCCCGAGATCACGAACGGCAGCAAGGCCCTGCTCGCCGAGAAGTTCCCCGAGCTGCGCTACGCCGACGTGGCGGGCTTGTGCAAGGTGGCCACGATCAAGGAGATCGAAGCGCAGGGCTGGAGCCTCAATCCAGGCCGCTACGTCGGTGTCGCCGACCGGGCGCCGGATGAGTTCGACTTCGCGGAACGGCTCGAAGAGCTGAACGAGGAGTTAGAGCGGCTTAATACGGAGGCGCGGGAACTAGAAGAGCGGATCGCCGAAAACGTCGTGAATATCCTGGAGCGCCTGTGACCAATCGAGCGGGGCACGTTAGACAGGCGCAGGTTCGCCCGCGCTGCGAACGCCGCTGGCGGCGTGTCCAAATTGATGAAACTTACCTCGGCCTCTACGACGGACCACACGCGACTCCACCACCCTCCGAGGACGGTCCTGTATTCTTAGGCATCGGCAATCTGACTGACGATGGCCACCTAGACTTGCGTGAGGTGCGACACATCGCAGAGAAGGACTTTGCCCGTTGGACCAAGCGGGTTACGCCCAGCCCTGGTGATATTGTCTTCACATACGAGGCGACCCTGAACCGGTACGCAATTATTCCCGACGGCTTTCGTGGCTGCCTCGGTCGTCGCCTCGCGCTCATTAGACCGAACCCCGAAGCTGTCGATACCCGGTTTCTTCACTACAGTTTTTTTGGCGAGGACTGGCGTCAGACCATCGGCAAGAACACGCTGTCAGGTGCAACGGTTGACCGCATCCCGCTAACGACGTTTCCCACGTTCGAGTTGTCGCTTCCGCCTTTAAACGAACAGCGCCGCATTGCCTCGATCCTCTCCGCTTACGACGACCTGATCGAGAACAACACCCGCCGCATCGCCATTCTGGAGGAGATGGCGCGGGCGCTGTACCGCGAGTGGTTCGTTTACTTCCGCTTCCCCGGTCACGAGAAGGTCAGGATGGTCGAATCGCCGCTCGGGCGGATTCCAATGGAGTGGGGCGTGGCATCCCTCGACACGATTAAGGCGAAGGAGCCTTACGCGATAAACGGCGGACCTTTCGGATCGAAGCTCGGCACCAAGGACTACGTGCCTGGCGGAGTGCCGGTAATACGCGGAACCAACCTTTCCGAATCCGGTCGGTTCCGGGCCAACAACTTTGCCTTTGTTTCCCAAGAGAAGGCCGTCGAGCTACGCGCAAATCTTGCGCGGGCCGGCGACATAGTCGTCACCCAACGGGGGACACTGGGCCAGATCGCGATGATCCCATCTGGAATAGGCTTCGATAGCTTCGTAATCTCGCAGAGCCAAATGAAGATTACGGTCGATGCTCGGAAGGTGAACCGCGAATATGTCTTCTTCTTTCTGAGGTCTGCGGAAACGAGCCAGCGAATAAGGAACCTGGCAAGTTCTTCCGGCGTCCCGCACATAAACCTGGCGGTTCTTCGCGAGTTCCAAGTCCTGCTGCCGCCGCATGAGTTGCAGGTGGAATTCGGCGACTTCGCGAATAGCACCGAAACAGCGATAGAAACGCTCACCCGTGAGATAGATAACCTCCGCACCACCCGCGACCTGCTGCTTCCGAAGCTGATCTCCGGCGAGATCGACGTGTCGCGCCTGCCGTACGAGCCGGCCGCCGAGCTGCACGGTGAAGCCAGCTGATGTTGCCACGCCGTTCAGGACGCTGTATCGGCCCGATGCGGACTTATGGCAAGATTGGCGGGTCCGAAAGGGGAAGCGATGAAGACTTGCTACTGGTGTAAGGGGCGGCTGAAGCGGCAGCGAATCGAGCACATGCACGAGTGGGCCGGCCAGCGCTTCTTGATTCGCAATGTCAGCGCCGAGGTCTGCACGCAGTGTGGCGAGGCATTCCTTTCCCCGAGCACCCTGAAAGCAATCGACCGCGTCGTCGCCGAGGGGCGTCCGCGGCACAGCGTATCGATCCCCGTGTTCGAGCTGAAACCCCGCGCGTCTTGAACGGGCCACAGGTCCCCGTGAGCCGGAGCGATTACTCCGAAGACGCAATAAAGGAGCGCGATGTTTCCATAAAGGAGAGGATGGTGAGAGAGCGCAAAGGTAGCGCAACAGCCCACCATGATGGTGGCACCGGGCTCTGTCCGGTGCGAGAAGATTTGCTCATCACCCGACGCAATCTGCCCCATTGGCAGATCGGCGGATCTACCTACTTCATTACCTTTCGCACCAAGGACTTGAGGCTACCCTCGGAGGCCAGATGCATGGTCATCGACGCCTGCAGACACTTCGACGCGAAGCGGTACACGCTCTGGGCAGCTGTGGCGATGCCCGATCATGTTCACCTCCTTCTCCAGCCGAAAGAGATTGAGCCAGGGCATTGGTGGTTGCTCGCGACAATCCTGAACTCGATCAAAGGATTCACCGCACGTCAGATCAACGACCTGCTCGGACGCCAACAACCGGTGTGGCTGGATGAGCGCTTCGATCGCATCGTGCGTGACGAAGCCGAGCTGATCGAGAAGTGGAAGTACATCCGGATGAACCCGGTGAAGCAGGGTCTGTGTGAGAGGCCGGAGGATTGGGACGCGCTGTATGAGCGGGACAACTGATTGCGCACCGGACAGAGCCCGGTGCCACCGAAGGTAAATGCCTCATGGGCATTGCGGAGTCATCAGAGTGCCGAACTCCAGGCCGGGGAATTCGATTCCTTGGCGACGCGCATTGAACGTGAACCTGCCCCGGCGAGAACCTACTGACTGAAAGCATGCGAATGCCTCCGAGCGACTACTCCGAAGACGCATTGGTCGAGCAGCCCGCGATCGAGCTGTTCGGGAAGCTCAACTGGAAGACGGCCAACGTTTACAAGGAGACGTTCGGCCCATCGGGCACGCTGGGGCGCGAAACTGATCAAGAAGTGGTGCTCACCCGCCGGCTGGGGGCGGCGATGGAGAAGTTGAATCCGGATGTACCGCCCACAGCATTCTCACTCGCCATCGAAGAGCTGACGCGCGATCGCTCCGCGATGAGCGCCGCCAACGCCAACCGCGAGATCTATCACCTGCTGAAGGACGGCGTGAAGGTGAAGGTCCGTGCCGATGACGGCAGCGAGAGCACCGAAACTGTCCGCATCATCGACTGGCGTGAACCCGCTAACAACGACTACTTTCTTGCCTCGCAGCTCTGGATCTCCGGTGAGATGTACCAGCGGCGCTGCGATCTCGTCGGATTCGTCAACGGGATTCCGCTTGTCTTCGTCGAACTCAAAGCCGCCCACAAGCGCCTGGAGAACGCCTTCACGGACAACCTGCGGGACTACAAGACGACCATCCCGCAGCTCTTCTGGTACAACGCCGTCATCATTCTCTCGAACGGCAGCGAGAGCCGCATCGGCAGCAGCACCGCAGGCTGGGAGCACTTCGCCGAGTGGAAACGCATAAACGATGAGGGCGAAGCCGGGATCGTCTCGCTCGAAACGATGATTCGCGGCACCTGCGCCCCGCCGCGCCTGCTCGACCTGGTCGAGAACTTCACCGCCTTCGAGGAGCTGAAGGGCGACCTCGCCAAGATCGTCGCCAAGAACCACCAATATCTCGGCGTCAATCGCGCAATCGACGCGGTTCGCCAGTTGAAGGAGAAACGCGGGCGGCTCGGCGTGTTCTGGCACACGCAGGGCAGCGGCAAGAGCCTCTCCATGATGTTCTTCTCGCAGAAGATCCTGCGCACTCTGCCGGGCAACTGGACCTTCGTCGTCGTCACCGACCGCGACGAGCTGGACGATCAGATCTACAAGGAGTTCGTGGCCTGCGGCGCCATCACCGAGAAGCAGGCCCAGGCGACGAGCGGCGAGAACCTGCGGCAACTGCTGACCGAGGATCATCGCTACGTCTTCACGCTGATCCAAAAGTTCCACGCCGAGAAGGGGAAGCGACATCCCAAACTGTCGGACCGTTCGGACATCATCGTGATCACCGACGAGGCGCACCGGAGCCAGTACGACACGTTCGCCCAGAACATGCGCGACGCCCTGCCGAACGCCGCCTTCATCGGCTTCACAGGCACACCGCTCATGGTTGGGGAAGAGAAGACCCGCGAGGTCTTCGGCGACTACGTCAGCATCTACACCTACCGGCAGTCGGTGCAAGACGGCGCCACCGTCCCGCTGTTCTACGAGAACCGCATTCCCGAGCTGCAACTGACGAACCAGGACCTCAACCAGGACATGGAGCGGCTGCTGGAGGCCGCGGAACTCGACGAGGCGCAGGAAAAGAAGCTGGAGCGGGAGTTTGCGCGCGAGTACCATCTGATCACCCGCGACGACCGGCTCGAAAAAGTCGCCGAGGACATCGTCGCGCACTTCATCGGCCGCGGCTACCAGGGCAAGGCGATGGTCGTCTGCATCGATAAGGCGACCGCGGTGCGGATGTACGACAAGGTGCACAAGTACTGGCAGCGCCAGTTGGCTGAGCTTCTCACCGCGCTCGCGTCGGCTAGCAATAATGAGCGTCAGATCGTGGAGAAAAAGATCGCCTACCTGGAGCAGACCGACATGGCGGTCGTGGTGTCGCAGGCACAGAACGAGGTCGAGGACATGAAGGCGAAGGGCCTGGACATCGTGCCGCACCGCAAGCGGATGGTGACCGAGGACCTCGACACCAAGTTCAAGCGCGCCAGTGACCCGCTGCGGATCGTGTTCGTGTGCGCCATGTGGATGACCGGCTTCGATGTGCCGTCGTGCTCGACCATCTATCTCGACAAGCCGATGCGGAACCACACGCTCATGCAGACCATCGCGCGTGCCAACCGCGTGGCGCAAGGCAAGGTCAACGGGCTGATCGTGGACTACGTCGGCATCTTCCGCGACCTGCAAAAGGCGTTGGCAATCTACGCCGCACCGACTCTAGGCGGCGGTACGGACACGCCGATCAGGGACAAGGCCGAGCTGATCGAGTACCTCAAGAAAGCGATCACCGAGGCAGAGGCGTACTGTGCCGAGCGCAGGGTCGATCCGGCGAAGATTCAAGCAGCCCAAGGCTTCGGGCGCGTCCGGCTGCTCGGCGACGCGGTGGAGGCGATCGTCGTCAACGACGAGTCGAAGCGCAAGTATCTGGTGCTCACCGGCAACGTCGTTACGCTCTACAAGGCCATCCTGCCCGATCCGTCAGCCGGTGAGTTCACGCCCACCTGCGTGCTGTTGGCGGTGATCGCCGAGAAGATTCGCTCGCTACTGCCGCCGGCCGACATCTCCGAGGTGATGGCTGACGTGGAGAAACTGCTCGACGAGTCGATCGACGCAAAGGGGTACGTGATCCACGAAGCCCCCGGAGATTGGGGGAACCTTGTCGATCTGACGAAGATCGACTTCGATGCACTCAAGGCGAAGTTCGCCGCGGCACGCAAGCACACCGAGATCGAGAAGCTGCGCGGAGCCATCGACCGCAAGCTCAAGGCAATGGTGCAGCTCAACCGTTCGCGGGTGGACTATCTGGAAAAGTTTCAGAAGCTCATCGACGAGTACAACGCCGGCAGCAAGAACATCGAGGGGCTCTTCGACGATCTCGTGCGATTCATCCAAGGTCTCAACGCCGAGGAGCAACGAGGCGTGACGGAGGGGTTGTCGGAAGAGGAACTCGCCCTTTTCGATCTACTGACCAAGCCGGACCCGAGCCTCAGCAAGCGGGATGAGGCCGAGGTCAAGAAGATCGTGCGGGTACTACTGGAGAGACTCAAGGGCGAGAAGTTGGTCCTCGACTGGCGCAAGCGGCAGCAGACGCGCGCGGCCGTGCGGCAGTGCATCGAGATCGAGTTCGACAAGCTCCCACCGGCGTACGCGCCCGATGTCTATCAGCGGAAGTGCGATCTGGCGTACCAGCATGTTTACGATGCGTACTTCGGTGAGGGGCGGAGCATCTACGCCAGTGCGGCGTGAGAACCAACAGCCCGGCAAACGCACGTCCCGCCTCGGGGTAGCCCCAGATCATTGCTGCGGAAGGTCATGAAGTCGATAGATCCGCCAATGCGGCAGATGGCGTCGGGTGATGGGCAACTCTTCTCGCACCGGACAGAACCCGGTGCCACCGGAAACGGTGCCAGGAAGTCTATCAACTAGCTGGTTCTATCGAAGTGGCCCTGGAGGGACTTGAACCCCCACCCGCGCAAGGCGGAGCAGATTTTGAGTCTGCCGTGTCTGCCATTCCACCACAGGGCCGTTCTGATTAGTGCTGAGTACCGAGTCCTGCGTCCTGAGTAAAGACCTCGGATGGGGCGGAGCTACTGCTGCGCTTGCGGCGGACCTTTGGGTTCGAGGAAGTTCTCGGACGGGCCTTTCACCTGGTTCTTCATCACCGCCTGGTGCTGCTCGACCTTGCTCTTGGCTTCGCCCGCCAAACGGCGCACCGTCGGGTCCTTGTCGGCCTGCGCGATATTCGTCAAGGTATCCACCGACTCGAGGGAGCCGATCTCTCCGAGCGCGAAGATCGCCGTGCCCCGCGTCGCCGGATCGAGATCGCGCAGCAAGAACTCCATCAACGGCCGCGCCGCACGGGTGTCGCCGATTTTTCCGAGCGACGCCAAGATGAGCTGCTTCATGTTCGCCTCGGTGGTGCGCAAGAACAAATACTGCACCAGCACCGGGGTGGCGTCGGTGGCGCGCATGTCACCGAGCATCTCAATCGCCTTCACCTGCACGCGCACGTCCGAGTCGCCCAGGGCCTGCATGAGGTATTCAACCGCCTTGTTGTCCTTCGAGGCGCCCAGCGATTTTACCGCCTCCAACCGCTTGGCCGGATCGTCGCTGGCCAACCTTTTCACGAAATCGTCGATACTCGTCCCTTTGGTGTTCTTATCGTACCGCTGGCGCATCTGATTGCTGTTGATCTGCGCCGAGGCTCCGCCGGCGAGCAGCACCACACACCCAAGGGTCAGGAAAAGCGGCCGTGCTCCCGCCCGCCATCGCGCGGTACCCTGTTTGTTCACGTTCATCGCCGTGTCAATCCGGGCGGGCTTTCTACCCCTGCTCCGGCACACCCAGCCGAATCATGATCCAGTCCGCCATCTCATGAACACTGTAGGGCGGCGGCTCGTCGGCTTTGAAATCGAGCACGATCTGCAGTGTCCCGTCGTGCCGTGAAACGCGAACGTCGTTGATGAGCGGGTCAATCTGGGGCAGCAGGCGCTCGGGCAGATCACCATCACCCACCGGCCCCCAGGCCTGGACAATAATCTGGCCCGGCTTTTTCGCGCTGGACTGCCGGATCATCGTCGGCGAACGTGACAGCCGCAGGAGCACGGCTCGGTGCCCGTCCACGTTCGTCACCTCGAAGTTACGCAGGCCCACCGGCGCCTGGTCACCGGTCGGTGTCGCCGTTGGCGCAGCCAATTTGTGCGCGCAACCTGCGGCGAAAAGCAGCAACAGAACGGAACCGACAACCCGGGCAAATTGCATCATGCAGTTTGGAGATAGCCGATCCCGGCGAAGGGGGCAAGGGAAGGCGGCGCAGGAACGGATCGTTTCGCCTACTTGGCGGTGGCGATGAGGAGGCCGCCGACCGCGATGGTCCCGGCTCCGAGAATACGGTAGCCGGTCTCACGCTCCTGCAGCAGGAAACGGCCGAACAACACTCCGAAGATGAGGCTGGCCTGCCGCAGTCCCAGAACGTAGCTGGCGGGAGCCTGCGTCAGCACCCAGAGAATCAGCAGGTAGGAGAACGGCCCGAGGACGGCGGTGAATAGCACGGCGCGGCTGTTGCGCCGCAGCTCTTGCCGCGCCCGCCACAAGGCTGATCGGCCCATACGCGCACCGACGACCGCGAACTCCCCCACCCCGATCAAGTACAGATAGACGAACGGATGTACCTGCCCCACGCCGTACTTGTCGACCACGGTGAACGCCGCAACAAACAGAGCCGTCAGCAACGCGTAGCGCGTGACCCGGTCGCCGAAGACGGCACGGCCCCCGCGGGCACGCAGGGCCGGCAGCTGCAGCAGCACCGCACCAGCCCCGGTGAGCATGGCACCGAGAAACCCACGGCTGCTCAGCTGGCCCGGAGCACTCACCATCTCCCACAGCGCCACCAGGACCGGCGCAGTTCGACTCAACGGATATGCCAGGGAGAGATCCCCAACGTCATACGACCGCAGCAGGTAGAAAGCGTACGCCGCATGGATCACAGAGGAAGCACCGATCCAGATCCACCCCACACTGCTCACCGCCGCGCGCGGCCAGACCCACATGAACGCCGGAGCATAGATGACGACGTTCAGAACGCCCTGCGCCAGAAAGAACGCCCAGCGGTCGCTGCTGCCTTTGCTGAAGAAATTCCAGGTAGCGTGCAGCAACGCCGACAGCAGCACCAGCGTGATGGCGACTCCGGTCATGCAGGCTGCTTACACAAGGTGTGGCATTTGGGGTTCATGGGCGCTCTCGACCTCGGCGCCTTACGCGATGTCAACCGGGAAGGCAACGGGAAGAGAAGGGATCGCGGGGAAAGAGCGCCGCAGCTCTCGACTTTGGTCCCGCACGCTGCCAGCATCGCGGCGTTGGAATAGGAGACCCATGGCACGACTTCCCTACGTTGATCCTGCCTCCGCGCCCGAGCGCGTGCGCGAAACACTCGCCGGCTTGGCAGTACCGTTGAACGTCTTCTTCATGATGGCCCACGCCGAAACGAACCTGCGCTCGTTGCTGCGCTTGGGCGGCACTATACTGTCGAAACAGCAGCTCAGCGGACGTCTGCGCGAGCTGGCCATTCTCCGCATCGCCAGTATTTCGCCAGCACGGTACGAATGGGTACAGCACGTCCCCATCGCCAAAGCCGCCGGCGTGACCGACGTGCAGGTCGCAACGCTCGAAGCCGATGATCCCAGCGCTGACTGTTTCGACGCACGCGACCGTCTCGTGCTACGCTTCACCGATGAGGTGGCGCGTAACGTACGCGCCTCGGACGAAACCTTCGGGCTGATGACCAAACAGTTCCCGCCACGCGAAATCGTCGAGCTCACTCTCGCCATCGGCTATTACATGCTGATCGCCCGGCTGCTCGAAACCACCGGCGTCGACCTGGAAGCTGACGCGGGCACCAAGGTCGTTGATGCGCTAAAGTAGCGGGCCAGCGGGGTGCGTGATGATCAAAGTCATCGGCCTGGATCATTTCGTCTTACGAGTGCGTGACCTCGACACGTCGCTGAGCTTCTATCGCGACACCTTGCACCTGCCGATCTTGTACCTCGACGAGTACCGGGCCGGGCAACGCCCGTTCGTGTCGGTGCGCGTGGGCGACCAGTTGCTCGATCTGGTCCCTGACCCCACCTACGATCCGCGCCAGGGCAAGGACACGGGCGGCTTCCTGCATTTCTGCATGCAGGTCGAAGGCGGCCGCTTCGCCAGCATCATTCCGTGGCTGAAGAAGCATGGGGTGAACGTCCTCGAAGAGCAGCCGATGTTACGCATGGGGGCGCGCGGCTTGGGCCTGTCCATCTACATCACCGATCCCGACGGCTACGTCGTCGAACTGAAAGAGCACGCGGCGTGATGACAGCAGCGCCACGATGGATGTCCTGCGCGCGCATCACCGGAGCGGTGCTGCTGCTCTCGTGCCTGGCCACGAGTGCCGGCGCGGCGGACATTGATTGGGCGGAAGTCGAGAGCCAAGCAACCGAGTTCTTGAGCGCCTACATTCAGATCGACACCTCCAACCCGCCGGGTAATGAAACCGCCGCAACCAGATTTCTGGCCGACCGCTTCCGCCAGGCCGGCATCGAGACCGACGTCTTCGAATCCGCACCGGGCCGCGGTTCGGTGCTCGCCCGCCTCAAAGGGACGGGCGGCCTGCGCCCGATCATTTTCCTGAACCACCTCGATGTCGTTCCGGCGACGCCGGAAGGCTGGGACCTGCCGCCGTTCTCCGGCGCGCTCCGCGACGGTTACGTCTACGGTCGCGGTGCGATTGATTGCAAGGGCCCCGGGACCATCGAAGCGATGGCGGTGTTGCTCCTCAAACGCCACGGCATCGCGCTGAAGCGCGACGTCGTCTTTCTGGGCACGGCGGATGAGGAAACCGGCGGCAAGCTCGGCGCCGGGTGGATGGTGGCCGAGCATCTCAAAGATTTTCACCATCCCGAGTTCGTGCTGAATGAAGGAGGAAGTGTGCGGCTGCTGGCCGACGGCTCGCGCATCTACGAGATCGCGGTTTCGGAGAAGACTCCGTGCTGGCTGAGGCTCGAGACGACCGGCGCATCCGGGCACGGATCGGCCCCGCCGCCGGAGACCGCCGTGACCCGGCTCATCCGAGCGCTCGATCGTGTGCGCGGCTACGAGGCGCCGCTGCGCGTGACGCCGGAAGTGCAAACCTACTATGCCGCGTTGGCTGCGACGCAACAGGGTGAGCGGCGCGAACGATTCAAGGACCTGCGTGCCGCGCTTGCCGATTCCGACTTCCGCCGCGCATTCCTGCAAGACCCGCATGATGCAGCGCTGGTCCGCAATACGATCACCCCGACCGTCCTCAACGGCAGCCCGAAAACCAACGTCATCCCCTATGCCGCCAGCGCCGAACTGGACTGCCGGCTGCTACCGGGTGAAGATCCCGAAGTGTTGGTGCGCACACTGAAGGACACCATCGGCGATCCGGAAGTCACGGTGCGCGTGTTGCTGAATTTCCCGCCGACGTCGTCGCCGTCCGACACAGCTTTCGTCGCAGCTATGCGGACCCTGGCCGAACGCGACGGCGCACCGGTGGTTCCCAGCGTCCTCACCGGGTTCACCGACAGCCATTACTTCCGCGAGAAAGGAATCGCCAGTTACGGCTTCGTACCGTTCGATCTGAGCGAAGATGAGGAGCGGCGCGAGCATGGCATCAACGAACGCGTATCGACGCACAACCTGCGCGAGGGTACGCGCCGGCTGATAGACCTTCTGCAACTTTTGGATGTCGAGGCTCACCACGATGAACAAGCGCAAAGCAGGACCAAGTGACTTTCGTTTCGTCTCCCATAGGCTTCTCCCCGCGGGCCTCGGGCTAGTGTTGGTGGCACCGACGGCCTTCCTTCTCCTTTCGGTCACCGCGGTGGCCCTGGTCGGCGGCTCGGCACTGGCGTTGTTCTTGCCGTTCTTCCTGCGGCGCCATCCACCTCGCACGCAGCGCGACGCCGATTGCATCGTCCTCGACCGCGACCAGTACTCGCGGCTGGATGACGAGCCGCGCCCGCCGCGGCAGTGAGGTCCTCATGTGGACACCCGACCTGCCGGTGCTGGAGAAGATCGTCCGCGCAGCGGCGGTGTACGTGTTTCTGCTCGTCGGCTTGCGTCTCACGGGGAAGCGCCAGATGGGACAGATGTCGTCGTTCGATCTGGTGGTGCTGTTGATCATCAGCAACGTGCTGCAGAACGCCATGATCGGCAACGACAACTCGGTTCTGGGAGGATTCATCGGCGCCGCAACGATCCTGGCGCTGAACTACGGCGTGGCGCGGCTGGTGGTCTCGCGCCGAGGCATGGAACGGCTGGTCGAAGGGGCGCCGACACTTCTCATCCACAACGGCAAGGTGATCGAACCGAATCTGCGGCGAGAGCTGCTGACGCGGGATGAACTCATGGCCGCGCTGCGGCGGCAAGGGATTTTGGCCGTCGAAGAAGTGCATGTGGCGCTCCTCGAAGAGACGGGAGCGATTACGGCGGTGAGAAAGGAGCATTCAGCCGTCAGCGTTCAGCCATCAGCTTCGGGAAACCCGAAACCCTGAGCAGGAGCTGTAGCGGACTTGGAGCTAGGTGTTGACCGCTGATAGTTGAACGCTACCAGTGCCCTTACGGCACTTCCGGATCGAAGAGCGGCGTCCAGTGGTCCAGCGACAGCGCTCCGTCAGCGACGATGGCGGCACCGTTGATGTAGCGGGCTGCGGGGGAACAGAGGAACAGGACCATGGCGGCGATCTCGTCGGGCTCGGCGAGCCGGTGCGCCGGGATGTCCTTCAACTGGAGGGCTTCGTAATTCTCCTGCTCGGCGCGAACGTACTCCTCTTCGCGCAGGCCGGCGGTGGAGACGCTGCCTGGGGCCAGCGCGTTGATGGTCACGCCGTGGCGCGCAAAGTAGTACGCCAGCGACCGGGTCATGTTGACCACGCCGGCGCGGGCCGCACCTGAATGGACGAACGCCGGGGCGCCACGGTCGAATGAATAGATGTGCACGATATTGACGATGGCGCCGAAGCGACGCTTGATCATGTGCGGACCGACGCAACTGCACACGTTCCAGGTGCCGTTGAGATTCAGGTCAATGACCGATCGCCAGCCGCGATCGCTGATCTCGGACGGGCGCGCCGGAAACTGCCCGCCGGCATTGTTCACCAAGAAGTCGATCACGCCGAAGCGCTCGATCGCCTGGTGAAACAACGCCTCGACCTGATCCCTCTCCCGAATGTTCGTCGGGATCGGCAGGCACTCCACACCGACGGCTTCGATTTCGGCCGCCGTCGGGTTGAGGTTTTCCGGCTTGCGACTGGCGATGATGACGTTGGCGCCCAAGCGCGCGAATGCCAGGGCAATCGCCTTGCCAATGCCGCGCCCGCCGCCAGTGACGAGCGCATTTCTCCCTCGGAAGAGTCCGGCCGAAAAGGTACCGAGCGGGTTCGGATCAGACTTCATGCCGATGAACGCGGTTCATGACGCGGCCGAGTTGATACGTCCCTGCCCTCACCACGTCGTCGGCCAGTGCGGGTGCCAGGGACGTTCCCGTTCGAAGGCCCGAGCGACCTGCAGCACGAGGTCTTCGCGGTGGCGTGGGCCGACGATCTGCATGCCCATCGGCAAGCCCGCACGCGACAAGCCGACACGGACCGTCGCCGCGGGATGCCACGAGAGGTTGAAGGGGATCGTGAAGGAAGCGACACCGGCCACGATCTGCTGCCGCCCCTCGGTCTCCTCGGGAAAAGGACCTTTCGCCGGCGGCGGATCATATGGCACCGTGGGCGTCACCAGCAGATCCACACGCTCGAACAGCCGCGCACACCAATCGTTGAGACGAATGCGTTCCTGCGCCGACTTTCCCCACAGCTCCGGCGTCATCTGCCAACCCATCTTCACGCCCTCGATGAAGCCGCGGCCGAACCGATCTTCCTGCGCGGGCAACAGCGGGTGCAGATGCGCGGCCAGCTCGAACAGACCGAGCAGGGCCCATTCGCGGCCGAGCTGGGGCGGCCCATCTTCGATCCGCTCCAGCCGGTGGCCCAGCTGCTCAAACACTTTGGCGCCGTCCTCCACCGCTACGGCGACGTCCGACTGCACGACCGCGTAGCCGAGATCCGGGGAGTAGCCGATCCGTAGCTTGTTGGGCAGCGGCTCGCGGACCGCTTGCACATACGAGATCCTCGGGTGAGGGAGGCTGTTCGGGTCGTAAGGGGAGCTGCCGATGACTTGATCGAGAAACAGCGCCGCATCCTCGACCGTCTTGGTGAGCGGTCCCACAACCGACGTATCCTGATAGTCCCAGTGTTCGAACGGACCGCGAGGAATCCGCCCATACGACGTCTTCAAGCCGAAGGCGCCGGTAAAGCTTGCCGGGATCCGAATCGAGCCACCACCGTCGCTGGCGGTAACCAGCGGCAACACGCCGCCGCTGAGCGCGGCGGCCGAGCCTCCGCTTGACCCGCCCGGTGTACGTTCGAGGTTCCATGGAGAACGGGTGACGCCATAGACCAGGTTTTTCGTGATCGCGGTGTAGCCGAACTCCGGTGCGTTGGTCTTGCCGACAACGATCGCTCCGGCCGCACGCAGGCGCTCAACCTGCGTCGAGTCGCGCCGTGCGACGTGATCGCGGAACGGCAACGACCCCTGCGAGGTGGTCAACCCCTCGGCATCTTCGAGGTCCTTGACGCCGAACGGGACACCTTCGAGCGGCCCGGCCACGCCGCGCATGAGGCGTTTCTCCGCCGCGCGTGCGTCACCCAACAGCACCTCACGGTCACGCAGCGCCACCACGGCATTCAGGTCAGCGTGCGTCGCATCGATGCGAGCCAGTACCGCCTGCATCAGCTCGACCGGCGATGCCTTGCGGGCACGGAGCATCTCGGTCAACTCCACCAAGGTGAGTTCGAGCAGTTCGTTCATCACACCTCACTCCGCCAAGATTTCCATACGGGGTCACTCACTCTCCACGGGACGTACATCGTAGTTGGCGCGCCGGTGTTGCCGATCTCACTCTGTTCATGCAAGTCCCGCAAGAGTCTTCGGCACTCGCTTAGCCGCATAGTCCTCTCTGGGTCAAACCAGCCCGCCGCTTTGCTCTTCCTTACTTCCCGAAGCGCTGCAAGGCGGTGGAATCGAACAAACCCTCCTCCAGGGGCATGCGACGATAGGAAGCGGCTTTGGGATCCGGACGCATACCGCCGAGGGTGGCGCGATTGTGCTTCACATTCTCGGCACAGGCCCAGACCATGGTGCCGATCGGTAACCATTCCTGTGCGTCCGGCGGACCCACCGGACTGTTGACGCGTGCAATGAATTGAGAGGTACCGATCAGCTCGCCGGTCCAGTCGAATTTTCGGTCCCAGGCGCCATCCCACGTTTCCGCGTCGATCCACAGTTGCAGCTTGCCGTACAAGTAGTACTTATCCCGGGGGATGCCCTCGACGATCCAGAAGCTGCGTTTGGCCAGGGCCCCATCGGTCGGCGCCCATGGCGCACCGCTCCAGCCTGGTGTCCGGTATCCAACGGTGGGAGGATTCAGGTCCGTCAGGACGACCCACCCCCCACCGGGGGCTGGCGTAGTTGGAACCGGGCCATTGAGCGTGTTGGGATCGACGATGCGCAGTCCCTCTCGCTGCCCCACCAGTTTCCACTCGAAGTCTTCCGGTTTGCCGTCGAAAAAGAAGCCGTCATCCCCACTGAAGTCGGAGCCCAGGTAGCCGTCTGATCGGTTGGCCGGGCTGACCGCGCGCACGCGGCGCAGCGCCGGCACGAAGGCCCACACGGAATCGTGCTTGTCGGCATCGCGGTAGCGCCACGTCAGCGAGGCCGTCCCCTGCAGGTCGGCGGGAGTCTGTACCACTCCGAGGAATTGGCTTTGCAGGTTCAGCGGATTGGGCTCGCGATACTTCACATCCTGGCCGTCCAAGAAATGAAACCATCCGTTGGCAACGATGTCGCGATCGACGCCGGTGCGGTTCAGCAGCGTTACCAGCGTCCGGTTGTACGAGCTACCGCCAGCCCAGTATGCGAGAAACTGATTCCACACGATCTTGACTGCCGCCTTCGGATCGTTGGCATTCACAGTGGGAAACGGCAGCCCGTAGACGTACGGTAGGGGTTGACCCGTGGCGCGGTAGACGATGGTGCCGCGATCATTCACGTCGAGCGTCGCGGTATTGGTCTGCGTCGCTTCCGAGAAGGCTTTCTCCCAGTGGGCGTTGCCAGTCGGATACTCGACGATCCGGTTCTTGTAGTCGCCGTTCTGGTAGTGCTTCAGAATTTCCGGCGGCAGCAGATCCTTGGCCAACTGCGAATTGCTCTGGTCGAGAACGACCCCCGGCTTCAGCTCGGCCGTGTTATCCTGGCGAGCTTGGCTATGCGCCACGGGCGCGGCACATAGGTGAATCAGCACTCCGACCACCCCGATGGATACTGCTCGGGCAACGATGCTCCTCATATAGAACACCCCTTCCCAGCGCCCGTGCGCCGATAGCTACCCCAGAGATCGACCAACAGATATCAGTCCCTGCGATCACTTATCAACAGTTCACGAACGGCGGCCGGGGTGGACAGGCGGAGACACGCGCCTCCGTCCTCGGGTACTGTCGATTTTCTCTGAAAGCACCCTTCGACAGGCTCAGGGTGAGCGGAAAACCCCTTATTTTATGGACTCTGAGACCGCTCGTGCTGAGGCTCTCGAAGCACATCTTCGCATTTATCGACGGTCCCCTCGGCCCGGAGCGTGTTTAAAGGCTTAGAGGTCCGGCTAGCTCGCAGCAGTCAGAGCCGCTTCAAGTCTATTCGAGTGATAACGCCTGGCGCGGGCAGCGGCGCACCGCTGCTTCAATCTTGGCACGCAGGTCTTCGCCCGGATCTTGCACGCGCAGATGGGCACGGTCGTCTTCGCCCACTTCGAACACCTCGGGGCACACCGTCATGCACACCGCGTTACCTTCGCAACGGTCGTAATCGACGAGGATCTTCATGGCACCGGCTTTCTATCGTGCTTCGGGGGTGAACGCCACCGGCATGCGTTTGATGCCGTTGATCAAGCTCGAACGCAAACGCTCCACCGGACCCGCGAGTTCCATATCCGGCAGTCGCCGCAGCACTTCCTCGAACAGGACGCGGATCTCGAGGCGTGCCAGGTTGGAGCCGAGGCAGAAGTGCTCACCGATGCCGAACGCGAGGTGGTCGTTCGGCGTACGGGCAACGTCGAAGCGTTCGGAATCGGGAAACACCTCTTCGTCGCGGTTGGCGGAAGCGTAATAGATGAGGACCTTGTCGCCTTCGCGAATCTTCTGACCACGAATCTCGGTGTCGCGTGTGGCGGTGCGGCGGAAACTCATCACCGGCGAGACCCAGCGCAGCATCTCGTCAACCGCCGTTGGCATGAGCGATGGGTCCTGCAGCAAACGGGCCCGTTCCTCCGGATGCTCGATCAAGGCGCGCATGCCTCCGGAGATGAGGTTGCGCGTCGTCTCGTTGCCGGCGACCATGAGCAGCAAGAAGAACAGGTCAAACTCCAGTTCCGTCAGCTTTTCCCCATCCACCTCCGCATTCATGAGCACGCTGACCAGGTCATCACCCGGATTCTTCTTGCGTTCGACGGCCAGCCGGTTGGCGTACATGTACACTTCCATCGCCGCCTTCTTCCCGTCTTCCTCGGACGTCGCGTACTCCGGATCGTCGAAACCAATGAGGCGGTTGCTCCAGTCGAACAGGGCGTGCCGGTCCTCGACCGGAACACCCATCATCTCGGCGATCACCTGCAGGGGGAGCTCGGCGGCAACGTCCGTGACGAAGTCACACTTCCCCTTCGACGCCACCGCATCGATGATCTTGGTCGTGATCTCGCGGACGTGCGGTTCGAGTTGCGCCACCATACGCGGCGTGAACCCCTTGTTCACCAGCGCGCGTATCTTGGTATGTCGCGGCGCATCCATGTTGAGCATGATCATCTGCGTCTGCGCCAGCTGTTCCGGCGAGAGCTCCTGGAACAAGGCGGTGCGCCTGGCCGAGGAGAAGGTCTTGGGGTCGCGGGAGATGGTGACTACGTCGTGGTACTTGGTGATGGCCCAAAACGACGGGCCTTTGGGGTCCTTGTGCCAGAAGACGGGGGCGGTAGCCCGTAGGAGTTTGAAGGCGGCGTGCGGGACGGCCGGCACGTAGGTACTCGGGTTGGCCAGGTCGATATCGTAGAGCCGCTGGGACGCGCTCTTCTCCCCACCAACCAGATTCCTCGGTGTTGAAGATGCTTCCATAACCTCACTCTCCTCGTCGTACGATGCTGGTTTGAATCACCTGATTCCCGTTCCAGCAGTTCGTGGTTTGTACGTGCGCCCGGCAGCGCGCGGCCGCGGGCCCAGGAGACGATACACGGCCTTTTCCAGAAAGCGTCGCTGCTCCGCTAGCGAGCGTGGCGACAACGGATCGTCGGTCCAGGCGGCAAGGCTCTCCAACACGGCGATGTTGATGAAATACGAAAACACCATACCGAAGAGCCCCATCGCCAGGTACGGGGCATCTGCCGGCTCCCAACCGGCACTGGTGGCGGTCTCGCGGATGACGGCAAGCCCCTGGTGGTAGAGCGGGCTCAACCAGCGGGCGGCGAGCGCATGGAAGCGTCCGGGCTGGTCGAGCAGCGCGCGTTGGAGCAGCCGCGCCAGATGTGGGTGCGTAGACAGATGCGCAACCAACTGGTCGATGGTCGCACGCACCCGATCCGCTCGCAGCGCGCCGGGATGCCAGGTCTCGATGATGAGATCGAAAATGGGGCGCAAGCCACGCTCGAGCACGGCGTCGTAGAGCGCCTGCTTGCTCGGGAAATGATTGTACAGACTGGGCGCAGTGAGCCCCATCTCCTGCGCGAGATCCCGCAGGACAACGCCATCGACGCCGCGCGCCGCGAATAGCCGCTCAGCAGTATCGAGGATGACCTCGCGGGTCGGCGGAGCGACGTGCGCACGGGGAAGGCGCCGTGCGGGGCGCGCTGCCGCAGTTACAACCTTCAATGTCACGATACCCCACCACTAATGAACAAACGTTTGTTCGTCAAGTAGGGTGAGGCTCCCTCTCGGGAGTGCGCCCAGGGTGAGTGAAGCGCCAATGAACGAGACCGAACCGTCTTCTGTCGTTCTCACTCACGGGCGCTTCCGCGCGCTCACGCAACGTCCCCCGCCAGCATACTGCGTGCGATCTGCGAGATCTGAATCTCGTCGGTACCGCCATAGATTTGCAGTACCTTGGCATCGCGGCAGAGCTGCTCGACCTGGTATTCCGCCATGTAGCCGTTGCCACCGAAGAGCTGCACGGCTTCGAGGCACACCTCGACAGTGGCCTGGGCGGCATACAGCTTGCCCGCCGAGGCTTCAGCGAACGACGGCTTTTTCCCCAGCGCCGCCAGCTCGATCTGGCGGAAGAGCATGTTGCGGATGTTCATGCGCGCCACCTGCATCTTGGCAAGCTTCAACTGGATGAGCTGGAACTCGCCGATGGGCTTGCCGAACTGGACCCGCGTACGCGCGTATTCAGTACAGAGCTGAACACAGCGCTCGACCATGCCCAAGGCCATCGCCACCACGCCTGAACGTTCTGCACCGAAGGTCGTCTTCGCCCCTTCACGCCCACCGGCGGCTTCCTCGCTCTCCCCCATCAGCCGCTCGCGTCCGGCACGCACGTTGTCGAGGAACAGCTCCCCGGTCGGCGATGAGTGCATCCCCATCTTGCGTAACGGCTTCGACTGGGTGAGACCCTCCATGCCCTTGTCGAGAATGAAACTCACCACCGGGCGGTCGCGCGGATCTTTTCCGCCGCGATCGAGCTTGCAGATAAACACGATGGTGTCGGCGTACGGACCATTGGTGATGAAGGTCTTCGAACCATTGAGGATGTAGTCGTCGCCATCGCGGTGCGCAGTCGACTTCATGGCACCAAACGCATCGGAGCCCGAACCCGCTTCGGTGATAGCCCAGGCGCCGACCTTTTCCAGGGTCAGCAGCGGCAAGGCCCAGCGGTCTTTCTGTCTCCGCGTCCCCTTGCCCATGATTGCCCCGGCAGTGAGCCCCATGCTGACGCCCATGGCGGTCACCAGACCGGGGCAGTACTTGGAGAGCTCGATGATCGGAACCATCTGCATCGCCATGGCCTCACCCGCGCTCGGTGTAGAGGACTGCGCCTTTCGCGGGGGAGGCGTTTCGCCCCGGGCGCGAGCGGCTTCGGCTTCGAGCGCGCGCCGCTTCTCGGACTCGTAGCGCAGGCGGGCAGCCTCATTGAGCCCAAACGCGTTCACCAGCTTGCGCATGATGTCATACGGCGGCAGGTCCCCGTGCTCGATCTGCTCGAGGTGAGGCACGACCTCAGCCGCGATGAACTTGCGCACCATGTCCTGGATCATCAGATGCTGCTCACTCCACTCGATCATGTGTGCCGTCTCTCCCGTCTCCTGAAGATGCGAGGCGCTTAGCGCGCTCTCCGTGCGAACGCAACGCCGAGATGTCCGGATTTGGTTCGCCACCATACGCACAGCCACGGCGGCCCCTTTCCGGCAGCGTGCACATCAGGGCCGTCCTGCCGGCCGGGGCTGGATTCACGCCTGCAACAGCAGGCGTAAAGCAGCGCGCGCGATCAGCCAGACCGCACTCGACTTCAGCTCGCTACCGATGTCGACCGCGTCGGCTTCGGCCTGCGGCGCCTCGACATCATCGAGCGTCCGCACTGTCGGCCACGATTGCGGGTCGCTCAACACCCCGTGCGTCAGGCGATCCAACTGCGGCTCCTTCACGGAGTGACGCTCTGCCGTTTGCACCGATCCGGGCAATGGCGCACCGCGCTCTTTGAAGCGGCGCAACTCACCGCGATTCAGCCACATCCCGTCGCAGTTCGGACAGCGCTCAATACGGGCGTCCGACGGAATCGCCGGGTCGCGGAAGCGATACATGCGCGCGCGGCAGCGCGGGCACTCCAGCTGGGCATCCGCCGCTGCCGTGGGCTGCCAGAGTGCTGCTTGGTCCACCGCATCGAGACGTTCCGCCGCCGCTGCGGTCACCGGGTACAGCTCCCAGCGGTCGCACCAGATGCCACCGCAACGCGGGCACTGGTCGAGGGCGATCAGATAGCCCGTGATCGCCTCGGCCTTCACCTCGTTCATCGGCGAGGTGCACTGGGGACAGGTCAACGCCATGTTTTCTACGCTGCATGCGCCATGGCGCGCAGAATGGCAATCCGCTGCGCCAGCGGCGGGTGTGTACTCAACAAGTCGGCCAAGGCGCCCTGCCGGTCGTCCACAGTGCGTCGGAGCGGGTTACTGATGAACAGGTGTGCCGTCCCCTGTGTTGCGGCTTGCAACGGAGAGGTCGCCGCCCCGATCTTCTCCAACGCACTCGCCAAGCCAAGCGGGTTCCGCGTGAACTGCGCAGCCGTGGCATCCGCCAAGTATTCCCGCTGGCGTGACACGGCCATGGCGAGAATCCGGGAGAGCAGTGGCGTCACCGCCACCAGCAGGACGACGATGAGAAACATCAGCGGGCTGCCGCGGCGTCGATCCCTGCCGAAGTACAGCGCCCGACGCGCCCAGTCCGCCAGCATCACGGCGCCACCGAACAATACCGCCACCACCGTCATCGTGAGCGTATCCCGGTTGCCGATGTGTGACATTTCATGTGCGACCACGCCTTGCATCTCCTCGCGGTCCAGCAGATTCAAAAGACCCTGGGTCACCGCCAACACGGCGTGCTGCGGATCCCGCCCCGTGGCCAACGCATTCGGAGCGGGATCCGGAATCACGTAAACCTCCGGCTGCGGCAGTCCCGAGGCCAGGGCCATCTCCGTCACGATGTTGAACAACTGGCGGTGCTGGGGATTGTCCCGACTCAGCCGACTGGCATGGAGTGAAGCCATCACCATGCGCGCACCGCCGTAATAGCCGGTGAAACTCATGGTGACGGCCAATACCGTCGTCACCAGCGTTACCACCGGAATCGGGTCACCCCCCGGCGTGAGAAAGCCACCCCAGACCGCATCGATACCCACTCCCAAGACGAGAAAGAAGGCGAGGAAGCTCGAGACGAGCAGCAGCGTACGGCGCCGGTTGCGTTCCTGCCGTGTGTAGAAGTCGACCGGAATGACAGGAGGCGCTTCCGGCTCTCGTGGGGGGGTGGCAGGGGCCGGCGGAGTTTCGGCCGCACCCGTCATTTTTGCAGCGAGAGATCCACGCGCGGCGTGCTGCGATCTTCATCTGCCGCAGTGAAGTACTCTGCCGGTTTGAAGCCGAAGAAAACGGCGATGATGCTGGCGGGAAAGACTTGCTCGCGGGTATTCAGCCGCATCACCATGTCATTGTAGAACTGTCGCGCAAAGGACAGTTGATTCTCCGTCGTCGTCAGCTCCTCCTGAAGCTTCACGACATCCTCGTTGGACCGCAAGGTCGGGTAGTTCTCCATCACGGCGAGCAGACGCCCGAGCGACTGGCTCAGGGCGTTCTCGGCCGCGGCGGCTTCGCGCACGCCGCTGGCGGCCGTAGCGCGGGAGCGGGCCTCCATGACACGTTCGAGGGTGTCGCGCTCGAATTGCATCGCGCCTTTCACACTCTCCACCAGGTTGGGAATCAAATCGTGGCGGCGCTTGAGCTGGACATCAATCTGTCTCCAGCCGTTTTGAACCCGATTCCGCAGACTGACCAGGCTGTTGTATGTCAGCGCCACTCCCGCCACTAGCAGAACAATAACGATCAATGCGATGCCCATGAGTCGCTCCTTTGCCGGCTATCGGCCGTCGGCGGTCGGCTTCCAGTCGCCGATCACGGCGAGGCCCGCTACTCTCCCCTCTGGCACTGTCGATTTTCTCTGAAAGCACCCTTCGGCAGGCTCAGGGTGAGCGGAAGAACCCACATTTGATGGACTCTGAGACCGCTCGTGCTGAGGCTCTCGAAGCACGTCATCGCACGTATCGACAGTCCCCTCTTTCAACGGTGGCGCGCAAACGCGGCGCGGCCCGGGTACACGGCGCGGCGACCGAGCATCTCTTCGATGCGGAGCAGCTGGTTGTATTTTGCGGTCCGTTCGCCCCGGCAGGCGCTTCCGGTTTTGATCTGCCCGGCATTCACCGCCACCGCGAGATCCGCAATCGTGGCATCCTCGGTTTCGCCGGAACGGTGTGAGATGACCGTGGTGTACCCGGCCTGCTTGGCCCGCGCGATGGTCTCCAGCGTTTCCGTCAGCGTGCCGATCTGGTTGAGCTTGATGAGGATTGAGTTGGCGACGCCGACATCGATGCCACGCTGGAGACGTTGCGGATTGGTGACGAAGATGTCGTCACCTACGATCTGTGTTTTCTTCCCCATTTCACGGGTCAGCGTGCCCCAGCCGTCCCAGTCATCCTCGGCGAGGCCGTCTTCGATCGAGATGATCGGAAAGCGATCGACCCAGTCGCGGTAGAACTGCACCATTTCAGCGCTGGAGCGGCAGCTGCCGTCGGACTTGCGGAAGACGTAGTGCCCTTCTTCGAAGAACTCGCTGGCCGCGGGATCGAGCGCCAGCGCGATTTGGCGTCCCGGTTGGTAGCCGGCACGTTCGATGGCAACGAGGATGACCTCGACCGCTTCCTGGTTCGATTGCAGGCGCGGCGCAAATCCGCCTTCATCGCCCACGGCCGTCGAATATCCCCTTTCTTTCAACACGGCTTTCAAGGCATGAAACGTTTCGACGCCCATGCGCAGCCCGTCGGCAAACGTGCGGGCGCCGACGGGGACGACCATGAACTCCTGCAGATCCACCGAGCTGTCGGCATGCACGCCACCATTGAGGATGTTCATCATCGGCACCGGTAGCGTGATCGCCCGCGCGCCCCCCAGGTAACGGAAGAGCGGCATCTTAGCCCCAGCCGCCGCTGCCTTGGCCACCGCGAGCGAGACGCCAAGGATGGCGTTGGCGCCGAGGTGTCGCTTGTTCGGGGTCCCATCGAGATCGAGCATCAACCGGTCGATCTCTTCCTGCCTGCGTGCGTCACGTCCGCGCAGCTTGGGCGCGATGAGCCGGTTGACGTGGTCCACCGCCTTCAGGACGCCCTTGCCGTTGTAGCGTTTCTTCCCATCACGCAACTCAAGGGCTTCGTACTGCCCCGTCGAAGCCCCAGAAGGGACAGCGGCACGTCCCCGCGCCCCGTTGGTCAAAATCACATCCACCTCGATCGTCGGGTTGCCCCGCGAGTCGAGCACCTCCCGCGCCAATACCTTCTGGATCTTCACTGCCTCCACCTCGTGCGACTGGGCCCTCAGACATGTGGCCCTAGCCAAAGGCCACCTCTTTAGCGGGGCTGCCGATCAATTGGAAGACATCGCTCAGCCAATATCATCCGCCGTCATCGCCTGGCTGCGCCGTGCTACCGCCACCATCCGGTGCAGCGCACCGAGGATTTCAATCGAAATAGGGAATCGCAAATAAGGAAGTACTCGGAAAAACTGGTTTCCACTGGTTTCCATTGAGAGCTTTGCCTCTTCCATTTCACGCCTCTTCTCACACCGCGTCCTCTTCTTTCCGCTTCAGCTGCCACCCTCGGCCTGATTCAAGCCTCTCGTTGCGTTCTCCGGCTGACACCGGTCGATGCGATGGCCCTCGGACCGTGTCGGCCGCGGGCCGTTTGCCGTGCCGTTGGCTCTGGGGTATCGTTATGTGCCTCTTTTTTCAAGGTGAGGACCACCGCGATGGCTGAGTTTCGGGGGGATTGCGAAGTGAAGCAGAGATTGGGCTTAATCGAGAAGCAGCTCACTCCCGAAACTTTCGAATTCGAAAAGGATGGGTTTGGACAACTCCTTTCGCCAGGGGACTACGTCGAAGTTCTGCTCCGCGAAGGTGGACCCAGTCTTGCCGTTATCGAAGACTTGAGGGGCAATAGAGCTGGCTATTGCTACTCCTGTAGATTCGTTGCTCAAGTTTCTCCACAATACCTGATTGACTGCGTAGTTCAGCCCGCAAGTACGAGTTCGTTACAGGGTCTGTTTCGCCCGGATGGCTCTGCATCTCTGCTGATCGGCGAGCTTTCGGCGCTTGATGAACATGTGCTGGTGGGACTGCGGACTGATAAGCTTTACACGCATTCTTGTGTCTTCGGCGCGTCTGGATTTGGGAAATCGACGCTGCTCGGACTCCTCGTCGAGGAAATCCTCCTGAATATTTCCGACGTGCAGATCGTGATATTTGACCCGCATTCAGACTTTCGCAATTTCAATGAAATCAAAACGCCAGATGTTATCAACGAGTCTGAGAATCGGTGCGCCACGATAGACCCCAATGTCATCCACGATCTGCAGCAGAGATTGCTGTCTGAAGCTAAGGAACTTATCTCACCACCCCAGTTGTCGTTAAGGCGTTTCGATCCACCGGCCTTTCTCGACGCCGTCTCCAGAAAACATGACCCGGCTGCCGAGTTGCTCCTGTGGCTACTTTGGGACGCTTTGGAGCAACCTGCAACTCCTCCGACACCGGCCGCAATGCTTGATCTGGTCATAAAGCTTGCGAAAGATCGCACAAGCAGGGACGTATCGGGGCTCGACTCACGATTCCAATTACCTGGGAAGGAGACCGACAGAGCTCTAGTACGACTGCAGAGCCTCCTGCGCCGAACAACCGGCCCCGTTTGGGCTCCTTCGCCAAAGGATTCCTTGGACGTGCTCACGGCATCGCAAGTCCCCCGCTTAGTGCAGTTCGATCTCGGAGCCTTGCCGTTCTCTGACCGAGCACTGTTCGCGGAGTGTGCACTTCGGTTGTTGTGGCAACGCAATTCGAGCACGCTTTCGCCTCACACCTTCGTTGTGATAGACGAAGCGCACAATCTGTGTCCAGCGCGCGCTGAATACACGTGGCAGAGGAACACACTGGAATGGGTCAACCGATTTGCTGGCGAGGGGCGAAAGTA
Source organism: Binatia bacterium (assembly GCA_044450645.1). GTDB lineage: Bacteria > Desulfobacterota > Binatia > HRBIN30 > HRBIN30 > JAGDMS01. The sequence continues at coordinate 47,567 of JBIOJG010000044.1, forward strand.
CCGTTTGCACCTGATCGTGGTGTCGCAACGTCCGGCAAAGCTTCACCCGAGCACGCTGGACAACTGTCGCAACTACGTGGTGCTCCGGCTGCAAAATCGTGACGACATCGACCGACTTTCAAGGTCTACGGTTCACGTCTCTCCATCACTGCTGTCCAGGGTAGGGGTGTTAGCGCCACACGAAGCGCTGATCTTTGGTGAGTTCAGTCCCCCGGTCATCGCTCGCACTGGCCGTAGAAGGATGAACTAGCTGAGCTGGGCCAGACAGGGCCTCAAGGATGACTATTGCGTAAATCTGGCAAATTGGCCGTTTCGGAGGAGATATGCCGGCGAACGGGCTGAACCTTTCCGTAGAGCACTATGATGGCTTCAAAGTCATCTTCGGGGGGCAGGGATTCGACCTGACACCCAGTGCGTCGTTGTTGATAGAGGGGCAGGCTGGCGTGGGCAAAACCGTGCTTGCCCTGCAGATCGCCTGCAAGTTCCTCGGCGTGTGCTCCAAGGATCAGTACGTGCTTTACTTCGCCTTTGAACAGGACGCCGAGGCACTGCAATCACTCCTTCAGCGCTTTCAGCTGGGTGGAGAGGTCTGCGTGTGCGGTACAAACCCTGGTCATCGCCGCGATCCGAAGAAGCTCCACATTGTCAGTCGACCTCGGAGCGACAGTCTGAGCGCCTTTGTTGATTACACTGGTGGTCTGTTGAGCAAGAACCAAGGCTGCGCCTTGCTTCTCCTCGATAGCATAGGTGTTTTTGAGGCACCCGACGGCGGAACCTCGCGCAAGGAGCTTGACCGCCTTTGTCAGCTCGCTCGCGAGGGGCGTTATGCGCTCGTCATGGTCCGCGAGAAGGAACCCGAAGCAGCTGCTGCAGTGGCCGAGTACGTGACGGACAGCGTATTTGAACTGCAGCTAAAGCCCATAGCCTACGGACCGCAGGTGCGGACGATCGAAATCAAGAAATCTCGGATACAGCGCTCACTCAGGGGGCCACATGAGTTCGAAATCTTGGACAGACTAGGCATCGCCCCGTTCCCTTTTCCCGACTCGGGGTTCGGCCGTGAAGAGCAAGCTGGCCCAAGCGCTCCGACTGCAATATTGGACCTGTTTGATGGCGAAGGCGCCGATCTCCTTCGATCGCAGCTCGTCAGGTCCGACGATTCCATTGGCAAGCAAGGTCTCAGACGGGGCGAGTGCTTGCTGCTGTACGGCAAGCCCGGTTCGCTGAAGACCGCGTTCGCATTCAATTTTCTAAAGCTGGCGCTAAGCGACCGGAACGAGGCAACACTCTTTGTAACCTTCAAGATAGATGAACAGGCGCTGCTGGGGATCGGGCGGTCATACTTGTCTGATGCGGAGTTCGATGTCTGGTGGCACCAGAACATATTCATCGATGCACGGCCGACGTTCTGGACACCAGCACGAGTGCTTGCTGAGATTCGGCGGCGGGTTCTCATGCGCCGCACGAGCGGGCAGCTCAGAGTGGAGCGAGCCGTGGTTTTCGGCCTTGGAATGATCGACGAGCTCCCCGCCTTCCAGGGGCAGGAACTTACGTTCCTGCAAGTATTACTGCGGTACTTTAACTCTGAGCACATGAGCGCAATGTTCATTGATTGGCCCCGGAGGGGGCGCCGGGATTCCAAGCTACAGTTCGACTCCATCGTGAACTACTTCCCGACGGCGATAGAGAGGGTGCAACCAGATTCGTCCGACCTTCTGGTGCAGGTAACCCGGCATCAATTTCAAGTGGCGAAGAGCCCGCGCACGCTCAGGGTGCTGGAGCGCACCCTGCCCAACGGCAAGCGAGCACTTGCGATCGAGGAATACTCACCACCAGCTAAAGGCGCAGGCGGTGCGCGCTCAAAGGTCTTCAAAGCGGGCTCCCAGGGCCAGGATGCGCCATGACCCATAACCGAGGGGCGGAATCGCGAGCTTCCTCTCAAGGCACAATGTTACTTCGTATCACGGTGCCACCAAGTCGCGGAACGTTCCCCCCGCTTGAACGAAGTGGTAGATCCCGTCGAAAAACGCTGCGCGCAGGTCTGCGCTCCGGCGAACGCCAGCGCGAACAGGTTCCAACCCCCGCTCCACGTGGTCTGGGTCGCCTAAGTTCACACCATTGCTGTGGAGCCAGGTCGCTACCAGCCGAGGCATTTCTTCTCGGTGGCGTTCATCATCAGCGATGTTCGCGGTGAAATACTCGGCCCCACCCTTCAGGACGAACTCATCGGGTTCCATGCCCATCCCTTCCTTGCACGAACGAAGGAACGCCTTGAAGATCAGCGTGAACTCAGGAGTCGTGAACTCCTCGATCAGACAGATCATACCCAACGCGAAGCCAAAGTCGCCAGAGGCACAGTGTTGATGGTGCTCGTTCATATACGCTGCGGCCTCGGGTAGCGGGCGAATGCATTTAATCTCCTCATCGGAGAGTGCCAGCAATCGGGCAAGTCGCACCGCTAGCCAGAAATGCGAGCGGCTCGCGTGTGCATAGCCACCCGATTCGTCCCATGCGTTCTCCAGCAGAGCATGGCGAACAGCGTCGTGTTCCGCCCGCGCGGCAAGCGCTGCCACGTAGCGCGGAAAGCAGTACGAGCCAGCCACCATGTTTACGGCCCATGCGCTGGCCAACTGGAACCGAGTAGGTACAAGGCTCTCTGATTGTCGAAGCGCCATTGCGAGGCGTGACTGCCAAACCGGATGCTGATGGCATTCATGCAGGATGAGGTCGCGCCATCGCGAGAGGAACACCTCCGTTCCAGGCTCGCGTAGATCAGCCGCTAGGTAAATGCGTCGCGGGAAGCTCACAATCTCTCTCTCGCCTTTCGCGACGCGAGTTCCAGCGCGAATTCCCGTGCGAACGCGGCTGCAACGTCGGCGCAGTAGGGTTGCCAGCTTTTTTCCTTCGCTGGAGTGGCCCAGTCACAAGCCGCCTTGATGACCATTGGGTTCGGCTGCCCTCGATCGGAACATGCCTGTCCGGCACCACATCCTTCCATGTCCAAAAGCAGTCGGTTTGGAAACGTCTCGCGAAGATACTCACGCATGCCGAACTGCTTCACCACCGATGATCCGGACAGAGCGGCCACTTCGACTGCCCGAGGCGATTGATCCTTCTTGAATGGGTTCCGCATCTGGACGTGATGAATCCAATTCCCGGCTTCCGCGACCCGAGAGGCCGTCTTGACCAGGTGATCTTCACAAGGACGTGGTAGTGCCGTAGCCTGTAGGTTCAGCACCTCTGCCTTCCGGTGGGACAAGTCCGCAAGTGTCTCGATGGCCTGCCGGTCTAGCCGTTGGTCGAATAGGTCCTGTACGTGTGGCACGAGGCCGCTCCTGAGCACGCCTCTCAAGGTCAGCATCCCAGCGCTAACGCAAAATGCTGGCTCAAGTTCCTCTCGAAGCTTACCGTCCATGCGATCCCATCTCGGCAGACCGCTAATTCCCACCGACGAATCAAGACCTGGGTTCTCCTCGGCTTTACCCAAGTGGATATCCTCTACAACCTTCGAGTACCCAAGATCACCCAAATCAAGAGTCGCCTCGTCGCCGAGAGACGCCCCCACGCCGACTACGACAGTTACCTCCGGCTGAAAGCTCTGGACCATCAAGGAGGTCGCGGATGATGCCCCGGCGGGGCCGTACCGCGAACAGCAAACCAAGCCGACTTTTGCAAGGCGCCGTCCGTCTATCATGGCTCCAATCACCCACCCTGGAGCCAAGTTCCCTCCATCGCTTACTCCGCGTGTGCGTGTGGGATCCGTCGCAGAAAAGTAATAGTCAATGCGCCGCAGTACTGCCCAGTATTCGTCCGGAAAGGCAGTAACGAAGAGCACACGAACGCTGGGGCCTGCTTGCGTGATCCTGTTGGAAGCCTTGCTGTGTTTGGCGTGCGCCCTCGCAAACTCCCGATACCCCTCGACGCTATGAAGCCGGGACAACTCGTCTAGCTTGGCGTTAACTGTCGAGAAGTCAAGGCGCCGATCGGGATGCTGTTCGCTGAACCGCTCCGCGAACTCTCCTATCAGGAAGCCGCAGAGAGCGGCTATTCGGTGAGACAACTCTCGGCTGGGCTCTGTTGGAGCCCCATCCAAGAGGTCGGCGAACTCAAATGCGCGTTCGTTCAATTTCCTGATGATCGCTATTGCAGAAGATGAGCCAGGGATGCCCCGGAGCTTGCGAGTACCCTCGATCACCAACTGCAGCAATCGAGCGTGCGTTGCGTTTAGCACATCACCTCTCTCCGACTTCCGAATCGGAATCCGGGTCGTCGCCATCACCGACAGCTGCAGTCAACTCTTCCCACCTCTGGAGATTCAAATGGTCCCGCACGAGTTCGTCCAGACATTCCAACTTCCGTTGTGTCTCGATCAACAACCGGGGCAGCCAGTGCTGTTGTTCTGCGATTTCGGCGACGTCAGTGACCGATCCTCCGTCAAACAGGAACGGAACCGGATCGCGAAGAAACGCCCCAAACATGGAGCGCGCCCGGAACAACTCGCGTAGAAGGTGAGCCGGGTCTCGTTCTTTGCCCGTGCTGAGATCCGAGATGACCTGCGGAGCCTGTCAATGAAAGTGAGACAGTCGGCATCCGAATTTAGTGTAGCGCCGGCAGCGGCGAGAGCATGAACGACGCGACGGAGACGCTGGTGTTTGGGGTACCCATGTCCTCACCGGGGTCGAGATCGTGGCGC
>JBIOJG010000045.1:0-49640 GCA_044450645.1 Binatia bacterium
AAGATGGCGAACGAGGTCAGCGCCATGCGCCTGCGCCCGCATCCGCACGAGTTCGCCCTCTACTTCGACGCCTGATCTGCCCGGCACACCTTTGCGAGACAGGAAGGCCGGTGGCGCAAGTCACCGGCCTTCTTCGTGCGCCCTTCATTTTTGGAGACAATCCGTCTCAGTCCCGTTGCCGCGGCTCGACCTTCTCGCCGGCAAGTTCGCTGTTTGCTTCGAGGCAGAGTAGACGGACACGGCCGGTCGAGAGCACTTGGCCCGCTTCATTTCGCGCTGTGGCTTCCCAGACCTGCGAGCGGCGGCCCCGGGTCAGCGGTCTCGCCGTAATCCGCACGCGTCCGGCCCGCACCGCGCGGATGAAGCTGGTGTGGTTCTCGACCCCGACAACCGATTGGCCTCGCGTCATCGCGTCCATTCCGGCGCCCGTCGAGCACGCCGCCTCGACGGCGGCGCAATGCACGCCTCCGTGGACGATGCCGTAGGGCTGTAGATGCTTCTCGTCGACGTCGTACTCGATCACTACCTCATCCCGCGACGCCTGCACGTAGCGGAAACCCATGGCGACGTCGAAGCCGGTGAGCCAGCCGTTCAGCAGCTTTCTGATGTCTGCTGGTGTCTCATTTCCCATAGTCAAAACCACAATCCACGGTCAGGGCGCGAGCCCGTACGCCTGACCCTCTCAGATGAGATTGCCTTACGAATCCCGCTTCACCGGCGTATAGATCGTCGTCGGCAACGGCGTCACCTTTTCGCTCACATCCGGGACCGAATGGATCTTGCTGTCACCTCGCTTCTCGACCTCGTCAATGCGGACGACGGCGTGGAGCGGGATATACGTACGCTCCACCCCCAAGAACTCCCGTTGCAGGGCTTCCTCCGACGGATCGACAACCACGGTCGTCTTCTCGCCGAACAGAAGACCCTCGATTTCCACGAAGCCGAACAGTTCGCCCTGACTGATGTTCTTGGCGTAGACCTCGTAGATCTTGCCCTGGTTGAGGAACACGACCCTATAAATGCGCTTTTTCGCAGCCATTGGCTTCGAAGACTAACCGAATTGTGATTCGAAATCGACGCCCGCGGCACTGGCGCCTTGGCGTGGCTCATTGACGGGTTCCAGGCAATTTGAAGAATCGACAGCCTCCGCTGTTGTCACCGGCGCGAATGGCGTGGGATCGGTGGCCGGAACCGTTCGTGCGCTGTCGAGGCATCGTGCTTGCTGTGTTACTTTTGCACCGGCTGGGCATGCTGACATCGAGAGCAAACACTATGACTCATTATGCGTACCAAAGGCTGCCTGCGTTGGACAACCTTTCCCTGGTTTACGAAAGCGCCAACACGCTGATGCACATAGGCTATTCGGGAAGGATTCCCCCGGGGGCGAAGGGCGGATCGGCTAAGTTCCCACCCCGACAGGTGTGAACCCGCTCGGAAGCCGAGCGAATGATGATGCGGCCATCCCACCCGGTTCTGGTTGTGGAAGATGACACCAATACGCGGGACGCGGTGCGGTCGCTGCTGGAGATGGAAGGGTTCAGCGTGGTGGTTGCGCACGACGGCGACGAAGCTCTGAGGAAGCTCCACAGCGGCCTGGCGCCTTGCCTGATCCTGCTCGATCTAGCCATGCCCGTGAAAGACGGCTTCGAATTCCGCAAGGAGCAGCTAAAGGACGCGCGGCTGGCGCAGATCCCCGCCGTGGCGTATTCCGCCGTCTATGATCCGGAGCACGCGGCTGCTCGTATGCAAGCGGCCGCCTTCCTCCGCAAGCCACTGGAGTTCGAAACACTGCTGGCTTGCATCGAAGCACACTGCCTGAAGGACGGCTGATCTGGGTCAGGACCGGTTCTCAATTTTCCATTCCGGATCACCGCAACCTTTGCACGCCAAGATCAGCGAAGCGTTTGACGGTGTCAGGTTCGATCTTCGCGGCTGGCGTGACGCTGATCTCCAAGTCTCACAGGGCCATCATCTTTAGGCTTTGGCCCGAGCTGACGGGCACGCACCTTCCACTGCGCCGGACCCGCATTGCCTCAGCCAAATAACTGTGTGATATCCGATAGCCCGGTTGAACTCTTACGCCGATGCATCGCAATCGATCAAAGGAGGACGCATGAAGCTCTATCATTGCCCCCAGACGCGTTCGATACGGATTTACTGGCTGCTCGAGGAACTCGGAGTTCCGTATGATCTCGTACGCCTCGACTTCACCCCGGCCAGCCTGAAGGACCCCGAATACCTGAAAGTCAATCCGCTCGGGAAGATCCCGTCGATTCAGGATGGCGATCTGACCATGTTCGAGTCCGGAGCGATCCTCGAATACATCCTGGAGAAATACGGTAAGGGTCGACTGGCGCCAGCTCCTGGTGCGCCGGCGCGCGGCCCCTTCTTGCAATGGGTCCACTTCGCCGAAGCCACGGCCATGCCGCCGCTGGCGGATATCGCGCAGCACTCGCTTTTCAAGCCCGAGTCCGAACGCCTTCCGGCAGTTGTGGCGGACGCGAGGAAGAGATTGGCCGCGGTGCTCGACGTGCTCGAGAAGGCACTTGCGGGTAAGCAGTACCTGCTCGGAGCCGAATTCTCGGCGGCCGACATCATGATGGGATATTCCCTGCTGTTGACGAAGTGGTTCGGGTCGTTGTCCGACACCTACCCAAACGTGACCGCCTATCTTCAGCGCCTCGAGCAGCGTCCGGCGTTGCAGAAGGTCCTGGCGTAGGCGACGAAAGGCGACGCGCGTTGACGAAGCCCGCGAATCTCTTTGCCGGCATTCCCGCCGTGCTCTCCGAGGAGATGATCGAACCCGTCGTTCAGGCCGGGTCGTTCCGGCTCGAACGTATCGTGTCAGCCGGTCAGGCGACGCCACCCGGCGAGTGGTACGATCAAGCACGCGACGAATGGGTGATCCTCCTCACGGGAAGTGCCGGACTGCTGTTCGAGAGTGAGAGCCAGCCGCTGGTGCTCCACCCGGGGGACCATGTCGTCATCCCGGCGCACCGGCGGCATCGGGTGGAGTGGACCGATTCGACCGAGAAGACCGTCTGGCTGGCGCTGCATTACAGAGCCGAGTGAAGTGCTGTTGGCCATGCGCCCCCCAATTCAGAGCCGCATCGCGAGAACTTTTCTTGGAAAGAAACGATGCTAGGAGTACGTAGTATGCCCGGTTGGAATCTCGCTGATTGTCTCGATTGCATCGCCGCCATCCGTGGTGATGAAGAAGCCCTGCTGCAGGGCGAGCGGCCGATTTCGTGGCGCCAGCTCGAGCGGCGCGCGCGCAATCTGGCGGCCTGGATGCTGGAGCAGGGTGCATCGCACCAGGGGAAGGTCGCGATATACACCTACAACCATCCCGCCTTCATGGAGACGGTGTATGGGGCGTTCAAAGCGGCACTGGTGCCGGTGAACGTCAACTACCGTTACCGCGAAGAGGAACTTCGCTACCTGCTCGACAACGCCGATGCCGAGGTCATCGTCGTGCACCAGGACTTCGTCCCGCTCTTCACCAAGGTGCAACCTGCGCTGCCGAAGATCAAAGGCGTGCTCGTCGTCGGGGACGGGGGCGCCGCGAAGTTGCCGCTGAGGACATACGACTACGAAGCGGTTGCCGAAACCGATCGGCCGGCACCTGCGGTGCGGCGTAGCGGCGACGACATGATGTTCCTCTACACCGGCGGCACTACTGGGATGCCGAAGGGTGTCATGTGGCGACAGGATGACCTGTACTACCGCTTCGCTGCCGGTGGGCTCGGTATGCCGCCCGCGGACATGGCCGCGCTCGCGGAATATGTGCAAGCGCCCCCTCTGCGCTTGCGTACGCTCATCGGTCCGCCGCTCATGCATGGGACCGGCTGGTTCACCGCGATGATCGCTTGGCTGACCGGCGGCACGGTCATCATGGCGGACAATCCGATCACATTCGACGCGGCGCAATTTCTGGAGGTGGTGGATCGGACCAAGCCGACGTCCATCACCATCGTGGGGGATCCGTTTGCGAAACCGATGCTGCGCGCGTTGGAAAGGGCGCAACGCCAGTACGATCTGTCCTCGGTAGCCATGATCGCCTCGTCGGGAGTGATGTGGAGCCAGGAGGTGAAGCGGGGCCTCCTCAAGTACAACCCGAACATGATGCTCGTCGATGCTTTCAGCTCCTCCGAAGCCTTGGGCATGGCCTTGTCGTTCACCACCAAGGACGGCGTGAGCTCGACGGCGAAGTTTCAGCTCACGGACGGTACCAGGCTGTTTGATGAGTGCCTCAAGCCGGTCGAGATCAAGCCAGGGGTGAGGGGCTTGGTCGGCGTCGGTGGTCACCAGCCCGTGGGCTACTACAAAGATCCGGAGAAGACAGCCCGGACGTTCGTCGAAGCCGACGGCGGCCGCTACGTTATTCCGGGTGACTGGGCGATGGTGGACGACGATGGCGCGACGCTGACCGTGCTCGGCCGCGGTTCGGTCTGCATCAATACCGGCGGCGAGAAGGTGTATCCGGAGGAGGTGGAGGAAGTCGTCAAGCGGTATCCAGGTGTACATGATGCGGTGGTGGTTGGCGTTCCGGATGAGCAGTGGGGCGAAGCCGTTACCGCCGTCGTGTCGGCCACTGACGGTCCCCTCGATCCCGAGGCGCTCAAAAGCTTTGTGAAGCAGCATCTCGCCGGCTACAAGGCGCCTAAACACGTCGTCCTGGTCGACGAGGTGTATCGCTCCCCAGCGGGGAAAGCGGATTTCAAGCGCACGAAACAGGTGGCGGTGGAGGCGCTGGGGATTCGCGGCTAGGTCGAGCCGCTCGTAGCGGCCGTCTGATCCGCCAGCAGGGCTGGCCGTACGCCGGCAATCCGCTCGCCGGATGCCGAGCCGTACGGCCTCGTGTCGCGTAGAGATTGGGCGCAATCAGATCCCAGTGGGGATCTTGATGGGCCAATTCGAGGCGATGGTGCCGCCGTCGATCTCGAAGATTTTTCCTGTCACCCAGCTCGCGGCGGGTGACGCGAGGTAGAGCACCGCCAAGGCGATTTCCTCCGGGGTGCCCAGGCGTCCCATGGGAGTCAACGCTTCCATCTGCCTCTTCAACTCCTCCGACGCCGACAGGAAGGGCATCAAGGCATCGGTCGCTGTGGCCCCAACGGCGAGGGCGTTGACGCGTATCTGCGGGGCAAACTCGAACGCCAGCATCCGGGTCATGTGCGAAAGTGCGGCCTTGGCCGTGCCGTAAGCGACAAACCCCACGTCGACAAAATGCGCCAGCGCGCTCGATATATTCACGATGGAACCGCCGCCGACCTTGAGCATGTGAGGGACGCTCAGGCGCGTGAGCAAGAACGCCGAGCCCACGTTGAAATGGAATGCCGCCTCGAAGTCTTTCTGGCTCAGATCCAGCGCCGCGGTCGGCGGTGTGCCGCCGGCGTTGTTGACGACGATATCGATGCGCCCGAACTTCTTGATGGTTTGTGCGACGACGTCTTCGATTTGCGCCGAGTCATTGACGTCGCACGGGACCACCAGTGCCTGGCTGCCCAGAGCGCGGATCTTCTCAGCGACCTTCTCCAGCCGATCCGGGGTCCGTGCGGCGCATACCACAGATGCGCCCATCTCCGCGAATGCCAGGGCACTCGCCCTGCCGATACCGGCGCTCGCTCCGGTGACGATGGCAACCTTCTTGTCGAGTCGAAAACCATCAAGGATCATTCTATTCTCCCATCACGCTACGTCACACCCGCCTCCCAATGAGGCTGGCGCGCCTCTTCATCGAGACGCATGTCTATCCCGTCATCGTTGTCCGGCGCAACACAACCGCATTTCGCAGGTTTGCCTCTCAGCCCTACGAACTCTCCTTGACCCTCGGCTGCTTCGCACTATCCTGGAGGTCCTGCAGTCTGGGAACGGGGTGAAGTTTATCCGGCATCACGATGTTCAGCAGCGGGATGTCTCGACGCCGTGAAGAACTGGCAGCTCGGAAGATAGGGGCACTAGATGCGACAGAAAGTTTCAAGACTCAGTGCACGCAACTTCTGTTTACCGCCTGTCCTACTGCTGATCCTTGCCGGACTCACGCCGGCCGCGGTGGGTGTCGAAACCGAACTGCAAAAGCTCGAGCGACGGCTGCTGACGCCTCCGGCAATTCAGGTTGAGCCAGGCTTTACGGCGCGGGTCATCGTGCCGCCCGGACAACTCTATGACCCCGCGTGGATGCGGCCACACGGCGAGGTTGTTTGGGTCAACGATGACGGTGGAGAAGAGGGTGACAAGGGTGGTCGGATTGTCGCCGTTGATCGAAGCGGCGGCATCGTGCCGGTCGCGGATCTCGGCACGCTATTGCCGGTGGTCGGCTTCGACGTTGCGCCGGATGGCTTTGGAGCCTACGGGGGAGACATCTTCACACTAGCCCAGGCGCGAGCCGGGCTCGCGGCGGCGACCGCAAATCACGTCATTCAGCGGGTACTGCTGCGCGGGCCGCCGTCGGCCGGGGTGTTCTGTACGCTGCCAAATAACGGGACGATGAACCAAGGTGTCAGTGGGTTCGGGGCCGCCGCTGGCTTTGGTCCGGAACACAGCCCTTTCGCTGGGAAGTTTTTCGCCGTAACCATGTTGAACGCCACGGTCTATCAAGTGACTGCGAACGGTGCCTGCACGCCTTTCGCGACCTTCGACCCCGTACGTGTCGGTGTGCCGTTGGGGCTGCAGTTCGCCAAGGATCACGCCACCATGCTGGTGTCGGTGAGCAAGAACGATACGTCGGGCGACGCGGTCGCCAAACGTGGAGCAATCGTACGCGTGCGGCCGGATGGCACCATTGAAGATGATCCGGTCGCCACCGGACTCGCCGTTCCCAGCGGTATGGACTTCGCGCCGGAAGGCTTTGGCTCGTATGGCGGGCAATTGTTCGTGGCTGATGCTGGCGACTTCGACATACCGGTGAAGATGACGCAGCCGGTGGCCAACGACGGCACAGTCTACCGCATCACACCCGACGGGCGCGCGCACCTCGTCGCGTCGGGATTCTTCAATCCATCGGGCGTGCGCTTTGTCGGTAACGCGCTGTGGATCAGTGATATCAACGGCGACTTCATCGGCGGCCGGCGCGAGCTGCCGGACGGATTCATCGTCGAGATTCGTGCGCAGGGCAGTCGATAGCCGGTAGCCGACGATTCACGCACAGTTCACCGCGCCGCTGGCCGTGTTGAGCCAACAACTCTTCTTACGCTGGCGGTGTGGGCGTCGCGCCGAACCAGTCCCGCATATCCTGCTGAGCATCCGCCTTCACACCTCCTTCTTCGACTGCTCTGTCGTGCAGGGGATCGTGACTGAGCACGTACTGGAGTTCTTGTCGCGCCGCCACATCGTCGCCCAGGGCGTGATCCGTCTCGGCGAGGTAGATGCGCCCTAACAGCGCGCCGGGATGGCGCTGCTTCAATTTTTCCAGGTAGTGACGCGACTGATCGAGATCGCGCTTGGGCCAGGGGAGTTTGAAGTAGTACCGGCCGAGGGCCAGCATCGGGCTGCCGTGGTCGAAGTCACGGTTGAGGTCGTAGGCGCGTTTGATCTCCCGTTCAAAGGTCGATCCGATACCTTCTGTGATGGCGCCGAGTATGCTGAGCGTCCCGCCGTAGTCGCCGGTGGTCAGTGCGTAATAGCAGTGACCTTCGACGCGACCGGGGTCGAGCTGGGCGGCAGTTTCGGCATACCGTCGCGCGGTGGCGTACGCGTGGCGGCGCCGGGATGCATCGGTCGCGAGATCGCCTTTCCGCCAATACGCCCGAGCCAGCCGCCACGCGAGGTCGTAACTCGATGGATACTCTTCGAAGGCTTGCGTCCCGACAGTGACCGCGTGCTCGACGGCCTCGGAATGTGCGCGCTCAGTCCACAGCCGATCGAGCGTATCGATCGCCGGCCTCGGTCCGCCGCCCTCGGCCGTTGCCCCAGCCGCAGCCCAGCAGAAGAATCCGACGGCCGCCGCGATCCACAGCAGCGCCGGTCGGCTCGCGACCGAGGAGAGAGCGTGGCGAGTCCTCACGCCCCGAGGCTACCAGGTGGCGGCGAACGGGCGCAATCGCACGTTGGTCAAGTACGCACTGAGGGTTGCTGCGGCGAGTCGCAGGGGGAGATCTACTCACGCCTGTCTTGTTGGAGCCGGCCTGACCGCCGGCGCGGTATCGAGCACTACTTGGCGGAACGGCTCTGCTGCAGCCAGGACTCCTCGACCGCGGCGGCATAATACCGCAGCCGTACGCGCTGCCGGTCCGACGGATGCAGCACACAGCGGCGCACGTAGTCGGCATCAATCCCCAAAGCGTCGCAGATATTCACGAACGAGAATGGGTCGGAATGCTCGTCGGACTGAAACCATCGCCGGTCACGTAACCAGGTGCCCTGGGCGCGGATACCGAGGCCCTTTTGCCCCCGTGTGCACAAGCAGCGGATGGCATCCATGAGCACCGCCAGCATCAGGCGCCGCTCGCCGTCCTCCGGCAGGGCATCGAGAAAGTGGATTCCGAATCCTGGAGCTCTTGGCACGACCGCCCCCCCTCAAAAAGGATAGGCGCGGGTAGGGGTCGGCGACAATCGCGTCGAGTGGGCATTCGGGCGCAAATGACAGGTGAGGCGCCTACGTCCAAAAGGGCAGTGCGCGGTCGTTGAACGGATGATTGGCGCCGCATCGGCAGCGTGGGGCCGTCAATGCGTGACGCCGTGCTGAAGGGCGTAGCGGACCAGGTCGGCGGTCGAATGAAGGTCGAGCTTGTCGATGATGTGCTTGCGATGGGTTTCTACCGTATTGATGCTCAGTCCCAATTCCTCCGCCACCTGCCGGTTGTTCTGGCCTGTGCAGATCAGGCTCAGTACCTGTCGTTCGCGCGGGCTCAGCACTTCCGGCGATGGTCCGCTTGCCGGCGAGTTGTTGTCCAACGTCTTTCCAAGATAAGTGCCGCCGCTGCCGACGGTCATCACAGCGGCCACCAGATCCTGATAGTCGGCGTCCTTGAGCAGATAGCCTTTGGCGCCGGCAGCCAAGCTTTGCGCGACGTACTGTGCGTCCGCATGCATCGACAGCATCAATACCTGTGCCCTGGGTGCCGCAGCCGCGATCCGTCGCGTCGCTTCGATGCCGTTCATACCAGGAAGGCTGACGTCCATGAGCACGACGTCGGGTTGCAGGCCGGCCGCGGCGGCGACGGCACCGTCGCCGTCGCTGGCTTCGCCGACGATCTCGACCTGCTGCGTGGCTTCGAGAATCTTGCGCAAACCCCGGCGCACCACCGTGTGGTCGTCGACCAGAAGCACCCGTACCCTCTCCATGGAACGTTCAGGGTTCGATCATAGAAGCGGCCAGGAGGGTGCGGCAATCCCGTGGATAGGTGATTTCGGGCCGGAAAACCGGGGAGTGTCGATCTACTGGACGATACCCTTGTGCACCGCGAAGCGGACCATAGCCGCTGTGCTGTGCAAGTCGAGCTTCTCCATGATGTGCTTACGGTGGCTTTCCGCGGTGCTCACCGCGACGTTGAGGATGCCGGCAACCTCCTTGTTGCTCTTGCCCTCGGCAATCAGTTGCAGGACCTCGCGCTCGCGGTCGGAGAGCATCGCCAGTTCATCGGGCGGTCCGTGGGTTTCCTGCAAGTATCCTGCAAGCACAACATTCGACACCGCCGGGCTGAAATACGAGCCGCCCGCGTTAAGTGTAGTGACCGCCTTGAGCAGATCCTGCTCGTCGGCATCCTTCAGCAGGTAGCCTCGGGCGCCGGCCTTCAAACTGTGGCGGATGTACTCGCCCTCGGCATGCATCGAGAGGATCAGCACCTTGATGTTGGGGACCGTCTTCGTCAGCTGGCGCGTCACTTCGATTCCGTTGAGCCCCGGTAAGCTGATGTCGATGATGGCGATGGCAGGCGCCAGCCGTTGTGCCGCTTCGATTGCGGTCCGTCCGTTCCCGGCTTCGGCGACGATCTCGATGTCCGGATCGCCTTCGAGGATGCGGCGTAGACCTTGGCGCACGACGGTGTGGTCTTCAGCCAACAACACGTGGATCTTCGCCATGCTCTTCCTCCGATCCCTTCCTCAACTGCAGCAGCGAAAAGGTTAGCGCGACGCGTGTGCCGCCTCCCGGCTGTGATTCGAGTGTGAAGCCGCCGCCGTAGGTCCCCGCGCGCTCACGCATCCCGATGATGCCCATGCCGTGGTTCGACGGCGGGTGCCGAAGGAATGCGGTCGCATCGAAGCCGCAGCCGTCGTCGGTGACTTCGAACGTTGCCGCCTCCGCACTGGTTCGGAGCCGCACCTCGACGTGTCGGGCATCGGCGTGACGGGCGACGTTGGTCAGTGCCTCTTGCAATACGCGATATACCGTTACCTCGAGGGGCTGGGGGAGCCGTGTCGCGGCAGCAGACGCCTCCATCGCGACGCGGATACCGGTGCGATCGCTGAAGCTGCTGATGTACGACTGCATAGCCGGCACCAGGCCAAGGTCGTCGAGCACGGCCGGCCGGAGGACCTGCGACAGGTTGCGCACGGTTTGCAAAGCGGTGACGACTTGCTTGCGGGCTTCGTACACGTGTGGGCGCAGCGAGCTGTCGGCATCGAGTTCGCGGTCGATCAGGCCCAGGTCGATCTTCACCGCGGTCAGCGCTTGGCCGAGATCATCGTGCAGCTCGCGCGCCACCCGGCGCATGGTTTGTTCACTCACTTGCATCACTTTGCGGGAGAGGCGGCGAAGATGCTGCTGGTGCTGCAGCGACTCCCGGTAGAGCGCGTCTTTCTCGCGTACCACCACCGCCAGCCGGCGTTCACGCTCCTGGAAGATGCGAAAGAGCCGGAGGCCGCCGCCGATGAGGATGCCGAAGATGAGCCCCTCGAAGGCCAACGACAGGCGTTGGCGGAGGAGCAGCGGCACCTGGCTGATGGTTTGGCCGGGGCCGAATCCCGCGTTTTCGATGACTGCCAATCCCACTGCGACCACGGCGGTTGCCGCCAGGCTGCGCATGCCGGTGTCGGCACCGTAGATCAGACCATAGCTGCCTATCTTGACCACGAAGATCGGCAGCAGCGGGCTATAGATGCCACCTGACCAGTGTGCGGCGGCGGCCATCGGCAACAGGTTGGCGGCGATGTCGAGCCAGACGAGCCGCGGGGTCAACGCCGCACGATGTTGCGGAACGAACAAGGTAAGGTTGGCGAGACCATACGCCGCAAAATTGAGGTGTACCACCCACGCCGGCACGGTGACCGGCGTAAAGAAGCCGTACAGGATCGCCCAGCAGGCGATTCCTTCCAGCAGCCGAATCAGCAGCACCGCAACGGCGGTACCCCGAATGCGCTGATGCTGGATCTGTCTGTCCAAAGCGATCTGCGCCACACACGCCCCATGAGGCCGGCCGGCTTGTAAACCCGGCTGGATAGTCGGCCTTATAGACCCAAAGTGGCGTCATTGAAAAGCCAAGCGCTTTGGGGCCAGCGCCGCGTACATGAACCCTCTCAAGACACTAGGGACGCACGCCTGTGTGCTGGGCCGGCGCAGGTGGCTCGGTGACCCGTCCCGCGCTGAGGCGCAACCCGGTCAAGAGGGCGTTGCGCAGATCACGCGGGTCGATCACCGCGTCGTAGCTGAGGTTGTCCGCCGCCTTCCACGCCCCGGCGCTCTCAGCAGCTTCGAGCTGCGCCTGCGTCTCATCGCTGACCTTGGCCGCGGTTCCACCGCCTGCTGCCGGCATGCCACCCAGCGAAATGCCAGGAAACGCCAGCGTGATGCTCTGCCGGTCAAACGGGTTCATCGCCATGAGTGAACTGCCGAAGCCGAACGCCTTGCGTAGCGTCACGTGCAGCTTGGGCACTCGCAAGCGTGCCTGGGCGGCGTACATGCGGGCGGCGCTGCGCAGCGTCCCCTCACGCTCCGCCTGGGTCCCCGCCATGATGCCCGGATTGTCGGCAAGAAAGATGACGGGAAGATGGAACGCATCGGCGAGGTCGAGGAAATGCGCTGCTTTGTCTGCCGCTTGCCGGGTCACCGCGCCCGCCAGCACCATCGGCTGATTGGCCACGATGCCCACGGGTTGTCCCCCGAGCCGTGCCAGCGCGGTGACCATGGAGGCGCCGTAGAGCGGCTGCACTTCGAAGAGGCTGCCGGTGTCGACCAACATTTCGAGGAGATGCCGCATGTCGTAAGGCCGGCTCGGATTGCGCGGGACCAGTTCGAGAATTCCGTCAAGCCGGCGCTCGCCGTTCTCGCCAGTGCGCGGAACCGTGGCCGGTCTTTGCCAGGCGTTGAGCGGAAAGTAGGTCAAGTACTTGCGCACTAGGGCAAAGGCCTCCGTCTCGTTCTCGGCAAGGTTGTGCGCAACGCCGCTGTCGGTTACGTGCATGCGTGCGCCGCCGAGATCTTCCTTCGACACCTTCTCGCCGATGGCGGCTTCGACCAGCGGCGGCCCGGCCGAAAACATCGCGGCCCCCTGCACCATTACAACGAAATCCATGAGCAGGGCGGTGAGCACGCCGTGTCCGGCCGATGCCCCCATGACGACCGCAACGGTGGGGACCTTGCCCGAGAGCTCCGCTAGAATCTGCAAATCGTTGGGTGCGTGTGGGTAGCGTTCCAGCGCATTGGTCATGCGCTCGCCCGCGCCCTCGAGGAACATAACCAACGGCACGCGATCCCGGAGCGCGAGTTCGGCAAGGCGCACGCGCTTAGCGTGGGTTCCGATGCCGATGGAACCGCCCTGGACCGTAAAGTCCTCGGACCCGATCACCACCGGCCGGCCGTCGATGGTCGCAACGCCACCGACGAGGGCGTCGGCCGCGGCCGGCGGCAAAGCCGCACGGGGCAGGGAACCTACCAGGGCACCGATCTCGCGGAAGCTTCCTGGATCACAGAGCTCGACGATGCGCTGGCGCGCATCGAAGCGCCCGCCTGCCCGCTGCTTCGCCAGCTTCTCTGGCCCTCCCATCTCCTGAGCCTTCGCCAGGTGTGCGTCGAGGTCATCGAGCAGTTCCGTCCAGTCGTGAGGGCGTGTCTTTCGCGTGGTCATGTGTGTTCCCTACAACATGACCACCGCAATGTCTCGCGATGTCAGTGCTGGCGGTGCAGATCCTCGATGTCGTATCTAACGGGTCGACGGACTCGCGTGGAATCTGGTAATACCTGTGAGCGCTGTCGGGCCGGTTGCCAGACGCGTCGGAGGAAGCGGAAACGAATGGACCTTCTCAGTTTGCTGGCGGTGTTTGGGTTGGGAACGGTTGAGCTGTGGGCCGCCATTCCGGCGGGTCTGGCGCTGCAGGTTCATCCCGTCACGACCGGTTCCGTGGCGGCTCTCGGAGCGATTCTCGGGATCTTGGCCATCGGCTTCATGGGTGAACGCGCGCGGCTCTGGCTGCTGCGATGGGCTCGGCGGGAGAGCGGAGAACCGCGCGGGCGTATCGCCCGCTTCTGGGTGCGCTATGGCGTGATTGGGCTGGGCCTGTTCGGCCCACTGCTGGTCGGTGCACCGCTCGGTACCGCGGTGGGAATCAGCTTGGGTGCACCCACCGGGCGTCTACTGTTCTGGATGAGTCTTGGCGCGGTTCTCTGCAGTGTCGTGCTCACGTCGGCCGCCACGCTGGGGCTGATGGGGATCGAGTCGCTCATCCGTTGAGCGCGTGCTGCGGTCGTGCCCTCACGTCAGTCTCGATAGCCGAATCTCGCCAGGACGTCCTTGACCTGCGCCACGAAGCGCGTCATCAAGCCCGGGTCCGCCGTCTTCAGCTCCTGCTCTCCGGGCGAGACGACGACACACAGGCCGCGATCGTGGGTTTTCGTGCGCAGAACGTGTTCCATGTACTCGACGTTGTCGTGGAAACGAAGCGGGTTGTTCAATCCCAGATGCGGGATGACAGCCGTCTTGCCCTGGAAGCGTTCCCAGACCGCTTCGAAGGGGGTTTCTGTCGCGCCGAAGTTGATGCCGCGCAAGTTGTGCAACCGTTCGAGGTTGCCGAACTGGTGCGTGAAGTTGCCGCACGAGTGCATCATCACGCCGCCGAATTCCTCCGAAAGCGTGTTGACGTAGGGTAAGCAGAATTCCCGGTAGAGCTTGGGGCTGATGACCGCCAGGCCGTCATCGCTGATGGAAATACCGCGTCCGTCGGGCAGCCAGAGCGGCGGGAAATGACACGGGAGAAACTCTTGAGAGCGAGCCCGCTGCGCCTTCACGTAGCGGATGATCAAATCGGTGACCAACCGCATCAGGTGATGCACTTCCTTGGGGTGGGTGTACATCGCCACCATGAAGGCGCTGGGCTCCCACACCAGATAGGCGGTGTCGAGCGGTCCCTGCAGGTCGGTGACAGCCACCGGATAACGCCCGTGCGTCTGGCTGACGAAGTACTCTGTGAATGCCAACATGTCGCCGAGCTGGCCGGCATCCAGCGCCGGTGCGGGAAGGTCGTATACCTTCTCCGGCGGGTCGCTCTGGCCGATCACGGGATGGGCCCAGGGAAGCGTGTGCTCGAAGAAGTCGACCTTACACCCAAAGGCGGAAGCGAAGACGGTTACGCCGCCTTGCGGCTGCAGGTGCGGGACGAAGTCATCACCGATGTCGGATGCTTCACGCCACCCGAGCAGAGCCAGCTGCGCGTTGAGTTGTACTTCCTTGTCCTGGAGGAGTTGAGGAATAGGTACCCAGCCGGTGGCTGCGGCGGTGAGGACCGGCGACGACGGGATCAGCCACAGCGGCCGCCCGATGTCCTCCAACGACCAGAAGGCTTCCCACCTTCGAATGGTCTCGGCGTGCTTGGGTTCGCCGGTTACCGATGCCATCACCGACGCGTTCTTCCAGAATGGCCGCTCGGCTCCGGGTCAGGCTGCTCGAATAAGCTGTCGGGCCAGGGAGACGGCCGCAACAGCATCGTGACCGAAGCCGTCGGCGCCGATGCTGTCGGCAAAATCTTGCGTCACCGGCGCGCCGCCGATGACCACCTTGAGTTGCCCTGATAGTTCGGACTCCTTGATGGCGCGTACCGTCCTCTCCATCGCGGGAAGGGTGGTCGACAGCAGCGCCGAGAGCCCAACCAGGTTGGCGCCGGTTTGCTTGGCGGCCTCGAGGAACCGTTCGGGGGGCACGTCGGTTCCCAGATCTGTCACCTGGAAGCCATTGCCTTCGAGCATGATCATCACGAGTCTTTTGCCGATGTCGTGGAGGTCGCCCTGAACCGTGCCCAGCACCACCTTTCCCGTCGGCTCGAAACCACTGGCCGCGAGGTGAGGGCGCAGCAGGTCGAGCGCCGCGTACATGGCACGCGCCGCCAGCAGCAGCTCCGGCACAAAGTACTCTCCCTGTTCGAACAGTTCGCCCACGGTACCCATGCCGGGAACCAGCGCCTCGCTCACAATCGACTGGGCGGAATGCCCTTCCGCCAAGGCCTGTGCTGCAAGCTCGCTCACTCCCCGAGCGTCCCCTTCGACCACTCGTTGTTTCAGTCGTTCAAGGTCCATGCTGTTCTCGTTTCCTTCCGCGCAACGAGCCTATACTGCACATGCGGCTGCCGTGCCAGTGGCCCGGCCAACTACGCCGCCGGTCAAGTCGAGCGGTTGGGTATCTCGCTGCCGCGTCGGGACGCCGTGTGGACGTCTCGCGAAACGTCCCCGTCGATAGGGGCCCATCGAGTTGTTGAACGGGTGAATCCTGCCGGCAGGGGATTGACCCGAGCCCAGGAAAAATCCATGCTCGCCGGACGTCGAGGAGGCACTCGTGAAACCCGAACGCAAACCCCACCGACCCCATTTTTCTTCCGGCCCCTGCGCCAAGCGGCCGGGCTGGAGCCTGGACGCGCTGCGTGATGCTGCCGTCGGGCGCTCCCACCGTGCGAAGATCGGCAAGGAACGCCTGAAGGCGGTGATCGATCGCAGCAAGGCCATCCTGGGAATGCCTGCCGATTATCGGCTCGGCATCGTCGCGGGATCCGACACCGGAGCGGTGGAGATGGCCCTCTGGTCTCTGCTGGGTGCACGCGGCGTGGACCTGCTCGCATGGGAGAGCTTCGGTGCGGGTTGGGTGACGGACGTGACCAAGCAGCTGAAGCTCGACTCGCGCACGCTCACAGCCGACTACGGCGAACTCCCTGACCTGTCAAAGGTCAACTTTGCGCGCGACGTGGTGTTCCCCTGGAACGGCACCACGTCGGGGGTGCGGGTGCCGGACGGCAGCTGGGTGGCGGCGGACCGAGCGGGCCTGACGATTTGCGACGCCACCTCGGCGGTATTCGCGATGAAATTGCCCTGGGATAAGCTCGACGTCGTCACCTGGTCTTGGCAGAAAGTTCTCGGGGGCGAAGCGGCGCACGGCATGCTCGCGCTGTCGCCGCGCGCGGTGGAACGGTTGCAGAGCTACACGCCGCCCTGGCCGCTGCCCAAGATCTTCCGTCTGACGAAGAAGGGAAAGCTCGACGAGGAAGTCTTCCAGGGCTCTACCATCAACACTCCGTCGATGCTCTGCGTTGAAGACGCCTTAGACGGGCTGGCCTGGGCGGAGAAGGGGGGTGGCCTTGAGTTCTTGGTCAAGCGATCGGAGGCGAATCTCGCCACCGTTGCCGCTTGGGTCGAGCGGACACCTTGGGTCGAGTTCCTGGCGCGCGACCCGCGCACGCGCTCGTGTACCTCGATCTGCCTGAAGGTCGTCGACCCGTGGTTCGAGAAATTGGACGATGACGCGCGAGCGGTAGCGATCAAGCAAATGGTCGGCCTCTTGGAAAAAGAAGGAGTGGCGTACGACGTCGCGGGTTATCGCGACGCGCCTCCGGGGCTACGAGTTTGGGGGGGCGCCACGGTGGACAACGACGACATTGCCACGCTGCTGCCCTGGTTCGATTGGGCGTTCGCCGAGGTTCGAGGCTAAAGCCTGGAGTTCCCCGAGGCAAGCGTTCCCTCGCCGCGCGTTCCGCGTGCGAAACCAACCGTGCGATACCTGGTTGTTCCCACTTCCACCGTTGCGAAGCCAGTCTCCCGCATCAGGGGTTCCAGCTTGCCGAGATCGCTCTCCATCATGTGATGGCCGAAGAGCGAGCGCGTCAGAACGCGGGTGACGGAATACGCCGACGGCTGAAAATCAACGCCGAGGAAACGTCCGCCGGGTTTCAAGACGCGGTGGATTTCTGCGATGCCCTTGCGCTTCAGGTCTTCGGGGAGATGGTGCAGCATGAACGTACTCAGCACCACGTCGAACTGCGCATTGGGAAAGGGGATGGCCTCTATCAGACCGACCCGGAAGGCCACATCCACGCCCAATCGCGCCGCCTTGCGGCAGGCTGCGGCAATCATTTCCGGAGACGCATCGATGCCAGACACCGCGCCGGCCGAACCAACCTTTGCCTTGGCGGCAACGGCAAGACTCCCGGGGCCGCACCCGACATCCAGCACCTGGTCCCCTGGTTTCAGTTGAGCCAGCTCGAGCACCAGCTCCCGAATGGCTCGGTCCCTACCGAAGGTCAGCCACCGGTTGCCCCAATCGTACAGCCGAGCCCAGTGGATGACACGCCCCCTGGTTTTCGGCGCTGCTCCGCTCGGCAACGGTTCGTTCATCTTCTCCCTTCGCGCCTCGACTGTTTCATGGGTTGCGGCCGTGATCTCATAGTCTTCCGCGAGAACACTTCCAGCTGATCAAGTTATCACCGCCTTGACGACGCCGGCAACCGGTTCCCCTCTCGCCGCAGAAACTGCGTCAGCCGGCTGCGCGCGACCACCGTTCGCAGCCGACTGATTCGATCAGACCCACCGTTGAGCATCGACATCGTAACGCCTCCGTCACAGTCCTCGCGCGGTGCGTCATCACAGGCGCATCGCCACCGCGCTTGCTAAAATACCGGGAGACGCGCCCTGGCGGCGGTCCGCTCCACGTCGCGCTCCCGGCCTACGTATGATAATGGAGCAATGCAGGGGCGTGACATTTCTGAGCCTGAAAGGGCAACAACTCATGAGCCCCGGGCCCGCCGGGGGCCGAATCGAGGAGGACAGTTATGAAAAAGCTTCTGATCTGCGTCGCTGTCGCGATGTGCGCTCTTGCCGGTCATGCATTCGCCGGCACCATGTTTGGCGCATTGAGCAATTTCGATGCTGTCAACGACACCGGCTCGCCCTGCAATGGTTTCGAAATTGAACTGGATGACATTCAATCCCGCGACGTCACCTACACGTTCGAGTTTCAGCGGTACGGCGTCCCGAAGATTGCTGACGACACCTTCCTTGTAAACGGCGTGTCACACCCGAGAACGTTTGTGCGTTGGATGAGTTCCTACGATCAAACCAATCACGTGTTCACGCAGACGACGCCTGTTGCTCCGCTCGGTTTCAAGAATACGGGCGGCCATCTCTGCTACAAGAACATGACGGTCAATGGCCAGCCCTATGATACCGCCGGCTGCGAGCACTTCGGGGTCGGCACGCTCAAGAATCCATCCAATTCCGTGTATCGCTGGATGAAGGAAGACCCGACAACTCCGGGCAGCCTGATCGCCCAGGGAAGTCCCGTCACCATTCCGGCGCCAATCTGGACCGTGGGTGCGGGCGCGGCTCCGGTGGTCGTTGCGGTCATCCCGGTTCCACCGCCCCCTGCGGTTGTCCCGGTCCCCTATCTGCCCGGCGCAGAGTTCGGAGTTGCGGTATGGGTGAAGGTCTTCGAAACGGAGTCGCCGAATACAGCAGATCTAGAGCATCTGGTTGCCGACGATCCTGCTGTTCCCGGCAACCTCGGCCCTGTGCCGAACCCGAACACGGTGACCGAGATTGAGTGGCAGATTCTGCAGACGGATGCCATGAATCCCTCCGTCAACGAGCTCAAGTCTGAGAGACAAATCGGGGCTGGCGACGAGTCCGTGACCCGCCGGTACGAGTTCTACAAATACGTTGGTCCATACGACATCAACAGCCCCGACGGCTCCAACATGGGGACCAACGAAGCCCTGTGCGCGAGTGTTGGTGTCGACGGCGTGCACGGCGGGACCGGCACCGTGACTGTCTATGATGCGAACGGCGTTGCCTCTACCGTGGATTGTAGCGTCACGACCGTTGTGGGTGAGTACATCGGGTCTCAGAATGCCGCTGCCAATGTCGCCACGCCGCTGTCTGCCAACGGTGCAAATCTTGTCGATGGCGAAGTGGGTGTGCAGTATCCGGATCGCCCGCTCATCTTCGGCGGCAGTGGCGGTCCCTATAGCATTGCCTTCTCGGGCGCGGGGACGCTGCCGGCTGCCAATGCCGGCCATGAATTCACTCTCGATCCGATTACGGGGGTCCTCAACGGTGGTATTCCAAACGGCACGGGCACGTCGACGTTCACCGTGCATGCGACCGATTTGGTTGAGCCGTCGCAGCCGGCAGTGGATGCCACGTTCAACATTACCGTTGTCGCTGCGGTCATGGTCGACAACCTCGTCATTCCAGACGGCGTCAAGGACGTGAAGACGTCCGTGGATCTCACAGCCTCAGGCGGCGAAACTCCATTTCGGTGGACCGTGGTGTCCGCAAGCGCCGGTCTCCAGGCTTCTGTGCTTGGAAATACCGTGTCGCTGACGGCAAGTGGCACCGGTGCATTCGACGTGCAGGTTACTGTCGACGACAGTATAGGCGGCACGAACACGAAGACATTGACCTACAATGTTTCTGCCTCTGGTTCGCCGACGTCAACACCGACCACGACATCGACCACGACGCCGACTACGACATCGACCATGACACCGACCAACATGGCGACGGTCACGAACACCCCAACGCAGATGCCCACCAACACGCGACCACCGACGCCTACCTCAACCGCTACGGGGACGCAGACCGCGACGCGTACCAGCACCCCGTTACCCACGCCGATCATGACGAGCACACCAACGGCAAGCTTCACCGCCACCTCGACCAGGCCGCCGTTACCGACGCCTACCGTTGCGCCGACGCAGGGAGACGAGGACGGCTGTCAAGTCGGCCCGCGACCACGGGGCGGCCTGCCTTGGTTGCTATTCATTCCGGTCGCCGTGCTCACGTGGCGTCGCACAGCAAGGCGGAGGGCGCCGGTTCGGCGCGGCTGAGGGCTGCCTCAGTGGCGGTGGCAGTGTGTCAGAGGAAAGGGGGGCGTAACTCGATCTGGTGAGCTGCAGACGTTCGCGCCGTGGGAGCGAATGTGAAGATTGGAATGAACTTGCCGGTGATGGTGCCGGGACTGGACCGGGCCACGATTCTGGAATGGGCGCGGCGTGTCGACGCGGGACCGTATTCGAGCCTGGCGGCGGGGGAGCGCGTCACCTTTCCGAACCCGGATCTGATGGTCACCATGGGCGCTGCCGCCGCCGTCACCAAGCGTGTCCGCCTCGCGCTCACGGTGGTCGTCCTGCCGATGCATAGTGCGGTGTTCACCGCCAAGCAGGTGGCAACGCTCGATGTCGTCTCGGGCGGACGCGTCACCCTCGGTCTGGGGATCGGAGCAAGAGTGGAAGATTACCGCGCCGTGGGCGCACCCTTCGACGGCAAGCGGATGAAGCGCATGGAAGAGCAGATCGCACTCATGCGTCGCGTGTGGGCCGGCGAGAACGTGGTAGACGGCGCTCTCCGTCCAGTCGAGCCGCTGCCCGTGCAGCCGGGTGGCCCGGAGTTGCTGGCGGGGGCGCTGGCGCCACAATCTATTTGCCGCTCCGCCAAGTGGGCCGACGGCATCTGTGGGTTCAGCTTCGGTCCGTCGGCAGACGAGGTCAGTTTCGCCTATGAGACCGCCCGCCGCGCTTGGCGGGAGGCGGAACGGAAGGCTCCGCCGCGTCTGGTCATGAGTTTTTGGTACGCGCTCGGGGATCGCGCCCGCGAACAGCTCGACATCTACCTGGAGCGCTACCTCGGCTTCCTCGGCAGCGATGTGGCGAAGGCGCTGGCCCCGACGGTCAGAACGACCTCGGCCACGGCGTTACGCGAGGCGGCACGGATGCTTGCCGACCTCGGAACGGATGAGATCCTTCTGGTGCCCACCACGGCCGATTCCGACGAGGTGAACCGGGTGGCGGATGTCTTGGGCTGATGAAGACAGCGGTCAGCGATCTTTGAGCTATGAGCGCGCAAAGACAAGTGGCGTGAGACGTCACACGCGGGCCGCGAGCGCCATGGTGGAGTGTTCCATTCGTCCGCCGGCCCGGATCCGAGGAGGGCACCACGCGGTGGTTCCCTCCTCGGACTCCTCCTTCCCGCGCCACTGGGCGTGGAGCCATGGCGCCGTGCCCTGTGCGGCGCGTGATTGGACTGCCGGTGGCAAGCGGCCACCGCTGCTCCGTAGCATCCGGGCTACCCAGCGGGGCGGCATCGGTACCAAGCGGGCGCGGACAAGCTCGCGCGTTTGTTCAAACCGAATTGGCCTCGATCGTATCGCCGGGCCGTCGCCGCAGCGGTTGACCGGGGGCAAGGCGGCACTTCGCTCTCGCAGCTGGGGCTTGGCGGAGCCGCCTCTATTCTTGTAGTCTCCGCGCGTGGGCTACGAGTTTGAGTGGGATCCCATAAAGGCAGCGGCCAACCTGCGAGATCATGGCATCTCGTTTGAAGAGGCGACGACGGTGTTCGCTGATCCACTGGCGATGCTCTTGACCGACCCAGACCATTCCGTTGACGAGGAGCGCTACGTGTTGCTGGGAGAATCGACCCAGCGTAATCTTCTGGTGATCGCCTTTGCCGACCGGCCACCGCGAACTCGGCTGAGCAGCGCCAGAGAGGCGACGCCACATGAGCGGAGACAGTATGAAGAAAGTGAGAGCTAGCAAGGAGCGGTTCGAGGATCGGGATACGATGCGTCCGGAGTACGACTTCACGGGAGCGGTGCGCGGCGTGACGGCCGCACGGTATGGTCAGGGCACCAACATCGTGGCGGTCGACCCCGAGGTGCGGGACGTCTTTCCAAACGGTGGCGCTGTCAACGATGCGCTGCGCGCGCTAGCGCCGTTACTCCGTGAGCAGCGTGGCAGACCGGGCCGAACAAAGCGCCCCACTCGACCGCGGCCACGAGGCTGTTCGGGCGAACACCCGAGGGCACGCCTCGGCCGCGGCGGGTGAGCGCTAGCCGTTGGGGTGACAAGCGGGGATTTGAAACGCAGTTGGCGTGGGACGCCACACGCGGGCCGCGAGCGCCATAGTGGAGTGTTCCATTCGTCCGCCGGCCCAGATCCGAGGAGGGCACCACGCGGTGGTTCCTTCCTCGATTTATAGTGGTTAGTAAATATTCGAGTGCGACGAGTTCAAATTACCATTTCCAGCAGGAGTCCGCCTGGCTTCGTTGCCCTTCTTCTCTCCTGTTGGGGGCTGCTGCTGCGTGCTCGCCTGGGATTTCTTCTTCTGCTGCTCCTGCTGCGTGCCGGCTTGGGCCTTCTGCTGTGCGACGCCAAGACCGGGAAAGGCAGCTAGGGCTACGAGAGCTACAATCACAATGACCACTTTCTTCATGGTGGTATTCCCTTCTCGTTCGTCAGCCATGTAACCAATCCTATCAGCCGCCGAGACGCGGCGTCTACCCCAATTTCATTGGTCACCGGCCACGGAAAATCATCTGGTCGAAGGCCGCAAGGATGATTTCTTCCCAGCCTTCCGCGTCCATCTCTGACACCGGCGGCGGGTCACCGATCCACGCGAAGCCGCACCGCGAGCAAGCGTGGCGCTCGTAGTCCGCTGGGGCCACACGCGGGCCGCGAGCGCCATGGTGGAGTGTTCCATTCATCCGCCGGCCCAGATCCGAGGAAAGCCCCACGCGGTGGCTCCCTCCTCGGGCTCCTCCTTCCCGCGCCACTGGGCGTGGAGCCATGGCGCAGTGCCCTGTGCGGCGCTTGATTGGACTGCCGATGGGAAGCGGCCGCCGCTGCTCCCGAGCATCCGGGCTGTTCAGCGGCACGGGATCGGTACCAAGCGGGTGCGGACAAGCTCACGCATCGGTGAGTCAGCTTTCAGCCGTCAGCCAGAGAGAAGACTTTGCGTTGGCCTTCAGATACGGACCGGATTGCTGATAGCTGACCGCTGATTGCTACTTTCCCCGGGCCAGCTTTTGTGCCCAGGGGTAGTCCGGTTTGCCGCTGGGAGCGCGACGGATCTGCTCGACCAGATGCAGCTCGCGCGGGATCTTGAACCCCGCGATGTGCGTGCGGCAGTGCGCGGCGAGTTCGGCCAGCGTTGGCCGCTGGCCAGGACGTGGCTGCACGACGGCGACCACGCGGTTGCCCCAGCGCTCGTCGGGAACACCGACGACGAGCGCGTCGAAGACGGCAGGGTGTGACTTCAGCGCCCCCTCCACTTCTTCGGGGAAGATCTTCTCACCGCCGGAGTTAATGCTGACCGAGCCGCGTCCGAGCATCACAATGGTCCCATCCGCTTCGACGGTTGCGTAGTCGCCGGGAATGGACCAGCGCTTGCCCTCGATCTCGATGAAGGTGTCGGCGGTCTTCTGCGGGTCCTTGTAATAGCCAATGGGGATGTTGCCGCCGCGCGCGAGCTTGCCGATGGCGCCGGAGCCAGGCGCCACGGGCTTGAAGTTCTCATCCAGCACCTCCACGTCCCGGCCCGGTCTGATGCGCACGCCGCGCCGCTGCGTGTCGGTGTGCTCCAGGCTTTCCTTGGTGACCGTGCTCATGCCGGTGAAGCCTTGCTCCGAGGAGCCGACGGCATCCATCAGCATCGCATTGGGGAAGCGCTCGAGATACTGGGCCTTCACCGAGGGCGACAGGATGGCGGCGGTGCTGGTGATGATCATGACGGAGGACAGGTCGTAGCTGACCCCGGGCTCGGAGAGCGCCTCGATGAGTGGGCGGGCCATGGCGTCGCCGGTGAGCTGGAGCGAGTTGACCTTCTCGCGCTCGACCATGCGCCAGACGGCGTGCGGATCGAAGCTGCCCGACCACAGCGCTATCTTCATGCCGATGAAGAACGGACCGAGCACGGCCCACTGCGCCGCCCCGTGCATCAGCGGCGCCAGTGGAGCCATGGTCAGGTAATAGTCGGAGATCTTGTTGGTCAAGGTCTCCGGCCTCTCCGCCGGCTCCTTCGTCATGTGGTCGATGCCGCCGCCGAGAGTGAAGATGACGTCCTGCTGGCGCCAAATCACACCTTTCGGCTTGCCCGTCGTGCCGCCGGTATACAGGACGTAGAGATCGTCGGCCGAACGCGGGCCGAAGTCGCGCGCGGGTGAGCCTTGGGCCAGCGCCTGCTCGTAGTCCACCGCGCCGATCATGGAGCACTCCTGTCCGCTGCCGTCGTCCATGGCGACGCAATGCCGCAATTTCGGAACCTGACCTCTTACGTTGGCGATGCGGGGTGCGAACTGCGCGTCATGGACCAGCGCAACCAGATCCGCGTTGTCGAAGATGTAGAGCAGTTCGTCCTCAACATAGCGGTAGTTCACATTGATGGGCACCGCGCGGATCTTGTACGCGGCGATCATCGCTTCAACCCAGCGTGCGCTGTTGAAGCCGTAGATGCCGATATGGTCGCCCCGCCCCAGTCCGAGCGACTGGAAAAAGTGCGCCAGACGGTTGGCGCGCTGGTCGAGCCGCGCGTAGGTCAGCCGGTCCGGGCCGCACACCAGAGCCTCGCGCTCAGGGATCCGATCGACGGCGGCCTCAAGAAGATCAGCTACATTGAACTCCATACCCACCTCGTGACCGGTGCTCATACGAATCCACGCGCGCTCGGTCAACCCATAAGCCTAGCGTTCCGAAGCTGGCTCGCAATCGTGTGCCGGCACAATGACGACTTTCGCGACTGCCTGTGCTAGCAGGAACGGCAGTTTGGAGGCGGTAGTTGACATGAGTCAGATCGCGGGACAGCACGTTCTTATCACCGGCGGCGCGAGCGGCATCGGCCGACTGATGGCAAAGAAGCTGGCGGCGCTCGGCGGCCGGATCAGTGTGTGGGACATTCACCGTGAGAACCTCGATAAGGTGGTCGTGGAGCTCAACGCGGCTGAGCGTGGGCCGGCGCGGGGGTTTATCTGCGACGTGTCGAAGCGCGAGCATGTGTACCGGGTGGCGGAGGAGACGACGGCGGCTGGAGGCGCCGTCGACATTCTGGTCAACAACGCCGGCGTCGTCAGCGGCAAGGGCATCCTGGAGATTCCGGACGAAAAAATCGAAGCGACCTTCACGATCAATACCCTCAGCTTGTTTTGGACAGCCAAGGCTTTTCTCCCGCAGATGGTCGAGCGGAATCACGGCCACGTCGTTACCATTGCCTCGGCATCAGCCTTGATCGGCGTTCCCAAGCTCAGCGATTACGCCGCCAGCAAATGGGCGGCGATGGGCTTCGATGAGTCGCTGCGCGGCGAGCTGCGGAAAATCGCGCCCGGCGTCATGACGACCGTGGTCTGCCCCTTCTTTATCGACACCGGCATGTTCAAGGGAGTCAAGTCGCGCTTCCCGTGGTTGCTCCCGATCCTGAACGAGAACGAGGTCGCCGATCGCGTTGTCTCAGCCATTCAACGGGACCAGCGACGGCTCATGATGCCGCCGATGGTCTACACGGTCCCTCTGATGCGAATGCTCCCCGTGGGTGCCTTCGATTGGCTCGCAACATTCCTCGGGGTGAACGCGTCGATGGATGAGTTCAAAGGTCGTGAGCCTCGCTGACCGACCCTGCGGGGCTTTGACACGAAGCGGTGTACGCCGTAGAAGCGCCCCATGTCCAACAGTCGCATCGAAAATCCCGAGCGGGTAGATCGCCCTCACGTTGGTTGGTGGGTTTCCGTAGTAGGTGGGATGGTGCTGACAGGAGTGTTGGCGTTCCACCCCGGTGCCTACGCCGAGTGGTGCGCCGTTGTCACCACGCGCATCTCACAAGGCTTGCTGCGCGGCATTTTCATGGTCGCCTTCATCACCCACCTCGGGGAAGGCCTGTACGCGTGGCGTCTGGCGCAGCGGACCGGGCTCGGGTCGAGCGCGACGGGCTGGTTCCTGCAGACCTGCACGCTCGGCTTCCCGTCGCTGCGGCTGTTGCGGCGCCGCGCCGGGCGCGGGTGAGAACCGATCGCCGAGGGCTTTCTCCGTGGCCGACGATTTTGCCCATCGTTACGGACCCTGGGCACTGGTGACCGGCGCTTCGTCGGGAATCGGCGAACAGTTTGCCCGCCAACTCGCGGCGCGGGGGCTTCACCTGGTCATCAGCGCGCGTCGAACAGCGCTTCTGGAGAACCTGGCCACCGACATCCAGCGCCAGCACGGTACGCAGGTGGAGGTGCTGGCCGTGGATTTGAGCCGTCCGGACTTCATCGAACCGCTGATGAAAGTCTGCGAGGGCAAGGAAATCGGTCTGGTGGTCAGTAACGCCGGCTTCGGTCTCAAGGGCGAGCATCACCAGCTCGACGCCGCGCGGCTGAGCGCTATGCTGAACGTCAACTGCCGCGCACCCATGTTGATCGCGCACGCCTTTGCGCCCGGATTGATCGCGCGTGGTCGCGGCGGGCTGCTGCTCACCGGCTCGATCGAAGGGTTCATCGGCTTCCCGTTGTCGACCGCTTATGCGGCCACCAAGGCCTTCGTGATGGCACTGGGCGAAGGGTTGTGGGGAGAACTCACGGCACGTGGCGTGGACGTGATGGTGCTGGCGCCCGGCGCGACGGACACCGACGCCCCAACCTTGCAGGGCATAGACAGAAGCCAGCTCGTCGGGCTCATGCCGCCATCCGAAGTCGTCCGCCAGGCGCTGGCGCAACTTGGCAGGAAGCCGGTGTTCATTACGGGGTGGATGAACCGGCTGATGGTGAAGTTTCTCAGCGCTCTTCCCCGGCGCGTCGCCGTGCGGGTGGCTGGCGGCGCCATGAAGACGGCGCTGGAGCGCTCGCGGAAGGTGGCTTCTCGGGCTCCCAGGTAGGCGCCTGACGTGGGCGACCGTACCGGCACCTTCACACGTCGCCCAGTGGCCGGTCGAACTTGATTTCACGCATCGTAGTGAGCGCGAACACGGCCAGGGTCTCCTCGGGATCAAAGAACCGGGTCTCGACGAAGATCGTGCGCCCCCGTTTCTTCAGGATACGGCTTTCGATCACAAACTCGGGTCCAAAGATCGGCTCGAAGTAGTCGACGCGCATGTTGGTGGTGGCGAGCCAGGTGCGAAAGCCGGTGCCTTTCCGCTCCTCGCCGGCGTGGACGGTGAACAGCGCCACCATGTCGACGTAGGTCGGTGTGAAGCCGCCGAACATCTGACCACGCGGATTTTTCACATGCGCTGGGACATGCGCGCGGATCCGCAGAAATCCGGGGGTTTCCGCCAGGACATGCCACTCGTAGGCTTGGAGAAAGTCGCCAGCCGGATGTCCCTTGCCGATCAGTCGGCCGGGTTCGCGTACGAGCCATGCCCGAACGAAGGGCGGAGTCTGCTGCTGCGTGGGGTCGTCCATGGGCGTTGCTCATACGAACCCGCGCACGTCTGGTCAACCCGAAGAGCAGGGCCTTGGAGTTCAGGACGGTTGGCATTTCCTGCTGCGGCATGTTCAATGGGGGCATGCAGACTGGCTGTTCCCGGTACGCGAAGTTGGCCTGGGGTACGCTCACCTTCAACGTGGTCGTGATCCTTTGGGGCGCGTTTGTGCGCGCCACCGGATCCGGCGCCGGCTGTGGCAGTCACTGGCCGTTGTGCCAGGGCGAGGTGGTACCGCATGCCCCCGGCGTTGCCACGGTGATCGAGTTCGGCCATCGCTTGAGCAGCGGCATCGCGCTGCTGTTGATTACCGGGCTGGTGGTGGGTGCGTGGCGTGGCTTTCCGCGTGGCCACCCCGTGCGTCTGGGCGCTGTGCTTTCCGGACTCTTCATTGTCACCGAAGCCCTGATCGGCGCCGGCCTCGTGCTGCTTGAACTGGTGGCCCACAACACCTCGTTGGATCGCGGCTTTTGGGTGGCGGGACATCTACTCAACACGTTCTTGCTGGTGGCGTGCCTCACGCTAACGGCGTGGTGGGCGTCGGGAGGCGCCCCGGTGCGGCTGCGCCGGCAAGGGGCACGGCTCCTGATCGCTGCGCTGGCGCTTGCCGGTGTGCTTGTCCTGGGCATGAGCGGCGCCGTGACCGCGCTCGGCGACACACTCTTCCCCGCTTCGAGTTTGGCTGAGACGGAAGGGCAAACCTTCTCCGGCGCGGCGCACATCTTCATCCGGCTGCGGGTGTGGCATCCGGCCTTCGCCATTGTGGTTGGACTCTGTGTGGCCTGGGCGAGCGTGTCTGGCGCTGCGGCCCGGCCCACGCCGGTCACTTCGAAGCTCGCCGGCGCGGTGATCGGCCTCTATCTGCTGCAACTCATCGTCGGTGGCGTGAACGTCTGGTTTCTGGCGCCGGTGGCCGTGCAGATTCTGCATTTGTTGTTTTCGGACCTGATCTGGATCGTGCTCGTCTTGTTCACGGCGAGTGTGCTGGCGGCTGACCCGTCTCGGCCCAAGGCGGCCTGAGGACGCCTTGGGCCGAGAAAAGCAGGCGTGTCCCTTCTTCGCTCCGTAGCTGCCGATCCCTATATCTAGGAATTCTCCGCCGCAGGTTTCCAAAAGCCTCGCGATCTTCAGCGGCTTGAAACGGCATCGAGCTTGCCTCCATTAGAGAGAGCCTCGCTCGACTGCGGCGAGCCGGGCCAAAAGCAGGCCGGGGAGGTCGCGCGTTTTATGGCATACGTTCTTCTGGAGGTGCAGGATGGAATCGGCACGATCACTTTCAGCCACGATGAGAAGCGCAACGCCCTCAGCAAGGCGCTCCTCGCCGATTTTGATGCGGCGTTGACGTCGTGCAAGGTTGCCAAGGCGCGCGTACTCGTGCTGCGGGCCCGGTCGGGTGCGAAAGTGTGGTCGTCGGGACACGATCTGACCGAGCTTCCCAAA
This sequence comes from Binatia bacterium, assembly GCA_044450645.1. Classification (GTDB taxonomy): domain Bacteria; phylum Desulfobacterota; class Binatia; order HRBIN30; family HRBIN30; genus JAGDMS01. The sequence continues at coordinate 28,787 of JBIOJG010000045.1, forward strand.
CCCGGGTCGGGCTCGGATCCGCTGTCATACGTCGATCCCGTCGAGCGACTGATCCGCGCCGTCGAACATTTCCCGGCGCCGGTCATCGGCATGATCGACGGGAGTGTATGGGGCGGCGCCTTCGAGCTGGCCCTGGTGTGCGACCTGCTCATCGGTACAGGCAACGTCTCCTTTGCCATCACGCCAACGAAGATCGGCATCCCCTACAATTCCACTGGTCTTCTCCACTTCATCAACGCCTTGGGTATGAGCACGATCAAGGAGATGTTCTTCACCGCGCGGCCGATCAGCGCCGAGCGAGCGGCGCAGTTGGGCATACTGAACTACCTGGTTGCCCACGATGAGCTGGAAAGGTTCACGTACCAGATGGCACGCACAATCGCGGACAACTCGCCGCTCAGCATTGCGGTCATCAAGGAGCAGCTGCGGATTCTCGGCAACGCGCATCCTCTGAGCCCGGAAACCTTCGAACGCATCCAGAGCCTGCGCCAGGCTGTCTTCGACAGCCGCGATTACCTCGAGGGCACGCGGGCCATGCGCGAGAAGCGCCGTCCCGTGTTCACCGGCGAATAGCGCCGACGGAATCTCCCGGAGCGACCCCGCCATCGGATCGCATCCGTTGGTTCATTCACGCTTGCTTCGCGCGCCGGCCGAACATGATGCCGGCGACCCGCCGGATCTGAATTTCGTCGGACCCTTCCGTGATCCGATAGCGCCGGTGATGACGGTAGATGTGCTCGAACGGCATGTGCCGGGTGTAGCCGATGCCGCCGTGCACCTGGATGGCGCGATCGGCCGCATCGACGGCCAACCGGTTCGCCCGGTAGTTGCACATCGCCACCTTGTCGCTCACCTCCATATGATGCTGCTGATCCAGATGCCAGGCGGTTTTGTAGACCAGGTTGCGAACCATCTCGCACTCGGTCTGCAGCTCCGCGAGTGGGAACTGAATTGCCTGGTTCAACCACAGCGGCTTACCGAAGACCAGGCGTTGTCTGGCGTACTGCACGCTCTCGTTGATGCAGTACTGGGCGGCACCGACACCCGAGGCCGCTTGGCGGATCCGATTTTCGTGCACGAAGTGTTGGGCCAACGCCAGCCCGCGGCCTTCCGCGCCGAAGATCGCACTGTGTGGCACGCGCACGTTGGTGAGCGTGGCTTCCGCATGGTCGCTAGGCATGTTGAAGGTCCACCACATGAAGTCGACGGTGAACCCGGGCGTGTTGGTCGGCACGATGAAGCAGGTGATGCCTTCGGCATCGCCCGGCTTGCCCGCGGTGCGCGCGAAGACCATGTCATAGTTGGCGTTGTGCAGACCCGAGTTGAAGCGCTTCTTGCCGTTGATGATCCAGTCGCCGCGGTCGCGCACGCCGGTGGTTTCCAGCCACGTGGCGTCGCTGCCGTGGTTGGGTTCGGTCAGCCCGAACGCGAGCCGATGCGTGCCAGTGATCAGTCCGGGGAGGAACTCCGCCTTCTGCTCCGGCGTGCCGAACTGCCGCATCATGTGGACGGAGGGAAAGTTTCCGATGATCGACGATTCGCTCTGCAGATCGTTGTGCAGCCCGAGCCCCTTGGCCGCGAGGTGCTCCCGCACGATGGCCATGGCGAGATTGGAGGCTTGCTGACCGCCAAGGTCCTTCGGCAGTGCGTAGCGCAGGTGGCCGGCGGCATCGGCACGGCGCCGCATCTCGGCGAGCAGCTCTTCCCACTCCTGTCGCGGCCGCCCCCCATGTTCCCAATCGGTGCGGGCAAACTCGCGCCGGTGATCGAAGAACTCCATGTGCGCGCGTTCGAGCGGTTTGATGTCGCGCTCGATGAAGTCGTCGAGTTCCTTCAGCTTGCGCCGGATGTCGGCGGGAATGGTGAAGTCCATGGGGTTTCCTCCGTGCAGACCTTACCACGAAGACGATGCGCCGGCACCGTGATGAAGTTTAACGAGTAGGATACGTGCTGGTATGATGCCATTCATGCGGAGCAGTCCGAGACTTGCAGCTGGTACGCCGGAGCGGCTAGTGTACGATGCGCCCAGCCGGTGCCCATACTTGCCGGGACAGACGGCGCGGCTTCCATTGCGCCTGCCGGTTCGGCCTTTGCGCCCGGAGGAGTTTGCGAAGCGCTTGCAGGCAGGCGATCGCCGACAGGGCTTGCTGCTCTACCGGCCTAGCTGTCCCACCTGCCACGCTTGCGAGCCTATTCGCGTCGATGTGAACGCGTTCGTGGCGGACAAGACACAGAGGCGGATCTTCCGCCGCGGCGAAGCGACACTGCGAACCGAGATCGGACGCCCTTGGGTGACGCCGGAGAAGGTCGCGCTCTACAATCAGCACAAACTAGAGCGGGGCCTGCTCGTTGGCGATGGGCTGGTCAACACCGATAGCTACGAGCAGTTTTTGGTCGAAACCTGCACCGACACGATCGAGATAACGTACCGGCACGACGGCAAACTGGTCGGGGTGGCTGTGACCGATCGCGCCATCGATGCGCTCTCTGCCGTGTATTGCTTCTACAATCCCGCCGATGCGCGGTTCAGTCCGGGGGTCTATTCAGTCCTCAAACAGATCGCACTGTGCCGCGCCTGGGGGCTTCGTTATCTGTACCTAGGACTCTACGTCGCTGACTGCCGGGCGATGAGCTACAAGGGACGCTACTTGCCGCACGAGCGGCTGATCGACGGAACATGGCGCCGCTTCGAGCGACCGTGACCGGCAGCCGCGTTCTGATCTAAGAAAACCACAAGCCCGCCAAAGAGCGGATTCAGGCAATCCGATCCGATCTTTCCTTTCGATTCTGGGAAGGTTTCCTCAGGCAGGATCTCATGAGTGACTCGCTGGGCGTGGAAATGCCCTTGACTGTGTCCGATTGGCTTTGGCGCAAAGCTTGCGGGATGTGCATTGCGCTCGTGAGGAGGAGACGCTGAATGGAACTCGCATCCCGGAACGTGACAGCCCGCCATGTCTACCCCTACTCTGCGAAGAAGTCCGGCCGCTCCCCGACCCCCGGGCGGGAGGGCGGGAAGCACTCGGCAAAGTCCGGCATCACTACGCGGCGGACGGCTGTCGAGATCCAGACCGCGCGGCGGGTAGAGACCGGAAAACAGAGCCTCAATGGGTTCTGCTCCGGCGGTTCAGCAGGGCTATTTCCTGGGCCTAGGAATGACGCAGTTTCCCCTTTGCTTGAGAACAACGAAACGGGTGGTTCTCGCCGTGGAATATTCGAGCCTGACATCGTGCTTCCGTCTCAGTTCTTTGCCACGCTGGCCAGACGGGCGCCAATCAAGAGAGGCGAGTGCCAACTGCTGATCGCGGTCCTCGAAGATGCGGTGCACTGCTTTCAAAAATACACTTTTGCCCGCACTCGTCGGGAGCGGCGGCTTTTCGATGAGGCGGAAGCGTGGATGATGCGCTGCGATGCGGTCCTTCCTGAGGACGACCGTCCGGCATTGTCCTTCGAGTACATTTGCGAGGCCCTTGGGCTGGATCCGGACTATCTGCGATACGGCCTGAAGCGGTGGCGCGAGCACGAGCTCACTGGCACCAGCGCGCAGCACTGCGCAGCGCTCAGCCCAAGCGCAGCCTAGTCCCGTCACGATTGCCTGGCCGGCAATGCGGCACGCATGGCGGTTCTCGCACCGGCGTTCGGTGGCCCTCCTCCGATCGCTGGTGCGGGAATCGCGTCGGCTTCGGGTGGAGTTGCTTGGACAGTGCACTACAGGTAGACACAGAGGGTGGGCGTCATGGACGCCGCACATTCCCGACAAGAGAGGAGAGCACATGGCCATTAAGATTGGCGACAGCTTACCCTTGGATGTCAAGTTGAAAGAAATGGGAGAAGGCGGAGTGAAGGATGTGACCGTCGGCGAGATCTTCAAAGGCAAGAAGGTCGTACTATTCGCTGTCCCGGGCGCCTTCACGCCGACGTGTTCGATGAAGCACCTGCCCGGGTTCATCGAACAGGCGAGCGCGATCAAGGCCAAGAAGGTGGATGAGATCGTGTGTTTGTCTGTCAACGACGCGTTCGTCATGGGGGCATGGGGAAAGGCTAACAACGCGGCGGGAAAGGTCCGCATGGTTGCGGATGGCAACGGCGATTTCGCCAAAGCCGTCGGCTTGGCTCTTGATGCCAGCGGCTTCGGCATGGGGATGCGTTCCCAGCGCTACGCCATGATCGTGCAAGACGGCACGGTCAAAGAGTTGTTTGTGGAGCCGAGCGCCGGCCTCAGCGTTTCCAGTGCCGAGTCGGTACTTGCAAAGCTCTGATCTCGTGCCATAAGGCGCAGCATGCCGCGCCGCTACACTGAATTGCAATTGGCAGGTGCACCACGGTCGTAGGGGCTCGGCATGCCGAGCCCCTACGCAATTCACGGTGCTGACAGAGCGATGCGCCTAGCCGCACGGCGCGCCCCCCGTGCGCCTTCCGGACGGCGCTCTCCAGCCGCCAGCGGTCGCTTGTTTTACGGCTGGCGCATCGTTGCGGTCGCCTTCCTCACCCACTGCATCACCACGGGGATCGTCTTCTACAGCTTCGGCGTGTTTTTGAACTCGCTGACCGAGCAATTCGGCTGGACGCGTGCGCAGGTGTCTTTCGGCTTCTCATTGGTGGCCATGTGCGGTGCCATGTATTCGCCGTTCGTCGGACGGATGGTGGATCGGTACGGGGCGCGCCCGTCGCAGTTGACGGGTGCCTGTGCCATGGCGTTGGGCTTCTTCCTCCTGCGGGGGATCCATACGCTGGCGCAGTTCTACATTCTCATGGGCGCGGTTGTCGCGCTCGGGTCGACGTCGCTCGGCCCGTTACCCAGCAACACCGCCGTGGCGAACTGGTTCGTGCGCCAGCGCGGACGGGCGCTCGGCATCTCGACCGCCGGCATCTCGATGGGCGGGGTCGTGTTCGTGCCGCTCACGCAGTTTCTCATCGATCACTACGGCTGGCGCGATGCCTTAGGACTGCTCGGCTTGTTCGTCCTGCTGGTGACAGTGCCACCGGTGGCCCTGTTCATGCGTCGCTCGCCGGAGTCGATGGGATTGCATCCCGACGGGGCGGCGCCCGCCGCCGGCATCGATTTTGACCCGACGCAGGAGATTGAACGCTCGTGGACGCCAGCGCAGGCGCTGGGGCACCGCAATTTCTGGCTCATTGCCGGCGCATTTGCTCTGACAGTGATGGGGCTTTCGGCGACGTTGTTGCACCTCATTACCTTCTTGCGGGACCGGGGTATTGGGGCCGGGGATGCGTCGTGGGTACTGAGTGCCACGGCCGGCGTCGGTGTGGTGGGCAAGTTGGGGTTCGGGGCACTGCTCGACCGTTTCGAACAACGGCGTGTGATCATCTGGTGTTTCGGATTACAAGCGGTGGGTGTGCTGCTCTTGATCGTTGCCAACGGGCCGGTTTCGCTCTCTCTGTTCGTACTGGTCTACGGGTTTGCGATGGGTGGCAACGCCACCTTGCAGGCGACGATTCTGGGTGAGTGTTTCGGACGTCTTTACTACGGTGCCATTGCCGGGCGTATGAACCCCTTCATCGTCTTCGTGCAGGCCTTGGCGATTCCGGCGGCAGGTGCGATCCGTGACTCTTGGGGAACGTACGTGCCGGCGTTCGTCGGCATTCTCATTGCCAATCTCATCGCCATTGCGTGCATCGCGCGTCTTGAACCGGCGGCAAAAGCGTAGTCGCCGCGCCGTCGTTGCCGATCGGGGCGGGGTGAGCCCGCCCTTGCTCGGAACTCCAAAGAGGGAGAAAGGCGGCGAGCGGATTCGAACCGCTGCATCGAGGTTTTGCAGACCTCTCCCTTAACCACTTGGGTACGCCGCCACCGACAGCTACTAGACGCCGAAGCCTAGCGTGGTTCCCCAAGAAAATGCAAGGCACTGGGGGAATTCAGCCGGCAGATCTGCCATCCTGTTGATTGACACCTCCTGGCCGGCCAAGTATGCGGTGCCCGATGATGCATTGGTCACCTCAACGCGTCCTGGGACTGGTGGTGCTTGGTTCACTCCTGGTTGTCGTAACGCGGTGCACCAGGAACCAGGACAGCACATCCGGTTCAGTCGCTGAGCGAGAACCGACCCCGTCGGCGTTCACGCCGCGCTCGCACCTGTTGATCGAAAAAGTGGAGGCTCATGGGACGCCGGACGTCACCCCTGTGCCGGAGGCGGAGAACGTGGAAGAGGCTCCGGTGGATGTTTCTGCCGACGCCGACCAGACGAGCGGAGGGGCGCCGTTGACGGTTGCGTTTGAAGCCGAGGTCACGGGCGGACCGGCAGGGTTGCAGTACCGTTGGGACTTCGGCGACAAGAGCGCTCCGTCTCATCAGCTCAAAGTGCGGCACACCTACACGAGCCCCGGGCAGTACATTGCCACGTTTAGCGTCACTGGTCCCGGAATCAACGAGTCTCAAGAGATGAATATCGAGGTCACCGAAGAAGGGTTCGATGTCGAAATCGATGCTGACCCCGACATCGGAACGGCCCCGCTAACGGTGCAGTTTTCTGCGGTGGTGGATGAAGAGGTGCCGGGGCCGGTCACGTTCCAGTGGGACTTCGGCGATAGCGCGCGGGATGTGCACAATCCGACGAATCATACGTACCCCGTGCCAGGTGAGTATACGGCCAGCGTCGTGGTCACCAACGGCCTCGGTCAGATGGCGCGGCGAAACGTGGAAATCCAGGTCGATGCGCGCGACGAGGGTGAGCGGTAGGCCGCGGCCCGTGAAGCCGGGCGCGGACTGACCAGATCGCCCTAACCGTCACCGCACCGGAGCCGTGACAGTTAGGCGACTTTCCGCAACGGGGTTTCGGCGGCCGCAGTGGCCACGAGTCGCCAGCGGTTCAGGTGCTGTGCGTATTGGCCGGCATACCGTCTCCGTGCCGCATGCAGCGAAAAGGTCTTTCCGGATACTGCATCCCAAGGGATGATGAACGCCTCTTCGCGCGACGGATGGCGTGGTTCCATCGCCAGGCAGACGAACACGTCGGCGTAGCGCTTGCCGATCTTTCCATGGTGGTGGAAGTTGAAATGCCACGACCGATAGCGGTAAGTGTAGCGATGATCTCGGACAGTGACATGATGTATCCGCATGCGGGGGAAGGCCACCCGCAAAGCCACACGGGCGCGGTCGTTCACCAGCAGGTCATAGCCCTTCGTGGATGAAACCGCGCGGACCTTGAGTCCCATGCGGCGCAACCGTTCGGCGACGCGCCGCTTGGGGAGAAGATGTTTTTTTACCCTATCCATACTGGGTTCGACGTTTTAGCCGTGGCAATATTCGATTCGTGACGTTTTGACAGCATCCGGTGAGTTGGCTAGAGTGCCGTGCGTATGCGGGTGTAGCTCAGTTGGCTAGAGCGTATGCTTGCCAAGCATAAGGTCGCCGGTTCGACCCCGGTCACCCGCTCTCCGAAAAGGCCCTGATGTTTCAGGGCCTTTTCTTCTTCGAATGGATGTCTTTTTGGATTTGCACCCGGCGACGGGTCATGTGCGCATTTGCCGCTTGAAGCCAGCGGGAAACTGCGTCAATCTGAGGCTGTCGGAGGCGGGCAGGGCGGCTTGCCCGCTCATCCTTAGCTGGAGAGTAAGGTGTACGTCTCGGAGATTCTCGAACAGTGCAGCGGTATGGCGGCACGCACCGCGCGGGTGTATCGCCGCCTAGCGGAACGGCTACATGGAGGAGATGACCAGGTACACCTCTGGCGCGAGTTGGCGCTCGAGGAAGAGACCCACGCGGACATCTTACGACGTGAGTTGAAATCGTTTCAGGAGCAGGATTTGATCGGCTCTTTTCTCCCGGAGTATGAGGAGCGACTGCGCCAGCTCGACACCGAGCTGTGCCAGCTGGAGGAGCGCGCCGAAGCGGCGGACACGCTAGATGAAGCGTTAGCGGTGGCCGTGGCCCTCGAACAGGCTGATCTGGAGGATCTGTACGACGACCTGGTCCTGCAGGGCGAGGCGGCCTTCAAGTTGATGTCCGAGCGCGTCGAGGCCGCACTGGGTGCGAAGCCCGAGGACGTGGCGGCCGCTGGGTTGGCGAGCCCCCGCCGCCGTTCGTCATAGTCATGCCGCGGCCGTTTGCAGGTTACGCTTGACCACTCTCAGTCATCAGCTCACATGCCCACCTTTGTAGACGCACGCCGAGAGGCGGCTCGGGCATTCTTCGAGTTTCTCGAGCGCCAGCTGAAGGCCGATGAAGTCTTTACGGACAAGCAGTGCGTCCGACTGATTATTGAGAAGGCCCAGGCCGAACGTGCGGCACAATCGCGCAAGCGCTTCGATGCCGAAGAGACCTTCCGCCGGAAGGTGCTGTACGGCAGGATCGACGATGCCATCGCTGCCTGGTGCCGCAAACGCGAGATTCGCACCGATCCCTACAACGTTTTCCGCTACGAAGGGCCAGAGCGCGGGCCGACGCAGCATGAAACGGCGATCGGCCCGTCTCTGTCGAACGTGAAGCGCGCGTTCGAGCGGCTGGCGCAGGCGGTGCCAGAGCTGTCCGATTGTAGTGCGGCGGTGAGCAAAGCCCCAAGCAAGGCGATCGCCCCAGCCTTTCGACTTCAGCATCCGCTGCCGTTCGGGGCCCCCGGGGAGGTGAAGCTCGCCGGTACGCGTAAGGATCTGGAACGCGGCATCTGGCAGGTCGCGATGTATGCCGCTACCGGCGGCGATCCGTCGCGAAGCTGGCGCTACGATTGCGGGCTGTTCGTCTTCTACGGTGCGGAGCCCCCTCGCGCTTTGCTCGGGAACGGCCTTTTTGAAATCTGGCCAGAGGTGCGCACTCGAGTGTGGGAATCCGGCCGGGTGTGGGTGATCTTGCTCTGAGTGTGCGCGAATTCCTTTGTCGAGCCGTGGAAAGTGAGGCATAATTGAAAACTATGAAGGCTACTCGCCTAGCTGTGTTTGCCATTGCTGTCAGCTTCATTGGTTGTGCTGCCAAGAAGCACCTCACCGCCGATCAGGACTTCCACGAGGCGAGCGACAGTTTCCGCACTGGAGCGTTTTCGCTGGCGGTGGAGCAGTTCCACGAGCTCCTCGACCAGTATCCGTTCAGCCAGTACAACGAAGAGGCTGAGCTCAAGATTGCGCACGCGCATTACCTCTCCGGGAGCTATGCGGAGGCCATCGTCGCATTCACCGACTTCCAGCGCCGCCACCCGACGAGCCCGCATTTGCCCTTCGTCGGGTATTACCTCGGCATGTGTTACGCCAAGCAGATGAGCACAATTGATCGCGATCAAGGTGCGGCCCAGAACGCGCAAAACGTTTTGCTGACGCTGATCCAGCAATATCCGGACAGTCCCTTCGCGGATCTTGCCCGGGAACAACTGGCCCGCTGCCGAAAAAGTCTCGCCGACCACGAACTCTACATCGCGAAGTACTATGCGCAGCACGACAAGAGCAAAGCCGCTGAGATTCGCTTGCTAACCTTGGCATACCGGTATAGCGATACCGCTGCCTCTGCCGACGGACTGCTGCGGTTGGCGAAGCTGTATCGCCACGGCAAGCGTGACGATCAGGCGCTGTTGGCATACCGCGCTCTGGAGCGGATGCATCCCCGGAGCGTTCAGGCGACCGCGGCGCGGCGTGCCCTTGATCGACTGAAAAACGCGGCGGATCAACCCCCGGAAGGCGACCCGCTCGATGTGCTTCTGGCGGCCAATGGCCGGCAACGTGGCAGCAGCAGTATGGAGGTCGTCCAGGTTCCTGGCCTCGAACCGGCGCGCACGGCGCGGCGACCCGCTTCGGCCCCGGCAGCGGGGCTGATGCCGCCGTTCGACCCGTTCGGTCGCGGCCGTCCGTATTGACACCGGGAGGGCCTTTCACTAGGGTCGGCACTGTTAAGAATATTCGGTACCTTATCCAGAGTGGCGGAGGGACTGGCCCGTTGATGCCACAGCAACCGGTCCCGACTGTTGTCGAGATGCTGGTGCTAAATCCTGCTAGGGACGCTGGGAATAGCGGACCGGGTAGATAAGGTGAGAGACTCCAGAAAGCCTCTTCCCTGCTCCCGGGAGGGGGCTTTTTTGTTGCTGAGAGTTTTGTCGTGGATATCGAAGAGACAGGCGGAGGAATCGGCCGATCAGTTGGCCCGCGAGAACAGGAGCGGCTGCGCTGCAGTCGCATCCTCATCGTTGGCGTAGGCGGCCTGGGCGCACCGGCGGCGCTGCATCTGGCGGCCACCGGTGTCGGCACCATCGGGTTGGTTGATTTTGACGTCGTCGAGATCTCAAATCTCCACCGGCAGATCCTCTACCGCACACCGGACGTCGGGCGCCCGAAAGTCACGGTGGCGGCGGAAAGAATCGCCGCATCGTATCCGCACGTGTCCGTGCGATGCTTCCCGCAGCGCCTCTCGGCAAGCAACGTGTCCGCTATCTTTCCTCAGTTTGATTTCATCATTGACGGGACCGATCGCGTCACCTCGAAGTATCTCGTCAATGATGGTGCTGTGCTTTGCCGGGTGCCCTTCTCCCACGCCGGGATCATGGGTTTCCAGGGGCAGACGATGACCGTCATTCCAGGGCAGAGCGCCTGCTTCCGCTGCCTCTTCCCGACGCCGCCGCCTGAAGGAGAGATCCCCACCTGCCAGGAGGCCGGGATCATTGGTGCCCTCGCCGGCAGCATCGGACTCGTACAGGCGATCGAGGCACTGAGATATTTGCTCGGCGTCGGCACCCTGCTGGTGAATCGTCTGCTGATCTATGATGCGTTGGGCTCCGGCTGGCGCGCAGTCCAGTTGTTGCCAAACCGCCGTTGCCCACTGTGCGGCGATCAGCCCACCATTCACCATGTCGAACCGATTGGGGATGCCCACGAGGGGTGTAGGTGACGGCGCCGTTGGCCAGACCCCCGTTTCCGCTTTCGTTACGGCGGACCTCTGTCCATACTAAAGCGCGCGGCGGCCGCATGCGCCTCAAGTCGAGATTCTGGATACTGAACTCTGCAGAAGCCACAGGAGGAACAAAAGCATGAGTGTGCGCGTACGAATCCCTACACCGTTGCGCCGGTTTACGGCCAATGCCGAAGAAGTCGGTGTGAGTGGAAGCACCATCGGCGCCATCGTCGAAGATCTGGAACGGAAGTTTCCCGGATTGAAGGAGCGACTCTGCGATGAGCAGGGACGCGTGCGGCGTTTCGTGAATATCTACGTCAACGGTGACGATATCCGCTTTCTCAACAGCCTCGAGACAGCGGTGAACGACGGTGACGAAGTCGCCATCGTTCCAGCCATTGCCGGGGGATGAGCCAGGGATGTCAGAGGTAGTGCGCCAGCCCGATTCGGACGCGGATGCCGCGCTGAGCGAGCGGCCTAGCCGTGCCCTGACCATAGTCGATCTGGTGGGGCGGACCCCGCTGATCGAGATCAATCGCCTCACCCGCGGCCTCTCGTCGCGCGTGCGCGTTTTGGCCAAACTGGAGGGCTTCAACCCGGGTGGCTCGGTCAAGGATCGGCCTGCCGTGTGGATGATACGGGAAGGCTTGCGGAGCGGCGCCCTTCGACCGGGCAAAACCATTCTTGACTCGACCTCGGGCAACACTGGCATCGCGCTGGCGATGGCAGGCGCGGCACTCGGCCATCCGGTCGAACTAGTCATGCCGGGTAACGTCAGCCTGGAACGCAAGAAGATCGTGCGTGCCTACGGGGCCAAGGTCATCTACAGCGACCCGCTGGAAGGTTCCGACGGTGCCATCCGCCTCTGCCGCTCTATCCTTGCGAAGAACCCGGAGCGCTACTTCAAGCCGGATCAGTATTTCAATCCCGTCAACCCACAGGCGCATTACGAAAGTACCGGGCCGGAGATATGGGGCGCCACTCGCGGCGCGGTTACGCACTTTGTCGCCGGCATCGGCACCGGCGGTACAGTCATGGGGACCGGGCGCTACCTCAAGGAACGGAACCCGCACGTTCAGGTCATTGCCGTCGAGCCGGACGATGCCTGGCATGGACTTGAGGGCCTGAAGCACATGGCGAGCTCGATCGTGCCCGGGATTTACCATGAGGAACAACTCGACCGGAAAATCAGCGTTGGCACCGATGCGGCGTACGAGATGGTGTACCAGCTTGGCAGTGAAGAGGGGCTCGTCTTGGGACAATCGTCGGGCGCCGCGATGATCGCGGCCCTGCAAGTGGCGAAGGAGATTGATGCGGGCGTCGTCGTAGTGATCTTTCCCGATTTTGGCGATCGCTATCTTAGCACCACGCTGTGGTTCGGGTGGCGCGATTGGAGAGAGCGGGCCGCTGATCGAGGTGGGCCGCCCGGTAGGCCCTGACACCCATGCTCACCGAGTCGCAGATCGCACGTTACAGCCGTCAGATCATCCTGCCGTCGGTCGGTGGCCGAGGCCAGCAGAAGCTCTTGTCTGCGTCCGTAGCTGTCGCCGGCGGGGGGGAGATGGCCGCTGCCGCCGCTCTCTACCTAGCGGCTGCTGGCATCGGCGAGCTGTCCGTGATCGGGAGCGAGGGCTTGGCGTGCAGCGATCTGGAAGCGTTGAACCCAGATTGTCACCTGACGCTCTGTGCGTTGCCGATCACCACCGACGATGCCGCTGGGGTCGTTCGTGATCACGATGTCGTCATCGATGCGGGTAGCGCGTCGGCCACCGCTGTTCTTCTCAACGCCGCCTGTGTCACTCTGTGTAGACCCTTAGTCTGGGGCGCTGCTGCGGGTGCGGTTGGGCAGGCGACGGTGCTGGCCGGGTATCGGGCCGCCGTGCCGTGCTATTGCTGCCTGCAACTGCACGGCCTGCGGCAGGATCAACCTCGGGAAGCAGTCGGCGGCGTTTCTCTCTCTGCGGCGCTCGCCGGTGCTGTGGGCGCGTTCATCGGCACCGTGCAGGCCACTGAAGTAATCAAGCTGATTCTCGGCCTGGATCCAACGCTCATGGGACGCCGGCTCGTCTACGATGCGTGCGAGGCGGTGGTGCGCGAAGAGAGCATCGTCAGCCATCCACGGTGTGAGCTGTGTGGGAGGCTCGAACGGGCTGATGCGAATAACGACGACGCCCACGCTGGGCAAGAAGAAGAGGAGGAGTTGTAGAACATGCCTGATTTGGTCCCGGTCCACGGTGGTTTGGAAACCCCTGTTTCGCGCACTGTTCCGCTGTCGCGCCGCAAGCAGTTCCTTGCCGAGGCGCTCGAGTTGCCGCGCGTCGAGCTGAGCCGCGCGGACCTGTCGACGGTCTATCGCATCGCCGACGGGACGCTGTCTCCGTTGACCGGGCCGATGGATGAAGAGACTTGGCACGACGTCCTCAATCACGATGCCCTGGATTTCGGCTTCCGCCGTTATGCATGGACGGCGCCGATTTCATTTCCCATCACTGAAAGCGAGGGCCGGCACCTCAAGGTGGGCCACTCCGCTGCGTTGGTGTACGACGGCGACATCGTGGCCATCGTCCGGGTGTCGAGCGTCTTCGACTGGGACAAGACCAAGCACGTCGAGAGGTTCTACGGCACCACGCGCACGGATCATCCGGGTGCGCACATGATCATGCAGGATCCGCGCTGCCGCCTTGTCGGTGGGGAGATCTGGGCGCTGCCGCAGCAGGTTGACCCCGAGTACGGGGAATTCGTGCTTTCGCCGCGCCAGGTGCGCACGCTGATTGCGGAGCGCCGCTGGGAGCGCGCGCTCGCGTTCCAAACTCGTAACCCGCTCCACCGTGCGCACGAGTACGCCCTGGTCGCCGGAGTCGAACGACTGACGCGAGAAGGCTACTTTGCCGGCGTGGTACTCAACCCGCTCATCGGTGAACTCAAGGGTGATGACGTCCCGGCGCGCGTGCGCATGCGGTGTTACCGCGCCCTGCATGAGCAGCACCTCCTGGGCAGGGGCGACAAGGACGAGCCGCTCTGGCAGTCGCGCGGCTACGATCTCACCGAGGTGTTCGAACTCGTGGGCCTGGATATCAAGATGCTCTACGGCGGCCCGAAAGAGGCGGTGATGCATGGCATCTACCGCCAGAATCTGGGCTTCACCGACATCGTCATCGGCCGCAAACATGCGGATGCGCCCTATGACGACGGGAAGCCGATCTGGGGCGACTTCGATGCGCAGGAGATCTTCAATAACCTCAAAGGCGATCTGCGCGTCCGACCTTGCAACATCGGCTTTGCCGCCTACTTCGACAGCGTCGGCCGTGTCGACCTGACAGATACGCATCCAGATGAACGTCCGATGACGATCTCCGGCTCGAAGGTGCGCGAAGCGCTCACCAAGGGCGAACGGCCGGACGCACGCGTCCTTCGCCCGGAAATCGCAGATATCCTGATCGCATACTACCGGGAGAAGACGCCGGCGGCGTCTTAGCGGTCAGCGACGCAGGCTGCAGCCGCGAATTCGGCGGCGGCCTGCGCATCCTGAAAGGCGCGGCTACTGTTCGTTCGCGACTTCGATGGAGACGCCAAGGACCTCGGTCAGCAATACGTAGAGGGCGACCAGGACGACGAGCAGAACGGCCACGGCGCCGGCGGCAATGCCGGTCAGCAGGGCCAGTGCGATCACCGAGGCGAGAGCCAGGAAGGGGGCCATCAAAGCCGGCACCTCGGCAACGGGTCCCCAAAACGCCACCCATCGCTGAGCGGCAACGGCGACGGTCGCCGTGCGTTCGATGAACTGCAGCAGCTGAGAGAGCATCAGTGCAGTGTGTCGGCGCCGATCGACAGGATGATCACGCCGTCGTGCTCACGCGGCCCGCCAACGAGAAATGTGGCGTGGTCCCGCAGCGACAAGGCGGTATCCACGATCGGACGCGTCCCTTCGATCAGCATCACCTTCATCAACACCCGGTCGTTCTTGAACTCTTTGGGGATGACCACCACGTAGCGGCCGCCCGGGATATCGAACGCCACCCGCTCGCCCCAGGCGACTTGCTGATGTTGCTCCTTCACCAGCCGATATGAAGAGTAGGCGAACAGCGTACTGAACTGGCGCTGCATCGACGCCAGACGCTGATCGAATTCCTTGCCCGTGTTGCTCGCCAAGACCGCCCCGATACGGACCTCAACGCCATCCACATGTGGACCGCTGGTCGCCACGGCCACATTGCCCTGGGCGGCCGCCAGGCCGCACACGCCGCATACGGCGACCATGGCGGTTAGCGCCACCTGACTGACTGTTTTCACGGCGCGTCTCCGTTGGCCTGGACGTCATTTACCCAGAGCACTGTCGTGCGCGTTTCCGGGTCGTTGAGCACGGCAACCGAATCGACGTCAGTATCGAGCGACTCGATGGAAGTCGCGTTGTCGACTACCGCCAGCTGAGATGCGCCCGGCTGCGAGGTTGGCTGGGTGACATGGGTGAACAGCAGGAGGGCAAGAGCTGCGATGACTGCCGCGGCAGCAAACGCCGGCAAGCGGACGATCCAGCCGTGCTCGCCATCGCCCCACCACCCGCGCAGGCGCAGCCACCATGGCTGACGTGTGCTCGAGAGACGCTGCTCAATTGCGGGCCAGAAGTTCTCGAAATCGACCTCATCCACGGCGTTACTGACGCTCTCGCTGATCAGTTCCTGCATACGCTCCAGATGCCGGATGTCCTGCTCACAATTGCTGCACCGGGTGCTGTGTAAGGCAACGGCACGCATCTGCCGCGGGTCGAGTTCGCCATCAAGGAACAAGGGCAGGAGGTTTGCTGCTTCACGGCAAGTCATTGCATCCACCCAGACGCCGTCCGGCCGTTTGCTGTGCGCTATATTGCCCAAGCCGCATCGCGTGTCGCGCGAGGTTACAGGCAATCTTTGAGCTTTTTTTGCAACTTCTTACGGGCATAATGCAGACGGCTCATTACCGTGCCCTTCGAGCACTGCATCACGCGACTGATCTCATCATAGGAGAGCCCTTCGACTTCGCGCAGCAGTATGACGGCTTTGTGATCAGGGGTCAACTCATCAATTGCTTCGGTGACGCGGGTGCCGACCTCGCGTGCCTGGGTTTGATGGTAAGGGTCCGTGAGCCGTTCCTCCTTCAAGATTTCCTCGTATCCCTCGCCTGCGCCACTCAAATCTTCCAATGCGACGGTCGGGTGTCGCCGCTCCCGCCGTTGAAAGTCGATGGCGCGATTCACGACGATCCGGTACAGCCAGGTGTAGAAGCTCGATTCTCCCTTGAACTTCTGCAGATTCTCGAACGCTTTGACGAAAGTTTCCTGTGCGATTTCGACCGCATCTTCGCGATTGTGCACCATGCCCAGCGCCACTGATACCACCTTCCGTTGGTAGCGTTCGACCAGTTCCCGAAAGGCCTCCCTGTCGCCGCGGCGGCTGGCGCGGACCAGTTCTTGGTCGCTAGGCTCCACGGCAACACCCTATAGACGGACGTGCACAGGGCTTATTCATAAAGGATGCATGAGTCCGTGGACCGCCTTTAATGCGCCTCGGCCCAGTTGCGTCCCCAGCCAAGGTCAACCCGTAGTGGTACGTTGAGGGGGAAGGCGCCCTCCATCTGCTCACGAACGATCGCCGCGATACGCTCACGCTCGTCCCCGGGGACCTCGAAAACCAGTTCGTCGTGCACTTGCAGGATCATCGCGGCTCGCAGATGTTCTTGCCCTACCTGCCGGTCGATTGCCACCATCGCCATCTTGATGAGGTCCGCCGCCGATCCCTGAATGGGTGTGTTGATTGCCGTGCGCTCGGCGGCTTGCGCGACGCCCCGATGCCCGCTGGCGAGGTCTGGAAGGGCACGCCTGCGCCCCAATATGGTCGTCACGTAGCCGCGCCGCCGCGCCTCGGCCTGCGTGGCTTCAATGTAAGCACGGACCCCGGCGTACCGTTCGAAGTAGCTGGTAATGTAGCGTTCGGCTTCGTCGAGCGGGACGCTCAGCTCGCGGGCGAGGCGTTGCGGACCCATCCCATAGATGATGCCAAAGTTTATGACCTTCGCTGCCCGCCGCATTGCCGGCGTAACGGCGTTCGGTTGGACGCGGAAAATCTCGGCCGCCGTGCGGGCATGGATGTCGTCGCCTGCTCGGAAAGCGGCCGCGAGCACCGGATCTTCGGACAAGTGCGCCAGGATCCGCAGCTCGATCTGTGAGTAGTCCGCAGCCAGAATCAGACAGCCCTCCGCCCCGATGAAGGCGGCCCGGATCCGCTGGCCTTCGTCGCCGCGGGTGGGGATGTTCTGGAGATTCGGTTCGCTCGAACTCAGTCTTCCCGTCGCCGTCACCGTCTGGTTGAATGAGGTGTGCAGGCGCCCGGTGCGTGGATCGACTGCCGCAGGCAGCGCATCGACGTAGGTCGATTTGAGTTTGGCGAGATTGCGATATTCCAGGATCTTGGCCGGCAAGGGATGTTCCGCGGCCAGCCGGGTCAAGACGTCGACATCGGTCGACAGGCCCGTTTTCCCGCGCCGCACGCCCTTACGAGACAGGCCGAGGCGGTCGAACAACACCGTCCGCAGCTGCGGCGGCGAGGCGATGTTAAACTCGCCGCCGGCCAGCGCATAGATCTCCTGCATGAGGGCGTCGAGCCTCGCTTCCAGCTGGCGGCTCATCTGTGCCAGCGCCTCCATGTCGAGCCGCACACCGCGCCGTTCCATCGCGGTAAGCACCCGTACCAGCGGCATCTCGACTTCATAGAAGAGGCGCTCCATCCCGCTGGCGTGCAGTTGCTCGGCGAGTTGGTCGCGCAACGGCGCCATCAGTGAAACCCCAGCGGCGAGGGTGTCGGCGCCGTTCCGGAAGACCGGCAGGTTGGTGCCGAGGATGCCGGCCGCGAGATCCTCTAGTCGGTGCGTTGCCGACGCTTCCAGCAGATACGACGCGACCATGATGTCGAACGCGGGAGCGACCGTGTGCGCGAAGGCCGCATCCAGGAGTAGCAGGTCCCGTTTGAGATCGTGGGCAATCTTCTCCACTCGTGCATCTTGGAGTAACGCCTTGAGCGCTTCGGGCGGGTGCGACGTTCCGCCGGAACCAACTCCGAACAGGTCAGCTTGGGCCGGTTCGGCTGCGAGCGGCACATGGAGCGCGGTCTCTCCGTTTGTCGCTACGACCAGCCCCGCGGCACCGCCGCGCCGTTCCCCGTCACAGGCGAGCGCCATGCGTCCATGCCGCCGCACGGCAGCCGCGAAGGACGCGAGGTCGTCCGCGCCGGTGCAACGGCGGACCGGAGCCCGCGCTGGTGGGGTGGTGACGGACAGCTCGCGGACGAGCTTCTGAAAGCCGAGCCGAGTAAAGACTGGGCGCAGCGCGTTCGGATCGGGACCGCGGTAGCGAAAATCTTCCAGCTCGCAGTCAACCGGGACATCACGTCGCACCGTGGCCAGTTCGCGGCTGAGACGTGCGATATCTACCTGGGCGGCGAGCAGCGCCGCCAGCTTCTTCGCGCCTCGGATGTCGGTGGCCGCAGCCAACTCGTCGAGACGGCCGAGCAGTTGCTCGATCGTTCCGAAGCGCGCAATCAGCAATGTGGCCGTCTTTTCACCAATGCCGCGGACCCCGGGGATGTTGTCGATCGAATCTCCCATCAGGCCCATGACCTCGACGACCTGTTCTGGTTCTACGCCCAGACGTTGCCGCACGGTTTGCCGGTCGCACCGCCGGTCGTGCATCGTGTCCCACAGCTGCACATGCTCGCCGACCAGCTGCATCAAGTCCTTGTCGCTCGTAACGACGATGCTGTCGACTCCCCGCGCCGCCATTCGCCCTGCTACACTGGCGATCACGTCGTCGGCCTCGACGCCGGGAATCGACAGCGAGCGGAGCGCGAGCGCCGCAACCACATCATGCACCAAGGGGAACTGCACGGCGAGGTCCTCCGGCATGGCGGGGCGGTTGGCCTTGTAGCGTTCGAACAAGGTGTCACGGAACGTCGGTCCCGGTGCGTCGAACACTACACCGATGTATTGCGGTGCTGCCTCGCGGAGCAGCTTCAGGAGCATGGTGGTGAAACCGTACACGGCATTGGTGGGCCGGCCGCTCCCATCGGTCAGTGGCGGCAACGCGAAGAAAGCCCGATAGACGTACGAACTGGCGTCGATCAGGTACAACACTGGATGTGACCGAGGCATCGCGACACGCTGGTGACGGTAACAAATGGTATCGTCCAAGTCCAATTTAGTCCTCTGCCTGCTGGCGTGCGGAGATGCGGCCAGGCGGATATTGACAAAGGAGAGTGCCGTGGCTAAACACCTGCCTCTTAGTCGGGCCTTTGAATCTTAGACGTGGAGTGTCGTCCGAACTCGCGATGATCGAAGTCCGCAACCTTACGAAGCGCTACGGTGACGTCGTCGCCATACGCGACATCAGCTTCACCGCCACCACCGACCAGATCCTGGGCTTTCTGGGGCCGAACGGCGCCGGGAAGAGCACCACGATGCGCATCCTGGCCGGCTGCCTGGCGCCGACTGCCGGTACGGCGCGGATCGCCGGCTACGACATCTTCGAGGAGTCGCTGGAAGCGCGACGCTCGCTCGGTTATCTGCCGGAGCAGGTCCCGCTCTACCCCGAGATGCGGGTCGAGGAGTACCTCACCTTCGCCGCTTCGCTCCGGATGTCCAATCCACAAGCGCTCTCGAAACGTCTCGGCGAGGTCGTGGCGCGCTGCGGCCTCACTGAGGTGCGCCGCACTCTCATCGGCAGCCTCTCCCGCGGCTATCGCCAGCGCGTCGGTCTGGCGCAGGCCATGCTTCCCAATCCTCCGGTGCTCATCCTCGATGAGCCGACTGTCGGCCTGGACCCGCGCCAGATCATCGAGGTGCGCGAGCTCATCCGCGAGCTCTCCGGTGACCATACCGTGCTCCTCTCCACGCATATCCTGCCCGAGGTGAGCATGCTCTGCAGCCGCGTCGTCATCATCGACCACGGTCGGATCGTGGCCGAGGACACGCCGGACAACCTGACTCGCCCGGTCCGCGGCGGCGAGCGCCTCATCCTGGACGTCGAAGGCCTCCCCGACGCCGTCGCCGAGTGCCTGCGCGGGGTCTCCGGCGTCGCATCCGTCGAGGCCGTCGGACGGGGGGCGGAGTGCGTATTTCGTAGTGCGTATCCGACAGAGTCAAGGGCAGGCCCGCCTTTATCGGATACGCACTACGAAACACGAAACACGACCGCCGTCGCCCGCTACGTCCTCCAGACCACTTCCGGCGATGAAGCGTTCGCCCGCGGCGTCCGGCGCGCGATCGCCGGCACGCTCGTGTCGGCCGGCTTCGGTCTGCTCGAGCTGCGCGCTGAACGCCTGACGCTCGAGGACATTTTTGTGCGTCTCGTCACCACGGAGGCGGCATGAGAAACGTCTGGATCATCTTCCAGCGCGAGATGCGCTCCTATTTCGTCTCACCGGTCGCCTACGTGATCATGGTGGCGTTCCTGGGTCTGTCCGGCTGGGCCTTCTTCAACGCTCTCAGCAGCTTCGTCATCTACGCCGCCCGCGCCACCGAACAGGCGATGATGATCGAGCAGCCGCCGCCGATTCTCAACGTCAACTGGAGCGTCGAGCGCCCTTGGTTCAATATCGCGGGTCAGCTCCTCCTTTTCCTCGGACCGATCATCACCATGCGCCTGCTGGCCGAGGAGCGCGGCACGGGCCGCCTGGACCTGCTGCTCAGCGCCCCTCTCACCGATCTACAGCTCGTGCTGGGCAAGTACCTGGCCGGGGTGGCTCTCTGCCTGATCTTTGTAGCACCCACCTTCTGCTACGTGGCGGTCCTGTTTCGCTACGGCAATCCGGAGCTGGGGTCCATCCTGTCCGGCTATCTCGGACTGCTGCTGCTCATCCTGGCGCTCATCGGTCTCGGGCTGGCCGTCTCTTCCCTCACCAGCAGTCAGGTCGTGGCAGCCGCGAGCAGCTTCGGTCTCATTCTGCTCTTATGGCTCCTCGGCTTAGTTTCAAACGGTGAGGATACCGGCTGGCGCGCCGCGGTCTCCTACGC
>JBIOJG010000046.1:0-48154 GCA_044450645.1 Binatia bacterium
CAAGACGAACACGCCCCACAACCCGTAGATCACGCTCGGAATGGCCGCCAGAAATTCCACCAGAAACGACACCGGCGCCCGCACCCAGCTCGGCGCCAGCTCACTCAAGAACACCGCCGTGCCCACCCCCAGCGGCACCGCTTGCGCCAGCGCCAGAAACGATGACACCACCGTGCCGTAGATGAACGGCAAGGCCCCGAATTGCTTGAACACCGGATCCCACGTCGACGTCACCAGAAAGTTCCATCCGAAGGTGCGGATCGAGACCGACGATTCTCCGACCAGCACCACCACGATCGACCCCAGCACCCCCAGCAGCCCCAGCGCAAACACCCCCGTCAAGCCGTGAAATAGCCGGTCGCCAACGTTCACATGCTTCAAGATGCGGGATGCGAGCACGTCGTGAACCGTGTTCGTGAGTCGGGTTCGTCCGTCTACGCTGACCATCCACTAACCGCCTCGACCAAACTTAGCTTAGCAGAGAAATGTTACAGCCGTGTTACATTGGAGCGGTATAGTTGTGCCTTGACAGATCTTCCTGCGGACGAGCGAAAGCCGCCCGTCTTCGGCGAGAGCTCTCCAATTGTTCGCGAAACCTTCCGGCGGCGGTCATCATGCGTTCACATCGGATGGGTATCATTGCCCCATGAAACAAAGCTTCGATGCCGCAGACGGGCTCGCTCCATCTCATGGCCACCTTGAACCCCGATACCGCATCCTGCTCAGCGTAGACCACGGTGAACGGGCAGAGTGGCGGATTCGTAAACTGATCGAAGACAAACGCGGTCATCTCATCAGGCTGGAGCGGAGAATCCCACACGGAACCAACCGCCTGCGCGTTCACCTCGGCGCTCGTCGGATTGACGACGTGATCGCGGCACTCGAGGGTGCGGGATTCGATGTGAACGCGGTCGTGGCAACCCGCGAACCGTCGGATTCCCGATGCTTCACCAAGTCCGCGTTCCCTCAACGATCGAGCCTATCTCCCGAACCAGAAAGGGGGTCGTGAATGTATGTTCAATGGAGAGCCTACGATGGCGCGCGAGCGACAAACCAAGGGGCGATCCAGCATCGTCCGTGTCCAACCTGCGGCGTGGCGTCGGCTGAGCACCTGGGCAGATCAGAGTGGCGGCGAAGTCGGGATCGCAACCGATGTCCATCTTGTCATTATGCTGCTGTTGGGGACGGTGCTCTGCTTTGGTCTACAGGGAGTCTTGGCAAGCTACCGGACTTGGTGGGGCTGGCGCTCATCCTCGGCTCGCCTGCTGAAGGGCGGCCGCCGACAGTGTGACGGACGCTATTCAACTTCAATCGCAGTTCATCGGAACGTCATCGTCGTGTAACCTTGTGAAGATAGGCTGCACGTACGGGAGCAGGAGGAGCGGCGAGGAGTCCCCCTCCCGCGCCGTGTCTCCGATACGGGAGCGGCCGTCCCTCGGCCGCTCCCACCCCCCCCACTAGCACGCTACGTCACTTGGGCACGGGAATCGCGGTGGGATGAAACAGGATCTCCTCGTCCAGCTTGAAACTGGAGATCAGTCTCTGCCCTTCCGGTGACGTGAGCCAGCCGATCAGCTGCATCGCCTCGATGTACTTGACGCGGGGGTAGCGGGCGGGGTTGACCGCGGTAATCGTGTACGGATTGAACAAGATAGGATCCCCCTCGAAAACGATGGCCAGCTTCTCGTGCCCTTTGCGAACGAGAAACGTTCCTCGATCTGTGAGAGTATAGGCCTGACGCTCGCCGGCCATTAGCAAGACCTCCGCCATCCCTCGGGCGGCAGACACGTACCCGGTGCCGCTCGGCGTGATGTCAGCGGCCTTCCACAAGGCTTTTTCCTTCTGATGCGTTCCGGATTCGTCGCCACACGAGATGAACGGAGCTTGCGCAGCGGCGAGTATTTTGAACGCCTCGGCGGCACTGGCGGCGGCACGCAGGTGCGCCGGATCACTCGCTGGCCCGACGATGATGAAGTCATTGTACATCACATCGCGCCGGTTGACGCCGAAGCCGGCCTTGACGAACGTCTCCTCCAATTCAGGGGCATGCGAGAGCACCACGTCGACGTCACCGCTCTCGGCCAGCTTCAGAGCCTGACCACTCCCGACCGCCAGCACGTCGACCTTCAAATGAAACCGCCGTTCAAACGACGGCAAGAGGAAGGACAGAAGCCCGGAGTTGTCCGCGCTCGAGCTGGTGCCCAAACGCAGATGCTCCTGCGCCGACACGGGAGCGCTTACCGCAAGCAGCACCCAGGCCAACCATACCAATATCGGTCTCCGGATTCTCATGATGAGTCGCTATGCGGGGATCAGAATGCCAGTCGGGCGCGGCCCTGGACCGCATTGTTGAAGTGCTTATCCAACACGGCCGACGCCGAGATCCTCGCACACCACGGCCCAGCCACGACTTGGCTCCTCATTTGCCATCTCCGAAAAACCCGCGATGTGTATGCCATATACCATGGTGAGCATGGCGTGCACAATCGCGAGCGCTGACCGCACTTCCGGCGAAGTCCCAGACGCAGGACGTATCGCAACCTGCCCGCGGGCAGGGCTCACGCCAGCAGCGCACCTTCGTGGCGCAGCAGCCAGATCTTCATCGGCAAGCCGCCGCGGTAGCCTGTCAGGGAGCCGTCGGCACCGATGACGCGATGGCAGGGAATGACGATGGGAATGGGATTGGCACCGACGGCGGCACCGACGGCGCGGGCCCGTTCGGGGCCGCCAAGCTCCGCGGCGAGGCGGCCATATGAAACGGTTTCCCCATACGGAATCTCCGCGATCAATTGCCACACACGCCGCTGGAACTCCGTACCGGCGGGGTCCACGGGCACATCGAAGCACCGGCGCTTACCGGCAAAGTATTCGCGGAGTTGTGCGAGGGCAGCCCGCAATACCGGCGTATCGCCGCGGCTGAGAAGGCGGCCATGCAGCCAGCGCTCGAAGCGCGGCTCGGAACCGCGACGCCGAGGCAGTTCGACGTACAGGACCGCATCGTCTGACGCAGCGACCTGCAAGACGCCAACCGGTGTCTTCAGAGCGCGCTCAGCAATCCTGACGACCTCCGCCTGGCGCGCCCTGCGTACTGGCTGCTGCGGATCGCGCGGCATAGGTGTTCTTCAACCACACGTACCGGACGATTCCAAGCACTCCCGTGCCGATCAGCCGCGCAGCGGTCCACTCGAAGGGGGTGCCCACCTTTAGAGTTGCCGCATGAAGGCCACGAGATCCGTCTTCTCCGAGGTACTCACTCTATGAGAATGTGTGCCTATTATCGACTTGAAGAAATGGCGATGCTGCAGCCGGCGGAGCCGGTTGGAGCACACCCGGCCGGCGGTTGAAACCGCTCCTACGAGATGCGCGAAGTCCGCCTGCGCGGACTCACCAATTTTTCGGCTGCTTTTGCCAGCGGGCGGGGAGTCGCCGCAGGGCGACTTGGCGCTGTTGTAGCCGCGAATTTATTCGCCAGGCGGGGCCTGGGCCTTAACTTACTGGCCTCGTGCTGCAGCTGCATCGTCCTCGCTGAGTCGGTTACCCGACAGCCCTGGCGCGGCAGGGCGGAGCCTGCCGGCGCGGGGCAGCCCGCAGGAGCTGATAGAGAATCATGGTTTCGCCCCCTCCATCGCTACCGGAACAACGCCCCAACGAAGTGTTCGAACTCGATGTTGAGCTTCATGATCACTTGGTCCGAGCCACGCGTCATACCGATCCCGGGTCCCAGGTTGTATTCGAGCCCGCCGGGCAACTCGCCCCGGATCACCGGAACGATGTAGTGCTGCTGCTCGTGCAGCGGATCACTGTCGTCAATCAGACCCATGCCACCGTAGAACTCAAGGCCGGGCGAGAGCCATCGCAGGTAACGGTAGTAGAGCCCGGCGACGTAGCCGAATTCGAAGCCTTTGTTCTTGTTCGGGCCGATGAAAATCGCCTTCTCAAACTTTGGATTCAGGTCAATTTCGAAGCGCCCGATGTCCTTTGCAATGATGGGCCGCAGTTCGAGCTCCAGTTCATTACCGTCAAACTGTGGCGTGCGATGCCATTCAAGCTCCGCGTACCAGCCGAGATCGATCGGCAATTGTCCCTGTTCGAACAGACTGCCCCTGAGCCGGAACTTCGACCCCGCATACTGAAACGAATCACCGTTGGGATGCGCGAGGTTGAGGTAGGCGGCTGCCTCCACTTTGTCGGTCAGGCCGTAGGTGAACTCGACGGCGGTCCGGTACATCCGGTCGCTGGCAAAGTCGCCACTTGAGGTCCCCGCATCGCCCTGCGTGTGTCCTTTGGGAATGACGCTGTTGAGCGATTCGAGCTCGATCATCCCCCGTCCGACCGTTTGGGCCGGGTAGACCTCGAACTCGAAGGGGTCGACCTGCGCCACGGCGGGGCCTGCCAGGAGCAGGAGCGCGAGCGCGACATGAGCGCTTCTCAATCTCATGGTTCGTTCCTCCCACGCCTGTCAGCGCGACAGTTGTTGGTGGATGGTTTCCTGGTTGACCCAGCCAATCAGCGCGTCGCGTTGCGTCGGCGTCAACCGGGCAGTCGGATGCAGCATCCGGTAATACCAGGGCGCCATGTCGCCGCGCGTCACGAACTGTGCGATCTTCTCAAGCTTCTGGGCCGCGGTGGCTGGGTCGGAGGCGTACTCGGCCCACTGAGAAAAGTTCAGGCGCTCGCGGCCGCGGTTCACGTCGTGCTGCATCAGCCACGAGAGCGGGGCGATGGTGCTGTACCGCGGCCACCGGGTCTCGTTGGAATGGCAGTCGTAGCAGGCGTCCCGCAACAGGGCTTTGACCTCAACCGGCGCGATGAGATCGCTGTGGACGGGCGGGTTCATTCGGGCGGGCCGCGCGAACTGCGCGGCGGCGGCTACTACGGCGATCGCTATCCCGGCTTTCGGCAAGCATTTCATTCCGGCGACCGCGCGACGATCGCGCCCGCAGGCGTCTCACGATGGAAGTCGTCGAAGAACGGATACGTTCCGGGGGCGACCGCTGGCATGAAGACCGTGATGGTCTCTCCCGGCTGCACGACACGCTCCCGGTGCAGCTCGAAGCTTTCAAATTCGATGGCAGCCGTGTCCGCGTTCGTGACGCGGACCTTGAACGCCGTGTTGGCTGGCACGACGATCTGTGCCGGGTCGAAGCGACCATGCGCCACTTTGATTTCCTGGGGCGCTTCTTCTCCCCACGCGCTTCGGGCACCGAGGAGGATCAGGACACAGACGGTCACGAGATGCGGTCGGCTCATTGGCACGCTCCATGTGCAATTGATAATCATCTTTACATCTTCAAATACTGAGCCACGCGTCGAACCGAATCTTTGGCTGCTGCACAGCCACACACCGCCAACGCGGCAATGGCAGCGGCAACAACCATCGGCCCAACGGACGAGAGTGGACGAGATCGACGGCAGGTCACAGTGAGTGATATATCCTGAGAGGTGGGTACGCGTTCACGAGCGGCTCCCACCTCCGTTCGCACGGCGGGCACCCGGCATTTTGGCGTTCATTTGCCCCTCCAACTCCTCAGCGCGGACCAACAACCCTTCGAGTCGGCTCCCCACAGCTGCCAGGGGCGCCGACACCTGGCTGATCCGGATGCTGTTGAGCTCGTGACGGATCCCTTCCATCACCGTTCTCAGGGCATGCAGCTCCGTCGCGGCATCGTCCTCATTCTTCGCCGCAACCTTCGCCCCGCGCCGCAACGCCACCACAGTCGCGTACAGCAGGAGTGCAACGAAAATCCCCTGTGCCACCAGCGACTCCACCGATGGATACATCCCGATCAACGGGAGCGTCGGAACCCACGTCACGAACGTCGCGCCGATCATGCCCGCATCCTGCAGCTCATGAATGCCTTGACCGGCAAACACCGCCGCCATGGCATACAGAAATACCCCGGTCACGAAGAAGAACTGGTGAATCGGGATCTGGACCTCAAAACGACGGAACAGGAAATACACCATGAGCAGTGCAATCGCGCCGGCTATGAACCCGAGGGTCACGGTCATGAAAGCCGTTGGCGCGCTGGCGTACAGCGCCTGGTAGAAGAGCACAGTCTCAAAGCCCTCCCGATATACGGCCAGAAACGCGGCGCTCCCGAGCGCGAAGCTGCGACCCCCGGTGAGCGCGGTCTGAACGCGGCCTTGAATGTAGCGTTGCCACCTCGCAGCCTCCGACTTGGAGATCAGCCAATAGCTCACCCAGAAGAGCACCACGGCGGCCAGCAGCATCGTCAGGCCTTCGAGCACGTCCGAAGCGGCGGGATACACATGCAGGAGTTCACTCAGAACAAAGGCAGTGACGAAGCTGGCAGCCACACCCAACGCAACGCCGGCGTAGATGGCGCGCCGCATAGCGAGGTTACGTGACTTGACCACGTACGCGATCAAGGCGCCGATGACCAGAACGATCTCCAGCCCCTCACGCAGGATGATGGTCGCGGACTCGATGAACAGCGCGTACGGACTGGCGTGCGGCTCCAACGCCGTACGCACGGCGGCAAGGTCTTGGTGGATCTCACGCGCAAGCGCTTGCACTTCCGCGTTATGGCCCGGCGCGCGGAGCATTTGACGCAGGCGCAGAAAATCCGCCTCGGTACGCTCTTTGAGGCCGGGCGCGACCGCACCGAGCCGTTTTTCGAGCGGCTCGAACTGCATGTACGCGTCGGCCGCGGCAACCGGCGCTTGTGCATCGCCGCGGGCATAAGCCGCAACGCCGGCATCCAGCAGACGCCCGCATTCCGCCAGCGCCGCATCGGCAGGCGAGGATTGCACCCCATCGGGCACGCTGTTACCCGGCGCTGTGGAGGGGCCAGACTCCGTCGCTCCCGTCCTTGTCTTCGGCCCCCCAAGCGACAGCAATCGCATGAAGGCCACGGCCTTCCAGCGGTCGTCCTCGCGCAGCGAGTCGGCGAAGGGCGGCATGGGCGAGCCGGCAATACCGTGAGTGGTGGCAGCAAAGAGTTCGGCATCGCTCTGGCGTGCCAGGGTCTGCGGCTGGCTGAGGTCAGGCGCGCGCTTCATCAGGATGTCCGCAAACGCTCCCCGGCCATCGCCCGCGGCCCCATGGCAACTGGCGCAGTGCGCCAGATAGACCCCCTGGCCTTCGGCAGTACCGGCGCTGTCCAGTGCGAACGTCCACACGTAGCTCACGAGGTCCCACCGGTCTTGGACCGACAAGGCCTCTTCCCATGCCGGCATGGCAGTGTTTTTCTTCCCGAGGCTAATGACGTGGTAAAAGTCGTACGGAGTTTCGCCGCGCATGAACTGCGCATCGGTGAAATTTGCGGGCGGTGGCTTCAGCCAAGCAGCGCTCGGCCCCTTGCCGTCACCGCGCTGGCCGTGACAGGAGGCGCAGTACTCATTGAACAGCGCCTGGCCGCGAGTCGCGGACGGAGTTTTCGGCGGATAGACTTCTTCGGAAATCCCGCTGACCGCGGACACGCGCTGGCGCAACTGCGTCAGTTTCGCCGCGACGTCATCCGCGGTGGCCTTGTCAGCAACTGCCGTGCTAGCTTCGTCGAAGAGCTGCGTCAGATCGCCCTCTGGAAGCTGCGACGCAAGATTCTGCCAGCGCAACCGGGCATCCTGCAGAAAGGTCTGGGCCTCCTCCAGTTCGATCGGCCGCACCACTTTGCCGCCCTGAACTCCTTCGCAGTACTCTGTGCCAACGGCGGACAGCAACGTCAGCACGTGCCGCGCGTCTTCGGGCGACACCGCCGCACCTCTCGCTGCGGTTGCGGCGTAGGCACTCCCGACCAGCAGCACCGCTAGGGCTGTCACAGTACTGAAACATTTGCACAGGCTCGCACTCACTCGGTTGTCCATTCGGGCGATTTTGAAACTCATTTTCAATTAGCCCACCCACTGCCACAAGTCAACCTACCGCCCGCCCCCCTTTTTTCTTGTCGATCTCCACATCGTAGCGCAACCGGCTCGTGACCAGACGAGTTTTGCCCGCGCCCCACGAGATTGCTATGTTCGCACTACTCATGAGCGCGCACGCACACCGCCAGCTCGACGTCCCCACGGTCGGCTGCGCCGTTATCACGGTCAGCGACACGCGCACAATTGAAACGGACCGGAGCGGTCAGCGGATCCAACAGTTACTCGTGGAGCACGGCCACAGGATCGAGCACTACCAAATCCTCAAGGATGAGCCGGAGCTGATTAGCGCCGCTATCCGCTCAGCACCACCCAGGGCGGAGATCGTCATCATCAGCGGTGGCACCGGCCTGGCGCAACGCGACACGACCTTCGAAGCGGTAAGTCGACTGATCGAGAAGGAAATCTCCGGCTTCGGCGAGCTGTTCCGCATGCTGAGCTACGAAGAGATCGGCGCTGCCGCCATGTTGAGCCGCGCCACCGCCGGTGTGGTGGGCAGCAGGGTTGTGTTTTCGGTCCCCGGTTCGACCGCCGCCGTAGAGCTGGCAATGACCAAGCTGATCTTACCGGAACTTGGCCACGTGGTTGGTCTGGTTCGGGGATGAGCGCACCCGGATGATGGTTCAACTACGTTTTTTCGCTTCGTTGCGCGAGCGCCTGCGGTGCAGCGAAACCGAGTATGAATTGCCGGAAGGCGCCACTGTCAATGATCTCTGGAGCGCAATGTGCATCCAACATCCACAGCTAAAGGACTTGCGTTCCTCAGTCACGTTCGCCGTCAACCGAGAGTACGTGAAAGGGGACCATGTGCTTTCACCGAACGACGAGGTCGCACTCATTCCACCGGTCAGCGGAGGAACGGATGTATCAGATCGTCTCGGAACCGATTGACATCGCAGGGGTAACCGCAACCGTCGCGGACCCGGGTACAGGCGCAACTGTCACCTTCATCGGCACCACGCGCAACTACAACGAGGATCGCCGCGTGATCCGTCTCGAGTACGAGGCATATCCCGAGATGGCGCTGGCTGAGATGCGCAAGATCGGCGAAGAGGCCAAGCAACACTGGCCGATCGAGCAGGTCGCCATCGTCCACCGCATCGGCGTCGTGCCCCTCGGCGACGCCAGCGTCGTCATCGCGGTCTCGGCTGGCCATCGTCACGCCGCCTTTGAAGCCTGTCATTTCGCCATCAACCGCTTGAAGGAAGTGGTCCCTATTTGGAAGAAAGAGCATTTCGACGGCGGCGAGATCTGGATTGGATCCCAAACCGGCAGGCGTTTCGAGCCTGAGTCGGAGAACGTCTGATGCCCTGGCTCTTCCTCTTCGTTACCGCCGTTGGCGCGCGGTTGACGATCGACGCCGATCGCTCGACCACGCCGCGACCCTGAGCTTCTCCACCCGCATCACCGCTTCGGCTCAAAGGCGAAGCGGGTTGGATCTTCGGAGACAGCCGCGGCCAGCAGGTCGCCGTCACTCTCAGTCGCGTCACCCAACGGTACACTCTGTGCGTAGGCACGGAACTGCGTCTTGGTCATGTGCACGGCCGAGGTTGGCTTTGCCGCCAATCGCTGCGCCCAATCATTTACCGTCGCATCGAGCGCGTCCTCGGACACCACCCGGTTCAGCAGGCCGTAGCGGTCCGCCACCGGGGCATCGAATTGATCGCACAGCAAGATCAGTTCCTTCGCACGCGCGGCTCCAACCTCTCTGGCCAGTCTGGGTACGGCGCCCCACGCCAAGGGAATGCCCAGATCGACCTCGGGAATCTGGAAGATCGTGCTGGTCGCGGCGATGCGAAAATCACAAGCCAGCGCCAGAGCCAATCCGCCACCTATGGCGTGGCCGTGTAAGCGGGCGATGGTGATGGC
This sequence comes from Binatia bacterium, assembly GCA_044450645.1. Lineage (GTDB taxonomy): Bacteria > Desulfobacterota > Binatia > HRBIN30 > HRBIN30 > JAGDMS01. The sequence continues at coordinate 9,757 of JBIOJG010000046.1, forward strand.
TTCGAGCTGTTCGATGGCGGCAAGCACCCGCCGGCCGAGTTGCGAAGCGTAGCGGCGCTCGCGCGGACCCGCTCCTGACCCTTTGGCCATACGCGCGGCCGGCGGATCTTTGCGATCCGCACCGGCGCAAAAGGATTGGCCACGTCCACCGAAGACGACGACCGGTGTCTCGAAGGACCGCTGCAGCTCGGTGAATGCGGCCGCGATCTCTTCCAGCGCCTGCGCATTGAGGGCGTTGCGCCGTTCGGGGCGGTTGAGCCAGACGTACGCGATCGGTCCCTGATACTCGATGATCAACGTTTCGTAAGCCATCACATTCCTTTCGACCCGCGCGCAGGCGCTCGGAGTAAGTTGCCACGATTGCGCGGTCGATCAACTCGGCGAGGGCGAAGCAATCAGGCCTTCGCTCATCAACAGCCGGGTCGCGTTGCGTGCTTTCCCGATGATCGCGCAGGCATCCTGGTACAGCTGGTCGCGCGTCTTGGACAGGCGCGCAATCCCTTCCTCCTGAGCCTTCAAGGCCGTGGCCACCGCGATCCGCGGAACGACCTCCCACTCGTCCATACCCGGCGTGATTCTCGCTTCGTCGAGGCCGCGCTCCTCGGCGCATCTTGCCAACTCATGGGCGGCGGCAATGGCCATTCCGTCGCTAATCGTGCGTGCTCGGACATCCAAAGTACCGCGGAAGATGCCGGGGAAGCCGAGAGAGTTGTTGACCTGGTTCGGGAAATCACTCCGGCCAGTCGCCACAATTCTCGCACCTGCTTCTTTGGCTTCCCACGGCCAGACTTCCGGAATGGGATTGGCGCAGGCAAAGACGACCGCATCCTTGGCCATGGCCTTGATCCACTCCGGCTTGATGATGCCTGGACCGCATGCCGAGAACGCCACGCACACATCCGCGCCCCGCAGCGCGGCAGCGATGCCACCTTGCACGTGCTCGGCGTTGGTCTCCCGACAGACGCGCCACTTGTCGGCGAACTCCTCCTGTCGGACCTCGATGTCGCGGCGTTGCTCATGCAGAGCACCCTGCGCATCGCACGCCACGATGCCTTGTGGATCAACGCCGCTTGATTTGAGTATGCGGTACGTTGCCACGTTGGCCGCCCCCATGCCGATCATCGCAATCTTGATGCTACCGATCTGCTTCCCCACGATCTTGAGCGCATTGAGCAAGCCGGCGAGGAGCACCGTTGCGGTCCCCTGCTGATCGTCGTGCCAGACCGGAATCGTCATCTCGGCACGTAAGGTATCGAGAATGCGGAAGCACTTGGGCTGCGCGATATCCTCGAGGTTGATCCCTCCGAAGGATGGCTGCAGATACTTCACTGTGCGGATGATCTCCTCCGGATTTTTCGTCCCTAGACAGATCGGCACCGCATCGACCCCGCCCAGATACTTGAAGAGCAGCGCCTTCCCTTCCATCACCGGAAGACCGGCCTCGGGACCGATATCACCGAGTCCTAGGACACGCGTCCCATCCGAGACAATGGCAAGCGAGTTGCCTTTGTTCGTGTGCTCGTAAACCAACTCAGGCGCGGCATGAATGGCCCGGCATGGTGCAGCCACACCTGGCGTGTACCACACGGCGAAGTCACCCACGTCGCGAACGGGACACTTCGGCAGCACCTGCACTTTGCCCCTGTACAACGGGTGCAACCGCATGGCGTCCTCCGCAGGCTTCCGCGCCCTGGCAAGCAACTCTTCCTTGGAAACCATCCTCACCTCCTTGGCGTCGGACCTCCACCGCTCGCCGGCGGCCGACGGAAAAGTCTTTCAGGAGCTGCCCGAACATCGCAGCCGACCGAGATTGGTGAAGCCGAAAAAGCCCGGAACCAGGTAGATGTGGTGCATCAAAACGCGTAGCCCAGTCCCAACGTCGCTGGTAACGTTTGCCCACCGGTCGCATCCGAGATCGGAGACTGCTTGCCCTGAGCCATCGGAATCCTCCCTCCGGTTGGGCCGGGACCGCACTGCCGTCGCAAGGACCGACTGGGCACTGCCCGATACCGTCGGCGGAGGAGTTCAGCCTGCCGGCTTACGCTTCAGATGCTGCACGGCGAACGGTATCATACCCAGCCGACGGGCCGCCGCGCGGCAGTTCGATGCGGAATATCGTGCCGTGGGGCGCGAGCCGCGAAAACTCAATCGTCCCGCGATGTGCCAGTATGATCTGCTTCACCACGGCGAGCCCGAGTCCGGAGCCGTTTGTCTTCGTCGTCTCAAACAAGCGGAACGCCTCCACCGTATCCGGGATTCCCGGGCCGGAATCGATCACCGAGATGCACACCGCTTCCGGCGCCGGTAAAGTGACCTGAATGCCCACATGACCGGGCCCATGATCGATCGCCTCAATGGCGTTTTTGACCAAGTTATCGAGCACGCGACGCAGTTTTTCATCGTCTGCGGTCAAAGACAGCGCCTCGTGCGGCGCCTCGGCGCTCAACGCAATCCCGCGCTCGGCAGCCACCGGGCGCCAGATCTCGACGACGTCCATGAGAAAGCGGGGGAGGTCGATCGCTTTGAGCTCGAGGCGTTGCTCACGCGAGAAATCCATGAATTCCTTGATGAGGGAGTCGAGCCGGCGCACCTCGGCAAGGATCCGTTCCATCGGCTGGATGACGACGCCGACCGGTTGGCGCTCGTCACGCCTGGCACGGTGCAGGACCAACTGCGCCTGCATCGACAGGCCGGCCAACGGGTTGCCGAGGTCGTGAACGATCTGCGCCGTGATGGCGCCGATATCGGCGAGCCGCTCCCGCTGCTGCGACCGCCGCTCGAGGTCGCGAAGCTGCGTCTCGGCACTCACGCGTTCAGTAATGTCGATTGCTACCCCCCCAATCAGGCTCGGTACCCCGTCGTCTCCGAAAATCGGGAATTTGCTGACCAGCCAATGATGCGGCCCATCGCTGTGTGGCACGACCTCCGTGGTCTGGAAACTCTGGCCCGTACGAATCATGATCTCATCATGCTCTCGGAGCTGTGCACCAACTTCGGGCGACCAGATCTCATCCTCGTTCTTGCCGATAAATTCGTCACGCGCGCGTCCGAAGATCTTCTCGAAGGTTGGACTGACCCAGACGTGTCGCCCCTCCAGATCCTTCATGAAGGCCACTCCGGGCAAGTGCTCCATGAACTGCGTGAAGCGACGCTCACTTTCGCGTCGGGCATCTTCCGCCCGCTTGTGTTCAGCGATTTCGTATCGCAGAAGCAGATTTGACTGCGCCAGCTCGGCCGTTCGTTCCTCCACACGCCGATCCAGCCGGTCATACTCCACCAGCAAGGCTTTCGCCGCGCGCTGCCGCGCGGCAGCCTCACGCGATACCAGGAAAGCAACGGTCGCCAGCAGCACGACAACAAGAAGCGTCAACAGGGCAAAGACGCGCCTCGCGGCAGTCGCGCTGGCGTTCTCCACCGCTTCGCGCTGCTGTAACAGCTCCCATTCCTCGGCCTTCATGTCCCCGATCACTGCTCGGATCGAGTCCATGATCTGCCGCCCCGACAGTGCCTGAATGGCTTGCACGCCAGCCTCGAGTCCGGCCGTCGCTCGTGCGGTGATGGCCTCCTGCGAAGCAGTCATCTCTTCTTTGACAAAAGGCTCCAGTGCGTTGAGCCGCTGCTGCTGGCTGGGGATGTCTTTGGTGAACTGCCGCAGGTCTTGGATCGATTGATCGACCACCGCCCTAGCAGCGCGATACGGTCCCAAATACTCCTCTTCGCCGGTGATGACGTAGCCCTGCGCGCCATCCTCAAGATCCTTCAAGTCGGAAAGGAGCTTCTCGAGATGCACCTGCACGTGGTGCGTTTGCGCCACCCGCCCGGCCGACTCGACGAACTGGGTTGTGACGCGGTACGAGCCCACACCTGTGACGAGAATGAGGAACACGGCAATGACAAAAGCCATGCCGATCCTGGTTCCGAAGAGTATCTGCAGTGGTCTTGTCATCGTTGCCTCTACCCGTTACGGCTCGACGGGCACAAGAGTCCCGGGGCTCAAATAGAATTGTCCCTCGAACGGGCACCTGAAGGCAAGCAATAGCGATACTACTAGCTTGTACCCACGAGCGCAGCAATGGTACCCGCTCTGCCGTCAATTGGAAGCATTCTGGCAGTCCTTGCGCCCGCGCCTCGCGGCATCAGCCGACCACCCACGTCACACCGCGCACTCGCGACAGTCACGGGGAGCTGCTTCGTGCACGAGCGACAGGGTCTGGCCCGGCCGCGAGCCGTAGCGGTACACGGTAATTCCCTTCAGACGGAGCTGGCGCGCCAGACAATACACCTCGCGCACGGCGGACACCGGTGCCTCAGACGCCAGATTGACGGTCTTCGACACGGCCGCATCCACATGTGCCTGGAAGGCGGCCTGCATACGCACGTGAAATTCCGGCGCAATCTCGAGCGCAGTGGGAAAGCGCCGCCGGAGTTCGGCGGGCACGGCCTCGATGTCACGGATGGAGCCCTGCTCGCGCACCGCCACGAGCGCGGTCTCGCCCGCTTGACCCAGTGGAGCAAGCACCGCCTGCAGCGCCGGGTTTACCTCGACGAGACACCGTCCGTCGAGCACCCGCCGTGCAACGGCAAGCGCAAACAACGGCTCGATGCCACCCGAGGCACCGGCTAGCACACTCACCGTTCCCGTCGGTGCCACGCACGTCACCGTGGCATTGCGTAGCGCCGAGAAACCACGCTGGGGCCACACACTTTCGCGAAAGGCAGGAAACGCCCCGCGCCGTTCGCCCAGTTCCACAGATGCGGCACGGGCTTCAGCCGTGAGGAGCTCAGCGATCCGGCCCGCCAAGTGCAAGCCCTCTTCCGAATCGTAGGCCACGCCCATCTGCGCGAACAGGTCGGCCAGCCCCATGACCCCGAGGCCGATCTTCCGTGTGCGTCGGGTCGCGGTCTCGATCTCCGAGAATGGATAACACGTGGCCTCGACGACGTTGTCGAGAAACACGACGGCGTCACGAATGACACCGCGCAGACGCACCCAATCGATATCCTCTCCGGCAGCGAACTTCCCCAAGTTCACCGAACCCAGCACGCACGATTCGTACGGCAGCAGCGGCTGTTCGCCACACGGATTGGTGGCTTCGATGACACCCAGCGATGGGGTCGGGTTGTGCCGATTGATCTCGTCGAGGAACAGCAGCCCCGGATCCCCCGTGGCCCAGGCGGCATCGATGATGGCGCCGAACAGCGCCACCGGATCGATCGTCCGCGACACACGCGCCGTACGCGGGTTGCGTAAGGGAAACGGCGTGCCGGCATCGAGAGCCGCCAAGAACTCATCGGTTAGGCCCACCGAGAGGTTGAAGTTCTCCAGCTGTCCCGGGGTGCGCTTGGCGTCGATGAATTCCTCGATGTCCGGGTGATCAACGCGCAACACCGCCATGCTAGCGCCGCGGCGCCGTCCGCCGGCACGGATCACGGCGGTGGTGTGGTCGAAGAGCTGCATGAAGGAGAGCGGGCCGGATGTGATTCCACCGGTGGAGAGCACCCGGTCCTGGCGCGGACGCAAGGCGCCGAAAGAAAATCCCGTGCCGCCGCCGGTTTGGTGAATACGTGCCATGCGGTTCAGTGTGGTGAAGATCGAGTCGAGGTCGTCTTCGATCGGCAGCACGAAGCAAGCGGCGAGTTGTCCATTCGGCAAGCCGGCGTTCATCAAGGTGGGTGAGTTCGGCAAAAACTCGAGCCGCTCGAGCCGCTCGAAGAACCGCTCCTCCCAGAACACCCGATCTTCACCAAAATCCCGAGCCGGCGCAGCGACCGCTGCCGCCACCCGCCGCAGCATCCCGACCGGATCCTCGGCAAGCAGGCCCGCTGCGTCGCGCCGGAGATAGCGCTCACGCAACACGGTCAAGGCATTTTCCGAAAACGCAACGGCCACTGGCCTTCCCAGCGCCTAGGTCATTCGGGTCAGTGCAATTCGATGATCCAAGGCGCGCTGACCCAGTGTAGCAAGAAGCCGACGCTAAATCGCCTGGGCTGACAGATACTCAACGCAACCGTTGAGGGTGGCAATCTTGGAATAGTCGGTCTCGGGGATTTCGACGTGCAGTTTCTCATGTAGCGCGATCACCAGGTTCAAGAAATCCATGGAGTCGATGTCCAGTTGGTCACGGAAGTTGACGTCGGGTTTGACTTGCGCCAGGTCGGCCTCAGGCGCGATCTCGCCGAGGAGTCGGAGGACCGTCGCCCTAATTTCATCTTTGGTCATAGCCGGCCCGGCTCCTGAAGCAGCCGATCGACGGCGGCGAGAAACCGGCCGCCTCGATGACCGTCAGTAACGCGGTGGTCGGCGGAGAGTGTCGCCGTCATCACCGAACGGGAAATGATCCGCCTCTCAACCGACCAGGGACGCTCCACGACCTTCCCAAAACCCACAATCGCCACCTGCGGTGGGTAGATGATGCCGAAGATAGTCTCTACGCCCTGCTCCCCGATGCTCGTCACCGTAATCGTCGGGTCAGACAGCTCCGAACTGCGTAGCGATCCGGCGCGAGCGCGGGCCACCAGATCCCGAAAGTTCCGCATCAGTTCATCCAGGCTCTGGCGATCGGTGTCGTGCAAAGCCGGCGCGACCAACCCACCTTGGCGCAGCGAGATCGCCACACCGACGTGGATCGCCGGGTTCAGAACCGCTTGCGTTCCCGACCAAACCGCGTTCAACTCGGGCACTTCCTTCAGAGCCAGGGCGACCACCTTGATCAGCAGGACACCGTAGAGCAGGCGGTCGGCGACCGGTCGCTTCAGGTTCTCTTCCGCCAGCCACGTCATGGCGCGATGCATGTCAATGGTAGTGCTCAGGTAGTAATGCGGGATCTCCCGCTTCGACCGAGCCATGGCTGCAGCGATAGTTTGCCGCAGCCGAGCCTGCCTGTCCGGTTCAGGTGCTGGCGATGATGCCGCTGCAGCGGCCGCAGCAGCACGTTCGACATCATCCCGCGCGATTGCACCACCCGGGCCCGTGGCGTGCACGGTGGCGAGATCAACCCCAAGCTCCGCCGCGAGTTTTCTCGCCGCTGGTGAAATGCGTACGCGCCCGGTCTCTCTTGCCGGCAGGCCCGGCACTGCTGCCATCGGCGGCACGCCAGCAGCCACGGCCGGAATCGCTGGCGTTTCAACTTCGGCGGCCGACGGCGCCTCCTCACCGATGATGGCCAGCACGGTCCCGACGGGGACCTTGGCGCCAGGCTCGACCACGATCCGCTCAAGCACCCCTCGGCTGAAGATTTCGACCTCGATCAATCCCTTTTCCGTTTCGACTTCGGCAATGATGTCGCCCCGCTCCACGCGGTCACCCGGCCGCTTGCGCCAGGCCACCAGCGTACCCGCGGTCATATCCGCGCCCAGAATGGGCATCACAAACTCACCCATGACGCGTGAGCATCTCTAGCACGGTGTGCACGATCGTTTCGGTTTGTGGCAGCGCCGCGTCCTCCAGGTGCTTGGGATAGGGCATGGGAACTTCGGCACTGCACACACGCGCCACCGGCGCGTCGAGTTCGAAGAACGCCCCTTCCATGATGCGGGCACTGATCTCGGCGGCAAAGCTGCCCGTACGCCACGCCTCATCCACAATGACGGCACGATGCGTCTTGGCCACGGAATCCAGAATGGCCGCCGTATCGAGCGGCCGCAAGACGCGCAGATCGATCACCTCAGCGGCGACACCCTGCGCGGCCAACGCTTCGGCAGCTTCCAGGACTTTGCCTACGGAGCCACCGAAGGCAATGAGGCTGACATCGCGCCCCGCACGCCGCACCGCCGCATGCGAGATGTCCACTGGTCCGGCGTTCTCGTCCAGCTCTCCTTCCATCGGGTAGAGCAGCGCGTGCTCAAAGATGAACACCGGGTCCGGCTCCCGCAGTGCCGTCGGCAGCATGCCGCGCGCATCCTCCAGCGTGGCCGGCGTGAGCACTTTGATGCCCGGGACGTGCGCGTACCACCCCTCCAGACTGTGAGAGTGTTGCGCCGCAAGTTGCCGGCCGCCACCGGTGGCCATCCGCACCACCAGCGGGATGCTGAGCTGGCCGCCGGACATGTGACGCAGCGTAGCCGCATTGTTGACGATCTGATCCAGTGCAAGCAGGCTGAAGTTGACCGTCATCACCTCGACGATCGGCCGCATGCCGCCGATAGCCGCGCCAATGCCGGCCCCCACGAAAGTCGACTCGGAGAGCGGCGTATCACGCACGCGCTCAGGCCCGAACTCCTCGAGCAGTCCTTTACTGCAAGCATACGCGCCACCGTAGCGGCCAACATCCTCCCCCATGAGGAATACGCGCGGATCGCTCTGCAGCGCTTCACGCAACGCCGCCCGGGTGGCTTCGCGGTAGGTGGTTTTCATGCTCTTGTGTAGACGTCCTTCGTGAGATCTTCGACCGGCTCCCACGGTCCGTCTTCGGCGAAGCGCACGGCCGCGTCGATCTCCGCGGTCACCGCCCCTTCCATTGCGGCGAATTCCGCCTCACTCAACGCGCCGCCCGCGCGCAGATAGGCGGGACACGTCACAAGAGGGTCGTGTTGCTTCCAGCCTTCGACCTCTTCCTTGGTGCGGTACAGTTCCGGGTCGTACATGGAATGAGCGCGAAATCGGTACGTGCGGGCTTCGAGGAGATACGGACCGTCCCCGCGGCGCACGCCTTCCACCGCGTGCCGTGTCGCAGCCTCGACAGCCACGACGTCCATGCCGTCCACGGCATCGGCAGGGATAGCGTAGGCCTCCGCTTTCCGGCGGATATCGGTTTGCGACTGGTGGCGGCTGAGCGCGGTGCCCATCGCATAGAGATTGTTCTCACAGAGAAACAGGACCGGCAGTTTCCACAGCGCTGCGAGATTGAGCGACTCATGGAACTCCCCTTCGGCTACCGCTCCGTCGCCGAAGAAACATGCGGTGACGCGAGAGTGGCCTTGCAGCTTGTCCGCCAGCGCCAACCCCAGCGCGATCGGCAACCCGCCGCCGACGATCGCGTAGCCACCATAGAAACGGCGCGACACGTCGAAGAAGTGCATCGATCCGCCGCGACCACGGCTGCAGCCGTTGGCCTTGCCATACAGCTCCGCCATCAACGCGCCCGCCGGTATTCCCCGCGCCAGGGCCTGGCCATGTTCGCGATAGGTGGCGACGATCGAGTCGTCCGGCGTCAACGCCTGCATCGCACCCACCGCCACGGCCTCTTCACCGATGTACAGATGCAGGAAGCCGCGAATCTTGCCGAGGCTGTACAGCTCCACCGTCTTTTCCTCGAAGCGCCGGATGCGCAGCATCTCACGCAGGAGCAGCAGCGCGTGCTCGAGTGTGGCAGGCAGCTCACCGGACGCCATGCCGCGACTCACTGTTTCCCATTGTTTGTCAGCTCTCCAACGTCGAGGTGTCGCCCTCGGGCAGTCCGAGCTCCCGCGCCTTCAGCAAGCGGCGCATGATCTTCCCGCTACGGGTCTTCGGCAGGTTCTGCTGGAACTCGATCTCCTTCGGGGCAACCGCGGCGCCCAGCCGGGTACGCGCGAAAGCCAGTAGCTCGCGGCGCAGGTCCGGCGTCGGCTCGTAACCTTGCTTGAGGGAAACGAACGCCTTCACCACCTCCAAAGCAACCGGATCGGGCTTGCCGATCACGCCGGCCTCAGCCACCGCCTTATGCGCCATCAGGACGCTCTCCACTTCGAAGGGCCCGATGAGGTGGCCGGAGGTCTTGATCACGTCGTCGGCGCGGCCGACAAACCAAAAGTAGCCGTCGCGATCACGTTTGGCGAGATCGCCGGTCAAGTAGAACCCACCGGCGAAGCACTTGTGGTAGCGTTCGGGTTCCTGCCAGTAAGCGCGGAACATCGACGGCCACCCCGGACGCAATGCCAGCTCTCCTTGCACATCAGGCTCCTCGATCACATCAACCCCACCGTCCTTCCGCCTGTGCACGATCGCTGCGTCGACGCCGGGAACGGGTCGGCCCATGGAGCCGGGCCGGATCTCCGACGCCGCGTAGTTGGCGATCATGATCCCACCGGTCTCCGTCTGCCACCAGTTGTCGTGGAACGGGAGCCCGTACGCCTCTTGGCCCCACACCACGCCCTCCGGGTTGAGCGGCTCGCCGACACTGGCCAGAAAGCGGAGCGCGCGCAGGTCGAACTTGCGCACCGGCTCCGTGCCCGCCTTCATCAACATGCGAATGGCGGTTGGCGCCGTGTACCACACCGATACCCGCTGATCCTGAAGGATGGTGTACCAGCGCTCCATGTCGAAGTCGGCCTCGTCGACGATGCTGGTAACGCCGTTCGTCAGCGGAGCAATGATCCCGTACGACGTGCCGGTGACCCAGCCTGGATCAGCCGTGCACCAGAACGTGTCATCTGGGTGCAAGTCCAAGGCAAACTTGCCTGTGATGTGGTGCGCCACAACCGCCTGATGGACGTGGAGGGCCCCCTTGGGCCTGCCGGTGGTGCCGCTAGTGAAATGAAGCAAGGCCATATCCTCGGGATCAGTCGGCCCGATTGTGAACTGTGCGCTCGCCTCGCCCATCAGAGTGTTGAAATCGCGCGTGCCGGGCACGTGGGTTGGCTGCCGGTCGTCGCCGACGAGTAGAACGTGCTCAAGAAACGGAAGCGAGGCGCGGAGTGCGGCAACTTTCCGCTGGTAGAGCGACTGTGTCGTGACGAGCACCTTGGCGGTGCCGATTTCGATTCGGGCACGAACGGGCTCCGGTCCGAATGCCGAGTACAGCGGGCAGAACACGCTGCGATTCTTCACGGTCCCAAGGGCTACAACATACAGCTCGGGGATGCGACCGGCTAAGGCGTAAACACGGTCGCCTTTTGCCACACCGAACCCCTGCAAGACGTTGGCAAAACGGTTGCTGAGCTCCCAAAGACTACGGTACGTATAGTCCTGGATATCGCCGTTCTTGCCGAGCCAGCGCAGCGCGAGGTGATCTCGGCGGGGACCATTCGCATGCCGATCGACCGCCTCGTGGGCAATGTTGAGCCCTTGGTTGCCCGGCAGGCCGTCGAGTTCAAGCCGCGCATGATCCCAGGAGAATGTCGCTCGTGCCCGCTCATAGTCTTCAAGATTCGGCGGAATCCGGAAATCTTTCCTCGACTTGATGATCCGGCCTGGGGATTCCAACATCGAACGCACCGCGTCGGGGAAGTCAAGTCGCTAGGGTCATCAAGCGGCCACGAGCGAGGTACAGTATCCCCAACTTGCCGCTGGTTCTAAGAAACAAACGTGCCAATGGCTGCCGACATGTAGACCCCGGCGCACGACGGCCAATTTCCGAACGGCCGCCTCACGTCATGGGAAGCAATCCGTATCCTTTCCCATAGACAGGAAGACCCGGATGGGTGACGGACCCTGAACGGGCCTCCCCTCGGGTGGACAGCGGCCGGGGGCGGCTGGCATCTCAGTTGCTCTTGGACGGCGAGGGCCAAGGAGGCGCTATGACACTCGAGGACGACGTTCGAAAATGCTGCAACGATATTGAGAGCGTTCGCAACGACACGGAGCGACTCAAGAAGACCTGCGGCGAGGAAGCCAAGAAGGATCTGTCGAGCGTCGAGGCGAAAATGGATCGCTTTGGGAGTGAAGCGAAAGCAGTGCGAAGCAAACTCGATGCTGGGGTCCGGGAGGGATTGGAAGGGTTGATCAGCGCTTGGCGTGACGCGCGCAACCGTGTACGCGCCCACCTCCGACTGATCGAGGCAAAGACCGCGCTTGCCTCGGCGCGCCGATTGGCGGCAGACCAATACTATGTCGCCGCCGAGAATGAGCTCACCGTAACCTTGCAGCACGTGACGGAAGCCCGGGCGCTGCTGCCATCCGACGACGCACGTGTGGCCGAGTTGGTGGAGGACATCCAGCGGGCCGTGGCGGATATTCACGTGAAGGCCGACACCACCGCGGCGACCCTGGAAAAAGTGTTTGCGTGCAACGAGCGTTTGCTCGCGGAACTCGCGCAGGGGGCTTAGGTTGAGGGGTTTCACCCGCAGCTTGCGGAGGATATTTGTCAGTAATGCCGTCAGCACTCCGCGAGGCGATCCTCTACTGCCGGCAACCGGACGGTAGCGTCGTCTGCCAGCTCTGCGCCCACCGCTGCGTCATCCGCCCTGGTCGCCGGGGCATTTGCTGGGTACGCGAGAATCAAGGCGGGACGCTGGTTACTCTGGTGGCGGATCGTGTCGTGGGCACCGACATCGACCCGATCGAAAAGAAGCCGTTCTTCCACTTCCTGCCCGGGAGCCTCGCCTATTCCTTCTCCACCGTTGGGTGCAACTTTCGTTGCCTCTTCTGCCAGAACTGGGAGATCTCACAGTGGCCGCGCAACCACCTGGGACCCACACCTGGAACGCCGATCACGCCACAAAAGATTGTCGCTGCAGCGCTGGCCACGGGCTGCCGGTCGATTGCCTACACCTATACGGAACCCACGATTTTCTTCGAGTTGGCGCTCAACACCTGCCGCCTCGCAGCCGGCGCCGGGCTCAAAAACGTCTTCGTAACCAACGGGTACATGACACCGGAAGCACTCGATCTCATTGCGCCCGTGCTGCACGCCGCCAACATCGACTTGAAGAGCTTCGCCGACCGCTATTATCGCAAGGTGTGCGGCGCAACCCTAGCCCCGGTGCTGGACATGATCCAACGCATGCGAGAGCGGGGTATCTGGGTGGAAGTAACGACACTGGTCATTCCGGAACGAAACGACTCCGATGAGGAGCTGACCGCCTTGGCGCGCTGGCTCGCCGCGCTCGATCGCAGCATCCCATGGCATGTGTCGGCATTCTACCCGGCCTACAAGATGACCGATCTGCGACCGACACCCGTGCGCACGCTCCTACGTGCGGCCGCCATCGGCGAAGCGGCAGGGCTCCGCTTCGTTTATATCGGCAACGTGCCCGGCAACCGGTGGGAGGATACCCTCTGCTCGGAGTGTGGCCGGCGACTCGTGCGCCGCCGCGGATTTACAGTCCTCGACCGCTGTATGGTCGACGGAAGCTGTCCCGGCTGCCACACTCCCATCGCCGGCGTGTGGGATCGACAAGAGGGTGGGAGACCTAGTGCTAGCGTGGCTGGAGCGTAGCTCTGCCGCTGCAGATCGGCAGCCTCGCGGCCTCTGGACTCAACGCCCGATCCCGGCCTGCAACTCAACCATGGTGCTTACCAATGAACCGAACCGTGCTTGCCTGTGGCCCCTTTTCTCCCGGCTCCTCCACAAACTGCACTTCGTCGCCGATCTCCAGCCGGGCAAAGGCGCCGTTCAACACACTGTTCCGATGGAAGTAGATCTCGCTCCCATCCGGTGTTTCAATGAAGCCGTAGCCTTCGTCCGGAAAGAGCTTCGAAACGCGGGACACTGCGGGTGCCTCATGGGCCTTGATGTCGCCGCGCTGGCGCCGGGCGTACTCCGCTAACCGGCGCTGCGCCGCGTCGAAGGCATCACGGATCGCAACGTAGACGTCCTCGTGGGAATGACGCTCCACGGGCTCACGACTCACCACCAGTTCACCCTGGGGAACCGTCAGGTCGACGCGCACGTGAAACAGCTTACCTTGATGGTGGCGTCGATGTGGCGCCTCGACAACCACTCGGCAGCCCATGAGACGATCGTAGTAGCGATCGAGTCTCGCTGCCCGCTCGCGGATCTTCGCCTCGACCGCAGCCGAGGGCTCCATGTCACGAAAGCTGATCTGTAAGGGCATTTGCATCTGCGACTCCCGTTTCTCCGTACTCCACGCTACCGGTCAACCTACCTCGACGGGCCTCCACCATTATGACCGAAAATGTCGCGCACGCCAGATCGGCTCGGCATTGTCAGAAGAACAAGAGAAGCCGCTGCGGCTCGATCCTGGCCACGTCGTCCCGAACGTCATCACTTCCGCCGCTCCACGATGCCACCGATGTGAGCAAACTCCTCAGCCAGCAGGGTGAGGATGTCGTCCAGGCTCAGTATCCCGACTAACTCGCCGTCACGACCCACGACAGGAAGACGCCGAAATGAGCCGGCACGCATGAGCGCAAGCGCCGCTTCAATCGCACCCTCTTCGCTGACTATCTTTGGATCTCGCGTCATGATGTCGCCCACCCGGACGCTGTGCGGGTCCTTTCCGGCCGCCAGCACGCGAAGGACCAGATCACGATCGGTAATAAGACCGATGGGACGCTTGGTCTCGTTCAGTACGATTAGAGTCCCTACCTGTCGCTCGGCCATGCGCCTCGCGGCAACAAGGGCACTTTCTTCCGCTGCCACCAGGTCAATCTCTCTCACACAGATTCGACCCACGGACATCGGGCACCTCCTTTCTCGCGGCCACAATTCCTCGCGTCTCTTCGGTCGTGGGCGCGGGGACCGCCGCCTGTTGCACCCGCAAGTACCTTGCCAGTCCATGGCCACGCACCAGACATGATGGCGGGATAGTTCGAACCACATGCGGCTTTCCAACAACTGGAAAAACAGCGCCGCTCGCAATGGAAGGAGGCGGAAACAGGACTGGCTGCTGAATCTCATGTACTGTGTGGTTGGCCGTTGTCTCCTCTTGACACCTCAGCTTCCCGGGCGACCCGCTGCCCTTCCGTAACGTCCACTGCCGCCACGAGCAGCCCGCCGACGAGGAAGAACACGATGAGTGAGAGAATGGCACCCCGGCTGGATCCCGTCAGGCTCGTCACGGCGGCGAAGACACCAGGGCCGAGGATGCCGGCTACCTTCTCGCACATCGAGAAGAATGCAAAGAACTCCGCCGACCTAGAGCGTGGAACCAGGCGCGCGAAAAGCGAGCGGCTCAGCGCCTGGCTGCCCCCCTGCACGGTCGCAACCAGGCCGGCGAGAAGATAGAAGTGCAACGCCGTCTTCATGAAGAACGCTACGATGCTGATCACGAGATACACGGCAAGGGAAAGGAAGATCGCGCGTTTGACCCCAACTCTGGAAGCGATACTGCCGAAGAGCACCGCGAAGGGTACCCCGACGAATTGAACAAGGAGGATCGCACCGATCAACGCACCCGGCGGCAAGCCGATCTGGGTCCCATAGAGCGCCGCCATGCGAATGATGGTCCCGATCCCGTCGTTGTAGATCAGAAATGCCAGTAGAAACATGAAGGCCTGCTTGTAAGCACGCAGGTCGTGAAACGTCCGGAGCAGCCGATGCCTGGCGGCGCGAAGTGGCCCCAATCCACTCGCGTCACCGGCGCCGCGCCGTGCCGGGGGCTCGGCAACACAGCGCAAGAGGGGAATGGAAAACGCCAGCCACCATATCGCCACACTGAAGAAGCAGAGCCGGGCGGCCGCAGCCGCATCGGCCATTCCAAAGAGTCTCGGATAGCTGATCCACGCGAGATTGAGGCCCAGCAGCAGACCACCCCCGAGATAGCCAACAGCGTAGCCGGTGGTCGAGATACGGTCCATCTCTTTTCCACTGCTCGTGATGTGTACCAGCAGTGAATCGTAAAACACGAAGGCGAACGACGCGCCGATGTTGGCAGCGCCGAACAGAAATGAAGCCAGCAGCCAGTCCCCTGGACGAATGAAGACCATGCAGCCTGTGGCAATGACGCCCAGTCCCATACTCGCCGCGAGCATCCGCTTGTTGATGCCGCAATAGTCGGCGAGCGCGCCCAGGAGAGGCGCCAACGCGGCCACGATGGCCATTGCCACCGTGGTGGTGAGCGCGAAGCGGGTCGCCGCTACTGGGGCCGGCAGGTCTGCCGCCGCAACGGTGCTGTAGTAGATAGGAAATACCGCCGCAACGATGGTCGTGAAGAACGCCGTAGTCGCCCAGTCGTACAGCGCCCAGGCACGCGCTTCCGGCCGGTCGAGCCCGAGGCGATGAAGGAACTGAGACGCGCGCGTGCTCAACCCTTCACGTTGCCGATCGGTGTGAAGCGGACAACGGGATGGCTCAGGCCGGCGCGCTCGGTCGCCTCAACCACCGCATCGATGTCTTTGTAGGCGGCGCCGGCTTCTTCCGCCAGACCGCCGTACGAAACGGTGCGAACGTAAATGCCGCGCTCCTCCATGCTGCGTTGCAGATCACGCCCGCGGAAGGTTTTCTTGGCCTTGGTGCGACTCATGGTACGGCCGCTGCCATGAGCGGTACTATAAAAGGTCGCGGCAGCACCGCTGACGCCGGTGAGCAGGTACGATCCGGTCTCCATGCTGCCACCGATGATCACCGGCTGACCGATCTCCTGATACTCCGGAGGCAATCCCGGCATGCCCGGGCCAAAAGCGCGCGTCGCCCCTTTGCGGTGGACCAGGAGCTCGCGCTTTTTCCCATCAACCACGTGCGTCTCCAGTTTCGCGGTATTGTGGGCGACATCGTAGACCATGCGCAAGCCGAGATCGGCCGGGTCCCGACCGAAGACGGCGCTGAAGACCTCGCGGATGCGGTGGAGAATCACCTGACGATTAGCGAACGACATGTTGGCGGCGCACTGCATCGCCGCAAAGTACTGTTGGCCTTCAGGCGAAGTGAACGGGGCACAGGCCAACTCACGATCGATGATCTCCAGGCCGTACTTGGAGGTCATGGCATGCAGGAACACTTGCAGTGCGTCCGTGGCCACTTGATGTCCAAACCCGCGGCTGCCGCAGTGGAACATCACGGCCACCTGATTCGGCCGCACGATTCCGAGTCTGGCAGCCAGCGAGGCATCGGCCACGTCCTCTGGCCGAGCAACCTGGATTTCCAGATAGTGGTTGCCCGACCCCAGTGTCCCGATTTGTCGATAGCCTCGTTCAATCGCGCGCGGGCTCACGGCAGAGGCATCGGCCCCGCTCAAGCACCCACGTTCTTCCGTCCGGTCGAGATCCTCCTTGGTACCGTAGCCATTGTGTACGCACCAGCGTGCACCCTGCTCGATCACCTCGGCAAAGTCAGACTGTGACAGCTTCACGAAGCCCTTGCAGCCGACCCCAGCGGGAACGCGCTGGTACAGCATGTCCACCAGCTCGTGCAGCTTCGGTTTCACCTCCTCGAGCGTGAGATTGGTGAGGACCAGCCGCATGCCGCAGTTGATGTCAAAGCCGATGCCGCCGGGCGAGATCACCCCTGTCTTGGGATCCATGGCAGCGACACCGCCGATCGGAAAACCATAGCCCCAATGGGCGTCGGGCATGACAAAGCTGTAGCCAACGATCCCGGGCAGGGTCGCAACGTTGGCAGCTTGCTGGAACACCACGTCATCCATTGCGTGGAGGAGGGCTTCGGTGGCGAAAATGCGCACTGGGACCCGCATCCCCGGCCGCAAAGTGGGCGGTAATTCCCAAACGCACGCGGCAACCCGCTGGATTCCCTCTGGGACGGCCATCAATCTCTCGCGACCGCTACGGCTTCCAACTCACCCGCAAGATATCGGTTTCCTCCACGCAGGGGAAATGCAGTCCGCCGTCGCAGGCTCTGCTCGGGGCGTTCTCTTTTCCGTCGACGTCATCGCCCTAGTCCCTCGATTTCCAGCCGCCGTTTCTCCCGGCTCACCTTTGCGCCAAACTGCTCGGCCAGCCATAGGCTGGTCTCCAGATGATCGGTGAAACCCGGCGTCACGTAACGCGTCGTGCCGCTCGCAAGTGCGGCGAAGAGTACAAGCTGGTCTGCAGCGTGCCGGTCGGTGGTGGCACCGGTTGCCAAGTCCTCCAACAAGGTTTTCGCAACGAAGTGTCCGATTGCCTCCGAGCTACGGCGCAACGCGCCGGCACGGTCCGCACCCAGGATGCAACCCGTGGAGGTCGTTGCCCACACCGCTAGGCTGGCGCCCGCGTGAAACCCCAAGGTGTCGAGTACCCGCTCGATCTTGCATGACATCCCGGCAGCGGCCAGCTGGGTCTCGCACACCTGCGCCATGCGTTCACTCACATGCCGTTCTTCGAGGTGACTCGAGAAAGCGATGCCGCACACCTCGTGCGCAACGCCCTGCTCTGTCAGCAACAGCGGGCTCAAGGATCTCCGTGCGGGGTGCACGCGCAACTCGATTACGCCACCGCCTCTCGGCACGTAGCCGGCGCGGACCACGTGGACTTCCACTTCCACACCCATGCGCACAAGCAACGGTGCGAGAACATACTGGACGTGGTGCGGCGAGGGCGCGAAGTCTTGAAATACACCGCCGGTGATACGCGCGGTGACGGGGACCTCGGCGAAGCACGCTACCGGGAGGATGCCGAGCGCCAGCATGGTGGCCGAACCCGCAGTGCCGATGTCCCAAGCGAAGGTTCCTCCCTTGATCTTTGCCCCCGGGACAAAGGTGAACTCCCGGGAGCCAACAGCGAGCCCGTCCGTCGTGGCGTTGCACAGCTCAGCGCAGGCTCGGACGGCAGCCAAGTGTTGCGCCCGTAAGCCTGGCTTCTCTCGCTTTGCCCGAGCATTGGAGAGGTGAAGTGGACGCCCGAGTATTGCCGCAAAAGCAGCGGCAAAGCGAACGATGGTGCCGCTTCCCGAACCGTGCGCGCCGTCCACCTGTATCATCACTGCCATACGGCGAAATCTACCCGATGTTTCTGGGCACTGGCATCAGCAGCGCTTTCCCTTGCGCAGCGGCTTCCGTCATTCCCCAACACACCGGAATCGCCCGAGAGGCTTACTCGTGTGCAACCGGACTACCCCTGTCGGTGCCCTTTGGAAGTGTGCTCCCGGCCACCTCGCGGACCTCCCGGTGGAAACTCTTTCACACCAACACGCCCCGCGAGTTCGTGAAGCTTCTCGTGGATCGACTCGTTGTTGAACGTCTGGACGTCAGACGTGGCCAGGGCGTAGTCGGTGAGCGCGACGAGCCACTCCCGCAAGCTTTCGAGCGTGAGCGGCTTCGCCCGCGTCTCATCGATTCGCGCCGAAGCCTCTTTCAGCCTGGTGACCGCTTCGTCCAAATGCTTTGGAATCGCCATATCGTTCCTCCTGTCTAGAGCTGTTCGATCTCGTCGAGACCCTTGCGAAGAGCGGAAAAACGACTGCCGCGCATGAAGCCGCAAATCATAGGCCACGAAACCGAGCACCGTAACTCGTCATTAACCCCCTGCGTATTCCCAACCCTGCGAGTAACAGGTTAGGTTCGCGTCACGTAGCAAGAGTGATCGACGCTGAGGGCAGGCGTGCTCACCCATCTCTATGAGGCTGCTGTGCCCGTCACAACGCGAGGAACGCGATGCGAGATGGCGCTCACAACCTCGTAGTTGATGGTACCGAGCTTCTCGGCCAACTCGTCGGCCGTCACCTCTTCGTCGCCCTGTCGGCCGATGATGACCACCTCTCGCCTAACTCGACTTGCCCACGAATCGCTGTCACGTCGGTCAAGCTCATGTCCATAGTGATGCGACCGACCTGCGGACACCGCACACCGCGAACCAAGAGATCGAGATGGTTGGACAGGTTCCGGCTGAGACCATCCGCGTACCCAATAGGAACCGTGGCGATCAGCGACGGCCGCTGCGTGTGGAACGCATGTCCGTAACTCAGGCCAACGCCGGCCGCGACTTCCTTGAGAAAGGTGATCCGACTCTTCCATTCCAGCACCGGCTCAAGCTCCTGCACGCGCGGATTGGCAATCTGCAAGGATGGACGCAAGCCGTAGACGGCGATCCCTGGCCGTACAGCGTCGAAGTACGAGTCCGGTAGGTCGAACACGGCGGCACTGTTCGCCATGTGGCGGACCTCGATCCCGTAACTCCTCGTCGCCTCCATGACGCGGCGGAATTGCTCGATCTGGTGCTTGGAAAAGGTCTTGTCAGCTTCGTCGGCGCGAGGAAAGTGGCTCATGAGCCCTCGCACTCGGAGCGCGGGAAGCGCCCGACACCGTTCGAGAAATGCCGGGACCTGGTCGGGGCGAATGCCGACGCGCCCCATGCCGGTGTCGACCTTGAGGTGCACCGAGATGCGCCGCCCGGCCTTTCCCGCGTCCCGCGCCAGCGCCTCGGCCATCTCCAGCGTGCACACCACCGGCTCGCAGCCGTGCTCGACCAGTGCTTCGCTGTGTTCGGGGAGCGTCGCCGAGAGGATGACAAGCGTGGCGTCGATGCCCGCCTCAATCAGCGTGACGGCTTCCTCCACATCTGCCACACCAAACGTGCGGTACCCAAGACGCAGCAGATGGCCGGCGACGATGTGCGCGCCGTGTCCGTATGCATCTCCCTTGATAACCGGCCACAGAGGCCGGTCGCCCACCTGCTCCTGGAGAAGTTGCAGGTTGTGGGTCAGACGGTCAAGATGGATGAACGCCTTGGTCAGGCGACTCGCGTTAGGGCGTGCGTGGCTCAAGTCCCCCGCCCTCCTCTTGAGTCATCCGTTGCCACAGGAACGCCCCCCTTCACGGGGCACTTCTTCACATACTCCGACGTCATCGCCGCAAGCAGCGCCCCGTACTTCAGGGAGAAGGTAATCTCGTCGCCCACGTGAACGCCACCCGCCGCACCGGTCACGTCGACAACCAGGTAGTCGCTGGAACCACCCAAAATCATGATGCGCCGGTCGACGGGCACGGTCCCGTCGACGTCCACGTCTTCCCGCCCCACGTTGAGAAGGGCACGCATCACCTCGCCTCGATCTTCAAAGGCCGGAAGCTTTCCAAAAGCGTCCTCGCAGCGTTCCCCGACCGGTACTGACGGCTTCTTCCTGAGCTCCAAGACCTCGGCGTGCAAGACGAAAGCGTCCTGGAGGGTGCCGGGCCACGGCTTTCGATGAATGGTCTCCCGACCCAACAAGATTCCCTCGCCAATCCGTGCATGGTTCACCCGCCTCGGCATGCGTCCCGAGGCGATCAATTCGAGCCCACTCGAGTTGGAGCCCGAGATCCATTCGAGCGCAAGGTCAAAGGTCCGCTCGATCTCGCAGGCGAGTTCGACCAGCTGTTTCATGTTGTCTTCGGAAGGCGCAACCGCGCCGAAGCACGCGAGGTTCGTGCCGAGGCCTTTGATGCGGATGCCGGGAAAGCAAAGCGCCTCCCGTACGAAAGGCACCAGATCTTCCGGCCAGATGCCCTCGCGCAGATCGCCAAGGTCCACCATGAGGATCACCTCGTGGACCCGGCCACGGCGGCGGGCCGCCCTCGACAGCGCTTCAAGAACCGCAAGCTCCGAGTTCAGGCTCACGTCCACCGATTCGACAACCTCATCCACCCCGGACAGCGGCGGGACTTGCAGCAGCATATAAGAGGTTGCAACGCCGGCAGCCCTCAAGCGCTGGATGTTTTCGAGGTGCGATTCTCCGATGGAGGAGACACCGCCTCGCAGCATGGCTCTCGCCACGTCCGGGTTGCCGCATGCGACCTTGGTCACTCCGGTCACCTCGATGCCGTGTTGCCTGCACAGCCCGGTGATCGCGCGCGCGTTGTGCTCGATCTTGTCCAGGTCGATGGTCAGGTAGGGATGCTGCACGCCTACTCGCTCTCCCGGGCGCGCAACGTTCGGACCAGGAAGCTGGCCACATCCCGGCCGGTCGTGCCTCTCCCGAACCCTGCGTCCATGCCGCACTCACGCGCCAGCTCGTCGGTCACCTGGGTGCCGCCGGCGACCAGCACTAGGCGCGGGCGCAGACCACGCTGCTGCACAAGGGTGTGCAGGCGCCGCATGTGCTCCTCGTGGACATGGGCGTGCGTGACGATCGTCGAGATCAGCACCGCGCGGGCGCCCGTCTGCTCCGCGACATCCAGGAGCCGTTCGATCGGCACCGAGGTCCCCAGGTCATGGCAGCGGAATCCGTACTTCTCGATGCCCCCGTGCTTGATGTCCAGAATCTCGTGCAGCCCCACCGAGTGCTCGTCTTCGCCGACCGTCGCCGCGACCACGTGAACCTCCCGGGGGCGGACCCAGGCCTCGATCTCTGCGTCTGAGAGCGGCTCTTCGCGCGCCGGCACTGCGAGTTCCTCAATCTTGACCACCGCGTCGAGCACGCCCTTGATCTCGAAAAGGCTGCCTTCCGCCGGATGCATGAGTCGCCGGCTGATCACCTCGGGTTCCTTGAGCCGCATGTGCTTCGCCATCTCGAGCGCCGCCGCCTCCGCCACCTGCGGGCTCGCAGGCACAAACAGAGTCACGCACACGACGCCATCGCCATGCTTCTCGACCTCGGGCCGCAGCAGGCCCGCCGCCTGCTCGGCCAGCGACGCTTCCAAGCGCTTCTCGACGTTGTCTTCGGGATCCGGCTCGTCAATGTACTGGATCTTCGACGAGTCGCACAGCGTGCACCCGCCATAGCCGTCACACGGCTTCCCTTCTCTGCCCGCGTACACGTTGTCGCCGAAGTGACTGCACACGGGGGCACCGTAGTCGGCTGCGCGTGGAATTACGGTGCCGGCACCGTCGCCGCCGTCCGGATCGCGGACGATGCCATCGCCTTTGCGCTCCGGGAAGTACCCCGAGTCGACAAACTGCCCCGCCGTGACGGCAGCGTAGTAACCGCCGCTCGCGATGATGTCCTCGAGGAAGAGCACGGCGCGCTCCTTGAGCTCGCGGGCCTGCTCGCGCAACGGCCCTTCCTGCTTGAGCTCGAGCTGCTCCATGAGCCCATCGAGCCCCATGAGTGTTTGCCGCGCCGTGTTCACCCCCGCCACGTTGTTGTAGTGCCAGGGGATATTGCGGCCCTCGTCCGGTGTGATCGTGCTCTGAATGTCGGCGGAGGTCAGGCGCGAGAGCAGGGTGTCGAGCACGTGCGTGACGGTGGCCTCCATCATGTCGGCCTCGATGTAGCGCGTGTTCTGCTGGGCGCGGAACTTGTAGCCGCGGAAGACCTCACGCAGCGCGACGGCAAAGGGCAGATCCAGCCGCAACTTCGGCGCAGGGGGTGCCGTCGGCGGCACGGTGGACAGTGCAATCAACTCGGCGCGCATCCCCACCGCTCGCGAGTAGGCGGTGTTGATTGCGTGCTGCACGAACAGCTCCGGCGTCACCTTCCACGCTTCCTTCGCGGTAGCGTTGGCATTGTGCGCGCCGTCGAGTTGGAGGATCCCCGCGTCGGCCATGATCCGTTTCGCCTCGGCGGCGTCCACGAACGAGCGGTGCATGTTGATGCCGCGGTACAGCACGTTGTACTGCGGATCCTGGTGCGCGCCGTTCGCCCCCTCCTCCGCGAAGAGAACGGCGATCTCAGGCCCCGCCACGCCGCTCACATACGAATGAAAGTTTATCGGCCTTCCGACCTCGTCTTCGATCGCATCAAGCGCCTTGCGCGTGGCGCGGATCTGTTTTCGTGTGATGGGAATGCCACCCACACCTTCTGGCGTGCCCTCGATCAGCCCGTCGATATGCGACTGCCCCGTGGTGCGGATGACCATGATGTGGTCGGCGCCGTGCCAGGCCGCCATGCGCATGCGGCGCAGATCGTCCTCGAAGCGTCCCGAGGCGATCTCCGTAGTGATCACGAAGTCACATTGCGGATCGATGTTTCCGAAGGCATGCGCGGACGGCAGCGGCACGGAGTGTTCGAGGTTTTCGGAGGTGTCCTTGAGGACGAAGGGACCGATTTGATGGTCGTCGATCTTCGCGCGCCACGTCCATCCTTTGCGCCGCGGCCGGTAGCGGTCCAGGTCTTTGAGGACTTCGCGCACGTCGAGCTTCTGATCGGGAGACAGCTTCATCGGCCGAGCTCTTCCCAACAGCGCCCGTCCAAGAGCGCGGTGCCGGCTGCGCGGATGGAGATGTTCTTGCTCTTGGCCAGCTCCAGCACCAGACGCCCGGCGCCGTGTCCGAGCAGCCGCCGTTCGTGCATCCGTCCGACGATCGTCTTCGCCTCGATGCTTGAGAACCCCATGCGTAGCAGCACGGAGCGCTCGATGGACGGGGTGGTGTGGGTGCGGGCCTCCGCGATCAAGGGCGCGACGATCTTCTGCGTCAGCGCCCAGAAGTAGGCGTGCAGCTCCTCGTCCGACATTGCCGCGAGGCGCACGCGGCGCGACTCGAAATCATCCGGTCTTTCCACGCAGCTCATCGATGATTTTTTCCACATGGCTTCGGCTGGTCCGGGTGTCGACGGCCAGAAAATCGAGATCGACGTCGCTCAAAGTCGTGTTTTCGGTGATCGAGTCGATCGCATGCCGCAAGTACAACCGCCGAACATAGTCCAGGTCAATATCCACCACTGCAATCTGCGAAGGATGCTCGGGAATGACGATCCGCCGGCCGGGCTTATTGTCCCGCGGGTCACCGCGCCGCACCTCGATTCCGAGCCGCTTCGCCAGGTTGAGCTGGGCGAGTGGATGCTTGCCGGCGCCGGTGTACTCGGTTTCCTGGACCACGACGATGCGGTCTTCGTCCAGCTCCTGCGCGATGGCGAACGCCGCCGCCAGCGACGTGTTGCCGGCGGGCCCGCGTTCCAATCCCTCCAGCTCCGCCAGCACCTGAGTCATGTAGAAGACCTCGCCTTGGGTGACGGTGACGAAACGGTCCATGTAGCGCAGCGGGCGTGCGGCGTTGCGGGGCACGTCCGCCCGGTCCGGCCAGGTGGTGAAGGGCATGGAGAAGCCGGTGTGACCGGTGGTGAAGGACTTGCGGTTGAAGTCGTGATCCGAGGCCATGTGCAGCCCTGAGAGATCGACGCTGGCTGCGACCACCGTGGTGTCCACGGCACTGGCCTTCTGCAAGCCCCTGGCCGTGCCGGTGACGTTTCCACCGCCGGCATGGGTGGCGATCACAACGTCGGGAAGTCGCCCCGTTTGCTCTTGTGTCTGGACAGCGATCTCGTGGCCAAGCGTTTCGATACCGACGATGGAGTACGGCGTGTAGAGCGAGGCGTTGAAGTAGCCGGTCTCCTTCAGCACGCGCAGAAACACGTAGAACAGCTCCGGCCCAACCGAGAGGCGAATCACTTCCGCGCCGTAGGCCTCGCAGGCCCGGGTCTTCTCCTCGATCTCCGGCTGCGCCATGCCGTGGCTGTCGAAGGCCTCCTGCACCACGATGCAACGCAGCCCCGCCTTGGCGGCCTGCGACGCCACGGCGGCACCGTAGTTGCCGCTGGTCGCCGCCACGATTCCAGCGTAGCCGCGGCGCTTGGCTTGGTGAATCGACAGCGAGGCGCGGCGATCCTTGAACGAGCCGGAGGGGTTTGCGGCTTCGTCCTTGACGAAGATCCGCGCTCCCTTGCCCGGCGGCGCAATGCGGCGGACTAGCTCGGTGATGTTGTGGAGCTCCACCAGCGGGGTGTTGCCGACTGCGGTCCGGCTCTGCACCGCACGCGCCGTCTCCACATCGTAACCCGTATCGGCGAGGAGCCGTTCGTAGTCGAAGGCGAGCGCGCCGATCACGTACTGCCCATAGTCGAGCCCAACCGACGCCCGCACAATCTCGGTCCGCTGGGCCATGATCGCTGCGTAGCTCTCGTCTGTCATCAGGTACAAACCTCCCCTGACCCCTCCTTGGTAAGGAGGGGGACCTTCTCACGCAGCATGGCTCGAACCTCTTCCCCAATGGAGGACAACTCAGCGATCGGCGGACCGAAGCTATGGGTGTAAGCGGGGTTGACTTCCGTGAGCGTCCCGCGCACCTGGCGGCCGACCCGCGTCACGATCTCGGCTTCTTCGCCTACAGCGGCAGCGACAACTAGAAAACCTTTCACTCGCATTTCCAGGGGAACTGCCTGGGTATCTGCAGGGACCTGCGGCGCGCGTTCACGGGCTGCAAGCACGATGCGGTGGATCTCCACCCAGGTGCCTTTAGCGATCAGCTCAGTCATGGCTGTACTCCCAATGAACGCCGCGAACGGATCGCCGCGCGTCGCCGAGCATCGCGGCAGGCACTGGGAGGTCCGCCATAGAGTGGAGACCAGGCACGGCATTGAACACTCGGGGAATCAGATTCACGGCGAGGGCAACGGTACCGAGGCCGCCCGGGATCTCTGGACTTCCAGCGAGGCGGACGTGTGGTGTCCCGTCGATCTCGATGGAGTCACCAGTCGCCACCCCTTCAAGGTGCGGGTGGATCTGCTGAGGATGGATGAGCGTAATGACCGGTTTGCCCGCACGGTAGGCCACGGCGGTGTGCATGCAGCCGGCCACGTTT
Organism: Binatia bacterium; assembly: GCA_044450645.1. Classification (GTDB taxonomy): domain Bacteria; phylum Desulfobacterota; class Binatia; order HRBIN30; family HRBIN30; genus JAGDMS01. The sequence continues at coordinate 35,723 of JBIOJG010000046.1, forward strand.
CCGGGCTCCACCGTGACGAAGGGCGTTTCACGCCGGACCTTTGAAACAATGGACTCCCGGCTCTCTTCAATCCGCTCTATGTCCCAGCCGAGCGCATCGGCGACCATGTGGATCGACTCGGGGAATCCGAAGTGGCCGACGACAGTGCCATTTTCCAGGCCCGTGCGGAACGCCTCCGGCGTCAGCCCCACGCCTTGGCTTGCCAGCACCGAAGGCCCGTAGGGCGAGAGGTCATTGACGCGCCGAGCGGTGATGGATTGGATGTCGGAGCAAACGCCAGTCAGCGTGATGACGAGCAGGTCGAGCACGAACCCGGGATTGATGCCGGTGCCGACGACCACCACTCCGTGCTCGACCGCCAACTGATGCAGTTCCGCGGCGAGCGCCGGCGACTTCGCGGCAGGATAGGCCATCTCCTCGGCGATGGAGATGACGTGGACGCCGTTACGTACCAGGGTTGAAATCTCCGCCACGGCATCGGTGAGTCGCGAGCAGGTCGCCTGGATCGCCACGTGTGGGCGGGCTTGGGCGATCACGGCTTCGAGGTCGGTGCTGATCGGGACGCCGATCTCACGGCCGAGTCCGATAGCCCGGCCGAGATCAATGCCGGCGCGCTGTCTCCTTCTGCCATAGGCACCGACCAACTCGAGCCCCTGCTTCTCAAGCACGAGGCGGGCAATCCCACATCCCATCTGCCCGGTTCCGAGGACCAGTACTCGGATAAGATCGCGCATCGAGAGAGTTCCCCCGTTCCGCACAAAGCAACTGCCCGCTCGGCGACAGGTGAAGCAGGCAATTACGAATTGTGCGCCACACCTCGGCGCCTTTCAATTGACGCCGGGGAAATCACTCTCGGCGCGCACAAAGGACTTGGAGGGCGAGGTCGTCGTCTGAGAGCGACGGGCAAGCGTATCCAGCGGCGGATCGCTCGCACCGTCGGTCGCTCGAGCGTCTGGCGTCGCGCTTGCGTCTGCAGCGTCGCTCAGGCCGTCATCGCAGTGCCTTGCGCAGAGTCCCCGCAAATCGCCGCGAAGGTGTCGCACACCTCCTCGGTGGTTATCTCGGCTCGGCCCTTCCCCTTGCGTTCATGGGCAGCTTCGCGAGCGATGTCGTCGAGCGAGAGGATGCCAACGAGATGGCCGTCTGCATCAACAACCGGCAGCCGGCGAACTCTGTTGGTCCGCATGGTCTTCTCTGCCGTCGCCAGGGAATCCTCGGGCTTGCATGAAAAGAGCTTCTTCGACATCGCGATGGAGACCTGGATGTCGTAGAGACTGCGGCCCTGGGTGTAGGCCGCCATGCAAATGTCGCGATCCGTCAACACGCCGACGAGCCCAGTGTCGGCAACAACCGCGACGCTGCCGCAATTGTTGTCCCACATGAGCTTCGCGGCAATGCTGAGCGAGTCCTGCGGGCGACACGTCTTCACATTCTGCGTCATCAACTGTCCGATGTTCATAATGCCTCCTTGATTGGTTGTATTTGTCACCGCCCAAGTGACAGTCGGCCCAGTGTTACTTACGCAAATACCTCGCCACGCCGCTGCACGCTGAGTCACCTGCGCGTTCAGTCATCCGAGGAAACGGCTGCTCCCATTCGTGCGAATTTCCCCAAGACGAAGGGCGGCGGACGATCGGCGGCAAACTGCTGAATTGCTTTCGTTGAGAAATGACAGGTGCGCGAGGACTAGGCCACCCGTAGCAACATGCCCTGCGATCACGCCCGCTCGGACTGCCTCCGGACAAGGAATGAAGGCTCGGAGTGACGGGCGCGTTTGGGCCCGGCACGTTCTGGAGCGCCCTCGGCTGAGAGCGAGAAACCGTTGCCACTCGCGAGCTGGAAACAGGGAATCAGATTCCGGCGGATGATCTCATTCCAGGCGTAGTGCTTGGCGGTCGATTTCCCACGGCGGCGAAGCGCGCGCTCCTCAACCGGATTTGTCCGCAAGCGATGGAAGGAGTTCACGAACTCGCGCGGGTCTTGACTCTGCAGCACCAGAGCATTCCAGCCTGGCACGGCGTAATCTTCGCCCGTGCCACCGGTGCACGCCAAGCCTTCAACAGCCATCGCCTCGAGCCCAACGAGGCCGAACGGCTCGACTCCGCTGTTGGCGAGCACGGCGGCAGCGCCGCGGAATAAAATCCGGCGAGGCTCCCGAGTGAGATGCGACCGCAGGCTGACCACATCCGCGTCCCCGAGATCTCTCAGGCCCTCGAAGAACCCTCGGGCGCCAGGCTGTGGCTGTGTGCGCTCGACAACCTGCAGCTGCGCGGCGGCAGCCCTTGCCAACACTTCGGTGCCGTGCGCTTCGACTCCACCGCGCGCGATCAGCAGCGGACGCCACCCGTGGCGTTTGAGTTCACCGACGATATCGATGGCCAACAGCCAGCGCTTGTCCGGATCCCAGCGCGCAACCTTGCCGAGCACGACGCGATCGCGGGTACAGCGGCTAAACTCGGCCATCGCTTCCCGATCGGTCCCTTCGAACTCCTCGGGTGGGAGCCCATTGGGAATCACCAGCGGGTCCACGCCCAGGCTCCACATCCGGTGTCGCATGTACCGGCTCACGGTTGTGATCACTGCGGCCTCCGCCAGCCGAGCCCAATCGATGCGATCAAACCCGCACATGTTGTTCGCATTCCAGAAAATGGTGACCCGGTGGCGTAGCCCGGCGCAGCGGAGCAACCAGTCGAGGTGCAGAACGGCACTGGCCGTCTGCCATTCCTCGGCCAGAATAAGTGACCGTCGGCCACGCTTTCGCAGAAAGGGGAGAAGGGCTTCTTGCATCAGAAACGGAGGCAAAGACGATGCGAAGTCCCACCTCTTTCCCTCTTCGCCATCGTAAACGCCCCCGGGGTGATAGCGGCTGATCCACTGGCACCACCGATGGAGGTGCACTTGCCGCCTGGTCTCGTGACCGGGCAAATTGGGATCTCCGATATACCAGAGGTGCGTGTCGAAGCCGGCCTCGCCAAGCGCCTCGGTCAGGCCGGTGACGCGGCTTGCGAGGCCGCCGGCGCGCGAATAAGCGTCAGGGCCTTCGAAGCAAAGCATATGGACCTGCACCTGTTCCCCGGTGCCACCGCTCTGCTCAAAAGGGTTCACACTTAGTCCCCAGGAAGGCGCTCTCGTTTTTGCGGTAAAGTCGTCGCTGACATTTATCACGTTAACGGTCCGGCGTGGAGTAGGGTGCTACCGATGTCAGGCTTCCGGCCACAGCTCACGCAACGTCTTCGGCAAAATTCCCTTGACATTCTTCACTTCACCTTCGGACACGTGGTGAGCGAGAATGACAAAGACTGCACGAACCATCTTCTCGGGGTCGGGAACCGTCGCCGAGCTCCGGAAGCTGTCGCGTATGCAAGTCAGAAATTCCTGCTTGTTCCACTTGAGCGGCTTTCCAGCCGGGCTCCAGCCTTCGTAATAGAAGCCGCGCACCAGCATGGGGAGCTGGGCACCGAGCTGCACCGCCTCCTCCACCGTCAGCCGATCCCGAAGGACGTGCAACACCGCTCGCAGCGCATGGTAAGTGAAGTGTCGGTCCGTCGAATGCAGTTCGGCCATGAGCTCATTGAGCCAGGCGTTGGTCTTGTGGATCGTGGAGTCGAAGGCATCGAACCCGGTCATAGTCATCACACCTCTCTTTCTCTCAACGCTGGCGCCCGCCCTGGTGCTCACGCGATCAAACGGAAGCCTGGGCTGAGCGCTGCAAGCAGCTCGCCAGGCGGCCCGTGGACAAACCGCGGCATCAAAGTGAGTCGTCCCACCGGCCCGCGGAAACCTCGATGCCTTTTCTTCTTATGATCGCAAATCGCCTCTCCCAAAGACGGCCACTGCGGCAACCGCAGGGCCTCTGGCGACCGAATTGCTAACCGGCAACTACTAGTTAGAGACCGAGAGGAAGGGTATCCTCGGGGACGGGGAAATAGCATCGACGACCTTCCGCGAGTGAATGGCCCTTCGGAAGCCGATAAGGAGGCGACCATGGGAACGTACGTACTGCTGACGAGGATCTCACCTGAGAGTATGAGCCCGCCGGAGAAGCTCGCCAAGCTCGAGGAGCAGGTACAAAGCTCGATCAAGAGACATTGCCCCCAGGTGAAGTGGCTCTCCAACTACGCGGTGTTGGGGCCCTACGACTACCTCGACATTTTCGAAGCGCCGGATGATCTGACGGCAACTAAGGTGGCGACGATCGTGCGCTCGTTCGGCCACGCCACCACCGAGACCTGGAACGCCGTCCCGTGGGACCGGTTTAAGACCGTGCTCAGCGAGCTGTCCAAGTAGCAGTGACGGCAATCGAATCCGCGATGCTGAACCATGGCCAAAGCATCTGGAGCTAACCGCCTGGGGCATCCCCATCTCCGTGTCATCGCGGGTGGGATGCGGTCGCCGGTGGAGAGGATTGAGCCCCGATTCGCGGGAAAGCGGGGCACCGTCGTGCTCATACGCGCCGCGATTGTGGCGTTGGTCATACCGCTGTCGATCCTGACTGTGTTGGTAGCCGTTGCGGCGCACGACCAGGTCGAACACACATCTCGTTTCACGCTGTTGTTGCTCGGCCTGTGCACCGGACTGCTGGGGCTCGGCATTGCGCTGGCGGCGCGCGCCTATCAGCAACTACGCGGGGGCGAGCAGCGACCCGGAACGACCAGAGAGAAAATCGACCCTCCGCCGGCGGGTCAAACCCGCGGATGATGAGGGGGAGTGCACGCCCCAGCGGCCGATCGAGCGAATCACACGCACATGACCGAAACGAGCGTACGCATTTCCGCCGACTCAATCACATTGGATGGCGTCCTGAGCATTCCCAAAGACTCCCACCGCATTGTCGCATTTGCACACGGCAGCGGCAGCAGCCGCCTCAGCCCGCGCAACACCTCCGTGGCGCGCGTGCTGCGTGGGGCGGGGATCGCCACGCTGCTTTTCGACTTGCTCACCGAAGACGAGGCGGAAGACCGGGGCAACGTGTTCGATATGGACTTGCTCGCTCAACGGCTGCGTAGCGCAACCGCCTGGATCCGGACATATGAGCCGACCAAGAGCCTGCACATCGGCTATTTCGGCGCCAGCACTGGCGCCGCTGCCGCACTGATCGCCGCGGCGGCCGATGCCACAATCCGGGCCGTTGTGTCGCGCGGCGGGCGTCCCGACCTGGCCGCTTCTGCACTTCCCAAGGTGAAGGCCCCAACACTGCTCATCGTTGGCGGCAACGATACCCAAGTTCTGCGATTGAACCAGCAAGCGTACGAGCGGCTCACATGCGAGAAGCAATTGGCCATCGTTCCCGGCGCGACCCACCTGTTCGAAGAACCGGGGACGCTCGAGGAAGTCACTCGCCTGGCAACCGATTGGTTCAACCGTCACCTGGTTGGCCCTGCCGGGAAACGGTGAACGGCATGTTCAAGAATCGAAAAGATGCAGGACGCAAGCTGGTCGCACGGCTGTTACGCTACGAGGACGAGCACTCCTTGATACTCGCGCTGCCGCGCGGAGGCGTACCGGTGGCGTACGAGGTCGCCACAGCCCTTCACGCACCGCTGGACGTCATCGTGGTCCGCAAACTCGGCGCTCCCGGGCAGCCGGAGCTTGGGATCGGGGCGGTGGTCGACGGCGACCACCCCCAAAGCATCCTCAATGAAGAAGTCATGCGCATGCTCGAGGTCTCGGACCAGTACCTGAGCCGCGAAGTCGCGCTGGAATTACAGGAGATCCGACGCCGCCAAGAGCGCTACAGAAGTGGCCGCGCCCCGGAGCCCATCGAAGGGAGAACGGCGATCATTGTTGACGACGGCATCGCCACGGGTGGGTCGGTGCGGGCGGCAATCCGCGGTGTGCGGCGGCTCAGTCCCAAACGGCTCGTTCTCGCCGTACCGGTCGCGCCGCCGGAGACCATCGAGTCCCTGCGGCCCGAGGTCGACGATCTGGTGTGCCTCAGTATGCCGCCCTTCTTTCAGGCCGTTGGTCAGTTCTACGAGGACTTTCGCCAGACCAGCGACGACGAAGTGGTCGAACTGCTCGACCGGGCCCGGCAGCAGATGTCCTCGACTCAGAAACCCGGAATCGGCCAACACAGCTAGTCGCAGGTTTTCGAAAAGTCACGCGAATTGATTTGTGCGGCGGCGCAAGAGCGTCTAGATTCCGGCGCCGGACCGGAGGGAAATTGAAAACGAATGCACGTGCTTTTGTGGGTGGCCGCATCTTGCCGATGGATCCGGCACTGGGCGAGCCGGAGGCCGTCGTAATCGAGAACTCACGCGTTGCTGCCGTTGGGGTACGCGGGCTTGTCGCAAGATATCCGGGGATCACGGTGGAGGATCTCGCTGGTCGAATCCTCCTACCCGGCTTCATCGACGCGCATAACCATCACTCCATCGCCGCGCTCCATCCGCTCTGGGCCGACGTCTCCAGCGTAACGAATATCGACGAACTGCAGCAGGTGTTGGCTCGTCAGGCCGCGCACGAGCCGGAGGCACGTTGGGTGCGGGGCGTAGGTTGGACTGAAACCGTCGCCGGCGTGCTGCCGGACCGGCATGATCTGGACGCCCTCGGCTTCGATCGTCCGGTCATCGTGGCACACTTCAGCCTGCACCAATGTGTCGTCAGCTCGCAGGGGCTGGACGAGTTGCACATCGGGCGCACCACGCCCGACCCGCCCGGCGGAACCATCATGCGTGATGCCCATGGCGAATCCACCGGCATGTTGATCGAACGCGCCTGGAGCGAAGCGCATGCCCGGTCGCTCGCGGCCTATCGCGACCCGGATCGCTGGGCCGACCTCATTGCCGCCCGTGCCCGCGTGTTGCTCAGGGAAGGCATCACCTGCGTGCACGATGCCGCATGCTCACCGGCGGCAGAGGCAATCTACCAAGTCATGGCCAAGGCCGGCACGCTGCCGATTTCCGTCCTCGTCATGCCGCACGCGGAGGCCATTCTGACCAACGCCTTTCCCGAGCGCCTCGATGGCCCGCTGACAGGTGAGGGCGATGAACAGGTCCGTGTCGGGCCGGTCAAACTGTTCGCCGACGGCGGCATCGCGCCAGCCATCGACGCCATCACCGCAGGGCAACGGTTCACCCACGGGGTGCAGTTCGGCGACCTGACTGAGAACCTCGTCCGTGCCGTCTCCCGAGGGTTTCGCGTTGCCGTACACGCCATGGGCAACGCCGGGCTCGCCGCGACCCTGGGGGCGTTCACCCGTGCCGCGCGCGTACGGCGCGACGACAATCATCGTTTCCGCGTCGAGCACGCCACCCTCGCCTCCCCGGCGCAGCTTAAACAGATGCTGGCCCTCGGAGCCATCGGCGTAGTGCAACCGGGCTTCGTGTCCCACATGGGCCAGCTGGTGGAAGGCGTGTCTTTCGATGATGAGATCTGGATGCCGTTCGGCGAGATGGCGCGGATCGGTATCACAGTCGCCGGTTCGTCCGACGATCCGTGCGCGATCTACGAGCCCCTGCGCACCTCCGTGCACGGTGTGACCCGCCGCACCGGGTCCGGCAATGTCCTCGGCCCGGAGCAGGCGCTCGGCTATGAGGAGTGGTTGCGGGCTTACACCGCTGGCGCCGCGTACGCTGGAGGCCAGGAACACGAGCGCGGTACGCTGACGCCGGGAAAGCGGGCAGACCTGGTTGTGCTCGAGGGCAGCCTCGACCCGATGCACCCTCCGCGTGTGGCCCAAACTTGGGTGGGCGGAGAGTTGGTGTACAGCGGCGAGTGAGCGCTACTCGTCGAGCACGAAGGTCACGTTCATGTGAACGCGGTATTCCTTCAGCTTCCCCTTATCGACCTTTCCCTGCACCCGCGTGACCTCGAAACCCGTAATGCCGCGGATCGTCTTGGTGGCGCGTTTCAAGCCTTCTTGGATGGCACCCTGGATGGATTCGGGGGAGGACGCGACGATTTCACTCACTCGTGCTACGGCCATGGCTGACTCTCCTCTCTTTCCCTTGACATGCCGATCGTAGCCGAGGCCGCAGTGGAGCACAATGACCTATTGATCTGAACCGGCATTCGTGATTCATAAGTGTGTTGTGAACATACCAGTGTTGAGCACAACATGCCTTATGACAGCGGCGGCGCTTTTCGCCCTGGCGGTGACAGCCCCGGCCTACGCGGCGCCGCACACATCGAATAAGCTCTTATGCAAGCAAGTACTTCACGCGGTCTGGGCTGGCCACACCTTGGAGCAACTCACCGCCGAATTCGGCACCGACGCTCAGCACATCATGAAGTGCCTGAAGAGCGGCAAGGGCAAGAAGCCTCAGGCAAAGAAGGAAGGGAAGAAGGCGCCGGCGGGAACGCACGAAGCGAAAAAGAAGTAGCGGTAGCTACCCGGTCGGCTGGGAACTGAGAAATGCCTGCCCTACCGCGGAGGTCAAGAAGATGAGCGGCTCGGTATAGACCTGCGCCGCTTCTGAATTGCGCCGGGTTTGTAGCCAACCCAACCCATAAAAACAGCGCAACAGCAGGAAGGTCGGCATCTCGTTGAGCTCCTCGTCGGACAGCGGCCGTACGTCGCGGTAACCTGCCGCCCAGGCATTGAGGAGATCCGGGTAGAAGTCCTGTCCGTAGTACGGCAACAGCGCCGACGCCGGGTCGTACAGGTACCAGCCAAAACCGCAGTCATCGAAGTCGATGAGACGGACGCCGTCGTCGCTGACGATCAGGTTCTCGGGCATCAAGTCAGCGTGAATCAGACCGTAACGGCCCGGCCCCTTGCCCCACTGACGCAGCCGCCGGCGCAGCGCCTCGCGGCAGTCGAGCACGAGCGCGCGCTGTTCCGCAGTGAGGGCCCAGTTCTCCCAGGCCGGCGCGATGATCGGATGCTTGGCATCGAGCAGCGCGCCTTCGTCCCACGCCTGGCGCTCGAACCCTTGGGGCAACGTCCATTGGCCCACCTGCGTATGACACTTGGCGTGTAAGTCGCCGAGCATGCGGAACGAGCCGGCCAGATCATCCTCGCGCGGCGGTTCCCCCTGGATCCATTCCAGCATGTCGCACAGGCGCGGCTCGGGCAGCTCGTCGATCCCCACAGCAATCACCAGCGCACCGTCGCGCGACGGGATGACGCCGGGCGTCTTGACACCGAACGCGCCGAGCGCCTGCATCCACTGCAGCTCGGAAATGATGGAGCGTTCCGTCTGGTAGCCGGTGCGATGCACGCGCAGCACGCCCCGCTTGCCGGTCTCGCGATGCGTGACGTCGAACACCGAGTTCTCACGATGCTTGAGCAGCTCAAGCTCCGAGGTCTCCGGGAAATCGTAATAGCGCAGCGCCGCGATCGCGACCTTGCGCGCCAGCTCGATCTGGCGCTCGATCGGTAGATCGAAGAAATTCATGGTGTCCCCCGGCAAGAGTCAGGTATCTCCGTCCCTACGCATCCTTGGCAACCGCGAGCGCCGCCTCCACCTTCTCCAGCAGCTCGTCGCACAAGCGCGCGTCCACCAGCAGCCCCGGCTTGAACTGCAGCACCGACATATCGTAACCGGCAAAGATCGCCCACACGCCCTTGTCGTACAGTGCCTTCGTCAGGTGCATAGCGCCCTGCGGGTGATCGACCTTGAGTCCCATCACCAGGCCGGCGCGGCGGATCTCCACCAGGTACGGATTGCGGCGCTGGATGGCGCTGAGCCCGGCGTACAGTTGGTCCGACCTGCGGCGGACGTTCTCGAGCGTCTCCGGCGCGCTGCACAGGTCGAGCGCCTTCGAAGCGACGCGGCAGCCGATCTCGGCGCCGCCGCTGGTGGAGACGTGGCCCCACGCGTTTTCGACCAGCCAGCCGGCAACCCGCTCCGACAGCACAGCGGCGCTGATCGGATACAAGCCGCCACCGAGCCCCTTGGCGGTGACCAGGATGTCAGGCGTCACCCCGAACGTCTCCACGCCCCACATACGTCCCGTGCGCCCGAGACCCGTCTGTACCTCGTCGGCGATGTACAGCGCGCCGTGCCGCTCGCACGCCGCCTTGAGGCCCGGCAGATAGCCGTCGGGCGGGACTGGGAACCCATAGGTCGCAGGCAGTGTCTCGATGATTGCCGCGGCGATGTCTCCGCCTGCAAGCACCTTCTCTGCCGCAGGGAGATCGGCGAACGGCACTTTGACGAACTCCTGCGGCGCATCGCTCAGGAAATACTTCGCCGTCGCGTCGTCACCGGCCTGCCCGGCCAGCCCGACACGGCCGTGGTAGCCCATGTCGATCGAGAGGATCTTGCGGCGGCCGGTGGCCTTGCGTGCGGTCCGGATCGCGACGTCATTGACCTCACTGCCGGTGGCGCCGAAGACCGAGTAGCGCAGGTCGCCGGGCGTGAGCCGCGCCAGTTTCTCCGCCAGTTCGCCGCGGGCCTCGCTGGGGAAATGGTGGTTGCCGATGTCGACTTCGGCCGTCGCCTCGACCAGCGTGCGCACGATGTCGGGATGGCGGTGGCCGAGGTTGAAAGTGCCGCCGTTCAGATGCACGTCGATCAGCTCATGGCCGTCGATGTCCCACATCCGGTAGCCCTCGCGGCGGCCGACGACGAGCGAGATGCCCCACGCCTGAAACGCGTCAACCCGGCCGGGCATCCAGTACTGGCGGCAAAGGTCGAGGGCGCGACGTTTGCGATCGGACATGTTCGTTTCGCTCATTGGCTGTCTCCCGTGAGGTTCAAAACCGAATAATCTGCGGGGATGGACCCGAGATTTTCAGATACTGCGTTTCGTCACCGGTGTCGAGAATAGCGCAGCGTGTGTCGTGAGTCAGAAGTAGGCTGCATATCTCATCACCTCACCCCAGCCCTCTCCTGGGAGGAGAGGGAGCAAGAGGGTCCCCTCGCCCTCCGGCGCCAGTTAATCCTGATGCGACAATACCCAGATGGCAATCGGATCAGGTGTAGCTTAGTGGCGCCAGCCGTCCCTGGCTGCCGGGCGCGCCGGAACTGGCGACCGCTGCTCCCCATGCAGGCACAGAGGCCTGCAGCCACCGCTGTTTCCAGAGTCGATCCTGCATGGAGTGTAGCCAGGTCCCATATTCGGTCATTTGCGCCTGCGTGGTATGGGACGCGGTTTCGGTTGCCAGACGTCCACCAGAAGTGCTAGCCTGAAAAAAATACAGTATCGATTAGGTCCACGGCGTACACGGGCGGGCACGACGGCTCTGTCCCTATGCGCGCGCCCAACCCATGACCGCGCATCGGCGGCCGGCGCCGCGAGATCTGCGGGCCGTCCCAGAGAAAGGAACAGCCATGACTGCGTCAGACACCTCGACCGAACTCCGTTTTGACCCGCCAGGGCCAGGATCGTGGGAGCAAGACCCCGTGCACTTCCCGCGCCCGATGACGCGCTACTTCCAGGAGACGCATCCCCCCTCCTTCAAGAGAGGCAGCAACGACTTCGCCCGCTTCTACGGAATGCTCATCGACGGCCTCCAGATGGGCTACGTGAATGGCTTCGGCTACAACCAGGTGCTGCCGGCTCCGGACGCCGAAATCCGCGAGCGCTTTCAGCGCGCTGAACAAGTCTTCGCGCAGAAGCTCTGGCGGGAGCAGCTTCGCGACTGGGAAGAGAATCGCAAACCATCCTCCATTGCCACGCACCGGGAGCTGCAGGCCGTCAATCCGGACGCCCTCTCCGACGCGGAGCTGGTCGCCTATCTGACGCGCTGCCGCGACCACCATTCGGCCATGATCGCCCAGCACATGCGCTTCACCGCCGGTGCCGTGCTCCCAACCGGGGACTTCCTCGCACACGTTGGGGACTGGACCGGCCTGCCGGCGTCCGAGCTGCTGGGCCTGATGCGCGGTTCGGCAGTGGTGTCCGCGGGTGGCTCCGACGAGATGGAGCGCCTGAAGGAGGCGTTCGCCCAGGACCCCGCTGCCCGCGAGGTCCTCGCATCCGGCGGCGACCCCGCACAGGTGCTCGCGAGCCTGCGTTCCCTCGGGGGCGAAGCAGGCGCGGCGGTCTCGGGCTACCTCGACCTGGTCGGCAACCGCCTCATCGACGGCTTCGACATCGCCGAGCCCACGGCGCTCGAATTGCCGGACGCACTCCTGAGGGCCATCCGCATTGCCGTTTCCGGAGAAGCCCAGGCCGCCTCGGACGTCGATGCCCGCATTGCCGAAGTCCGCGCCCAGGTCCCCGCGGCGCACCAGGCCGAGTTCGACGAACTGCTCGGCGAGGCCCGCCTCATGTACCGCCTCCGCGACGAGCGTGGGATCTACAGCGATATCTGGGCCGTGGGCCTCATGCGGCGCGCCGCCCTTGCGGCTGGCCGGCGGGTCGCGAGTCGCGGCCGCATCGCCACCCCCCAGCAGATGCTGGACGCCAGCCTCGACGAGATGTGCGCGCTGGTCGCCGGCACCGGTGGCCCGTCCGCGGACGCGCTCGCCAAGCGCGCCGACTACCGCGCGACCTACACCGCCAAAGACGTCCCGCCCTTCCTTGGCCCGCCCAAAC
>JBIOJG010000047.1:0-45616 GCA_044450645.1 Binatia bacterium
GTGGCGCAGTTTGATTTTCGTGCGTTCACTCAACAGCTTGGACCACCACGCCAATGGAAGCCGCGAAGACGCATGCGGCCTCATCCGTATCCCGCCATCGCCGCCTTGGTCACCTATTGAGTTTCAATTGAGGTTTTCGGGCTGAGAGTACCCTTCGACAATCTCAGGGTGAGCGGAAAGCCCCCTATCTGATGGACTCTGAGACCGCTCGTGCTGAGGCTCTCGAAGCACGTCTTCTCATTTGTCGACAATCTCTCCGGGAGGGGGCAGGGCGGAGGGATGGCGGACGCTATTGAGCGCCCCGCCTGACGGCGGCCGGCGCCGCGCCGGCCAGCCACCGGTACGCGTCGGCCAGCGCGTCCACGTTGCCTTTGGCCGGACGCCAGGCGAGCCGGTCCCGCGCTTTGCGAATGTCGAACACGTAATCGGCAAGTGCGATGGGAACATGCTCCGGTTCGAGGGGCGACCGCCCGAGCGCCAGCAAGAACCGGAACAGCCCACGCAGCAGGGATCTGGGTACAGGGATGACCGGCGACCGCGAGCCCATACGTGTGCGGAGCTCGCGGAACACCTGCTGCTGCGACGGAACGGCGTCGGCGCCGATGTTGAATGCTTCACCGGCAACGCCGTTCGCGCGGCTCGCGGCCAGGCACGCATCCACCAGGTCGCTCAACGCCACCATCTGAAAACGCTCTGTCCCGCCGGGCACCACCACGGGCCACCCGTTGCGCAAGGCCGTCAGCGTTGTCAGCAGCACGCGATCGGTCATTGTCGGGCCCACGACCGTCGGTGGGCGCAGGATCACAACCTGTAACCCACGATGGCTCGCGTCTCTGGCGAGCTGTTCGGCTTCGACCTTGTTGCGGCCATACTCACCCAGCGGACGTTGCGGTGCTTCTTCCGGGCACGGCACCATGGCGGGGACGCCGTACACCTCCGCGCTCGAGAGCATCACCACACGTGACACACGGGCACGAAGGGCCGCGTTGAAGAGATGCTGAGCGCCTTCGACGTTCGTATGCCACATCACCGCTGGGGCCGCGTGCCGTTGCGGCAGCAGCGCGGCGCAATGGAACACGAACTCGGCATCGCGACACCCCTGCTCCAGGAGCGCGCGATCACAGATGTCGCCCCACAGTCGGGTCGCGTCGTCAAGCCAATCGCTGGGAAATCGCACGTCCAAGGCGCGAACGTGGTTGCCCTGCGCCAAGAGGCTGTTGACCAAGGCCCGCCCGACAAAACCGCCGGCGCCGGTTACGAAGCACGTCGTGGACATTGGCAAGGGAAGGAACCTCACCACATGGGGAATTTCTGGTACCACTCAGGACGCTTCGGATCCAAGGGGAAGCTCAGGCCGCCCTCAAGCTCGTAACGGCGCGCGGCGTCTTTCAGGCGTTCCTCATCGATTTCCACACCGAGGCCGGGACCGTCCGGTACGCGCAAGGCGCCGTCGCGATACTCCATTTTGCCCCCGACGATGAGGTCGTCGGTGAGGTGATGATAGTGCGCATCGACGGCGTAAATGAGGTTGGGCAGCGCCGCGGCCGTGTGCAACATGGCTGCCAGACCGATGCCGGTCTCCAGACCGCTGTGCATGCCGAGCCCGATCTTGAAGGTTTGACAGATGACGGCCAGATGCTTCACGCCCCACGGGCCGCCCCAGTACCACGGGTCCGCCAGCATGACGTCCACGGCTCGCTTCGCCACTGCCGGCGGGATCTGCTCGAAGGTGACGACACACATGTTGGTCGCCAGCGGGATGCCCGTGCGATGCGCGACTTCGGCCATCCCGTCGATGCCCCACGTTGGATCTTCGAGGTACTCGAGGTCGACTTCACGTAAACGGTGCCCGGCTCGGATCGCCGTGCCCAGAGCCCACACGTTGTTGGGGTCCAGCCGAAGCTGGTACTTCGGTCCGAACGCCGCGCGCAGCTGCTGCATGGTCGCGATCTCGTGGTCGGGCTCGAAGACGCCACCCTTGACCTTCAGCGTCCGAAAGCCGTAACGGGTGACCAGGTCACGTGCGTGCGCCACCATGTCTTCGGGCGTACTCACGGCGGGATACTCCTTGCTCTCGTAGCGATAGAACAAGTACGCCGACATCGGGATCTCCTCGCGGAGTTTGCCGCCGAGGAGCTGGTGGAGCGGCCGGCCCAATATTTTTGCCTGGATGTCCATGAGGGCGATCTCGATGCCGGCGTAGAGGCGATTGCGCGCCAGGTGTTGGCCTTGCAGCAACAGGTGGCCGGTCCCGATGATCAAGATGCGCAGCTGCTCGATATCAAACGGATCACGCCCGTAGAGGATCGGCCGCAGGATATTCAGCTGTCCTTCGTGCACCACGTCTTCGAGTTCACCGATGCCGACGATGCCCTCGTCGGTGTAGAGTTGCAGGATGGTCCGGATGCAGCGCCCTGGATGCACGGCGGCCGAGTGCCGCAACGGTGCTTCCATGGGTAGCGCCACCGGCGTGGCCTTGAAATCGACAATCTTCATCGTCTCCGCGGCTCCCCTCACTCGCCGTAGCGTTGCTTGTAAAAGTCCAGGATCTTCTGCCGGTCTTCCGGACCCAAGCCCTTGCGCCAGGCATGCTCGGGCCGGTTGAGGATGTCGTCGATGACCTTCTTGATATCCGGATCGGTGCCGGCCAGTGCCCGTGCCTCGGGGATCAGCTCGAAGTAGAAGCGCTGGGCGACTTCGAAGAAGCCGTGCCACTGCGTGTAATCCGGCCCTTGCATGGAGACGCCCATACGGGCGCGCCGCCCCTCGTGGTGCCAGAGCAGGTAGAAGGTCCACTCGATCTTGTCGTCGAACGGGTCGGGCGTGATCTTCTTCTTGGCCCGTAAAGCGTCCATGATCTCCTGTGCCGGTTTGGCGAACTTATCATTGTACAGCTCGACGGTCTTGTCGTACTGCGTGTAGAAGGCCTTGACGAAATCCGTCCCGTGGCAGTTGCCGCACACGGCCTGCATCTTGGCGCGGCGCTCTTCCCAGCGCTCCAGCTTCTTGGAGATCACCGGCCGCAGCGTCCAGCTGATGCGCGCACCCACGTCGTGAGTCACGGCCAGTGATCTGGTGGCGCTCATGTGGCAGGTCGAGCAGGTTGGAGCGGCGCTGTAATCCTGGCCCACGATCCACGACTCGCTGTCGAGATGCATGTCGGCCTGCCGCGCGTGAAAGGCGATGCCGTGCTTCGATTCGTTGAAAATTTCGATCTGCGGATGATCCGGCCCCATGTGGCACTTGCCGCAGGTATCGGGATACCGGGCCACGGCGCGGCTGAAAACGTGGCGCGAGTGGCAGGCCGAGCAGGAACCACGGCTGCCGTCGAGGTTGATGCGTCCGATGCCGGTGTTTGGCCAGGTGAGTGGGTCGATCTTCGGCTTGCCGCTTTCGTCCTTCACCGGGGCGCCGTCGGCACCGGTGACCAGGCGTAGCGTCGAGCCGTGGCACTGCCAGCAGCCGTTGGCCGCAGCCAGCGAGCCTTCCACCATCTCCCCGAGCACATTGTCGAGTGAGCCGATGAACTGCGCGGCCTGGGCGTGATGGCTTTGCGTGAACTCTTCGGTTTCCGCCACATGGCACGTGCCGCAATCCTTCGGAGTGACAATGGTGGCGATGGTGTGGCCGTAGTGGGTGAAGGCGTCGGCGTCACCCACTTCGGCCTGATGGCATTCGTAGCAGCCGACCCCGATCGTTGCGTGTTTGGATTGCGCCCACTGCTGCGCGATGGCAGGCGTGTTTTGCGAATGGCACTTGTAACAAGGCTGACTGTCTGCCGTCAGTGCCGGACCCGCTTTCTTGGCCGGCGCCTTGCCTCGTGGCGATGCGGCTGCGGCCGGAAGTGCTGCCAGAATCAACACCAGCGCGACACAAACGGAACGCCCCATTGCCCCTCCTAACAGTCGAGCGGTGTATACCATGCGCCGGGAGAGGAGGAAACGTAGGTCTGTCGCCAGCGCGGGCGTTCGTTCCCGTGGGGCCGCGCTCAAAAGCGCCCGTACTTCTGCCAGACCTGGAGCGGGTGCTCTCCGGCACGGATTTCCGCGCGGATCAGGTCTTCCTTTTCGGCGACGTCTTCCGCTCTTACCAGCACCTCTTCGGCGATCTCCACCGGTATGACCAGCACGCCGTCCGCATCGCCGAAAACGAAGTCACCGGGCCGGACGAGGACACCTTCGGTGAGGCTGCCCGACATCCACAGCGGACAATTGTAGTCGGTGATCGCAGCCCGGGTGACGGACTCGATCGGCGAAGTGTAGCGGGCGAACAGCGGATAGTCGCCGCGCTCGCGTAGGTGTCGCGAGTCGCGCGTGCCGCCGTCGATGATCGCCCCGCGGCAGCCGCGCACCTGTGCCATGGTCCCGGTGAGCTCGCCCCAGTGACCGACGTGCATGTGTTTGCCGGTCTCCATGACCAGCACGCAGCCGGCGTAAAACATGTCTACCAGCCCAAAGAGATTGGGGCTGTGCGGGTTCGATTGGTGAATCTCCAGCGGATGACGCGGCTCCGCCGTCCATTTGATGGTCAGCGCCGCGCCAGCAAGGACCCAGTCGGGGCGGAGCGGCTTGATGTCCAAAGACAGACACTGGTTGGCCAGATGCATTTCATCCAACACGTCGTACACCGACGCGGTGTACAGCCGCTCGTAACGGACACACAGATCGAGGATCTGTTCCTTCTCCATGCCGATGCTCCTCTCGCCTTTCGTGGTCACTCGGTGCCGGATCGCTGCGTGTGCAACAGGATCGTCTGGATACCCCATGGCCGTGCGCTCGGCCAGCCCGACGGGCTTTCTGCTTCGAGCCGGAAGGAGACGCCGGTGCCCGTATGCGGGCCGCTCACGGCGAATTCCACGGGTTGGTCGCCGGCGTTCCAGAGCCGCGCGTACGTCTTTCCGTTGCGAGCGAACAGCGCGGTCAGAACGGCTTGCTGCGGCGCGGTTTCGAGAAAGCTCCAGGGCAAGCGCCGGCCGCCTTCGCCGCCAGGGACATCGACGGCCAAGACCGGCAGGCGGAAATCGTGCGCCGCACGCACTGCATCCAACCGGGTGCTGATCGGTGTGATCGCGTGCTCATAGCGGTGCGTGCCGCGCACGGCAGTGTAGCGCGACCGGCCCGGAGTAACGGAGTCGTCGCTGGCGTACAGCCACTGCTCGGGTCCCCAAGCCAGAACATTACGCAATACGCCCTGCTGGCGGTCCACATGCCATCCCGGTGTGCCTTTGTGGAGCAGCGCAGCGCCACCGCTGCCACTGCCTTCTACGCCGATGAAACTGAGCGCGGTGACGCGCGGACCGTGGGGCTCAACCAGCAAGAAGGGGGAATCGCAGAACAGATGCGTGAGCGCCGAATCGAAGTTCAGGCAGAGTTTCTTGTCGTCCTGGATGTAGTAGGCGAGCTCGGAATGATGGTCGGCCAGCTGCGGCCCGAGATGCTGCCCACTGCCGAAGTCGATCTCGGTCGACAGCTCGATGCGCCGCAGTGGCGGGATGACGGTGATCGACTGCACGAAAGAGAGGTCGAGTAGTCGGCCGTGCATCCGGTATCTGCGGAAAAGCGGTCCGTCCTCTTCGATGCGAGTCCGCTCCACGGTGGAACGATGCAGTCCGTCCCTCCAGACCGTAAGATAACCGCCGGTGACCAGACCCGACCCGAACTCTTTCTCAATGAGGTCGGTGCTTGCCGCCAAATCGGCTGAGCGACCTCGCTCAACGGCACGGTGCATTCCGGACCGCAGTTCGACGACATCCATTCCAAGGGGTGGGAGATCGATGAGAAAGCCGACGCCATCGGAGGTCGGCTGCGTCACCAGTTGTGTGTCCCGCTGCCACACTTCGGCGTCGGCGCTGGCGGGAAGCTGCACGAACTCCCGGCGCGGCCAAGGTGAGGGGTTGAAGAGCAGGAAGGTGCGGCTGGTGGGATTCTGCGTTCCAAATCTGTGTGCCAGCACTTCGAGAGCGGCTGCGGTTACGGCCTCTGCCTGCTCCGTGCTGCGTTGGGCGAAGTCGCGGCCGACCTCACCCATCGAGACGTTGTGTCGAGTCGAATGCCACGGACTGCACAGGTGAAGATCGTGGTGCTGCGATCGCAAGAGGAGCTTCCACGACGCATCCACGTCCTCTTGGCGTCCGCGCGCTCCCGTCGTCTGGGCGACAGCGTCAAGTCGTTCGGCGAGCAGGATCGTGCTCTCGGCTCTCACCTGTGCCCGATGCAGTTCTTCACCTGCCAACCCCCAGGGGATCGTAGTGGGGATGTCGTCGATCGCGTAGGAGACGACGGGTGCATCGCCACGGGGGAGGTCGAAGTACTCCCGGATGGTGACCAGGCGGGAGCCGTGCTGGCGTGCGGCGGTAAGTAGGCTCGGGAAGGGCGACTCGGGAGGCTTTGGATCGGCGAGGCGAGTGATGAATGGCCGATGGATCCCCACCCGCGCCGCCTCGGTAGCAAACTGCCCTTTGCGCTCGTCCGGCCACTGTTCGAAATCGTCGCCGGTGAGCCCCGCGTTTTGTACGCCCGGATGCCCATCGAGGAGCAACCGGTAATCCATGAAACCGTAGCGTGGCACGGTGCGGACCACGGAGCCGTCCGGCCCGCGCCAGTGGACGATCTCGGCATCGGCCGCCGGGTCGGTGCCGAACGGTGCCCAGTGCGTGCGCAACACCGCGTTGCCGATCCCGAAGCCCCTCAGGACCTGGGGCAATTGGGGGAAAAACTGTGGCTCGCCGGCGACGAAGGAGTCGACTTTCGCATGCAGAATGCGCTCGACTGTGTTCAAGCCGTAGAAAAAATGGCGGATGTTTGCCTCGCTCCCGATCGTCGGTGCCAGAGGTTGTACATAGGTCCCGTTGACGATCTCCATTCTCCCGTCGGCGACTGCCGCTCGCAGCGCACGGAGCGGCGAGCGCTTGCCACGGATAACAGCGTGTTGCTCCAGCTCCTCGTACGTTTGCGCATCGAGTTCCAGGACGGTCCGTAGCTCCGGGTGTAGACGCAATCGTTCTACGGACGTGTTGATGACGAGCGGCCAGAGCACGCTCCACCATAGGCCGCCGCCGCGCAGGACGACCCAATCCCAAAAGGTCGCCCCACCGTGGTAAATGTCGGCAAAGTAGATGACCTCGCTGCGGTCACCGCCTCTCGACGGCTCCCGTGCAGCTTCGAGTCGATCGCGCATCCGGATCCGCCGGCGCATGACGGCGGCGGCGACTCTGGCGACAGCGCGGAGGATCGATCCCGGCAACAGGGACGACGTGACCAGCCGTTGGTGCCAGCCTGAAACGTACACCTGCCCCTGAGTCGCATCTGCCTCGTCCATGAAGGGTGCCCGCTTGTAGCGTGGACGGAGAGGTGTCTCAAGCTGCGGCGTGTGGAAGAGCGATTTGTCCTACGTGGTCAAGCCCCACTTGCGCTTGTTCGCGTCGATCTCTTCGGCCGCCGGCCTGGGCTTCTGCTCGTGCTTGGCGACCTCGAACTCTCCCATGTGTTCCATGATCTTGTAGTTCAGAGGGGTATCGGCGGCGAAGACGTCCGGCACCGCTGCCTCTTCGAAAATCGCCTGCCACGGACATTCGGGTTCGCAGGCGCCGCAGTCGATGCATTCGTCGGGGTGAATATAGAGCTGGTTGGGGAAGGTTTCGGCGTCAGCCCCGGTGTAACGGTAGATGCAGTCGACCGGACACACCGCCACGCACGCCGTATCGACGCAGTCTCTGCACAAGCTGGTGATGATGTAGGCCATCGCCTCCTCCTTCAAGTCGCCTTGGACTCGCGCCGCACCGGGCGCGGTGAGGTGTCACGCAGGCGCCGTACCAGTCCGTGACGATCCGCGATGTCACCGATCGAGATGTCGTCCAAATACTCGGCCAAGACCTTTTGAGCGCCGCTCCAGATATCGATCTGGGTACAGACGGGGGCAAAACAGCAGAAGGATTCGCGGTGATCCACGCACTCCACTAGTGACAAGTGTCCCTCGATACTCTCGTAGACCGCGCGAACCGATATGTCGTGTGGCCGCCGCCCCAAGCGAAACCCGCCATGGGCCCCAGGTACAGACGCCAGAAATCCGGCACCGACCAACGATCGCAAAATCTTCGACAGAAAATGCGGCGGGATGTTTTGCCGCTCTTGAATCTCGGTGCGGCGGATGATCCGTTCCGGCGGTTGCGCCGCGAGGTAGCACAACGCCCGGATGGCATAGTCGACACGCCGCCCCACGTTCATGATCGAGCTGCGCGGTACGTTGCGGCGTGGCGCGCTGCGTTGCATGAGGTGCGCTTGCATCTTAAGAAATATAGACTTCTAGACTCCGTGATGTCAACGCGGTCCGGGACGCGGATGCTTTCCCCGGATGGCCTCGGCCACGCGCACCGCGTCGAGGGTGGCTGCGACGTCGTGCGTCCTCACTACGGCGGCCCCGTTGTAAACCGCGACCGCAGTTGCGCCGAGCGAGCCATGCAACCGTTCTTCCGCAGTGGCCCGCCCGGTGAGCTTGCCGATGAAGGACTTACGGGAAATTCCGACGAGCAACGGATACCCGAGCCGGCGGAGATGGGACAACCGGGCCAGAACCAGGCTGTCGAATTCGTACCAGGGCAGGGCGGCACGACGGAAGAAGCCGATGCCCGGATCGAGGACGATACGGTCAGGCGCAATACCTGCGCTATGGGCCCGTCGTAGACACTGCCGCAGCAACGCGGCGATCATCGTGATCGGGGCGGCCGTGCTCGGGGACTGCTCCAACGCCATGAGGATCACGCCCTCGGCCTGGCACGCGACATCGGCCATGGCATGATCCTGGCCGAGACCGCTGACGTCATTGATAATGGAAGCCCCCGCCTTCAACGCGGCCGCGGCGACACGGCTGCGCTGGGTGTCGGCCGAAATCGGCACATTGGTGACCTGACGCACGGTGTGTACGGCTGCCACCATGCGCGCTTCTTCCTGGTCCTCGCTGATTGTGCCCGTGAGGTACGGTGCTGTGGACATGGCCCCGATGTCGAGAATGTCGGCGCCGTCTTTGACCATCTGCACCGCCAGCTTTTGCAGCGCACGCCGCCCGCGCGCTACCGAACCCGGGTAGAAGGATTCGCGACTGACGTTGATCGCCCCGACGATACGTACCGGAAAGTCGTCACCAACTTCCACCCCAGCCAGATTGGCGTACAACCGCTTAGGGTTCGAAGGTTCAGGGGATCGAGGGTGCAAACGTTTTGGCATCCACTCAGGACTCAGGCCTCGGCACTTCCCTCACTTTCCCTTCCACTCCGGCTTGCGCTTCTGCGCGAAAGCGACGACGCCTTCCATCATGTCCTCGGAATGGAAGAGGGCCCCGACCAGCGGATACGATTTGGTCATGGCGTCTTCGAGGGGCATGCCCTGACTGAGTAAGGCCACCTGCTTGGTGGCGCGCACGGAACTGGGCGAGCATTGAAGGATTTCATCGGCCCAGCGGTCGGCGGTGGCGGCGAGATCCTTCGCCGGCACGACTTCATTGACCAGCCCCAGCCGGTGCGCTTCCTCCGCCAGGATGTGTTTGCCGGTGAGCATCAGGCCCAGGGCGATCTTGGGTGGGATGTGCCGTGGCAGGCGCTGCATGCCGCCGGCCAGCGCGGCGAGTCCGACCCGCGGTTCGGGTAGACCGAAGCGGGCGTGATCCGCGGCGACGATGATGTCGCATGCCAGCGCGATCTCGAAGCCACCCCCCAGCGCCAGCCCGTTGACCGCGGCGATCACCGGCTTGAACAGGTCGAAGCGGGCCGTAATGCCGCCAAAACCGCCTGCCCCGGTTGCCACCGACGCTGCCATCCCATGCTGGGCGGAGTACTTCAGATCGTTGCCGGCGGAGAACGCCTTGTCACCGGCGCCGGTGATGATGGCAACCCACGATGCCGGATCCTGGGCGAAGTCATCGAACGCCGCCGACAGCTCGGCATTGGCCGGCGGATGCAGCGCATTCATCACGTCCGGGCGGTTGATGGTGATGCGCGCGATGCGCCCTTGCTTCTCGTACTTGATGAACTCGTAAGCCATGCCTTCCTCCTTTGCGCGCTCTCCTCACCTCACCCCAACCCTCCCCTGGGAGGAGAGGGAGCAAGAGGGTCCCCTCGCCCTCCGGGAGAGGGTGAGGGCGTCCAGATCAATGCACGCCGCTGCCCATCTGCAGGGAGTACGGGTTGATGCCGAGGCTGCGGATCGCCGCTTCCCACATGCTTTCGGCCGGCGTTTCGAAGATCAGGGGCTTAGAGACGTCGGCCGTCAGCCAGGCCGAGGCCGCCAGCTCCGCTTCGAGCTGTCCACCGCCCCAGCCCGCGTAACCCAACAGGAAACGGTGCTCGGCGCTGGGTCCGGATTCGGATTCGGTTTCTATGACCTGCCGTAACGTGTCCGCCGATGCCGACAGGTAGAGTCCCTGGCCGACGTCGAGCGAGCCGGGCGTGCCGGGATCGAATCCGAGCAGCAGCCATCCACGATGCGGCTCCACCGGCCCGCCGATCCAGACTTCAAGCCCATTGTCGCGGACAGGAGGCGGCTCGATGACGGCGACAGAGGTGGCGCGCGTGTCCGTCTTCCGGTTCACCACCAGACCCATGGCGCCGTCCTTCTCGTGCCGGCACAGGAGCACCACCGAGCGTGCGAAGTTCGGATCCTCCATTTGCGGCATTGCGAGCAACAGTGTCGGGGCCAACGAATCCTCACCCATGATCCTCTTCCTTCCACCGCTCCGCCTGCGCGCGGCTGCGGCCGTGCGTGGTGGTACGAGAGTCAGGTCCCCCGCCGAGTCCGGCAGGAAGATACCAGGTTGGAGAGGAACTGCTGCAGCACATCGGGGTCGACCGGTTTGACCAGATGATGATTGAACCCCGCCTCACTGGAGCGGCGGCGGTCCTCGTCTTCTCCAAACCCGGTCAGCGCTACGAGCACGACCTTCTCCCCGCCCTGCTGCTGCCGTAGTTGCTTCGCTATCTGGTAGCCATCCATTCCTGGTAAGCCGATATCCATCAACACCACCTCGGGATGGTGCGTCTCCGCCGCGTTCAGCGCGGACTGTGCCTCGTGGACGACTTGCGCCTTGTGGCCCCACAACTCGAGCAGCATGGCAATACTCCGTGCCACGTCCTCGTTGTCCTCCACAACCAGCACGCGCAGAGCCGACTCCGGTGCGGGTTCCTTCAGTTCCATCAACGTTCGCCTCGGTGTCCCTTCACGCGTGATCAACCGACGCAACGGTGCAGCAACCAACTCGCGTATCGCACGATGACCGGCATTATCCGCCCGTCTCCATGGTGACGCAACAACGCCGATATCAGCAGGATTCTCCCGTCGTCAAGTTGCATCCGCCGGTACTGATATGCGCACGGTCACGTCGGCCTTGACCTTGAGGGTGCCGAGTAAAGCGCTGTACGGCCGGATGCCGAAATCCGGCTGGTGGATGCGTGCCTCGCCTACGAACCAGGTTCGTGCCTTACTCACGTGAACCGTGACCTGCCGTTTCCGTCCATGAAGCGCCAGCGCTCCTTTTACGAGGTATCTGCCGCCGTTTTGCTGAACAGATGAACTGGTGAACGTGATCTCGGGATAAGCACCCGCATCGAGGACGTCGCGAGAGATGTTTTGATCGATCTCCCGCTTGTCGCTTGCGCTCAGCGTTCCAGGGGCATCGACGCCATCGCGCGTGGCACAGACAGTGCGCAGCGATGCGGCGTCGAACCGTGCCTGGATGGCGTGCCTATCCTCGTCGATGTCGATGTGGAACTTGGTAACACGAATCTTGAGGTCGTGAGCGACGGTGGCCAGCAAGCCTTCCTTGGAGGTGAAAACGAAACACTCTGCGGAGGAGGCGTCGAAGTGCCGCAAGACGCTACCCCTTGACCGGTCCGATCCAGACGGTCTGGATGTTCACAAACTCTCGGATGCCGTACTCGGACAGCTCGCGCCCGTAGCCCGATTGCTTGACCCCGCCGAAGGGAAGGCGTGGGTCGGACGTGACCATGCCGTTGATGAACACCTGCCCGGCCTCGATCTCGCGTGCCAAATGTCGCGCGCGGGGAAGATCGGTGGTCCACAGGTTCGCGCCCAAACCGAACGACGAGCTATTGGCCACCCGGATGGCTTCGTCCGTATCCCGCACGCGCATGAGCGCCGCCACCGGACCGAACACCTCCTCACGCGCCGCCGGCATGTCGAGCGAGACCTCGGACAAGACCGTCGGCGTGAAGAAATACCCGCGCCCGGCGCGCCGCGCGCCGCCGGCGAGGAGCGTGGCTCCCTGTTCGATCGAGCGGCGGAGCTGCTGCTCGAGATCGTCCCTCAAATCATCGCGCGCCAGCGGTCCCACCTGGGTCGAGCGGTCGGTGGGGTCGCCGACCCGCAGCTCCTTGACCGCAGCGACGAAACGCTCCTGGAATTCGTTCCACGCGGCTTCCACGACGATGAACCGCTTGGCGGCGATACAGCTCTGGCCGGCATTTTGGTAGCGTGAACGCACGCCGATGTGGGCAGCGGCGGCGAGATCGGCGTCGGCGAGCACGATGAAGGGGTCCGAGCCTCCGAGCTCCAGCACGGTTTTCTTGATGCTCCGGCCGCTGGCTTCCGCCACCGCGCGGCCGGCGGCATCACTGCCTGTGAGTGTCACGGCGGCGATACGATCATCGGCAATCAGCCGGCCCA
The DNA here is from genome assembly GCA_044450645.1 of Binatia bacterium. GTDB lineage: Bacteria > Desulfobacterota > Binatia > HRBIN30 > HRBIN30 > JAGDMS01. The sequence continues at coordinate 12,669 of JBIOJG010000047.1, forward strand.
CCGCTGCCCCCGAGATGAGCAGGGTCTGAAATGCACCCGGTGGAAATCCGGCTGCCCGAAACACTTCTTCCGTTGCGAGAGCACACTGTGGCACGTTGGAAGCGTGTTTGAGGATCGCGGTGTTGCCGGCCATGAGCGCGGGCGCGGCGAAGCGAAACAGCTGCCAGAAGGGAAAGTTCCACGGCATGACTGCCAGAATCGTCCCCAGCGGGGTGAATTGGACGTAGCTGTCCGTTGCGCTCGAAGGATGCGGTTCGTCGTCGAGAAAGCGGGCGGCATTGTCGGCATAGAAGTCGCAATTCCACGCGCATTTATCGATTTCCGCCTCGGCTTCGCCGATCGGCTTGCCCATCTCGGCGGTCATGAGACCGGCCAGGCGTGGACGATGCTGGCGCAGGTAGACCGCGGCCCGGCGCATGAGCGTGGCACGCTCGGCAAACGACGTGGTGCGCCACTTCCGATAGGCATCGTGGCCGCGTTCGAGAGCCTGCTCAATCTGCCCGCGGGTTGCGGGTTCGAAGGTTGCGAGAACGTCTTCGGTTGCCGGGTTGATCGATCGGATGAGTGGCTCGCTGCCCATGTCGCTGCCCTCCCGGTGCGCCATCATAGCCGCACTAGACTCTCCGGTCACGCCGTATCCCCACTGAGAACTGCGCCAGACGGCGCGAAAGACACGGATTCGCCAACCGGTCTGCTCTGATAACCCGTTCACCCTGAGCAGCGAAGCGTGTCGAAGGGCATCCTCACGGTGCAGGAACTGCTCGGGCACAAGGACGTCACGACAACGATCTATACCCACGTCTTGAACCGCGGCGGCCGAGGCGTCTTGAGTCCGGCCGACCGCCTGTAAGGGCAGGCCGGTAGATTTCTAGGAGCAGGCGTTTGACAATTTCAGGTTCTGAGCTTTTCCTACAAGCTCGTTAGGTCTGTGTTGCCGTGAGCCATTATTTAGAGCCTGATGCGGAATTGAAACGCAAGACCCGGAAGGCCCTCGATGAACTTCCGCCCGATCTTAGACTCATTCTCGAACTCCGGGCCGGTCTGAAAGGTCGGCCGTATTCTCATGAGAAGATCGCCCAAGTTTTAGGCGTACGGCCAGCAATGGTACGCGAGGCAGAAGCGCACGCGTACCGAGCCCTATCTTATGATCCCTCTCCTCGTAGGCTTGAACTCGGGTTGGCTGCGCTGCGGCCCCTGCGTGAACCGTCTCTTGGTCTAGCCGACGTCGTCGAATCGGTGGAGAAGCTCACCCCTGAGCTCATAGAGCATCTGCGGTCGAAGAGGGATGACATTCGGAAGATTCGGTGGGACGTGTTCGAGCATCTAGTGGGAGAGTTTCTCACCCATCAAGGTTTCAAAGATGTAAGGCTCGTTGGACGCGATCTAAAAACCTCAGCGGACATCTACGCGACCTGGGTTATCGACACCACCGGAATGGTTCTGCGCTTCTTCGTTGAGGTCAAGCGCTGGAAGGACACTCTTGGGATCAATGTAATAAACGAGGTACTAGGCGCGCTCTTGACAGAGCGAGAACGTATCGGCTGGCACGCCGGCTTGATCATCGCAGCCGGCGGCTTCAGGCAGATAAAGAAGCTCTCAAGGCTAGAGATCTCACTCAGGGGCGTAGAGCTAAAGGACAGGGAAGATTTGCTCCGCTGGCTGGATGGCTATCGCCCAAACCGGAACGGTCTATGGTTGCCTGCACCGGAGAGGGCGCTTCCGGCGATTGAAGACTTTTCGAGATGCTGGGCGTCAGCGCGACCTAACCCGCCGTCGCAGCCGACGCGCGAAAAGAGGCGCGCGGCTGAACGCCAGCGTTGAGCTTGTAGGAAAACCCGATGGAGCACCTTGATCCAGGAAAATTCGCGATATGAGGCGTCGAGAGTGATGAGATGACGCTTTTGCCTAATTGTTTTGTACGCGCTGCGAGAGAGGCGCTGCGCGCGCCACAGAGCCGGTCCGCACCGTGCCCGAGACGGATGGGCATTTTGCGGAGTCCCTCGAAAAGGCGCGGTTTCGAGGTTTTCCTACAGCCTCGTTAGCTGTCTGTTGGCGAAGGGTACGTGACTGCACGGTGCGCTTGCTTTGAAGGGTGCTTGTCGTGCACGATTCATTCACCGAGGTCCGCAACCTCAATATTAGGAGACAGACCATGATCAAAGTCAGCGTGATGTACCCCAATACCCCTGGGGCACGATTCGACCACGAGTACTACCGCGACAAGCATATGCCGCTCGTGAAGAGCAGGATGGGCGACAGCTGCAAGTACTACACGGTTGATAAGGGCCTCGCGGGCGGAGCCCCGGGCGCTCCTGCCACCTACGTTGGCATATGCCACATCTTCTGCGAGTCCGTTGAGGCTTTTCAAGCTGGCTTTGGTCCACACGCGCAGGAGATCATGGCTGACATTCCAAACTACACCGACCAGACGCCGGTTATTCAGATCAGTGAAGTCGTAGTGGGTTGAGACTACCCTTCGCGATCGGTGCGCATTTTGGTAGGCAGCTAACCGCCTGGTCAACGCGGACGCGCACGGACAGACCGTGCAGCGTGAAAATTGGCGGGCGCGCGCCGGTTACCGGGGACGTTAGAGAAACGAGATGGTTTGAGATGGCCGACTCGCAGGAAGTCGCTCTTGACGTGGCAACGCCGCGTGATGCCGTAGTGCTATCGAACCTCTTGGAGTTGTACATTCACGATCTCAGTGAGACCTTCGCTTTGGAGTTGGGAGCCGACGGGCGCTTCGGCTACGAGAAGCTTCCGCTCTATTGGTCGGAGCCCGAGTGCCGGTTCCCCTTTCTCATTCGCTGCGGAACTCGGGTCGTCGGCTTCGCGCTGGTCACGCGTGGTTCGTCAGGGTCCCACGATCCCGACGACTTCGATGTCGCCGAGTTTTTTATCGTTCGTCGGCACCGTCGCTCCGGGGTAGGCCGCCGGGCAGCCTTCCTTCTCTGGAATCGTTTTGCCGGTCGTTGGATTGTCCGAGTGTCCGAGGGAAACCACAGCGGCCGTCATTTTTGGGCAAGCGTCATCGCTGAGTACACAAGTGGCGTGCTAACGGAGACCATGCGCCCTGGCAATCCGCACGCGTGGCGCGTGTTCTCGTTCGACAGTGTGAATCGGCGTGCGTCCGTCTAACATGCGCGTCAAGTTCGTTCCCTTCGGTCACCCGACCGTCAAAGAGCTATGCTCTTTGACCTCGGCTTATGCGCGGCGTTGGACGGACTCGGCGTGACGCCGGGAACACACACGGGAACACCCATGAGCGCTCACAACGGCAGTTGGCAGCTTTTGATTCACGGTATCACCCTCGTCCTAGTCGGTTTGGTGTGGGGACTTGTCGTGCCAAATACGCCGTATCCGAGGCTCGCTCTGGGGGCTCACATCCAGTTCGTAGAAAACGGCCTGCTGTTCATCGTCCTTGCCACTCTCCTCCTAACACTTCCGCACCGCGTCGGGCGCAAGTCGGTCTGGGTTATGGTGCTAACGGCCTGGCTAACCTGGCTCATGGCCCTGTCAGAGGCAGCCAATGCTTGGTGGGGTACAACCCAAATGTTACCCATCGCTGCACATCAGGCTGGCGCGACGGGCGGGATACCCTGGCAAGAGTTACTCGTGAAGGTGACGCACATCGGTGCTGGACTCGCGCTGATTTTAGCGTGGGCCCTCCTCGTCGTGGGCTTTGTGAAGAAGGCTTAGCGTGATCGGGTATGATTGTCGCTTCCCGGCCGTTGGGGGCTTTGCGCAAACTGGCATTGATGTTCACGTGGCAGGAGGGTGAAGAATGGCCATAACGAATAAGCAGTCGGGGACGAATGTCCACGAGATTGCTGATGGGATATACCGCATTAATACACCGGTCATTATTGCAGGCGGGCCAGGTGGATTCTCATTCAACCAATACCTCGTTGTTGACGACGAACCACTGCTTTTCCATACCGGACCGCGAAAGATGTTTCCCTTGGTTCGTGAGGCGGTTGCGAGCGTGTTGCCGGTGGAACGGCTTCGGTACATTGCCCTTTCGCATGTTGAAGCGGACGAGTGCGGATCGCTCAACGAATGGCTCGCGGTAGCCCCGCACTCCTCACCCCTCTGCGGTACAGTCGCTGCCTTGGTCTCCATCAACGACCTTGCCGACCGGCCGGCACGCGCACTTGCGGACGGGGAGATGCTCTCGCTGGGCACACACTCCGTGCGATGGTTCGACACGCCCCATCTGCCGCACGCGTGGGAATGCGGGTTCCTGATGGAAGAACGGACACAGACACTGCTGTGCGGCGACCTGTTCACGCAGGGCGGCGCCGATCTTCCCGCACTCACCGAGTCGGACATTCTTGGGCCCAGCGAAGCGTTCCGCCACGAGATGGACTATTTTTCACACACCAAGAACGCCCGCCACATGCTGGAGAGATTGGCTTCCACCAGGCCGGCAACGCTTGCGTGTATGCACGGCAGCGCATGGCGTGGTGACGGTGCGAAACTACTACGTGCTCTTGCTGATGCGCTGTCTCTGTAACCCGCGCCTGACTTGTGCTTCAGGGTAAGGTCGCTTCCCAGAAGAGGCGGTCCGTTTTGCCGGGATCGTCGACGACTTTGCATTCCGCATCGAAGATCATGGTACCCCGGCGATCGGTGTCGTACTCGGGCCAATGAGGAAGGCCACTGTGATTGGGATCGCCGGTCTTGGCAAAGGCAATCCAGGAATCTTGCATGGCGTCGATGAGGTTGAGCGGCGGGTGTGTTCCCACATCATCGTCGGGATTGTTCATGACAAAGCGCAATTCCAGAGCATGCCGGGACCCGTACAGGCCGTTCTTCACGGGCGAATCCCAGGTGAAGAGATACACCCAGGTATTAGCGAAGTTCGTCTGGGCTTCGGCCAGGTGTATCTGAGGCATGCGGAAGAAGAAATCGGTGCCGATGGCAAGACCGACATCGCCACTTTTTGCCTCCGGCATTCTCGCTTTGTAATGGTTGATGATCCTGTCTCGCATTTCCGTGTCCCAAATCTTGGTATCTGGCGTCAGGGACAGAATGATTGAGGCGGGGATGTAGGGCAGTAGCGGCTCGTACTTGATCCAGTAGCGCGTCTCGTCTTCCGTCGTTCCCGTCAGCAGGTCCACGTCCCTGGCACATCCTTCAGCGATAGCCTTGAGGGGATCCTCAGGCACGATCCTTCCGTCGCGTACGGGTCCGAAGAGTCGGTCGCATGCGATGCCGGCTTCCTTGATGAGCTTTTCCTGGGCCTTGAGAATATCCGCTTGCGAGAGTGCTTTGAGACCATTCACGTCCGCGACGCCGGCCAGCTCCAGGAAGCGCCGCGTCACCGTCAACGCATGTTCTTTCGAGCGGGTGATTCTGAGCGCACCGCTTTCGGGGATAGCCCTGTGGAAAAGGCCTTTGGCCTCTTTTACGGTGAGGAGCGTGGAAACGCTCCCCGCCCCGGCGGATTCGCCGAAGACGGTTACGTTGGCGGGATCACCTCCGAAGTTGGCAACATTGTCTCGCACCCACTGGAGAGCCGCCACTTGGTCGAGAACGGCCAGATTGCCGCTGTCGATGTATGCATCGCCACCTACGGCAGAGAGATCGAGGTACCCAAGTGCCCCCATGCGGTAGTTGATGTTGACGGCGACAACATTGCCTCGGCGTACCAGATTCCCGCAGTCGTACAGGGGGTCGGCGTTGGAGCCCCAGAGATATCCGCCGCCGTGAATGAAGACCATGACCGGACGCCTGGCAGTGTCTACGGCCGGGGTCCACACATTGAGACTCAAGCAGTCCTCGTCCTGGAAATAGAGCGAAGACGGTTCGAACTCGTCAAAAATCTGGGGGAACACCGGGCCGAATGCAAGAGCGGGGTAAATGCCCTGCCAGGGTTGCCGGGGCTCAGGTTTTTCGAAGCGCAGTGTGCCCACCGGTGGTTGCGCATACGGGATGCCAAGGAAGCTCTTCAGCCCGTCGGCCTCGACGCGGCCTGCCACACGCCCAGCCGTGGTGGAAGCCACCACCTCGTTTATTATGCGTCCCTGGGCGAGATCGGATGCCTTGACAGGTATCACCCTTGTGTGACCGCAGCCCGAGAGCAGCGATAAACCGAATAGAGCCAATGCCAGGCGAAGAGCCCTTGACCAGTGTGGGCTCGGGACAGACAGAAATGCGTTCCGCCGTCTTCTCCGCTGCTGCCAGGAAGTGGAGACCAAGTTCGTCGACGCGTGCTTCATACCGTAACTCCCTGGTTTGCGATTTCACCTGGCGACGCCGCGGCTTGTTCCAGGCTCTCCAGCAGTCGCAGGAAGTACTTTACGATCGGTCCAGATCGAGGACAAACCCAGCCGCGGCCAGAGCCTGCTGGATATCGGTGATATGCGCCCGGCCGCGCGTTTCCAGTTCGAGGATCACCGTCGCTTGCGTCAGTGGCAGGCCAGGATGGGCGCGTTCGTGGCGGATCTGATGGATGTTCGCACGGCAGACCGCGATGCAGGAGACGAGCCGTTGCAGCTCGCCCGGACGGTCGGGCAGGCGCGTGCTGAAGCGGAAGAGCCTGCCTTCCTGAACCAGGCCGAGATTGATGATGCGATCCAGGAGGTTCATGTCGATGTTACCGCCGGAGATGATGACGGCAACCGTGGAAGCCGTGCTCGGCAGGCGCCCGGCGAGACAGGCGGAGACACCAACGGCCCCGGCGCCCTCGACCACGGTCTTGGCACGCTCCAGCAGCAACAGCACGGCGGCGGCAATCTCGGCGTCGGTGACCTCCACGGCCAGATCGAGTGCAGGACGAATGATGGCGAAGGGCTCGGCCCCGATTGTCCTGGTGGCCAAGCCGTCGGCGATGGTGTCGACGTGCGGCAGATGGACCGGCGCTCCGCTGTCCAGGCTCGGCTTCAGGCTCGATGCGCCGGCCGCCTGTACCGCCACGATGCGAGCTTGGCAGCCCGCGCCGCGCAGGGCTGAGATGATGCCCGCCAGTAGGCCGCCGCCACCGACGGGCACGACCACCGTATCGACGTCAGGGAGCTGTTCGAGCAACTCCAGTCCCAGCGTGCCTTGCCCGGCGATCACGTCGTGATCGTCGAAGGCATGCACGAATGTCGCGTGTTGGTCCGCTGCCAACGCCAGCGCGTGCTCGTACGCTTCGCCGTAATCCCGCCCGGCCAGTACGACCTTGGCGCCATAGCCGACAGTGGCTTCCACCTTGCTGAATGAAGCTGTCTCCGGCATGACCACGGTGGCAGTGACGCCGGCCATGCGGGCCGCGTACGCCACACCCTGGGCGTGGTTGCCGGCCGACGCCGTGATCACACCGCGGGCGCGCGCCGCGGCATCGAGCAGTTGGATCTTGTTCAGCGCGCCGCGCACCTTGAACGAGCCGGTCTTTTGCAGGTTCTCCAGCTTCAGGTAAATCTGTTTGCCGCACAACGCGCTGAACGTGGTGCTGATGTCGAGCGGCGTGGTCTTGACCACATCGGCGGCGCGCCGCCGCGCGGCCCGGATCTCGTCGATGGCGATCATGGGCGGCACGCGGCTAGGTGTAGCACCGATCCGACGCCGGATGGAATCGCGCCGCTCAGAAAATGGTGGTGGGCACCCTTCGAGACGGCCGCTGAGAAGATGCGGCCTCCTCAGGGTGAGCGGTATGGGCTTGATGCAACAATGATTCTCCGCTCATCCTGAGGAGGCGCCGTCCTTTAGGCGCCGTCTCGAAGGGTGCGATCTTGGCACGATGCCGCTCAAGTTACTGGCATTGCGCCTATGGCGGCGGGATTTGTCGCCAGGTTCTTGACGATGGCGGCAAGCTCGGCCGGCTCGACGGGTTTCCGGATGTGGGCGTGGAAGCCCGCGCCCAGCGCGCGCACCCGATCCTCGGAGCGCACGTACGCCGTCAACGCGGCGGCCGGTATGCGCCCGCCACACTCGGGCGTGCGCGCGCGGAGTTTTCGGATGAACGAATAGCCGTCCTCGCCCGGCATGCCGAGATCGCACACCAAGACATCGACGAGGGCGAGGTCCAGCGCGGCAAGAGCATCGGCGGCCGAAGGGACGGCGGTCACGGCGGCTCCCCACTGTTGCAGCGCCACGCTCAGGCACTCTCGGGTGTCATCTTCATCGTCGACGACGAGGACGCGGAGCCCGTCGAGGGAAGAGCCGGCCGTGGCGCAATCGCACGCGGCAGCTGTTTCGCGCTGTGAAGCCCTCTCCGAAGCCTGAGTCTTTTTCAGGGCGTCGCTTCCCTGGTGGTGTGCGCGGGCCGGAATGCTCAGCGTGAATGTGGCGCCATGTCCTGGCCCCGGACTTTCCGCCTTCACGCGGCCTCCGTGCAGCTCGACGAGATGGCGAACGATGGCGAGACCGAGGCCGAGCCCGCCGTGAGGTCGCGTGCTGCCGCTGTCGGCCTGGCGGAAGGGCTCGAAAATGTACGGCAACAGACCGGGGGCAATGCCCGTTCCGCTGTCGCTCACGCGCACCTGCGCCTGTCCGTCGGTGTGATCCAGTCGCACGACGATTCTTCCGCCTTTGGGCGTGAACTTTACGGCGTTGGAGAGGATATTGCCGATGACTCGCTGCAGTCGACTGGCATCACCCGCGACCTGACATGCCGGCGTCGCGGCAGTGTACTGTAGATCGACGTCTTTGGCCGTGGCGCTAGGACGTGCGGCATCGATTGCTGCTCGGATGACCGATACCAAGTCGAGCGGACGGATTTCCAGGTGTATCTTGCTATTGATGATCCGCGAGATGTCGAGAAGATCTTCGATGAGCTGCGCTTGCGTCTTGGCGCTGCGTTCGATGACCTCGAGAGCGTGAGCGGAGCCGGCCGGATCGAGGCTGCCTGTGCGCAGGATGCGGGTCCAGCTCAGCATGGCCTGCAACGGCGTGCGCAGCTCGTGGGACAGTACGCCCAGAAACTCGTCGATGTCGACTTTTTTACCCTTGTCCGTCACCGCATCCCCCTTCTGAATCGTCGAAGCCTTCCACTCTCTGTCAGTCTGTGCGGAGAGCGCTTTGACTTTGAGGCGTCCTCCTCGTCGCTTCAAAGCTACTAAGGAACCGGTAGGTCAACATAGCCCGTGCTTTCCCGAGGACTGATAGGGGGATTTCCTATGGCGGGTCTTTTCTCCAGTGGGTAATACCCCTCACGCATTTGTGATGCCGCCCGAATTGGGCTAGTCGATTTTGACGGAGGACTTCTCCCATGAATGCAGCCAGGTATCGGGCAGGGGTGCGAACCTTGGTCTTGTGCACCGGGCTCTTCTTCTGTGCCTGTGGCGACAATGACAGTCAGATAGTCGCTCCCGCACCAAGATCTACGCCGGACCCGATCGGACAATTGCCGACCGATGCTACCATTGCGCTGCCCGGGTTGGGTGCGGCTACCGACGTGGTGTTCGACGAGCGCAGCATGCCCCATGTGTTTGCGCCGGACACCGAGTCGGCCGCGTTCACCCAGGGATATCTTACGGCAAGCGTGCGGTTTTGGGAGATGGATGTGTTTCGGCGACTTGCCGAAGGCAGACTGAGCGAGATCTTCGGTAAGACAACCCTGTCCACGGATGTCGGCATGCGCACGGTCTTCACGACACGCGACGGGCGGCGGCTCGAAGAGGCTCTGTGGCAATACACTCAATCCGTTGATCCGGAGCTGAGCCGCGTGCTGGCCGCATATGCCGCTGGCGTCAACGCGTGGCTGGCGGATCTACAGGCCAACCGTAACGACGCCACGCTCCCGCCGGAATACACCTTCCTCATCATCAATCTGACCGCGGATAAGCTGGCGCCGTGGCGCCCCCAAGACTCGCTGGCCATCGGACGCTTGCAGGCGTGGGAGTTGTCGGAAACGATGGAGGAGGAAATTGGGCGGTCGCAGGCGGTCGCCGCGTTGCCCGACGCGCTGTTCAAGGACACCTTCCGCTCCGCTCCCGCCGAACCGGCGACGGTGCTCCCGCCGATCAATACATCCGCCACGCCTTCCGACACGTCCGTGCGGCGCGAGGTCGCAGCTGCTGCACGGCTGGCGGCGGGGCTGCCGCACAACGTCAGTGAAATCGTGGCTGCGCTGGCAGAGCTGCGCCGCATGAGTCCATTTGGCTCGCACGCAGAGGGGGCCGGCAGCAACAACTGGATCGTGTCGCCGGCGCTGTCCGCTAGCGGCCACGCCATGCTGGCCAATGATCCGCACCTGGCGCTGTTCAATCCGCCGATCTGGCACATGATCCAACTGGATGTCGGCCCGGGCGACGGCAATCCCATGCGCATTACTGGCGTCATCTTCCCTGGATTGCCCGGCGTGATCCTGGGCAACAACGACTTCGGTGCCTGGGGCGGGACCGTCTCCGGCTTCGATGTGACCGATGTGTACCTCGAAACGGTTAGCACGCCGCCGGATTATCCCACCTCACCGCGCACCGTGCTCTTCAAGGGCCAGCAGGTGCCGGTGCTGCGCATCGAGGAAACCTTCCATGTGAAGGGCTCTATCACGGTGACGGAGCCGATTGAGGTGGTGCCGCATCACGGACCGATGGTGCCGGATCCGGACATCCACGACAACGTAGTGGGTCTAGCGGCAACGGGGATGAGCTTCCGTTGGACGGGACATGAAATCACCAACGATGCCCGCTTTTTGCTCAATCTCGGCCGGGCACGTAACGTCACTGATTTCCGTCACGCCATGGAAAGCTTTGCGGTCGGCGGACAGAACTGGGTATGGGCCGACATCAACGGCGACATCGCATACTTTCCGCACGTGCTGGTGCCGCAACGCCCGACGGGCACCGTACCGTACTTACCTCTGTCCGGAACCGGCGATGCCGAGTGGCTCACGGATGGACAGGGAAACACCCTCTGGCTGCCGGACGCTCAAATTCCGCAGGCGACCAATCCGCCCGAAGGCTTCCTGTCCTCCGCCAACAACGATCAGATCGGCACAACACTCGACAACGATCCGCTGAACGACCCCGTCTACTTCGCATTCACGTTCGACCTCGGGTTTCGCGAGCAACGCATCCACGAGCTGTTGTCGAATGCGGCAAACGTCCGCCCGCCCGGCGCCAAGCTCACCCTCGCCGACATGTCGGCGTACCAATACGATCACTCCAGCAAGGAGGCGGCCGAACTGTTGCCGTTCTTGTTTGCCGCGGCACAGGCGCGCCCCGATCTGGTGACGCCCGAGATGCAAGATGCCTTGAACCGGTTACAGGCCTGGGGGCAAGTCCCGGCCGGAGCGCCGCCGTACGACGCCGTGTCGGGAATCGATGCGCACGATCTGCGGAACGACGTCGCCGCGCGTTCCGCCCCGGTCAGCGATCAGGAGCGGACCAAGGCGATTGCCACGTCGATCTTTGCCGCGTGGGAGACGCGGCTGGGCCCCGCGGTGTTTGACGACGACTTTGCCGGTACCGGCATTGGCAGCCCCGATGGTCAGGACGCTGACAAGGCGCTGCTGCACTTACTCAAGGATGTTGACCGAAGCGACCCCGGTTTCCGCGTCTACACCAAGGGGCCGGACGGACAAAGCACGCTGTGGGACAACAAGAACACGCCGCAGATCGAGACGCGGGACGAGATCTTGCTCGGGGCACTGGGCGATGGGCTCACGTTCCTGGCCGGCAAGTTTCAGTCGCCCCAGCCGGAAAACTGGCTGTGGGGCGTCATGCATCAGGTCCGGTTTCAACACTTCTTCGGGCAGGCAGGCATTCAGAGCTTTGACCTGGGGCCGTTTGCGGCCCCGGGCGCACGCTTCACCGTGAGCCCGGCCGATTACAATCTGCATACCGACGACTTCACCTTCATGGACGGGCCATCCGAGCGCTATGTCGCGGTGCTGGACCCTGCCGGCATTCGTGCCGTGAATGCCTTGCCCGGCGGTCAGAACGGGGACCCTGGCAGCCTCACCGCGTACAACCAGATCAATCCGGCGATTCACTACGGCGATCAGATCTCCGGATGGATCAACGGGCAGACCTTCGATTACCACATCAGCCGCGCCGATGTGGCGGCGCATGCGGTACGCAAGGTGCACTACAGCCCCTGAGGGCGGCAAAGGACCTTCAGATCTGCTCCAACGCCTGCTCGAGGTCGGCGATCAGGTCGTCGGCGTCCTCTACGCCAACGGCGTAGCGCACCAGCGTGTCCTTGATGCCGATCTGTAGTCGCTCCTCCGTGGTCAGTTCGTAGAAGCTCATCAGCGCCGGCTGCTCGATCAGGCTCTCGACGCCGCCGAGCGAGGGGGCGATGCGTGGGATCCTACACGCATCGACCAGGCGCGACGCGGTGGTGACATCGCCATACACTTCGAAGGACACGACGCCGCCGAACCCGCGCATCTGGCGCACGGCGATGGCGTGCTCGGGATGGCTCGGAAGACCGGGGTAATGGACGCGTTCGACCTTCGGGTGCTGTTCGAGGAACTCGGAGATGCGTTGCGCATTTTCGTTCTGCCGTGTGACGCGGAGCGCCAAGGTCTTGATGCCCCGGATCAGCAGGTAGGCCACGAACGGATCGGCCACCGCGCCGGTGACACCGTGAAACTCACGGATGGCCCCGACCAGTTCCTTGTCGCCCAGTACCACGCCGGCGAGGAAGTCGTTGTGGCCACCCAGATACTTGGTGGCCGAATGGATGACCAGGTCGATACCGAAATCGGTGGGGCGCTGGTTGATCGGCGTGGCAAAGGTGGAGTCGATGATCGTCTTCACCCGGTGGCGCCGGCCGATGTCGGCCACGCGCTCGAGATCGAGAATACGATTGTACGGGTTGGTCGGCGACTCGCTGAAGATGAGCCGGGTCGTCTGCCGCACCGATTCCTCCATGCGGTCGTAATCACCGGCGGGCACGGTGGAGACCTCGACGCCGTAGCGTCGCAGGACCTGGTGCAAGAACTGGCGCGTGCGCCGGTAGGCATCGTCGGTGACCACGACGTGCGCACCTTTGGTGGTCATGGCGAACAGCGTCGTCGTGATCGCGGCCATGCCGCTGGAGAACAGCAGCCCTTCTTCCGCCCCTTCTAGCGCCGCCAGCTTGCGCTCCGCCACCCGCTGCGTGGGGTTACCGTAACGGCCGTACTCATCACGCTCGATACGGCCTTCGAAGTAGTCTGACAGTTCTTTCGTGTCGGTGAAGGTGAAGGTGGCGCTCTGAATAATCGGTGTGGCGATAGCGCTGGTCACCTTGGTGCGCGGCTCGCCGCCGTGCACCGCCTGGGTGCTCGGTCCAATCTTGCGAGCCCGGGGCTTTTCACTCGACACCTTACGCCTCCAGAAGCTTGATCTTGTCAGCGTAGCGTTTGATCGTGTCGTTGACCAGCCGCAGATCCGCGGCGATCTCCACCGGCCGGTTGGCGCAGGTGGAGTGCACGCCTGCGATTTGACCGAGATGATACGCAGTCTTCTGCTCGGCGAATTTCAAGCCGTGAGCCGTGGAGATCACGACCACGCGCTGGTTGGAGTGGATGACCTTCCGTTCCACCAGCTTCCGCAACACCGCGAGTGCGACGCCCGTGTGCGGGCAGTTGAACATGCCGGTACGGTCGGCGCGTGCGGCCTCATCTGCTAGTTCGGTCTCGCTCGCCTGGTCGACGACACCGTCGAACTGCTGCAGGACTTTGATGGCGCGCTTGTAACTCACCGGGTTGCCGATCTGGATGGCGCTGGCCAGGGTCTTCTTGGCGGCGACGGGTACGAACGACTGGAAGTTCTTGAGATAAGACAGATACAGCGGGTTGGCGTTCTCCGCCTGTGCGACCGCGATACGGGGCAGCTTCTGAATCAGCCCGAGCTCCTGCATCATCAAGAAGCCCTTGCCGAGGGCGCTGACGTTGCCGAGGTTGCCTCCCGGGATCACCACCCAGTCCGGCACTTCCCAATTGAACTGCTGCACCATTTCGATGGCCACCGTCTTCTGGCCCTCCAGGCGCAAGCTGTTCATGGAATTCGCCAGGTAGACCGTGTGCTGCTTGGTGATCTCTTGCACCAGAGACATGCAGCCGTCGAAATCCGTGTCCAGGCTCAACACCAGGGCGCCGTTGGCCAGCGGTTGCACCAGTTGGGCTGGCGATACCTTGTTCCGCGGCAGGAGCACAACCGCGGGGATACCCGCGGCGGCGCAGTAGTTCGCTAGTGCCGCGGATGTGTCGCCGGTCGAGGCGCAGGCGATGGCGGTGATCATCTGGCCCTCGGCGATCATCTGTTTCACCACCGAAACCAAGACGGTCATACCGAGATCTTTGAAGGACCCCGTATGTGAGTTGCCGCACTGTTTGACCCAGAGGTCCTCGAGGCCCAGCAGCTTGCCATAGCGATCCGCCCACAGCAGATTGGTGCCACCTTCATAAGTCGACACGACGTTCTCGTTGTCGATGAACGGGACGACCCACTCCTTCTTGCCCCACACGCCCGAGCCGTAGGGAAAAGTGTTGCGCCGGTAGCGGTCGTCGAAAAGCTGCATCCAGGCAGCCGGCGAGCGCCGCTTGAGGGCGGCCATGTCGTGCGCCACATCCAATAGGTCGCCGCAATTGGGGCAGCGATAGATCACTTCAAAAAGACCGAAGTGGGTGGGGCAACCGTCGATGCATTCGAACCACGCGCTGTACTCACTCATGACCTACTCCTCGGCGGGGACCATAGCTCGCACCGGGAACGGCAGCCAGATCCGTACCCTTGTTGCTGTGACGCAGCCGGGCTCCCATGTCAAACGGCCGGAGGCGCGGCCCGGTCTTACGTCCGGGGTTTCGGGCGCTGTTCCTTGACTATTGCAAACGGAAGAAGGAAAGAAAGGCTCGACGCCGATGCGACAAGGACGCATACACCGTGCGGCAGTTTTGATCATGGCGCTTTTCCTGTGCGTCGTGCGTTTCCCCGACGCTGCGCGGGCGGCAGGCACCGGGGAACTCTTGTGCTCGGCCGGGACCAAGGACGGCCAGCCCTGCGAGACACAAGGCGACTGTCCGGGCGGTGCCTGTGTGACGGTGCTCGGTGTCTGCAACGCGCCTGGCGCCGCTGACGATGGCTTTCCATGTGATTGCCCGAGCGGATCGTGCTCAGCCGGGCTGCCCTGCGCGAGCGGTTCCGGAACGTGTGTCGGGGGTCCGTTCGCAGGGGCGTGCTGCGAAGTGACGAACAATTGCACCGGCGATGAGCCGTGTGCGGGTACGCAGAAGATCTGCGTGGGGAACGGAACGAATAAGGGGTTCGGGTGTCTCAGCGATACGCAGTGTGGAAATGCGGCGCCGTGCAGTTCCACGGGCCGCGTCTGTGCCGGAGGCACCGACTTCGCCGGGCTTGCCTGTGGGGATGATGCCGACTGCTGCACTCCGCACACAACGTGCCCGCCCGGTGCCTGCGTGGCACCCGCGGCGACGGCGACGCTGACGCCCACCCTGACGGTTACGAAGGCACCCACACTTACGGCCACACCTCTCTCGGGTGGACAGATAATCAAGGTCATAGGTGAAGGAGGGGGATGCTCGATGCGGGCCGGTTTTCCTCGTGCGTCCTCCGCGGTGTTGATCGGCGCCCTGGTTGTCTGGGCCGTTCGTCGGCGCCGTGGCGCGTGAGCCGCGTGACTCGGGTCAGGGCCGGCGCGGCGTACGCCCACTCGATGCCACGCCTGTCAGCCTTGACTGGCCGGCTTGACATCGCCAGCCGTCTCGTCTTCCACCCAGACGAAGTGCGCTCCGCAGTGCAGGCACAACGCGTCTAAGTACAAAACACCTCGGACACTGCCGAGCGGCAGGCGTTGCTGGTGCCGGTGGCCCAAGCCGTCTTCACAGTGATGCGGAAGGAGACGGCCTTGTCCCTTGGCGGGTGTTCGTGTCGGAGGCTGCAGCGGAGTGAACGTGACGATGATAGGCACGGCATCAACCCTTCAGGTGTTCGAAGATAGCCCTTGTCGCCGGCGATTGGTTCAGCGTGTAGAAGTGAATACCGGGAGCGCCGCGATCGAGCAACTCGCGGCATTGTGCGGTGGCGTGGTCAATGCCGATGGCGCGCACGGCGTCTTCATCGTCACGGGCACGATCGAGCCGGTCCTGTAGCTCCTCAGGAATCCTGGCGCCGCACATTGAGGTGAAGCGTTCGATTTGGGCCACGTTGGTCACCGGCATGATGCCCGGAATGATCGGTACGCGGATGCCCCGGGCACGGGCACGGCCGACGAAGGCGAAGTAGTCGACGTTGTCGAAAAACAGTTGCGTAATGACGAAGTCCAAGCCGGCATCGACCTTGATCTTCAGGTGCTCCAGGTCCCGAGCCAGATCGCGGCACTCGACATGGCCCTCCGGGTAGCCGGCGCCACCAAGGGAAAAGGAGAAGCCGCGGCTGCGGATGTGACCGACGAGTTCCGAGGCGAATTCGAAGCCCTCGGACGCCCGCACGAAGTGCTGTTGATCACGCGGGGGATCGCCCCGCAGTGCGAGCACGTTCTCAATACCGCTCGTATGCAGTTGCTCCAATACTGAGTCGATCTCGTGGCGATTGGCGCCGACACAGGTCAGGTGCGCCATCGCCTCGAGCCCGATGTCGAACTTGATGCGGCGGACCAGCTCGACGGTTTTCTCCCGGGTGCTGCCGCCGGCGCCATAGGTGACGGAGACGAAGCTCGGGTGCAGCTGGCGCAAGCGGTCGATGGTCCGGTACAAATTCTGTTCGCCCTGCGCCGTCTTCGGCGGAAAAAATTCGAAGGAGAACAGCGGGCCATCGGCGCGAAGGAGGTCGCTGATACGCATGTGTGCTGACGTTACAAGAAATCCGGGGCGGTGAGCAATGGGAGGAGGCGCAAAGCGCTTGCGTCAAAGAGACCCCTCTGGGCATATTTCGCTCGGAGGTCTGTATGCGGGTGTTGCGGTACGCTGTCTGGGCAGTCATTGCGTTGACCGCTGCAACTGCTCTGGGAATGGTCGCTCTCGTCCGGGGCGAGCACATCAGCGTGGTCTGGCTGCTCATAGCGGCCATCGCGACCTATGCGGTGGCCTACCGCTTTTACAGCAAATTCTTGGCGGCGCGCGTTCTGATGCTCGACGATCGGCGGGTCACGCCCGCCGAGCGCATCGATGACGGGCGAGATTTCGTCCCCACGCACCGTTGGGTCGTGTTCGGCCACCATTTCGCCGCCATTGCGGGTCCTGGCCCTCTGATCGGCCCCACCCTGTGTGCGCAATTTGGCTATCTGCCGGGGACTTTGTGGATCATCATCGGGGTCGTTCTGGGCGGCGCGGTGCAGGACTTCTTGGTCCTCGTCGGCTCTCTGCGCCGCGACGGCAAGTCGCTCGGACAGATGGCGCGGGAGGAGATCGGGGTGCTGGGCGGCTTCGCCGCACTTGCCGGCGTGCTGCTCATCATGGTCATCCTGATGGCGGTGCTCGGCTTGGTGATCGTGAATGCACTCAAGGGAAGCCCGTGGGGGACGTTCACGGTGGGCGCCACGATCCCGATCGCGCTCCTGATGGGTTGGTACATGCGCTTCATACGGCCGGGCAAGGTGCTCGAGGCAACCGTCTGGGGGCTGGCGCTGGTGCTGTTGGCCGTGGTGGGCGGTCGCTGGGTTGGGGAGAGCGCATGGGCGCCGCTGTTCACCTTCAGCCCCACAGCGCTGGCGGTGATGATCATTGGGTACGGGTTTGCTGCGTCGGTGCTGCCGGTGTGGCTGTTGCTGGCCCCACGCGATTACCTGAGCGCTTTCATCAAGATCGGCACCATCCTGGCCTTGGCGGTGGGCATCGTCGTGTATCTGCCCCCGGTCCAACTGCCGCCCCTGACGCGTTTCACCGACGGCACCGGACCGATCTTCGCCGGCAAGATTTTCCCGTTTGCCTTCATCACCATCGCCTGCGGTGCCATCTCCGGCTTTCATGCGCTGGTGTCGTCCGGGACGACCCCGAAGCTGCTGCGGCGCGAGTCGGATGCCCGGATGATCGGCTACGGCGCCATGCTGATGGAGTCGTTCGTGGCGGTCATGGCCATGGTCGCGGCCGCCGTGCTCCAGCCCGGCGTGTACTTCGCGGTCAACAGCCCTGCCGGCGTCGTCGGGGCCTCGGCTGAGGACGCCACCCGGATCATTTCCGCATGGGGATTCCCGGTCACCCCAGCCGATATGGAAAAGCTGGCTGCTGATGTCGGCGAGCACAGCCTGTTTGCACGGACGGGCGGGGCGCCGTCGCTGGCGGTGGGCATGGCGCGCATCTTCGCCAACACGCTCGGCGGCAAGAGCGTGATGGCGATTTGGTACCACTTCGCTATTATGTTCGAGGCACTCTTTATCCTGACCACCATGGATGCAGGCACACGCGTAGGACGGTTCATGCTACAGGACTTCCTGGGACATTTGTGGGAGCCCCTCGGGCGCACCAGCTGGTATCCGAGCGTGCTCATCACCAGCGCCGGAATGGTTGGAGCGTGGGGGTATTTTCTGTACCAGGGGGTGGTCGATCCGCTGGGCGGTATCAACAGCCTGTGGCCGTTGTTCGGCATTTCAAACCAGCTCTTGGCGGCCATTGCGCTGGCGGTGGTGACCACGCTGATCGTGAAGTCCGGACGCGCGCGGTATGCTTGGACCACACTGGGACCGCTGCTGTGGTTGCTGTCCATTACCCTGAGCGCGGGATACGAAAAGATCTTCAGCCCGGAGATCCGGATCGGTTTCCTGGCGCACGCCACACAGCTGGAAAGTCGGATCGCGGCCGGCCAGGTCGCCGCCGCCCAGATCGCGGAGACCCGCGCGGCGATTTTCAATGATCGGCTTGACGCCGCCGTCACGGCGTTGTTCATGGCACTGGTGGTGGTGATTGTGGCCGACTCGGTCAGGGCGTGGTATCGCGTGTTGAGCGCCGGCCGTGGCCGCATGGTACAACCACGCTTGGCGGTAACGGGGTAAGGAGAGTGATGCACCGATACTGGGGAAAGGTTGCCACCGCGGTGCGAGCCGTGATCTACGAGTGGGCTGGTGATGCGGACTATGAGCGCTACGTCCACCGCTGTGCTCAGCGCAGCGAGCAGCCTGTGGATCGCGGGCGGTTCTTCGCCCAGCGCCTCGAGGAGCGCTACGAGAGGCCCACCCGCTGCTGTTGAGCCGGGCAAACGGCACGCGCGGCCTCGTCTTCACGCCGAATCGAAGGGATGAGAATGAACTTGACGGTACTCAAGCTTGAACGGCACGACCGGGTACTGCACATCGTGCTGAATCGTCCGGAACGGCTCAACGCCATCAATCGCGAGATGCCCCGCGAGTTGGAGACGGCGGTGGCAGAGGCCAACGCCGACAGTGCCGTCCGTGTCATCGTGCTGCGTGGCGAAGGCCGGTCCTTTTGCGCTGGTTACGACCTCGACTGGGGTACGCGCTTGGAACACGCCACCCAGGCCGACGCCGGCTGGGATCCGGTGCGGGACTTTGTCGGCATGTCGGAAAACCTGCGCTGCTTCATGAGCCTCTGGCACAGCCGCAAACCGGTCATCGCGCAGGTCCACGGCTGGTGTGTCGGCGGTGGGACGGATTTGGTCCTGTGCGCCGACCTGATCGTGGCCGCCGCGGACGCCCAGATGGGCTACCCCCCGGCCCGGGTATGGGGATCGCCGACGTCGGCGCTGTGGGCCTATCGCGTCGGGATGGAACACGCTAAGCGTCTATTGCTGACGGGTGACCCGGTGGACGGGCACACCGCCGAGCGTATTGGGTTGATTCACCGCGCCGTGCCCGAGGAGCGGCTGGCCACTGAAGTCGAGGCCTTGGCGAATCGGATGGCGCTGCTACCGGTGAATCAGTTGGTCATGATGAAGCTGTTGGTCAATCAAGCCTACGAGAACATGGGGCTGCGTACCGGCCAGATGATCGGCACCCTGTTTGACGGGATTGCCCGCCACACTCCAGAGGGAATTGCCTGGCGCGAACTCGCGCTGCAACAGGGAGTGAAGGCGGCTTTGACCGAGCGCGACGGACCGTTCGAGGACTACGGCGCTCGGAAGAAGTAACGCCCGCTGATCCTACCTAGCGACGAGGAAGAGTAGAAGAGATTTCAATGGCAAAGACGATGCTCATCAACATGACGCATGCGGAGGAGAGCCGGGTCGGCATCGTGACCGACGGCGTCCTCACCTCATTCGAGATCGAATCCGCCAGCCGGGAACACCTGAAGGGCAACATTTATAAGGGTGTGGTGCACCGCATCCACCCAGCACTCGAGGCGGCCTTCGTGGACATCGGCGCCGAGCGCGACGCCTTTCTCCCGCTCGATGAGATTTGCTTCCGCAATCTTCCCGGACGCACCCGCGAGAGCGGCAACGGTGCGGAGGGGCGGCGCCGGCTGCGGATCAAGGAGGTTCTGAAGCCCGGCCAGGAAATCCTGGTGCAAATCGTGAAGGAGGAGTTTGCCAACAAACCGCCGACGTTGAGCACCTTCTACTCACTGCCCGGCCGCTACCTCGTGCTGCTGCCCGGCTCGGACGAAGCCGGGATCTCGCGCAAAATTGAAGGCGCGGAACGCAGCCACCTGCGTGAACTGATCGAAAAGCTGCAGCCGCCCGAAGGCTTCGGCATCATCGTCCGCACCGCCGCCGTCTTCGACCAGGGCTCGCGCGAGTTGCAGCGCGACCTGCATTACCTGCTGCGCCTGTGGGAGACGATCCGGCAAGCCGCGACCTCGAAGACCGCGCCGGCCCTCGTGTACCGCGAGCATGACGTGGTGTTGCGCAACATCCGGGACTATTTCACTCCCGACATCGACGAGATCTACGTCGACAACGAAGATGTCTACCAGCGCGCTCGCGAGTTCCTGCATGACGTCATGCCGGGTAAAGAGGACGTCCTGCATCTCTACAAGGGCGACAAGCCGATCTTCTCCCATTTCAACGTCGAAGCGCAGATCGAGTCGATTTATAAGCGCCGCGTACCGCTGAAATCGGGGGGCAGCATTGTCATCGATGGGACAGAGGCCCTCACGGCCATCGACGTGAATTCGGGGAGATCGGTGCGCGGCGGCAGTCAGGAAGAAACCGCGTTCCGCACCAACATCGAGGCGGCGACGGAGATTGCCCGCCAGCTGCGCTTGCGCGACCTGGGCGGGTTGATCGTCGTCGATTTCATCGACATGCGCGGTCAGCAGCATGTCGGCGATGTTGAGAAAACATTTCGCGAATCCATGCGCGAGGACAAGGCGCGGCATGAGCTCGGTCGCATCTCGCAATTCGGGTTGCTCGAGGTCTCCCGCCAGCGCCTGCGTCCGGCCGCCGCGGCCGCTTCGTATGCCGCCTGCCCGATGTGCGAGGGACACGGCCTGGTGCGCACCACGGAATCGGCCGCGCTCGTTGCCCTGCGTAAGATTCATAACCGCGTCGCACTAGGAGATACGGCCGCACTGCGGGCATCGCTGCCACCCGAGGTTGCGGTCTATTTGCTGAATCAGAAGCGGGACGACCTGGCCCAGCTGGAACGGCGCTACGCCACGCGGATTCAGGTGACGCTCGAGGACGGTCTGATGCCGCACCAATTGGAGATGGAAGTGCGGACACGGCTGGAGGCCGGGCAGGCGAAGCTGCCTCCTTCACGCGTCGGTGGGATTGCCGCCGAGGAGACTGCGCCCGCTGCCGTCGAGAACAATGGGGCTGCAGCCGCTACGGCCGCGGCGCCGGCATTGCTGGCCGGCGCCGCCAAGGTCGAGGGCGAAGCTCCACCGCCGGGCAAGCGCCGCCGCCGCCGGCGCGGCCGTCGTCGCGGGCGCGGCCGACAGGCCGCGGCGGCAATCGGCGAGGCGTTGGCTGCCCTCGGCCAGCAGACAGCGCTGGCCGCGGGACGGACGGACGCGACGGA
Organism: Binatia bacterium; assembly: GCA_044450645.1. Classification (GTDB taxonomy): domain Bacteria; phylum Desulfobacterota; class Binatia; order HRBIN30; family HRBIN30; genus JAGDMS01. The sequence continues at coordinate 34,458 of JBIOJG010000047.1, forward strand.
AGCGAGTACCGTGGTGCGCGCCGGAGCAGAGAGTCTGCCCAGCGCGGCGGCGGAGGACGTGTCAGCGGCGGAAATCGAAGCCGAGGTGAGCGAGGCCGCTGACGTCGAGATCGCCGCGGAGCCAGAAGGTGTCGCCGCGGAAGAAGCGCCTTCGGTCGAGATGCCGCTTGGTGAGCCGGAAGCGCAGCCCGCGTCAGCAAAGCCGCGCGCCCGCCGTACGCGTGCCGGCACCAGCCGGCGAGGCGGACGAGGAGGCCGTCGGCGGACAAAGACGGCGACGGAGAAGCCGCCGGTGACTGAAGCGGCGCCGCAGGAGGTTGCGGAATCGGCGGGGCAGGGGGTCGGTGCACCCGCGGAGCCGAAGGCCGTTGCCGTACGAGCCACTTCTAAAGCGGCGACCCCGCGTCGAAAGACAACAGGCAGGCGCAGCTCGACACCAAGGCGACCGACACGTTCCACGTCCGTCAAAAGCGAGAAGTGAGCGTGCTTGCTAGCCGATCGCTCATCGCGCATCGGATGTCTCGTCGGGAACCATGAGCCATACGCCATATGCCGGCGCTGTACGGTCGTGGAGCCGAGAAATTTGCGTCTGTTGGGTAAATACTTTATGGTGCGCCAACTTTGCACTGACGTGATAGCTGGGCTGCACATGGCGTGGGCTGCTCCCAGTGCATGAGCGGACTCACTCGATGGACGCACACGACTTCCCTCGGATCAAGCGCCTTCCTCCGTATGTCTTCAACATTGTCGGAGATCTCAAGCAGAAGGCTCGCCGCGCCGGAGAGGACATCATCGACTTCGGCATGGGCAACCCCGATGGTCCAACGCCACCGCATGTGGTGGCCAAGCTGATCGAGGCTGCCTCGAAGACCGTCAACCACCGTTATTCCGTTTCCAAAGGAATCTACAAACTTCGCCTCGCGATCGCTGACTGGTACAAGCGCCGCTACGATGTGGATCTCGACCCCGACACCGAGGCGGTGGCCACGATCGGCTCCAAAGAGGGGCTGGCCCATCTTGCCCTTGCCATCATTGGCCCGGGCGACGTGGTCTTCTGCCCGAGCCCGACGTATCCGATTCACCAGTACTCGGTCATCATTGCGGGAGGGGACCTGCGCAGCATTCCCTTGATTCCGGGCGAAGATTTCTTCGCGCATCTGGTGGAGGCCATGCGCCAGACTTGGCCGCGGCCGAAATTGCTCATTCTGAACTTCCCCCATAACCCGACGACCGAAGTGGTGGACCTCAACTTCTTTCAGAAGATCGTCGATTTCGCCCGCGAGCATTCGCTGATGGTGATCCATGACCTGGCGTACGCCGACCTGTGCTTCGACGGGTACCAGCCGCCGAGCTTTCTACAGGTGCCAGGAGCGAAGGATCTGGGGGTCGAGTTCTATACCCTATCGAAGAGCTACAACATGCCGGGTTGGCGGGTCGGATTCGCCGTCGGCAATCCCGCCATGATCGGCGCGTTGGCGCGGATCAAGAGCTACCTGGACTACGGGATCTTTCAGCCCATTCAGATCGCTGCCATCCAGGCACTCAACGGACCGCAGGATATTGTCGAGGAGATTCGTCAGGAGTATCAGTCTCGACGTGACGTCCTGGTGAACGGACTCAACCGCGTCGGCTGGGACATGCCGAAGCCCAAGGCGACGATGTTCGTGTGGGCGCCCATCCCGGAAGCATTTCGAGAGATGGGCTCGCTGGAGTTTTCGACCTTTCTGCTGCGCGAGGCGAAGGTTGCCGTGTCTCCCGGCATCGGCTTTGGCGAGTACGGTGACAAGTACGTTCGCTTCGCCTTGATCGAGAACGAACATCGTACGCGGCAGGCCATCCGCGGCATTCGCCGGGCACTCAACAGGGCGAAGCCGGCACGAATCCGCCAAGTGGGTTGAAGGAGGGCGCGTGGATCGGGACGTCCGGGTCGGATTGATCGGCTTCGGTACGATCGGCACGGGAGTGATCAAACTCCTCCAACGCCAGCAGTCGCACATTCGCGCCCGTTTGGGTGCCCGGCTGACCCTGGCCGGGGTGGCCGATATCGACCTGCAACGCGACCGTGGCGTGCGCGTCGATCGAAAGCTGCTCACCAGTGACGCGGCTTCCCTGCTCGATGACCCGACGATCGACATCGTGATTGAGCTGATGGGGGGCTACGACCTGGCGCGGCGCTTCGTGCTCCGCGCCATCAAGAACGGCAAGAGCGTGGTGACCGCCAACAAGGCGCTGCTGGCTGTGCACGGTGCGGAACTGTTCGCCGCCGCCGAGAAGGCCGGCGTCGATATCGGTTACGAAGCCAGCGTCGGTGGCGGCATTCCCATCATTCGGACACTGCGAGAAGGGCTGGCGGGAGACCGCAACCGCGCCATCTACGGCATCGTCAACGGCACGTCGAACTACATCCTCAGTACGATGACGCAGCGGGGAGGGGAGTTCGCCACCGTGCTCGGCGAGGCCCAGCAGCAAGGGCTGGCCGAGGCCGATCCCACCTACGACGTCGACGGCATCGATGCGGCGCACAAGCTCACGTTGCTCATCCAGCTGGCCTTCGGTACCACGGCACGCTTCGCCGACGTCCCGGTCGAAGGTATCCGCCACATCAGCCAGCGCGACATCGGGTTCGCGCGCGAGTTCGGGTACGTGATCAAGCTGCTCGCCATTGCCAAGCAGGACGGACGGCAGATCGAAGCGCGCGTCCATCCCACAATGGTGCCCGGCAAGCACCTGCTCGCCGACGTCAACGGCGCCTACAACGCCATCTTCGTTCAAGGCGAAGCGCTGGGTGACACCATGTACTTCGGCTTGGGGGCCGGCATGATGCCGACGGCGACTGCAGTGCTGGGCGACCTCATGGAAGCCGCGCGCAATGTGTTGTGCGGCAGCAGAGGGCGGATCGCTCCGCTGGGGTATCCGCTCGCACAGCAGCGGCAGGTGCCGCTGAAGCCGATGGATAACTTGATCAGTGAATACTACCTGCGTTTCATGGTGGTCGACCGGCCCGGCGTGCTGGCAAAGATATCCGGTATCCTCGGGCGGCATCACATCTCCATTGCCTCGGTCATCCAGCGGGAGCGTGAGCACGGAGCCAGCGTGCCGATCGTCATCCGCACCCATCAAGCGCGGGAGCGTGACCTGCGCCGAGCCCTCCTGCAGATCGACCGACTGGCCGTGGTGCGCGCCAAGTCCGTGCTCATTCGCATCGAGGACAGCCTCGGCCAATAGTCATGGTTCGTGGCTGCTCGCATTCGTTATCGAGCACTGGGGCAATTTCACGCTGGGGGATAGGCAGGACGACGAGGGCGGCAGCCGCGGCCCGGCGGTATCCTAGAGATTCGGGCGAGAGAGAGAAGGAGGACAAATTCAATGAGTGCAGAGAAGTCGGCAATACCTGGGCTGGGAACGCTCGCAGTGCATGCCGGCCAGGAGAAGGATCCAACGACCAAGGCCCGGGCGGTACCGATCTACGCCACGGCGTCATATGTGTTCGATTCCACCGAGCACGCTGCGGATCTGTTCGCCTTGAAAGAATTCGGGAACATCTACACCCGTCTGATGAACCCGACCAACGACGTGCTCGAGAAGCGCCTGACCGCACTCGACGGCGGCGCCGCGGGGCTGGCCTTCGCGTCCGGCCAGGCGGCGATCACCGCCGCCCTGCTGACGATCTGCCATAGCGGTCAGAACTTCATCTCGGCCACCAGCCTGTACGGCGGTACCTGGACCCTGTTCACGCAGACCCTGAGCAAGCTCGGGATCGAGGTGCGTTTTTTCGATGCGCGCGAGCCCGAAAAGATTACGCAGCTCGCGGACAAGAACACCCGTGCCGTCTACTTCGAAAGCCTGGGCAACCCGAAGAACGATGTACCGGATTTCCGGCGTATTGCCGATACCGCGCACGCCCTGGGTCTGCCGGTCATTTGTGACAACACCGTCATGACGCCGATCCTGCTGCGTCCGATCGAGCACGGGGTCGACATCGTGGTGTACTCGACCACCAAGTTCATCGGCGGCCACGGGGTGCATATCGGTGGAGTCATCGTTGACAGCGGCAAGTTCCTGTGGGCCAAGAATCCGGACAAGTGGCCGGAGTTCTGCTCCCCGGACCCGTCGTACCATGGGGTCGTGTTCGAGGAAGCGCTACGGCCGATCGGCAACATCGCCTACATCCTGCACATCCGGACGCACTGGCTGCGGGACACCGGCGCCTGCATGAGCCCGTTCGCGGCGTTCCTCTTTCTGCTCGGGCTGGAGACGTTGCACCTGCGCATGGAACGCCACTGCCGCAACACGCTGGCGGTCGCCGAGTTTCTCCTGAAGCATCCGGCGGTCGAGTGGGTCAACTACCCGGGCCTTCCTGGGCATCCCGACTACGCCAACGCCAAGCGCTTCCTGCCCGCCGGGCAAGGTGCGGTTCTCGGGTTCGGCATCAAAGGCGGGCGCGAGGCGGGCATCAAGTTCATCAACAGCGTCAAGCTGGCGAGCCATCTCGCCAACATCGGCGATGCCAAGACGCTGGTGATCCATCCGGCCTCAACCACCCATTCGCAGCTGACACCTGAGGAGCAGGCGCACACCGGCGTGACCCCGGAGTATGTGCGGCTGTCCGTCGGCATCGAGGACATCGCCGACATCATCGCCGACCTCGATCAGGCGCTGAAGACATCACAGCGTTGAACGGTGGCATGAAGGATCCCCTGTTCGAGAGCAGCGACAGCGTCCGCGGCGCCGCGCCGCTGCACCATGCGCGGCAGGCGACGTTGGCGCAGCCGCTGCCACTCGAACTCGGTGGGCAGCTGCCGTCCGTGACGGTCACCTACGAGACCTACGGACAGCTCAACGACCGCCGCGACAATGCCGTGCTGGTGTGTCATGCCATCAGCGGTGACTCGCACGTGGCCCGCCACGACGCCGACGACGATCCGGGCTGGTGGGACATCGTCGTCGGCCCGGGCAAGTCGATTGATACGGACCGCTACTTCGTCATTTGCCCGAACATCCTCGGCGGGTGCCGCGGCACCACCGGCCCGAACAGCACCAACCCGCAAACCGGACGGGCGTACGGGGCCGACTTTCCGGCCATCACTGTTGGTGACATGGTCGAGGCGCAGCGCCGGCTCATCGATCACCTGGGCGTCGAGGCGCTCCGAGCGGTGGTCGGGGGGTCCCTGGGGGGGCACCAGGCTTTGACCTGGGCGGTGCGTTACCCCGAGCGCCTGCGCGGTTGCGTCGCCGTGGCTACGTCGCCGCGGTTGACCAGCCAGGCCCTGGCGTTCGACGTGGTCGGGCGCAATGCGATTCTGCATGATCCCGGATACCACGGGGGGCAGTACTACGAGCACGGCGCAGGGCCGGCGGTGGGGCTGGCGCTGGCCCGCATGCTGGCGCACATTACCTATCTCTCCCTCGAGGCGATGACGGCCAAGTTCGATCCGAGCCGGTTGCGGCCGAGGGATATCCCGACGGCGTTTGAGAACAAGTTTTCCGTGGGTTCATATCTGGCCTACCAGGGGCACAAGTTCGTCGAGCGCTTCGACGCCAACAGCTACGTGACGCTGTCGATGGCGATGGACCTGTTCAATCTCGGCGATACATCCGATCAGCTGCGCTCGGCGCTGGCGCGCAGCCAGTGCCGCTGGCTCGTCATCAGCTTTTCCAGTGACTGGCTCTTTCCACCGGGGCAGAGTCGGCAGATCGTCGATGCGCTCATCGCGGCAGATCGGTCCGTATCCTATTGCAGCGTCGACGCCTCGGGTGGGCACGACTCCTTCCTCTTGGAAGAGAAGCTCGCGATCTACGGCGGTCTCATGCGCGCGTTCATCGCCACCGTCGATGGCAGAGCGCCGACCTCCGCGCGCCAACTGGCAGCGGCTGAAGCGTACGTTGACGAACCGACCAGCATCTTTCACGGTCGGCGGCTCGACTACGACATGATTGTGGAGCTGATTCCGCCCGCTGCCAGTGTGTTGGATCTCGGCTGCGGCAACGGCGAACTGCTGTCGCGCCTGCGTGGGCGGGGACATACGCGGCTGGTCGGCGTCGAGCTCGACGAGCAAGCGGTGCTGGCTTGCGTCGAGCGCGGGTTGGACGTGGTGCAGAAGGACTTGGAGAAAAGCCGCTTGCCGTTCACCGACGGCCAGTTCGATGTCGTCGTGCTGTCGCAGACGTTGCAGTCGGTCGTCGATACCGAGGGTATTGTCGATGAGATGCTGCGCGTCGGAAGCTCCTGCATCGTCAGCTTTCCGAACTTCGCGTACCACAAACTGCGCAAGATGCTTTCCGAGGAGGGCCGTTCGCCCAAGGGCGGAGGGGCGTACCATTTCGAGTGGCACAACACGCCGAACCGGCGGTTTCCGTCGATCGCCGACGTCGAGGACTTCTGCGCCGGCAAGGGAATCCGCATGCATCGCAAGCTCTACTTCGACAGCGAAGCCAACTGCCAGATCACCGATGCTCCGAATCTCAACGCGGACATGGCGATCTTCGTCCTGAGCCGGTGACAGAGAGTGCAGGAAGACGACGCGGGGGGCCCGGATCCGCAGCCTGTTAGGCTAAGCGGTGGGCATTGACCACATCCAGCAGCGACTCGAAATTGAAGGGCTTCTGAACGTGCGCTACGGCTCCGAGTTGGGCGGCTTTCGCTTCCAAGCCGGGAGCGGCCGAACAGAGAACGACGGGAAGCTGGGAAAGCCGTGGCTCTTCGAGCTGTAGGCTCATGAATTCAACGCCGTCCATGACGGGCATCATCAAATCGAGCACGATCAGGCATGGATCGACGCCGGCCCGCAAGATGCGCAGCGCCTCCTTCCCATTGTTAGCCGCTATGACGGTATAGCCCGCGCGCTTCAAGAAGTACGAAAGTATTATTTGCAGGCTCGGGTCGTCTTCCACCACCAAAATCGGACGCGGCGAATCACGGACGGCGAGCGCGGGTTCAGACATTGCAAACTTCGCCTCCAAGTTCCTGAGTAGAGAATGCAGCGTCTGTGCCAATCTTCCTCCCAATTCCAATGATGCGCCGGCGGCGCTCGTGTCAGCGACAGTGCCCGTCAGGAAATGGTGGGTTTCAGCTCGATGGTACCAATCTCGACGGAATGGTTTCAGGTGGACAAGTTTCCGGTGCTGATGGCTGACAGGACTTGCGGGAACACGCTGCTCGGCCAGCAGGAGCCCTGGCGAACCTCGCCTTCCAGGCGGACTCGCAGCGGACTTGCAGCCTTGTGCGGGCGTGGGAGCATCCGCTAAATTAGGCCGGCGTGCAGCTCGGAAAACCATCGCGGCGCAGGATCGGCATCGACCTCGGAGGGACGAAGGTCGAGGGTGTCGTACTGGATGCCGAGGATCGACCCACATCGCGCTACCGCCTCGCTACGGAGAGCGAGCGGGGTTATGAGCACATTATCGGTCGGGTTGGGCTTGTCGTCGACGCGTGCCGGCGGGAAGCGACGGAGTGTGTGGCCGTTGGCATTGGGACGCCGGGTGCCGTGTCCGACGACGGCACGATGAAGAACTGCAACACGACGTGCTTGAACGGGCGCCCCTTGCCGCAGGACTTGACTGAACGGCTGGAGATGGCGGTGCACGTCGAGAACGACGCAAACTGTTTCGCCCTCGCCGAAGCGGTTGCCGGTGCCGGTCGGGGGGCCGGGATGGTCTTCGGTGTTATTCTGGGCACTGGTATTGGCGGGGGCATCGTCTATCGGGGTGAGCTGTTGTCCGGGCCGCAGCACCTTGCCGGAGAATGGGGTCATCACAGCATCGATCCGCTGGGTCCTGCGTGCTACTGCGGGCAGCGCGGTTGCGTCGAGCGCTTCCTCGCCGGGCCGGCGGTTGAAGAGCAGTATCGCGAACGCAGCGGGAAAGCGGCGAATATGCCGGGGATCGTTGCGGCCTATCGCGCCGGTGAGCCGGCGGCGACACAGGTGGTCCAGCAGTTCCTGGACCGCTTTGGGCGGGCCGTGGCCAACCTGATCGACATCCTCGACCCGGACGTCATCGTTCTCGGCGGCGGGCTGTCGAACATCGATGAGTTGTATACGCTCGGCCGCGATGCCGTGGCCGGCTACGTATTCAACAACGAGTTACGCACGCCGCTGCGACGGAACCTGCTCGGCGATTCCGCCGGCGTTATCGGCGCCGCGATGTTGATGTGAATCGGAGAAATCCCGTTTCTGACGAACGCCGCCTCGTGAATCACGGCGCCGCGCGCCAGCCCTTTGCGCTCGAAGGAGGTCGGACCGAGGCGCGGTGAGGGCGCGGCCGTATCTCTCGCGAACGCTCCGCACGACTCCAGCGTGTGCACGACCTGTTGAAACACCTCTTCGACGTCAGTGGCGGTGTGCAGGCGGCCCCCGGTGCGCAGGGTGCGTGCCAGGGCGTGCGCAAACGCCGGTGTGAACAAGCGACGACGATGGTGCCGCCGCTTCCACCACGGATCGGGGAAATAGATATGATACGCTGCGACGGACTCAGCCGGAATGATGGTCGCCACCACGCACGCGGCGTCCGCGTGGATGACACGCGCGTTGGCAATGTTCCGGGATGCGATGGCGTTTTGCAGGTGCCATGCCCGGCTGGTTGAGTTTTCGAGGCCGAAAAAATTGGTCTGCGGACGCTGCTGCGCTACCGGCACGATGAACGTGCCCGAACCGGGACCAATCTCCACCTCGACGGGACGGTCGTTACCAAACACCTGGCGCCAGAACTCGTGCATCAGGGATGTTTGGTTAGCTCAAGAGGCGACCGCCGTCGACGGGTAGAACGGCGCCGGTGATGTAGTCATTCCGGAGCAGCGCGAGCACGGCGCCGGCCACGTTCGACGGATGCCCTTCACGCTGCAGCAGGGTACGGTTGATTTCACGTTGCCTGAGGACCGGATCGAAATCTTGGGGGAACAGTACGGGCCCCGGGGCAATTGCGTTCACGCGGACCGACGGCGCCAGCTCCTTGGCGAGCGCACGGGTGAGCGCGATGACGCAAGCTTTGGCGATGGAGTAGGGTAGGTAGTCAGCCCACGGCCGCAGGCCGGCAACGTCGGCGAGCGTCACGATCGCGCCCCCTGTCTGCGCCCGCAGGTGCAAGCCGAAGCGGTGCGCGCACAGGAAGGTGGTACGCAGATTGTTGGTGATCATGTCGTCCCAATCCGCCTCCGTCAGCGTGGCAAGGGGCGTGCGCCGGAAGGCACCGGCGTTGGCAACCAGGATGTCGACATGCCCGTATGCGGCGAGCGTGGACTCCAGCAGACGGGCGACCTGGCTCGATTGTGCCACGTCTGCCTGTACCGCTAGCGCTTGAACGCCCGTGGTGCGCGCCGCTTCAACCGTGGCGTGCGCCTCGGCGGCGGAGGTGCGGTAGGCGACGGCGAGGTTGCAACCGGCCTCGGCCAAGGCGAGCACGATGGCCTTTCCTAGTCGCTGCGCGCCGCCGGTGACCACGGCAACACGCCCATGGAGGTCTTGCATCACGGCTTCTCGGGATCGAATTGGGGTTCCAGTACGACCTCGGTCGGACACGCGCGGCCATCGCAGGTCAGCACCTGAAAGATCGCTTCCGCAACGTCCTCCGGTTGGAGGAACTTGGCGCGATCCATGCGTCGGTTGGGCGGTACGAATCCCGTGTCGACGTAGCCGGGGGATACGGCCACGGCCTTGACGCCGCTGTTGCGCACTTCCGCGAACAGGGCGCGCGTGAAAGCGACAAGACCAGCCTTCGCGGCCGCGTACGCCGCCTCACCAGCTCGCGCGCCGCGCGCCGCTACGGAAGCCACATTGACGATGGCGCCGTGCTTACGCACCAGCATGTCGGGCAGAAGGAAACGACTGAGAACAATCGGCGCACGCAGGCATGTGGCCAGCACCCGGTCCACGTCGGCGACCGCGGCCTTTCCGACCGGCGTGCGAGGCGGGGCCCAGCCGGCGTTGTTGACGAGAATGGAGATGTAGCCCAACTCCTTCACGGCGCGTTGCAGTGATGACTCGACTTGCGCGTCGTCGGTGATGTCAGCCGGCAATACCAACGTGTGCGCCCCGCTCGACGCGGCCTGTGCGGCGACTGCCTGCAGTTCGGATTCGGTGCGTGCTACCAGCGCCAGAGTACAGCCGGCGCGCGCCAGGCGCAGCGCCGTGGCGTACCCGATGCCGCGACCCGCGCCGGTAATGAGGGCGATTTCGTTACTCAGTTCTGCCGCCACGGCGCTGCCTTTATCAGATGCCGAGGCGCGTGTGCCACTGAGCCAGCACAGCTGCGAAGTAGGAGCGCAGCATGCTGCGCCGTGAGAGTAGGGAGCGCAGCATGCTGCGCCTCTACGGCTCGGCTTCAGGTGTCGGCGGAGCTTCCTGCACTGGCTCGGACTCCATCTCTCCGCCGTCTTGCTCGGCCGCCTCGTCTGACTCCGGCTCGGCTGCGGCCTCAGGTGGAGCAGGAGTAGGGTCGACGGCTTCAATGCCGGCCTGCCCCACGGTCTCCTGTTCGCCAGTCTCCTCCCGCGGTAGCGGCTCAATGGCACGGAGTTGCTGCTGCAGCCGTCCGAGTCCCTGGACGGGCTCGGCGATACCCTCACGGATCGGACTGTCAACGTCTTTGGTCACCGCTCCAGCGGAGGAGTCGGTGACGGTGCCGCCTCCGGAGACCGGTTGTCGCGAGGTGACGGGGCCGGCGCTGATATCTGATACCGGTCCGCTCAGGACGTCGGCAGTTACCGACCCGCGTACGGAGTTCCCACTCAGCCGCCCGGCGTTGCCTTCGTGGACGCTGCCGCCCGTGTCATGAACGGGTCCGCTTCCGGTGCCGATGCTGGTGCTCCCTTCGGATACCGGCCTGCTGTCCTGTCGTACCGGCCCGCCGCCCACCTGCGCAACGGCAACCGCGCTCGACAACGCAAACGTCGCTGCCAGCTCGAGGAGAATCGAGAGCCGGGAACCTACCATCGCTTCAAATACTGAAGCATCGTGGGTCGCGGCGCAACGCCATGGGCGTAGCAAAGAGGAGGGCCAGGAATGCGTGCTGTGATCCCCTCCTTACCAAGGGAGTGTCGATAAACGCGAGTCGCCCCTCGATACGGCCCCTGAGAAGATGGGGCCTACTCGGGGTGAACGGGGAAAACCCTCTGAAATCAACATGGAACCGCTCGCCCCGAGTAGCCGCCCTCTTCTGGCGGCGTA
>JBIOJG010000048.1:0-43430 GCA_044450645.1 Binatia bacterium
CTGCGATAGAAGCTCCATAGGGAGCAGCATTCGTGGCACGCGGTTCAGTTCAACGGGGTCTTTCCGCCATCCGGCCCGTTCGCTCCGGCTTCGACACCCTCGCTCTCGTTTGGCCGGACGACGGAAAAACCCTCTTACGTTGGACGACGGAAAAACCCTCTTACGTTGGACGACGGAAAAACCCTCTTACGTTAGCCTGCGGAGAGACATGTCGTGAGCGACCTGGTTCCTTGCTTCTTACCGCGTGTGGCTGCTCGTTCGAAGCCCGAGGATTCCCTGACGGAAGCGGTCGCTCATCTGTTGGAGTTTGCTGGCGGTCTTCGCGACCGCTTCCAAGCCTGTTTATGGCCGGGCAGCGATGAGAGCGTCGAGTCGAAGCTATGGACCCAACGCGGCGGCGAGGCTGGGGGGATCGTAGATATACGCTGGTTGCTCGATGGGAACCCCGATGGCCGCCGGGCCATCGTCGAATGTAAACTAAACGCCCGATTTACCGACAATCAGCCGACTGCGTATCTTGCTGAACTCGCGAAACGAACCAAAGGCGTCTTCGTCCTACTGGCTCCCAGCGTTCGGCTTCGCGACCTCTGCGAGGAGGCGGTCGTAAGACTGAGGAGCACCCCTGCCTTCCAGAAAGCAATATGGGAGAAGCCCGACCGAGAGACCAAGGGATACTTGGGGCGCGCTGCCGACATTCAACTCGTTGCTCTTCCTTGGGTTACGCTCTCCCGCTGGTGCCGGGAAGCGGCGACCCACTGCGAGGGGCGACTCCGCTATCAGCTTGAGGAGACCGCTGCCGTTATGGACACACATGATCATTCCTTCGGACTCCCTCCCAATCCATCACAACAGGCGTCGATCGCTCGAGAGATCCTCGATTTTCAATATCTCGTGCGTCATGCTCGAGCAGTGGTGTCCGAGATGAGCGGTGTCGAAGCCCATTCACTTCAGGCCAAAAACGGTGAGGGGCTGTCCTATGGATTCAACATCACCGTTCAACGAGCGGCGACGACAGGTGACCCACTTTGGTTTTGGTTTGGACTGTGGTTTCTGGCTGAAGGCACCGAAAGCTGTCTGTTCCTCGAAGTTGCTGATAGCTCATCCAGGGAGTGGCTGGCCCGCAACAAAAAGGGTAAGGTCCTCCATCTGGGTGATCACTGGGTCGTCCCGTTTAAGTTGAAGGGAGACTGGCCAGATATCATCGAGCAACTTGATGCATGGCTTCGAGACCTGCTCACCCCCGTCGCCGCAGGCTAACTCAGCGGCTGCAGGCGACGGCGGGCGACAGCCGCGTTCCACCGACGCCCGCCGCGCCTGAGCCGCGGCGTTCGCGGGAAGCACATCCAGAGAGCTATCATGACTGAACAGAACATCACACTCGCCATAGCGATTCTTGGTGCTGTAACGGGCACTACTGCATTCGCAGTCCAAATGCTTGAGTGGTGGAAGTACCGCGCAAGAGTTTCTGTGCGACTTCTTGGTGTTTACAGGATGCCCGTTGATGGGAGAGGATCACAGAAGGTCGTGGCCGTTGTCGATTTTCAGAACAAAGGCAGAGACCGAATTACGATCCTCGGCACTCCCGATCTCATACTCAAAACTTCGACCGGCAAGGTCTGCGGCTCGTTTCGCCTTGAGCCATTGCGATGGGACGAATCCCTCGATGTGGCACTCGACCCGCTGGAGGTGAAGCAAGTGCCTTACGATGGCAGGCGAATTGAGAAGGAAATTGCAGATGGCAGACTGCCGGACGTTGAAACTTCTCCTGGTAACGTGCGTTTCATACTTGTTGGAAAATCTACTGCCGGACGATTTTCCGCCGAGTGTGTCGGATTCGAACAACTTGACGACCGAACCGTGGCTGCGCTTCGCATCATGGGAAACATCGGAGAGAATCGCGAACAAGGCGCTGCAGAGGTACGGCCACCCACTGCGGGTGGCCGCCCCTGAGCGCCGGCGTTAGGGTCGCATTGCATATCGTGCCACAGTACCAGCTGATCGGATTCGGCAGTAACGAGGGGGAGTCGCAGATGACGGCCGTGCGGACCGTCAATTCTGCTGAGCGAGAGCAAGTAGCCGCGGCGGTCAGCAAGCTTTGGGCATTTGGTCAGGCGCTGTCTGTGCACCTGTTGTTCGCTGAGAATCACGCGGCATTTGAGGAATTTTGGTCGCAGGCCGGTTACGAATACGCGCGAACTGGCGCATTCAACGAAGTGATTGCTAATCGCTTATCGATCGAACTAAATCGCCACTTGATCAATGTGCTCGCCACTTTCAGGCTCTTCGTGGATCACTGGCAAACACGCTTGAAGCGCTTGTCTCGCAAAGGCGGAAACCCTCGATTCCTGGACGCGTTTGAACGACAGCTCGACCGACAGCGGCAGCGCCGGTTTGATTTCATTTTCTTCTGGGAGTTTCGCAATTATGTGCAGCACGTCGGCCTTCCGCCGTATCGAATAGATTTCTCGAGTGCGCTCACTGCCGGCAAGTCGCGGGGTGTCGTTTATCGGGCGGAGGTCACGCTCGCTAGAGATGAGTTACTTGCGAGTTACGATTGGAAAAACGCAAAATCATTACTTCGCCGCCAACCGGAACAGATCGGCATCTTCGAGCAGCTTCGGAGATTAGTCGATAGCGTATCGCAACTGCTCAATGTTGCGGTGGATGCAAGCCTCGACGTGGTGGGGCCAGCATACCAGAGGTTGGACGCTCTCAGGCGAGAAGTTGCCGATAAAATCCCCACCGGAATCCCTGCGGTCGCCGACGTGACCGCGTTGCAGGATTCCGGCGGTCGAGTGCAGTTGCTTTGGATCCCTTTGTACAATATGGCGCTCGTCAGATCCTTCATGGAGACCGCCAAATGACCGCGCAAGGGACAGACCCTAACACGCCGCTCGATCGGACCGCGGGTATGAGCAGACGGAGTTGGATCGAGCTGTCCCGGTGTGCCCGCGTCCGCTCAGCGGCACGCCGTTCGGCCGTAAGTGCACTAGGGTTTCAAGACTGGGACTGCGACACGTGGTAGTAGAAAGCGCCATGAGCACCCCCGTTTTTGCTGACGAAGCGTTCCAAGCGGACTTTCTCGTGCGAAGTCCTTTATACGTGAAAAAGGCCGCGACTTTCCCCGAGCATCCGGGACAGATGCATGTCTCTCGCATGCTGACCCGATGCCCTTCTTGCAAGTCCGAGCGTCCCTTTACCGACCTACGGTCGAGCGGAGGCGGTGCGGGGATGCCACCCCCGCCGAAGATAAGGAGCGGAATCTTCGATTATTCTCTCCGGTGTGTGATCTGCTCCCAGGAATTACGGTACTGGGTTGAGGTGAACGTTGAGGATGGTTGGCTCAGGAAGGTGGGGCAAAGGCCGCCATGGAGTATTGAAATGTCGGCAGCGATCGAGGAGGCGCTTGGTGCCGATTCGGAAATCTATAGGAAGGGGCTTGTCAGTCTTAGTCAAGGATACGGCCTTGGTGCCTGCGCCTATCTCAGAAGAGTAGTCGAGAACAACGTCCACCGAATCCTTGCCCTTCTTCACGACCTGAATCGTGAGCTAGGTGCCTCCGCCGAGGAACTAAAGGAGCTGCAGCAGATAATTGACTCTCGAACCGCAGACAAGAAGCTTGCCGAGGCCTCCAAGTTTCTACCTCCGTCTCTGATCGTTGACGGCGCCAACCCTCTGCGCCTGCTCTACGACGGCCTCAGTCAGGGAATCCACTCGATGACGGATGACGAGTGTGCCGATACTGCGGCACAGATGGTCGTCGCGTTGGAACATCTGGTGACTGAACTCGATCACCAGTTGACGGCTCGGCATCATTTCGCCGAAGAGATTCGAAAGCTGGCAGCGAAACGAAGGGGCTTGCAGGCACGATCGGCACCAGATCGCCAGTCGTGACAGAAACACGTTGGGGGGCAAGGCATGCCATCAACGAGAGGCCGAACAAACGCGCTGCACTTGACCGCGCCAGCTGGCCATTCGGAAGCTCGGCAGATCCGATCAACGGCCTGGCGCGGCAAGTGAGCGCGGAGCGTTCGGCTGAAAAGGCGTGACGATCTCGAAGGCACAGATTCTTCGGCACCTCCTCCTTGTTGCCGTTGCGGTGCTGTTGGCGGTGTTACCCTTGTTCGCGCAGGACGCCGTGGATCCGAAAACGCTTGATTGCCGAGGATGGACGAGCAAGGTCATGAGCCAGGCAGAGATGAACATCTGCGCGAGGCGCGACTCTGAGATGCAACGCCAGACACTGGAGAGGCTTGTCGGCGACCTCCGAAGCAAGCTGGCCGCAAGACAGCCAGAGCAATGGGCTCGGCTTGAAGCGAACCAAAGGAAGTGGGGAGAGTTCGTCGACCACGATTGCAAGTGGGAGGCGGCGTTTGCCGACGGCGGCTCGATTCAACCGCTGGTACATGCTCGATGCGTGGCCCGCGCGACCGCGCAGCGGATCAGCCGCTTGCGTATCGTCCTCTGCGAGGGCGAGGGGATGACTGGCGAGTGTCCGGAATCGCGGAAATACGAAGAGAACGCCGAGCAAGGCGCTCCACCGGCTGCGCACAAAGACCCGCGCCGGTGAAGGCAGGGCGTTGGATTGGGCTTCGCGATGCGACCGCGGTATGATGCGGCGGAATGAACGTCCGCTTCTACCTTGATCCCGAATCCGGCGAGCCGCACATCTATAGCCACGACGTCGAGGAGGACGAGGTCACCGACATCCTGGAGAGTCCCGGTGAAGACCGTCCTGGTCGAGAAGGGTCACGCGTCGCCATGGGTCAGACGACCGCCGGCCGTTACCTCCGGGTGATCTATGTTCCCGACCCTGAGCCAGATAGTGTATTTGTAATCACAGCATATGAACTGCGCGGCAGACCGTTGATCGCACATCGACGGCGACGCCGTCGGAAGGGCAGCAGATGAGGCAAAGTAGATTTCCGCGAGGCTGGGACGAAGCGCGCGTGCGTCGCGTGCTCGCCCACTACGAACAACAGAACGATGTGGAGGCGGTGGCGGAGGACGAGGCGTCGTTCGAAGACAAAACACAGACGGTCATGGAGGTCCCAAAGGAACTCGTCCCGGAGGTGCGAGAGTTGATCGCCAAGCGTAGAGCGCAAGTAGGCCGAACAAGTCGTTCCAGGCGCCGGCCAAAAGCCGGCCGCGCCTGAACGCCCGCGCGTTCGGCGGCGTGGTGAGAAGAGTGGTGGAACAGCGGAGAAGACCGCGGACCATTTTGGTACTTGCTATCGGTACTGCGACATGGGCGTTCTCGTTTGGGTGCGATATTGGATATGGCGTGTGGCGATCGGCACCGTTGGCTCAGCCTATCGATGTATCGTGCGTTCCCAGAGCCCTCCGACAAGTGCCTGGTGTTTCACGGGTCGAGCACCACCACGATGAGCCCAGCACCTGGTCATGGCCACACCCAACCGACAGACGCGACCAGTTCATCTTCTCCGGCGATAAGATTTGGGGGGTCGTGTCAATAAGTGTGGACTACAAGGGTGAGGCGCGGCTCGGGATGTATCACATGGAACTCAATAAGAAACCGCCTCAGGATGTGATCGATCGGACACGTCAAGCAATGGATGCTGCCGAGCCTTTGCTGAAGCAGGAATGCAAGGAGTTCAAGTTGACGTCGGAGATCCAAGAGACCTGCCGTGAGGTGTCATGCGAGCGTTGATGGGGAGATTTACGAACGCCGCTGTGCTCAGCGCCTCGCCACTAGGCACGGTCACGGAGTTGTTGTAAGCCGGTATCGTGGCCAAGTACAATGATCTTCTAGCCCGCATACTTCGCGGGACATCGGACGCGAACATCCCTTTCAACGACCTCCGTCAGCTGCTGCGCCGGCTCGGCTTCGAGGAACGGATACGCGGGAGCCACCACATGTTCCGAAAGGCGGGCGTCGAAGAGAAGATCAATCTTCAGCGCGAAGGAAGCAGGGCCAAAGTCTAGCAAGTGCGACCAGTGCGTGCGACAATTCTCAAGTACAAGCTCGGAGGCTCAACGTAATGCTGAACTACGAAATCATCCTCTTTTGGAGCGACGAGGACGGGGTGTTCGTAGCTGAGGTGCCGGAGCTTCCCGGATGCATGGCGCACGGCGATACCCAGGAAGCTGCGCTCGCCAACGCCAAGGATGCCATGCAGCTCTGGATCGATACGGCAACCGAATTCGGTGACCCGGTTCCAGAGCCAAAGCGGCGGCGGCTCATGTACGCGTGATCGGCTCGCCGATCAAGGCGATGGAGGCCGACGCGAAAGGAAAGCGCGGCTCATCGCCAAAGCGTTCGGCATCGGATGATCTTGGATGCGTACCGGTCTGAAGCTCTTCGCTCTAATCTTCGCTGCGATGACCGCATCATGTGGGATGCACAACGATCCGCAAGGCGGCGCGTATGACCTCAGCGAACAGGAGCAGAAGACGTGCGCTGACGCCATCGCTGTGCAACAGGACGAATGTCCAAATCAATCGACCGCCGGACTCTACTGTTGCGCGAAGAAGCAGCTTCAAGTCGAGAACACCATTCTCACCGCTACATTCGAAGAGGTTCTGCGCCACACCGAAGCATTCTTCGACGGCTACTCGGATATCGGAAAGCTGGCTGCTGAAGAACGTGATCTTCTCCGTCTCGCGCATGAGCCTCGGTAACTACCTTGGGCATGCTGCGCGCGCCGCTCATGCGCAGGACGTTCGGCATCGGCAGGTCGGAGGTTGCGGTGGTCGGAGAGACGAGGCAGGATGTTCCTCAGTGGAGGCGGAGACATGAAGCTGACGATACCGCTGGACGAGATGACCACGGTGGAGAAATTGCAGGCAATCGAGGAAATCTGGGCTGATCTTCAGCGTGTGCCTGAGGAACTCCCTTCTCCCGGCTGGCATGCGGACGTGTTGGCGGCCCGCGAGCATCGCGTCCGCGAAGGCGCGTCACGGTTCTCGGATTGGGACACGGCAAAGGCCAGGATTCGCGAGAAAGCATGATGCGGGTCGAGGTCCTCGACGAAGCCGAGCAGGACCTCGTTGACGGCGCCCGCTTCTACGAGGCGCAAGAGCCCGGCTTGGGGCAATACTTTCTGGACGCGCTTTTCTCCGACGTTGACGCGCTACAGCTGTACGCCGGGATCCACCCCGTACACTTTGGCTACCATCGGCTTCTGTCCAAACGCTTCCCGTACGCGGTCTACCGAGTCGAGGGCAACGTTGCCCAGGTGTGGGCGGTCCTTGACTGCCGGCAGGACCCGGAGAAGATCGTGAGGAGGCTCACGCAGGGTCGATCATGACGTCACACTCCCGACGAACAGGCCGAACAATAGGCTCCACGCGACGGCGGGCAGCCAGCCATTCCGCTGAATTGAAGCGGCGCGTCGTGCCCGCCGCGCGTGAGCGTAGGCGTTAGCGGCACAGACGTGAATGACGGGCCGAAACGAATGAAAGCACACGTGATCTTGTACGTCTCGAACCAAAAGGCCAGCGCTGCGTTTTACACACGCGTTTTGGGAGTGAAAGCGCACCTGGATGTGCCGGGGATGACAGAGTTCCGCCTGAATGAAGGCGCTATTCTCGGTTTGATGCCAACCGCGAGCATCAAGCGACTGCTCGGCGATCGCCTCCCCGACCCTGAACGTGGAGCGGGCATCCCACGCGCGGAGTTGTATTTGCTCACCGAGGATCCAAACTCATTTCATCAACGCGCGCTTGTGAACGGCGCGCGAGAACTCAGTGCACTTCAAGCCAGGGATTGGGGCCATGAGGCAGCTTATAGCCTCGATCCGGACGGGCACGTGATCGCATTCGCGAAGGAGATCGGGGTTGGCCGCTAACTGTCCGCTTCAGCCGACCGCGGGCATGAGCGCCGTTCCTCGGGTTGAAATCTCCCGGTGCGCCTGCGTCCGCTCAGCGGCACGCCGTTCGGCTACGCACATCGAGTGCTTTCAATGAATGACGCACAGAGTCGGTTCTCGGTTTTCATCACCTACTGCGGAATCGGGCTGATCGTTTTCAGTGCGGCTTGCGTGCTCTTCATCATGATTGCGGCTCTGCTCGAAAAGACAGGCTCTTGGCGTGTGCGCGAGGAGACGCCCGAAGCACGTGCGAGACGGGCGCAAATGCAGGCTTGGCTCGACCAGAAGGTTAAAGCCCATGCGCTCGGGATCGCGGGATCATTCTGGGGCTTGCCGCTCGGAGCGATGGTAGCTGCGTGATGCACTCGGACCGGTCGATCTCTCTCACGCGGGCCGCCCGACTCGGCGCTGGAGCCGAGGAAGGACGCGCGCGCTCAGGCGCAAGCCGTTGAGGGTGTAGAAGAACTCCGCGCACCCAGGTAAATCAAGGCATCGCGGGCATCGGGGGATGCTCGGACGGCTGAAGTGGTGGGGAGGGACGGATGGCGCGGTACAAGCCGTATAACCTGAAGCAGGACAAGTGGATTCCGCTGAGCTACGCGGATCAGATCGTGCCGGGCTCGTTCGAGTACGCGCTGAACGAGATCGTGGAGCAGCACGTGGATCTGACGGTCTTCGCGGGTCGCTACCGCAACGAGGAGAAGGGGCGGTTGGCGTACGAACCGAAGGTGCTGCTCAAGACGCCGCTGGCGTGAGACGTTACACGCTGGCCGCGAGCGTGCCAGTGGCGTGTGTGATAGTTGTCCGCCGGCCTGGATGCGAGGAGGACACCACGCGGTGGTTTCCTCCTCGCGCTCCACCTTCCCGCGCCACTGGGCGTGGAGCCATGGCGCCGGTAGCCTGTGCGGCGCTGGATTGGACGGCGCAGGGAATGCGGTCGCCGCGGCTCCGCCGCCAACGGGTTGACTGGCGGCACGGCATCGGTGCCAAGCGGGTGCAGGCCAGCTCACGCGCAGGGCTTTCATCTCATTGGGCCTCGACCCGTACTCGCCCTCCCGATCCGTCCAAGCCTGCTGCTCCAGGTCGGCCCCCAACTCGTTCGGATATTGCGAGAACGTTGACGTCGGTGCACAGCCCAGCTCCACCGTCTCAATGCTCTGTTCAGGAGAACGCCTTCATATCCTCGAATACCTGGAATGCGCGATACGGTACCGAAGCGAGATAGAGTCGTATACCGGCAAGCGCTGGAACATCTGTCGCTTGACTTAGCCGGTGCTTCCCGAAACATGGTGGGTATGCCGCAAGATGGGTTCGGGCGCGCCATCGATTACCTGCGCATCTCGCTCATCGATCACTGCAACCTGCGCTGCGTGTACTGCATGCCGCTGAGCGGGTTGCGCTTCGCAAAGTCGGATGAGTTGCTGTCGGCAGCCGAGCTGGAACGTGTGGGCCGCGCGGCCGTCGCCGTTGGCTTTCGCAAGATCCGACTCACCGGCGGCGAGCCGACCTTGCGCCCTGATGTGGTGGAAATCGTCGAACGCCTTGCTCGCCTGCCCGGCCTGCATGATCTGGCGATGACCACCAACGGCATCCTGCTGCCACGGCTGGCGGCGCGCCTCGCCAGCGCCGGATTGCGGCGCGTGAACGTGCATATCGACACGCTTCATCCCGGCCGCCTGCAGCGCATCATGCGCTTCGCCACGATGGAGGAAATCTGGGCCGGCATCGACGCGGCGGAAGCCGTGGGCTTGCGCCCCGTCAAACTCAACGTCGTGGTGACACGCGGGTACAACGATGAAGACGTCGTCGAGTTGGCGTGCCTGACGCAAACCCATGACTGGCATGTGCGTTTCATCGAGCTGATGCCCCTCGGCGGCGGGGAATGTGCGCGGCTGGCGGTGTCGCAATATGTGTCGAACACGGACACCCGCCGGCGCATCGAAGAGGCGGTCGGGCCGCTGACGCTGCTGCCGGATCAACATCCCGCAGATGAGTCCCAGAACTTTCGCCTTGCGGATGCCCCCGGCGTGATCGGGCTGATCAGCCCAGTGAGCCGACCCTACTGCGGCAGCTGCAACCGTATGCGGCTCACGGCTGACGGCAAGTTCCACCTCTGCCTGCTCAATGACGACGAGATCGATCTGCGCCGGGCCCTGCGCGACGGGACCGACGAGACGGCTATCCAGAACCTCCTGCTGCGGGCCGTCGCCGCCAAGCCGACCGGGCACCACCTTGCCCGCGGCGTTTCTACCGAAGACCGCAGCATGTACCAGATCGGTGGATGATCACCCCGATCGTCACGGATGGGGTGTGCGACAAATTTGTGGATCGTGTCGTGCGGTCTACCCGTTCACCCTGAGGCTCTCGAAGGGTGAGCGCCCGCTGGGCACGGCATTGCGGTCATGTCGACGGTGAACGCCGCTGCGCGAGTAAGCGTAGCCGCTCCCAATCGCCAGCGATTAGTGCTGCCTTCTTCTGCCGACTCCAGCCCTTGATCTGTCGCTCCGCAGCAAAGGCGTCGTCCCGACTGCCAAAGCTCTCAGAGTACACCAGCCGTACCGGACGGCGTGGCTTCGTATAGCCGCCGAGATCCCCCGACTGATGCTGCGCTAGACGCAGTTCGAGATTCTCCGTGTGGCCAACGTAGTACGAGCCATCGGTACACCGCAGAATGTAGACCCAGAACGCCATCAGTCCTTTTCGCCGCGGCAACCGTACCCCGCACGTGCCGCGCTGCCAAGATCGCGCTCACCCTTCGAGAGCCTCAGGGTGAGCGGGGGCCACCACGCCTTTCTGGATTGAGGGCTACAGCCAGATTCCAGCACAAAACCTGCCCTATCGCACCTTGCCTACATTCATGTCACACGCCCTCACGGATGCCGCCTCGTCATGTGGGTTGAGTCGAGGCGGCGCTCTGTTATAACCGCACGATGCCGGCAATCAGTGTCAATCAGGCCCGCGCCGTTCTCGGTGACGACGTCCTCGGTCCGGAAGAAGTCGTCAACGTCTTTGGCCCGGTGTCGGCTCCGGAACTTCGTGCGGAGCTTCCGTTTACGAGTGACGCTCTCGCCACGGCCCGCAAGGGCGGGATGATGCTGGTCTTGCGGCTGGCGCAAGCGGAAGATCGTGAGCCGCTGACCATCGTCAAGATGCTGCAGCGATTCCCGCAGGCGTTCGATGCGAAACTCGCCCGCGAGATGGGGTACCAGCTGCGAGACGAGTGGGGCATCGCGCTGGAACCGTTGGCGGCCAAAGAGACGTGTACTGCAGGCTGGGCGTTGGTGCGTAAAGCCGTGTTGGAAGACAGCTGCAACCTGTCTTACGATGAGCAGGATGCGGCGATTCGCCGTTACGCCGCGATCGTGGGTGATGCCGCGCTCCGTCGCCGAACGGCGGTCGAAGCGGTGTACGACACGCTGCTGTATTTCGAAGCGCGCAAGACCCGCCTGCTGGAGCGGAGCTGGGATTGGTCGAGCTCAGCGACACTCGACGGCGGCTATCTGAATGTCGGGGGCTTTGCTGCGGCCGGCATGCAGGTTCTGAGTTTTTCGCGCGCCGTCCGGCACGGCCAGCTCGGAGTGTGCCCGACCTGTCAACCGATCAAGTGAGTCCACGCCATGTACTTCGTGACGACGAAACGATCAGACTACATCCTCTTCTGCATGACGCCGAGCGAGCGGGCTGCGATCGGGCTCACCGAGAAACAGATGGTGCACTTGCTGGCGCGGCCGTCGCGCGAAGACGAGTGGCGCATCCTGTGCGCGTGGAATGCCACTGCGTATTCACACACCGACTTCATGGCCGCGCTACACCATGTGAGCGAACCGGACGATCCGCAACAGTTACTGGACTTCGTTCCCGTCCAGCTGCGTTCCTGAGCCGTCTCTACGTTGCGCCTTCTGCGGGTGGGTCGCTCTCTTTGTCGGCGATTCGGCCCTGAGACATCGGCGCGCCACTACATGCACTTCGCCTGCACGCCGGTGGCGCAGTCGATCGCATCTAGGACCGTGCCGCTGCCGGCAAGCGTGGCGTAGGTGTTGTCGTTGATCTCGGCGACGCTGTTTCCCGAGACAGCCTGCGCCACCGCTCGCGTACGGACGTCAATATACATCAGGCCGTCACTGCTGAAAGTGTCCAACTGAACTGGGGGTGCTTGCGTCAAGCGATTCAGGACGAGTCGTACGAGCGCTTCGCTGGCGGCATCGATGTTGGTCGTCGGCGAAAACACGAAGGCGCGTGTCAGCAGATTACCGCTGCCCACTTGCACGATCATGCGATCGGCATCGAGATTGCCGGCCGCGTCGGTCACGACCATATACATGCCGGTCTTAGGGTCGGTCGAGGCGTTGGCGATGAGATACGCACGGTCGGTGCTGCCATGCGCCGCTTCGACGGGATCCAAGCGTGACAAGGACACGTTCTGTACGCTGGTCACGGGGACGACGCCTTGCAGCGCATAGGCGCGGGGCAGCAGACCGAACGCATCCGCCCACCTCCACCAGTGGTCGGCGGCGGCGAACTGGCCGTTGGGTGCGTAGAGGGTGCCGGAGATTACGGGGGTGTTCTGCGGCGGAATGTATATGCTGGACGTGCCTTGCGAGCCGCATGCGGCGAGTGCCAGAGCCGTGAAGCATGCCATTGCTGCCCACGCTCCATTTCTTCGACCCAAGCCCGTCATGCATGCCCCTCAGACGCGCACTACCTGACCATCACCCCATGCCCCTTGTCAAGCAATTTGGTGTACGGGACCCCGGTACGACGTTGGCAGCCGGCGAGTTTCGTGGTACATCCTGCGGCCCGCACAGAGTACGATGTCAGAACAGGCCTTGACAGGGGTGCGCGTCATCGAGTGTGGCACCATGGTTTCCGCCGCGTATGCGGCGAAGCTAATGGCCGATCTCGGTGCCGATGTCATCAAGGTTGAACCGCCGAGCGGCGGCGACCCGGCTCGGCGTCGAGGACCATTTCCGGGCGGCCATGCGGACGCGGAAAAAAGCGGGCTCTTCTTGTACCTCAACATGAATAAGCGCGGCGTGACGCTCGATCTCGCCCAGCCGCGGGGACGTGAGTTGCTGGCCGCGTTGGCCGCGAAGGCGGATCTGCTGGTCCACAATGTCTCGCCGGGACAGATGGTGGACACGGGCGTGGACTTCGCCTCTCTGTCGCGCGTCAATCCCAAGCTGGTGCTGGTATCCATCACGCCGTTTGGCCTCACCGGCCCGCATCGCGATTATCAGGCAACCGACCTCACGCTGTGGAATGCCGGTGGAATATCTTATCTGAATGGCGGCGGGCCGGCGGCTGAGGATCTCCCCCCACTGAAGGCGTTTGGCCAGCAGTCCGAATTCCAGGGCGGGCTCAACGCCGCAGTCGCTGGACTGGGTGCGCTCTTTGCCCGGGAAGGTGACGGTCGCGGCCAGCACGTCTCGATCTCGATTCAGGAAGGCCTTGCCGCTACCCTCGAACTCGCCTTCGAGTTCTGGCCGTACATGGGCATGCTGGCCTCACGCTTGGGACAGAAGCCCATCCAGCCGCTCGACTTCCTCGAGTGTCGGGATGGGTGGATCTACCTCTGTTGCATCGAGGAGCACCAGTGGCAAACCTGGGTCGATTTGATGGGGAATCCGGAGTGGGCCAGCCTGGAGCTGTTCGACAACCGGCTCTCACGCGGCGCCAACTGGGATGCGCTCAAGTTGCTGCTGCAAGAATGGGTGCGGGAGCACAGCGTCGAGGAACTGTATCACGCCGGACAGGCTCGCCGAGTGCCGCTGGCGCCGGTATCGACGATGGCCGACCTGTTCGCCTCCGACCATCTCAAGTCGCGCGGGTTCTTCGCCGTCATCGATCACCCGCGCGCCGGCAGCCTGCAATACCCCGGTGTGCCCTACAAGTTCTCGCGCACCCCGTGGACGATCCACCGGCCCGCGCCACTGCTCGGACAGCACACTGACGAGATCCTGGGCGACTTGGGCATCACGGCTTCGGAGCTGACCGTGTTGCGGCGGGAAGGAGTGGTGTAGCGATGGCCGGCGCCCCACCGCTGCAGGGCATCCGTGTCGCGGACTTCACCTGGGTGTGGGCGGGACCGTTTTGCACCTTGCAGCTGGCGCACCTGGGCGCGGAAGTCATTCGCATCGAGACCGCGACGCGCCCCTGCGTCACGCGCATGTTGCCGCCGTGGGCGGATGGCGAGTTCGGCATCAATCGGAGCGGATATTTCAATCAATACAACCAGGGAAAGCTGAGCCTGGCGCTCGACCTGAAAAATTCCCGCGCCGTTGAGATTGCCAAGGAACTGGTCGCCCAAAGCGATATCGTCTGCGAAAATTTTGCCTTCGGTGTGATGGATCGCATGGGACTCGGTTACGATGTCCTGAAGCAGATCAAGCCCGATATCGTCATGATCGCTATGTCCGGTTATGGTGCCACCGGAACGGAACGAGAGTTCGTCTCCTACGGACCGGCGCAGGTTCCTTTGGCCGGGATGTCGTCGCTCACCGGTTACGCCGGCTGGCCGCCGATGCATGTCGGTATCTCTTACGGCGATCCCACCGCCGGACTGCATGGCGCCTTTGCCGTGTTGGCGGCGCTCCTCTACCGCGCCCGCACCGGCCGCGGCCAGTTCATCGATCTGTCTCAGCAGGAGACGACGATCGCGGTGCTGCCGGAAGGGGCCATGGACTACAGCATGAATGGTACACAGCCGCCGCGTCGGGGCAACCGTGATCCAGACATGGCCCCACACGGCGTGTTCCGTTGCGCCGGCGAGCAGCGCTGGGTGGCAATTGCGATCCGCGACGACGCCGAATGGGGACGCTTCGCTCGCATCATCGGGCGTCCGGACCTGGCAACAGATCCCAGCTATCAGGTGCTGGCCGCGCGCCAGGCGAACGAGGATCGGCTGGAGGAGATCGTGACGGCATGGACGCGGGAGCGTTCGCCCGAGGACGCCACCGACATCCTGCAGCATGCTGGCATCCCAGCGTTCACGTCATACAGCAACCAAGATATTGCGGAGGATCGCCACCTCAACGAGACTGGGGCGTTCGTGCGGCTCGAGCACCCGGAGGTCGGGGCGCGGCAGCACATTGGCATCCCATGGCGCATGACAGGCACCCCGTGCGCGGTGCGCCGCCCGGCGCCGTGCCTGGGGCAGGACAGCGACTACGTGCTGTCGCAGATACTCCACTACTCGGCAGAGGAGATCGAGCGTCTACGAGCGGGCAACGTTCTCATCTGATTCCGTGAGGGAGTGAGCGTGAGCACGTTCGAAGCCATATTCACCTCGCCGGTGACGTGGATCGGGAGCCGGTTGGCGTCCGTGCCGAAAGAGCCGATACGTCGTGCCGTGGTGTTGGTCGCTGCCGAGCGGCAGGCCCATGCCATCCGGCGTCACGTGTGTGTCGAACGCGAGCGGCCGGAACAGCTCGCCGGTGTGCTGTTCTTACGCCCGGTCGAGTTCGCGCGTGAGCTGCTCGTGCGGGCAGGGCATGTCCGTACCGCTGCATGGGAAGACGTGCGCAGACTGCGCGTCCTGGAGTTGTTCGAGTCGGGGATGTTGGCCGGCTCGCTCCGCTATTTCAACGCCGAGCAGCTGCGCTCCGGTCAGGGCTATGTCGATGCGTTCGCTCGTACCATCACCGACCTGGAGGCCAGCGGCCTCGACGCTTCACTGGCGGTGGCGGTTGCCGACGGCCTCGCAGGGCAGGACCGCCAGGCGGCAGACCGCCTGCATGATGTCGCGATCACCTGGGAGGCTGCCGATGCGAACAGAGGAATCGCAGCGACCGACGCGCAGTTGCTGACCGAAGCCGCCGAGCTGGCCGCGGGCCGTCCCGAACTGCTGGCTCCGTTTGGTCCCATCTTCGCCGTGCTGGCCGCATCGCCTCCGACCACGCTGTTGCGTTTTCTGCGGGCGCTTCCCGCCTGTCATGTCGTGTTCCAGGAGGCACGTCCGCTGCGTCCGGGCACCCAGCGCTGGCGGCAACTGCTGCCGGCGTCTGAGACTGTCGACAAATGCGAAGACGTGCTTCGAGAGCCTCAGCACGAGCGGTCGCAGAGTCCATCCGATAAGGGTCTTTCCGCTCACCCTGAGCCTGTCGAAGGGTGTTTTGAGAGAAAATCGACATACTCGTCTGCTGATAGCGGCCACAACGAGCGACCAGTGTCCGCCGATTCCGAGCTCGATCTGGTGCAGCACTTCCTCTTTGCGCTCCCGGAGGTGCTGACTGATCCGCGGCGACTGCGGTCCACGGGTCCTGACGGCACTGTGGACTTGGAAGAGTACCCGAGTATCGAAGATGAAATCGAGGCGGCGGCGACCTGGGTCACGGAGCAGATCGCGGCGGGTACGCCGCTCGAGCATATCGCCCTGGTGGTCCCCGAGGTCGACGCCTACGCGCCGCTCCTTTCTGATCGCCTGGCACGTCTGCCGTCCGATTCGACTGACAACCCGATCCGGACGTACGTGGCCGGCGGACTCGCCTTGGCGGCGTTCCCGGCGGGGATGCGCCTGTACGGTGTGCTCCAGGCCGTGGCGCGCGGGCTGGAGGCCGAGGCCACCATCCGCGTCTTACCGGCATTACGACGGGGTGAGAGCGACGGCGGTTACGGTCGGGTCCGCCTCTCACCGTCACGCGCAGCCGCGATCGTCTACGGCGCCGGAATCTTGGGTGGCACTCCGGGGGATCCGGCTGGGGTCGGTGAATGGGTCCCTCGGCTGACGCGGCGGCGTGACGCGCTACGTTCGCTCCTCGAGGCGGCGACCAAGAAGGATGGAGATCCAGGGGCCCGCGCGGATGTCCGTGACCGCGTTGCGGCCGAGCGCTGGTTGCGTGACGTCGAGCCGATCCTTCCCGCCATCAGCGAGCTGCAGGAACTGGCGGAGAACGTCATCGCCGGGGCCGGACTCGCCGCCGTGTGGCACGGGTTCCGCGCCTTCTGTGCGCGCCGGCTGCGTATCCCGCCGCAGCCGGCGAACATTCTCGGCCTTCTGGATCAACGTGTGCAGCCCATCCTCGCTGATGCGGTGGCCGCGCGTGTGACCGGATTTTCAGCGGTTCGCTTCCTGATGGATCTGCTGCGGTCGAAACGGCAGTCGACGGCGCGCTTCGGCGAGCCGTGCGTCTTCATCGGCACCGCCTCGCAGGCCAGCGGTCTGCCGTTCTGCGCGGCGCGCGTGCTCGGTTTGGCAGAAGGGGCGCTGCCACACACGCCTCACGACGACCCGATCGTTCCGGATGTACTGCGTCCCGACATCGAGACCACCGCCCGCAGTCGACAAAAGGATGCGGACATCGTGATCCCACGTTTGGCGGATCGTGTTCTCGATGACATTCACGATGTGTTTCGGGTGGTCAGCGGTGCGCAGGTGCGCCTCGCCCTGTCGGCACCTCGGCAGTGGGTGGATCGCAGTGAACGCGAAGTGTCCGGCATCATGCTCGAGGTGGCCACGGCGCTCGGGCGCCAGGGCGGCGGCACCGACGAAGGGGATGTGCCGACGTCGGCACGGCTGCGTGCCGTCTACCTCAACGCGGGGCGTGACGCCCGCTTGCGTAACGCCGGGCAACGGCCGCTGTCGCCGCGTGCCGTTCTCGCCGCGGTGCAGGGCGCGCTGCCGCACGCGGCCGGAATCGTCGTCGTCCCCGCTGACTGGATGGATGACGGAGCGCTGGCGGTGGACCAGCTCTGGCAGCGGCTCGCCGCAGTCGGGGACCATTCCCTGAGCGCGATGGACGGGATCGTGACCGAGGCGTGGGCCGTCGTGCCCCAGGCGGGCCTGTTTCCTCGCCATCCGATTTCGGCCTCGGCGTTGACCCTGCTGCTCCGCTGCCCACACCAGTTTCTGCTGACGCGGGTGCTGCACCTGTCCGCGCCGACGCCGCCGCCGTCGGCTGATGTGATCGATCCGACAGTGTACGGGTCGTTGTTCCATACGGCGGCGGAGCGTTTCTACCACGAGGCCGGTGCGGCAGTGTGCCGCCGCCAGGGCGATGTCGAGACCTGGATCGCACGCGCCCGGACGATTGCGGAGGAGGCGTTCGACGAGTTGCGGCACGAGTATCCGATGCGTGGCGAAGACGGCATCGCGCGCGCGCGCAACCGCCTGCTACGGCAGATCGAGCAGCTGGTCCTCTACGAATGGAACGTGCCGCCACGCGAGTTTCTCGAGAGCGAGATGACCTTTGGCGCTCCCGATTCGGTGCGGGTGGCGCTCGAGACCGGAGACCTCTACGTGTGGGGGAAGATAGACCGGATCGATCGCATGGGCGCGCAGACTCTGGCGGTGAGGGATCTGAAGACCGGCCGCGTCCGTGATTTCGGCGAAGATCCGATCAACGCGGGTCGAGATCTGCAAATCGGGGTGTATGTCCTGGCACTCGAAGCCAGCGGCTACGGCGGCGCGCCGGTTGGTGTGGCGGCGTACGTGCACCCGTCGACGGCGCGCGATCCGGACCGGGCCTTCGAGGGATCAAACATGGAAGTCTTGCGGCGCCACACACGTGAATGGTTGGGCATCGCACGGCAGTTGCTGAGCGGTGGCCTGTTCCCACGGACGCCCAATCGCGATGACTGCAAGTACTGTCCGTTCGCTCCGGCGTGCGGCGACGGAGCGGCGCAGCGCGCGGCCGTGAAACTCGACAACCTGCCTCCGGCGCACGCGCTCGAGCCGTTCGCTCGCTTCAAGCGCCAGGAAAGCGAGAGAGGGCGTTGATGCCGAGCGGATGCCCTCACCCCGACCCTCTCCCAGGGGGCGAGGGAGAAGAGGGAGAGGGCTAGGGTGAGGGCGACACCATGACGGACGGCCATCTCACATCGCCCGCCGCTCCGCCGCCGGATCAGGCGGTCCGTGAGGCCATCATCCACGAGCGCGACCGCAATGTCGCCGTGGTTGCCGGCGCGGGGACCGGGAAAACGAAAACCATCATCGACCGTGCCGTCGAGTTGCTGGCGCCGACGCGTGCCGGAGTGAAGCCCATCGGCATTCAGGCCATGGGGCTGATCACCTTTACACGCCGGGCCGCGGGGGAGCTGCGTTTTCGCATCCGCGAACACCTGCTGCGCGAGCTGGAACGCGAGGTGGGCCGCGATGAGCGACGCGCCTCGCGGCTGCGCGATGCCCTGGGAAATCTGGACGCTGCGTTCGTTGGCACCATTCACGGCTTCGCCGACCGCCTGCTGCGCCTGCGGCCGGTCGAAGCGGCCCTCAGCCCGGCCTATGCGCTCGTCGAGGATACCAGCGAGCTGGTGAACGAAACGTTCGTGCGACTGCGGCGCGCCGCGGAGGTTGGGGCCTTGCGGAAAGAGCTCGGCCGCTTCGGTGCGTCTGTCGACGCCACCTTGATCGACGAAGCCGCGGAAACCTTGCGCGCTGCCACCCGTGCCGGTTTGCAGATGGAGCGTGCCGAGAGTGCGTACGGCTCGGTCGCATCCCTCGAGGCCACGATGTCGCGCATGATCGACACCCGCGATATCGCCGTCGACCTGTGCGCGATACCTGATCCCCAGCTCGATCAGGCACGCGCCGCAGCCGACCGCCTGACTCAGATGGTCAAGCTCATGCGTGGGACCGCCTTCGGGCACCGCAGCGTGCGATTGACGGCGCGTGCCCTGAGCCGCCTGCGCTCCATCGTTGATCCCGCCGAGGCCTTCCGCATCGTTCAGGACGCGCTCGGTGGACGGCAGCTCACCAAGGGGACGGATTTCAACAACGACGACAACGGCTGGTCGATTTACAAGGCCGTCCGGCCCCAGGACACGGCCAGAGGCTCGCTGGCCGAGCAGCTCAAAGGTCCACACCGCTGGTTTGCCACGCGCCTGGTGCGCTTGTTTCCCGTCGTGCGCGCCATGTACGAGCGCGTGAAGGCCGAGCATGAGGTCGTCGATTATCTCGATCTGCTCATCAAGCTGCGCGACCTGCTGCGCGACAATCTCAGCGCTCGCCGGTTCTACCAGAGCCTCTTCGAGCACATCTTCGTCGATGAGTTTCAGGACACCGACCCACTGCAGTGCGAGATCGTCTTCTATCTGTGCGAAGATCCGGCCGCGACGACCAGCAGCGATGCCCGAGGTTGGCAGGCCGTACCGCTGGCGCCGGGCAAGCTCACGATCGTCGGCGACCCGAAGCAGTCGATCTACCGTTTCCGCCGCGCGGACATCGCCATGTACGGGCTGGCAACCGAGCGCCTCATCGCCGGCGGCGCGCTCGAGCAGCGCTTGGAAACCAACTTTCGCAGCCGCCCGGAGCTGATCACTTTCTTCAACCGGCAGCTCGGGAAAGTGCTGGGCAAGAACGATGGTCCGGCCTTCGACCCGCAGACCGGCCGCGCCAATTACGAAGATCTGCTGCCCAGCGCCGTGATCCCCGCAGCGGGCGTGACCGTACATGTCCTGCCGTATGCGGACCTTCAGAACGAAGGCCTGCTAGCGGCTGACGGCCGCGTCGTCGAGGCGGCCATGCTGGCGCGCCATGTGCGCTGGCTGCTCGATACGCATTGCACGGTGCGTGATCCGGACACCAACGAGGAGCGTCCTGTGCAGCCGGGTGACATCGCGGTGCTCGCTGCCGTCACCACCAACCTCCGCCTGCTGTTGCAGGAGTTCGATGCGCTTGGGATCGAGTACAGCGCGCGTGGCGGGGCGTTGTTTCTCGCCCATCCCGTGGTGCGACAGTACCTGCTTGCGTTACGAGCCCTCGCCGATCGCAACGACGGTGTCGCCGAAGCGGCGTTGCTGCGCCCGCCGTTTTTCGCCCTCGATCTCAGCGACGCCGTGAGCGCGCGCGGCGACAAGGATGTTGTGGCCAGCGGGCGGCGGGCGCGTATGGAACAGGCCCTGGCAATCGTGGCCACTCTGCGGGAGCAGCGGTATGCGCAGTCCCCTGGAGCGACGGCACGCGATCTGATCGAGCGCACGGCACTCGGTCGCACCGTGGTGACGGGCCGCAACGGGCGCCAGACATTGGCGGCGCTGTACGAAGTGGCCTCCGAGCTGGATCGTCGCGCCGCCATCGAGGGGCGCGACTACGACGCCGCGACCGAACTGTTCCGGTCATGGGCGGAAGCCCCGGTCTTTCTCGATGCGCCGGAGCCGCCCGGGACGGGTGCGGTCCGGGTCATGACGACGCATAGCGCCAAGGGGCTCGAGTTTCCGGTGGTCATCTTGTGGGACGGCTATCAGACGTTCAACGAGCGCGGCGGCGGCATCTGGCACGTCGAGCGTGACGGGCGAGCCTGGGCGCTCAGTCTCGGGGCGGTGGCCATCGAGCATCCGTCGGGGGCGCACGTGCTGGATCGCGAGAAACAATTTGGCGATCAGGAGCGGCGACGTCTCTACTACGTTGCCGCTACTCGTGCACGCGATCTTCTGGTGCTGCCGGCGCCGCTGACCAAGAGCAGAAGACTGCAGTACGCCACGACCGAGCTGGCGGATGGACCAGAGCTCGAACAGGTGCGCCGGTTCGAGCCATTCCGCCTCGAACGGCTTCCGGAGTGGGCGCGTGGCATCACGCCGCCGCCGCCTCGGCGTATCCGAAGCGACGCCGGTCTGCAGCAGCAGCTGGCCGCGGTGCGGCGGAACTTCCAACGCTTCCTCGCCATATCTGCTCAGCCCGTCGCCACCCCTGCAGCGGTCACCCTGGAAGCTGCCGGTGCAAGTACGGAGCAGGACATCGACCTCGAGTCCGAACGCGCTCGCAAGGCCGAGTCGGGACGATTGGGGCCGGTATTCGGCTCGGTGGTGCATCGGGCGCTCGAACTGATCCTGGCGGGCAGTGTTGACCGTACCTCGGTTGCCATCTCGTTGGCGTCGCAAGAGGTCGGGTTGAGCGAGCACCTGGCGGAGGTGCAAGCCGACGTCGAACGAGCGTTGGAGGCGCTGCGGCGCCTCGGGGTGGAAAACGGTGGGGTGACAGTGGCAACCGAGTATCCGTTGGCGATGCTGCGGACGGATGGCAAGCTGCTCACCGGTTTCATCGACCTGCTGGCGCTGAACACCGATGTCGCCATGGTCATCGACTTCAAGACAGATGCGCCCGTCGCCGGCCCGGTGTTTATCGCCTATCCGAAATACGCTGCCCAGCTTCGGCTCTACGGTGAGATGTTGCGAACAGCCGGTATGGTTGGCGAGCGGGAGCTGCGCTTGGGGCTACTGCTCACTGCTTCAGGCGAGGTGCGCTGGCTGTGAAGGAGGTAGCGATCAGCGGTCAGCGGTCAGCTTGGATGCGCGGCATGCCGCGCCCTCTTTGCGGCATCGCCGGCGTCGTTGCAGGGTAAGCAACAACGCGGGTAACGCTAGCGTCCAGGCATCGGACGCGCTGCCGGGAGTGGTCTGGCAACCGATCGACGGGAGTGGTCCGTTCGGACCACCGGCGGTGGATCCGTTTGGGTAGAGCGAGGCGATGCCGGCGATATCATCGGGTTGCAGTGTGTAGATGTCGCTTTCACCGCTGTTCATGATGGCGGTAACGTTCTGCGGAAGGGGCTTCAATTGGTCGGGATGGCCGAGGCCCAGTACATGACCAAACTCGTGGAGCAGTACGCGGCGGATGTCGTTAACAGGGGGCTGAAGCGGGCCATCGTATGCGTTCCACGGCACACTGGAATTGACGAACACCGGCGCGTTGATCATGTTGTTGGTGTTCGGGTTCCAACAGTTGTTCGTTTGGGCGACGACGTCGCCGAATCCCTGCCCACAGACGCTGGTGGCGAAAAAGACAGGATTGTCCCCCGATGCGTTGGGACAGAAAGCTGAGCTGCATGGATCGTTGATTGGCCCCCCTGGAACGATTTGCACAGTATAATGGAAGGCCGTCCCGACGGCGGTCCACTCATTGGCCGAGTTGAGGGCGTCTTGATCCCAGGGGGTCCCCAAGGACGATTGTAACGTCGCGCCGCTATTCGCCCAACGCGGGCCGGGGCACGGCACCGATGCTCCGTTCGCCGAAAGGCAATCAAACCCGTGCGCTGTGGCGGACATGACGAGGAGCCAGGCGATACTCTGGCCGATCATGGCAAAGCGCAGATGTCGCACAGGTTCACCTTGCGGAATCGCGAGCTGGTTGCGGGTGCGCCAGCTCGTCGGCAACCAACTGGTGGAAGGCATCGAGCGTCATCGGCACCGTACCGCTGAACGCGGGGGCGCGCAGAAGCTTCCGGCCGGCGATCCCCGTCAGGGACTGGTGAGTGCTGTCTTCGACAATGTCCGTGCCCAACGTCGGGTCGAAACGTACGTAGAAGCGTCCTTGCCACACCCCAACGAGCGGACACACGTCGCGATTGTTGCCGGCGACGAACAGCAGGTCACGTTCTCCGACGGTGAACGTGGGCATGTCGGGAACTTGCACCACGGCGTTACCGACCGTCCCGCCGTAAAAGCGCAGCGTCAGAGTGGGCCCGACGTCGCCCTTCAGAACGGAGAGGTCTGAGAGCGTGACGAACGTCACCGGTACGCCTGAATTGTCCGCTCCTGGTTCTATATCCGTGACCGTCCCAACCACGATCTGCTCGGCCCGGGCTACCAACTCCGGGAAGTCACGCTGGACCACCACCATAGCATCCGCAGGCGTGGCGCCCGCCAGTGCCGTCAAAACGAGGGCGAAGAGCGTACCCGCTCCCGAACGCATCTTGCACGCGAACAACACGCCGCCACGGTAGCAGGCGCCGCGGCGTGACGCCACGCACGGATGGCGTGATTGACGCGCAGGTGTTGCGGTGTCTATTTTCGCGCGGGAGGATGCCATGGCCCAGCGCTTTCATGATGAGTACGATGTCTTTGTCGGCCGCGATATGGGCGGCCGCGAGTACCGCATCGCACCGGAGATGATCCACCTCTACGAGGACGGTACCGAGGACCGTAACGACTGGTACCGCGGACCCTCACCGTTCAACGGCGCCGTCGCGCCGGCACTGTTGTTTCATTCGGAGGTGTACAAGGACCTGAGCTGGTATCTGCCCAATCTGATCGGCAATCTTCACGCCAAGCAGGAGTGGGAGCTGTTCCATCCGATGATGGCCGGCGCTGCGGTGCGCACCCGCTCGACGGTGGTGGAGCGTTATCTGAAGCGCAACCGCGAGTACGTCGTCAACGAAGTATTGATCACCGACACGGACGGCCGTTGGCTGCAGCGCAGCCGCACGCATCAGAGCTTCTTGATTGACGAAGGCCGTGCCGGATTCGTGGTCGACAAGGAACGCGAAAAGCGGTCCGACCGGAAGTTCGTGGTTGGCGAGGGATCTGGTGCCGAACTGCCGCCGGTGGAGAAGACGATCACCTTGGAGATGTGCCAGGCCTTCTCCGGTCCCCACCGCAGTTACCACACGGATCGGGAGATGGCCCAGGCGCTGGGTTTTCCCGACATCGTGGTGCAAGGCATGATGTCGGTGTGTTTCGTCTCCGAGATCATGACCCGCGGCTTCGGCCCCGGTTGGTTGTGCGGCGGCAAGCTGAACGTGAGTCTCGTCAATGTGGTCTGGCCGAACGAACGGCTCGCCGTGCGCGGGAAAGTGCGGGAGGAGATTCCTGAAGGCGCCAAGACCCGCGTCCATGTCGATGTGTGGTGCGAAAAGCCGGACGGAGTGAAGACCATCGTGGGCAGCGCCAGCGCGCTGCGGTGAGATGACTCGAAGCTGCTTGCGTTCGGCAGTCACCAGGCGCTGTCGCACCGGATGCGCAAGTTGGATATGGGACCGTAGCAGCGTGGCGCGGTGGATGCTGGTGCAGGGGCAGCGCGAAGAACGGCTGGCAGAGGAGGAGATCGAGAACTTCAAGGCTATCGGCGAGCAGGTTCGCGTCGAGCTGAAGCCGCTGCCCCCGCGCTGATCGCATGGCGGGTCCGAACGGAAGTGAAACGATGAAGGTTGTGACGCCAACCCTTCCATCCGTCGCCGAGCTGCTTCGCGAGCAACTCGATGCAGTTCCGTCTCTCAGGGTGGGCACACTCAGAAAAACAGATTCTCGTCTGGTTTCCGAGTACCTTCTTGGCGACGAGGAACTGAGTGACCGCGACAAGGCCCGCGCTGAGCGGATCATTCCGAGCCTCCTTCTGCTTTGGGGCATCGGGGAAAGCGGAAAACTGATCCATGATTAAGCACGCACAGGCGGTGTTGGAATTCCTGCATCGAGATCACCGGGAGCGTGAGCGCGGTGGCGGATAATGAAAGCGCGCGACTAGAACGCACCGTACTTTGAATTCTTTCGAAAGCGGATGCGGCGGGGCGAGTTCGTACATCAGCCCTTGCGGAGTGTGGCGACAAGTGTGCCGCCAGCGGTTGTGGCGCGGAGCGTAACTACTTTTCGCGCGCGGCGATCTGCTTCCAGTGCCGTCGTCGCGATGCAGTGGGGGCGCAATCTGTGCTAGAGTCCCCAATCATGGACGCCATCCGCCACCTCACGGCTGATGTAGCGCGTACGGCGGCGAGTCGTGCAGCGCAGGAGCTGGCCCGCGACTCGCGTGTCAACCTGGTATATCTCTTCGGCTCGGCAGCGGACCCAGGGCGCAAGCTCGTGCGTGACCTCGACCTCGCCGTCCTCACCACCTCGCCGCTGTCGCTGGATGAGCTGATGCGGTTACGGGCGGACGCGGCGGCTACAACCGGTGTGCCCATCGATCTCGTATCGCTCAACGAAGCGTCCGTGGTACTGGCGCACGAGGTTGCGGCAACGGGAACATGCCTCTACGCCCGTGATCCTGACGTCGAGACCGAGTTCATCACCCGCGCGCGCTCTCGCTACTGGGACTTCAAACCGTTTCTGGAAGAACAATGGCGCCTGACCGGCGAACGCCTGGAGGAACGGCGGCGTGGTTCTCAGAGCTGACGCACTCCGGGAGCGCCTGCAAAACTTGGAGGAGGTCATCTCTCGCCTTCAACAGGTGAACCGCACCGATCGTGCCGCACTGCGGACGAACTTCCGTGACGCGTGGGCTGCGGAGCGCGGCCTTCAGCTCGGGGCCGAGATCATCTTCGATGTCGGCAACCACATTCTCAGCGCACACTTTGGCGTCGCACCGAGAGATTATGAGGACATCATTGCACAACTGGCGGCACATGGCGTCATCAGCGAGCTGCTGCGGAACCGACTGAAAGGGCTGGGTGGCTTCCGCAACATCTTGGTGCATGATTACTTGCGCATCGACCCCGACCGCGTTGCCGACTACCTCAGCAAGACCCCGGTCGAGTTTTCCGAGTTCGCACACGAGATCCGCGACTGGCTTTCGCGCCTCTGACCCGCAACAACGACATATCCTGGAGACGCCGTGCCCTCACGGCGAAAGGATGGGCTGAGGGCAGCCAATCGGCCTTGGTCAAGCCGGCTGCAAAGCACTCGCATCTGTGTTCGCATCTCCCTTCCAAGCATCAGCCACATCACGGCAGTCTACAAGTATATTGACATGACAGCCATCAGTGTAGTAGTTGCACTATCTGCGTGTAACCGTCAACCTAACGACGAGGGTGAACAATGACAGACGACAAGATCAAGCTCGGAGTGCTCTGGAAAAATCTCAGTCGGGAGGGCGGCAAGCCGTATCTGTCCGGCCGGGTTCAGCAGGACAACCTCGACGCGGCCGTGCAGTTGCTCCGCAACGGCGGTCGCTTCCTGGTCCTCAGCAGCAAGAAGCGCCCCGATAAACAGGATCCCGACTGCGAGATCTTCGTCGTGCCCGAGCCGGAACGGCGGGAAGAGCGGAGCGGTACGGCTGCGCGCCAGGCGCCATCCGCTTCACAATCGGTCAGGCAGCGGGCAGCGACCCGGCGGTGATACTGGCGTCAACTGCCGCGTGCGGCCTGCACCTCCGCGACCGTCGGCAGGGACGGGATGGCCCCGCTGCGGGTACAGGCAAGGCTGCCCGCAAGCACGGCGGCACGCAGTGCGTCCTCCGCGTTCAGTCCGTGCAGCAGCGCTGCCGCCAATGCGCCCACCAGCGCATCGCCGGCCGCCGTGGTGTCGACGACGTCGATGCGCGGTGCTGGCACGTGCAGCGGCGCACGCGCACCGGCCAGCACCGCGCCCGCCGCACCGAGAGTGACGACGACGTGTTGTCCTTCTTGCCGTAGGGCGACTGCCGCCGCGAATGCGTCGGCCGGCGAGCGGACGGCCGCTCTCGCTCCCACCCCGGACACCAGTTGTTCCGCCTCGACTTCGTTGACGATGAGCCAGTCGAGAGCGTGCAGGAGATCATTGGGGAGTGGGTGTGCGGGTGCCGCGTTCAGCAGTACCGGTACGCTTCGTGCCCGCGCCATGGCCACCGCCGCAGCAACGGTGGCCAACGGCACTTCGAGCTGCAGGACCACGGCCGCCGCCCGGCTCCAGGCGCTGCCAGCGTGGACCACGTCGGCAACCTCCAGCCGCGCATTCGCCCCGGAGGCGACCACGATCGCGTTCTGTCCCGTGGCATCCACCACGATCTGTGCCGTGCCGGTGGCGGCCTCCGGATCCACCCGGACATGTTCGACATTGACGCCAGCTTGTGTCAGCTCGCTGCGCACGAGCTGTCCGGATGCGTCGGCACCGATTCTGCCGATCATCGACACTGCCGCACCGAGGCGTGCCGCCGCGACCGCCTGGTTTGCTCCCTTGCCGCCGGCGGCAATCTGAAGCCAAGCGCCGGTGACCGTCTCCCCGGGCTGCGGCAGCCGGGGCGCGTGCATGACGAGATCGACGTTCAAGCTGCCGATCACCAGGATCTGGCCGGCCGTGGCTGTTGGTGAAATCATGCACTCACCGCGGGCATTCAGCCTTCTCGGGCAAGGCGTTTCGCGACGGTTCGCGTGCGATCCACCAATTCATCCAGCGATAGCTCGGAAAACCCCGCGAGCGAGACGGCGACGCGTCCTCGCCACGGCCTCGTCCACGATTCTGGAATGGGTTTGCCTTGGAGGCCCCACAGGCCGCCGACTGTCGCGCCGTTGCAGTCAGTATCCAACCCGGCGGCCACGACTTCGCCGATCGCGGCGCCGAAGTCGTCTGGGTAGGAGAGCAAGGCCCAGACGACCAGGGCCAGGTTGTTCACCGTGTGAAGTGGAGACAACCTTATGTAGCGCTCCCGGATGGCGCGGGCTCCCTCCGCCGTGCCGGCGCATGCGCGTCCGAGGCGAACGGCGTCGGCCGCTGCCGAATCAACCGGGATCTGTACGAGCGCCGTGTCGACGGCCGTCTGCAACGAGGTGGCCGCAGGAATGGCGGAGCCCAGGGCCGCTACGAAGGCGGCGCCGTGGACGCCGTCTCCCCGATGCGAGAGCGCGGCATCGCGCCGCGCCAAATCCGCAGCCAACGCCGGCCGGCCTGGGCAGACCCACCCATACAAATCGGCACGGATCTGGGCGCCGATCCATTCCTGGTAGGCGCTGTCGACGCATTCCGCCAGGTCAAAGCCCGGCTCGGCTCCAAACACGAACCAGTCATGCGCGCGGTCGAGCAGCGTACGGTATGCCGCGCGCTCGGCCGTGAATGTGGCCCCGGCGGGCAACAACCGCAACCAGGCTCGCGCAACGTCGACGGTGCGCAGGGCGACGCCGTGCTCTTCCAGCAACAGCAGCGCGACGACCGTGTAGTTGAGGTCGTCGTCCGGCTCACTTCGCTCGATGAAGCCCCGGCAGGAAGCGCGCCCGAGCTGGTCGACGATCGTGCCCTCGACCAGCGGGATGTAATCGCGCAGCGGGAGGGCGCCGGCGTGCTCCAGGTAGGCGGTGAGTGCTGCGTGTCCTTGTGTCATAGACAACACCTCGACCGGCTTCCCGAGCTGGCAACCCGAGATGCGGCCCTGCCAGGCTCCCTGAATGCGCGCGTGGAGATCGCTCATGGCAACTAATCCTGCCATCTTGTAGCACAGAACGCGCGATCTGAAGCGAGCGACCCCGAGGCCACCTTGTCCGCCGTCGATGCGGCCTGTTATGATGCCTGCTCACGCCGACACATGCAGAACGTGCTGTTCCATCCTCTGGTTGCGCGCTGGTTTGCCGAACGCTTTGGTGAGCCGACGGCGCCGCAGGCGGCGGGCTGGCAACACATCGCTGCCGGTGACGACACACTGATTGCGGCGCCGACCGGTTCCGGAAAGACGCTGGCCGCATTTCTCTGGGCGGTTAACCGGTTGATCACCGCGGCCGCCGCGGGTCCATTGGAAGACAAAACCAGCGTGGTCTACGTCTCACCGCTCAAGGCGCTGGGCAACGACATCCAGAAAAATCTGCAGGAACCGCTGGCGGAAATTCAGCGCCTCGCCTCTGCGGACGGTGTGGCGCTGCCGGACATCCGCGTCCTGATGCGCAGCGGCGATACGCCCGCGCACGAGCGCCAGCGCATGTTGCGACGGCCGCCCCATATCCTCATCACCACGCCCGAGTCGCTCTACATCTTGCTCACCGCCGAGCGCAGTCGGCGCATGCTGGCGACGGCGGAGACCGTGATTGTCGACGAGATCCACGCGGTGGCCGGCGACAAGCGCGGAGCGCACCTGGCCCTGTCGCTGGAACGGCTCGACGCGGTGGCCGGCCGGCG
Source organism: Binatia bacterium (assembly GCA_044450645.1). GTDB lineage: Bacteria > Desulfobacterota > Binatia > HRBIN30 > HRBIN30 > JAGDMS01. The sequence goes on from JBIOJG010000048.1 coordinate 29,328, forward strand.
CCTGCAGCGCCTCGGTCTCAGCGCCACGCAGAAGCCGATCACGGAGATCGCCCGGTTGCTCGTCGGCACCGATCGCATCGATCTCGATGGCCGGGCACGCTGCGCCATTGTAGACGTCGGGCACCGGCGCGTCCTCGACCTGTCGATCGAGGTGACGGACCAGGGGCTTGGCCCCATCGCTACGCACGAGCTGTATGCCGACATTTACGATCGCATCGCCGCACACGTGCGCAGCCACCGCACCACGATTGTCTTTGTCAACACGCGCCGGTTGGTGGAGCGGGTCGCTCATCAACTGGCACAGCGGCTCGGCGACGACAAGGTTGCCGCGCATCACGGCAGCCTGTCGCGGCGTACCCGCTTGCAGGCCGAGGAAGGGCTGAAGAGCGGCGCGCTCCCGGTGGTGGTGGCGACGGCGTCGCTGGAACTCGGCATCGATGTGGGGCATGTCGATCTCGTCTGCCACCTCGGCGCTCCGCGCACACTGGCGACCTTGCTGCAGCGCGTTGGGCGCTCGGGGCACTGGTTGGGGGCGATTCCCAAGGGCATTCTGTTTCCCCTCACACGCGACGACCTAGTGCAGTGTGCCGCCGCCATCCGCGCGGTGCGTGCCGGCCAACTCGATCACATTACCATTCCGCAGAATCCACTCGACATCCTGGCGCAGCAGATCGTTGCCACCGTCGCCAGCGGTGAGATCGGCGAAGAAGAGATGTGGCGGCTGGTGCGGCGCGCCTATCCGTTTCACCACCTCGGCCGCGACGACTTCGACGCGGTGCTGGCGATGCTGTCCGACGGCGTGGCCACGCGGCGCGGGCGGCGTTCGGCCCACGTGCATCGCGACCGGGTGCACGGCCGACTGCGCCCGCGGCGCGGGGCTCGGCTGGCCGCCATCATCAGCGGCGGCGCCATTCCCGACAACGCGGATTACGACGTCATCGAAGACCCCGGCGGTACGTTCGTTGGCAAAGTCAATGAAGACTTCGCCGTGGAGAGCATGGCGGGCGACGTCTTTCTGCTCGGGAACCGTTCGTGGCGCATTCGGCGTGTCGAGGCCGGCCGGATGCGGGTGGAAGATGCCCAGGGCGCTGCGCCGACGATCCCGTTCTGGCTGGGCGAAGCGCCCGCCCGCACCCCGGAGCTGTCGGCCGCGGTGGCTGAGTTGCGCGAACAAGTCGCGGCGCGCCTGCCAGACGTTGCTGCAGCTGCCGCCTGGCTGATGGCGGAGTGCGGCCTCGATCAGGACGGCGCCGACCAGATCGTCGCCTACGTTGCGGAGACCCGTGCCGTGCTGGGTGGCGTGCCGACGCAACGCACGATCATTGCGGAACGCTTCTTCGACGAAAGCGGCGGGATGCAGCTCGTCCTCCACGCGCCCTTCGGCGGCCGCATCAATCGCGCGTGGGGGCTGGCACTACGTAAACGCTTCTGCCGTACGTTCGACTTCGAGCTGCAGGCGGCGGCAACCGACGACGGCATCGTCATCTCTCTCGGAGAACAACACAGTTTCCCGTTGGAGAGTGTCTTCGCCATGGTGCGATCCGCCGCACTGGAGGAAGATCTGGTGCAGGCCGCGCTGGCGGCGCCGATGTTCGGTACGCGCTGGCGCTGGAATGCGACGCGGGCACTCGCTCTGCTGCGCCATTCGGGTGGGCGGCGGGTGCCCATGCCCATCCAGCGCATGCGTGCCGAGGACTTGCTGGCGGCCGTCTTCCCGGCGCAACTTGCCTGCGGTGACAACCATCCTGGCGGGCCGATCGACCTGCCCGATCACCCGCTGGTGCAGGAGACCGTTGCGAATTGCTTGCATGAGGCGATGGACGTGGACGGCTTGCGCGCCATCATCGAGGCAATCGAGCAGGGCAGGGTGCGGACCCTGGCGATCGACACAGCCGCACCGTCGCCGATGTCCCACGAAATCCTGAACGCCAATCCCTACGCCTTTTTGGATGACGCGCCATTCGAAGAACGCCGGGCGCGCGCGGTGTCGCTGCGCCGGATCGATCCCGACTTGGCGGGTGGCATCGGTGCCCTCGATCCGGCGGCGATCGACGAAGTGCGCGCGCAAGCGTGGCCTGATGTGCGTGACGCCGATGAGCTGCACGACCTGCTGCTCAGTCTGGTGGTCTTGCCTACCCCTCTGCTGGCCAGCTGGGCAGAATTGTCAGCGCAACTCATTCGTGATGGTCGCGCTACGTATGCTCGCTGGGAAGGGCGTGCCGCACTGGTTGCTGCCGAGCGTGCCGGGCTCGTCCATGCGGCATTGCCGGAGGCGATCTTGGCGCCGCCGGTTGCGTTTCAAGACAACGCCTCGTGTGAGCCAGAAGACGCCGTCCGCAGGACCGTGCAAGGCTGGATGGAGTGCCTCGGGCCGGTGACGGTGTCGGCCTTGGCCGCGCGCCTGGGTGTCGCAGAGAACGCGGTCGAGGCGGCACTGTCGCGGCTCGAATCGGAAGGGATCGTCCTGCGGGGGAGATTCACCAGAGTCGACGCTGGACTTCCAACGATCGAATGGTGCGACCGAAGACTGCTGGCGCGCATCCATCGCCTGACTATCGGCCGCCTGCGGCGCGAGATCGAGCCGGTGTCGCCGGCGGATTTCATCCGCTTTCTCCTGCGCTGGCAGCATGTGCATTCGGGGACGCAGCTTCACGGCAGAGACGGCGTGGCGCAGGTGATCGGGCAGCTGCAGGGCCTCGAATTGCCGGCGCCTGCTTGGGAGCGAGACGTCTTGCCGGCCCGCGTCAATCTCTACAATCCGGCCGACCTCGAGCAGCTCTGCCTGGCGGGTGAGGTTGCCTGGGGAAGGCTGCGGCTGGCTGTTGCCGACGAACCGGATGACGACGTCACTCCGGCGCACGGCCGCCGTCGAGCCGCGCCCACGCGCGCGGCGCCGCTGGCGTTTGTCCTACGTGCGGCACTGCCGGCGCTCTTGGAACCCGAGCCGCCTGACGTCGACCTGCTGCACGATCTGTCGGCGGGAGCCCGCGAGGTGTTCGTGTACCTACAGCGACACGGTGCCGCTTTTCTCTTCGACATCGCTCGCGCCACCGGACGCCTGCCCGTGCAGACCGAGGCGGCACTGTGGGAGCTGGTCGCCCGCGGCTTGGTCACCGGTGACGGCATTGCGGGGTTGCGTACCCTGTTGTTGCCGGACGTCAAGCGCCGACAGCCGCACCGGCGCTTGCGTGGAATCCATGGCGGAACGGCACGGCGGCTGATGCCGATGGGCCGCTGGGCGGTGCTGCGAGTCCTGCGGGCCGCATCGGATCAATCGGAGGCGAACGCATTCTCCGCCTGGCAGCTGTTGCGCCGCTACGGCGTGGTGCTGCGTGAACTCCTGGCACGCGAGGTGCGCGCACCCGCGTGGCGGGTGCTTCTCAATATCTATCGCCGCATGGAGTCCCGCGGTGAAATCCGCGGCGGCCGCTTCGTCGCCGGGCTGATCGGGGAGCAGTTTGCCCTGCCCGAGGCTGTGGATGCGTTGCGCGCCGTGCGCCGCGCCCGGAGCGACGATGAGGTGGCAGTGGTCAGTGCCAGCGATCCGCTCAACCTCGTCGGGATTCTGACTCCCGGGGTGCGGCTGTCTCCGTTCTCCAATCAGGTGATCGCGTATCGCAACGGCGTGCCGGTCGAGATCGGTGAGCGCGGCGCGGTGATCAGCGGTCTGCAGCGGGCCCTGCGCTAGGGCCTGCGGCCGGCGTGATTTCTATGGCCCGCTCCCCTCCTTCGACTGGGCTCAGGACAGGGTTGAGCCGCTGCAGGGTGCCAAGTCCGACAGGCTGCTAGGATGCCGTTCCTGATCGGCAGTTCACGGTCCGTGATACACGCGCGAGTGCGCGATCAGGCCGTCACCATTCAGCTCCAACAATTCCAGCGTCGGCTCGCTGCTTCCGGTGCGTTGCGAGCTGTACTCGATGGCGACGGTCCGAGGTCCGGTAGAGACCGAAATCGGCTCAAAGTGCAAGGACGGGTAGCGTTCAAGTCCGCGTCGGAAATATTCGGCGATAGCTTGTTTGCCCTGCAGCGTGTCGTTCTCCCCGCCGAGCGCCCGGACGCGCTTGCTGGTGTGGCGGGCGTCGGTGGTGTACAGGGCCAGAATGCGATTGAGGTCGTGCCCGTTCCACGCTTCTAGCCAGCGTTCGGCGATCGGAGCTGTGGCGATGATCTCGGTCGGCTGCAGCGGCCGCCGGTGTATCAGAATGGGCGCGGCCTGATCGGTGGGCATCAGCAGCAGCTCTTCGACGTTGACCCGCGGAGGCCGGCTGGCGCACCAGACGATAGCTTCGGCAACGTCGGCCGCCGACAGCGGCCGGGTGTTTTCGTATACGACGGCTGCGCGCTCGCGATCGCCGCGGAAGCGGACTTCGCTGAACTCCGTCGGCACCAGCCCGGGGTCGACGGTGCTGACGCGGATGCCGGTGCCCAGGAGGTCCAACCGCATCCCCTTGTTCAACATACGCACGGCGGCTTTGCTGGCGCAGTAGACGTTGCCGCGCGGGTAACTCTCGTGGCCGGCGACCGAGCCGATGTTGATTACGTGCCCGCGGCCGCGAGCGACCATGCCGGGCAGCACGGCGCGGGTCACGTACAGCAGGCCCTTGACGTTGGTGTCGATCATCTCGTCCCAATCGTCCTCCGAGCCTTCGTGCACGAACTCAAAGCCGCGCGACAGGCCGGCATTGTTCAGCAGCACGTCGATATCGCTGAACGCCGGCGGAATCGCCGCCACCGCCTGATGCACCGCCGCCCGGTCACGCACGTCGAGCGCGATCAGATGCGTGTCGGTGTGCAGTCCTGCCGCTACCTGACGCAGCCGTTCGAGGCGGCGGGCCGCCAGCACTAGCCGTACTCCCGAAAGCGCAAACGCACGCGCCGTCGCTGCTCCGATGCCGCTCGAAGCGCCGGTGATGAACACGACCATGGCTCGATCCTCCTCGCCGGGTTGTACTGGTGAGCGGTTGCGTAGCGCAAGCGGTGCCCAACCGCGCGCAGGGTCCTGTCATTGTCGCGCCCGAGTGGGGTCGAGGCAGGGGTGCCCCTCGATACACGGCCCAAAAAGAGGGGCCGTTACTCGGGGCGAACGGAATTTGGACTCCAAATGATTCACAAACAAACCCGTTCATGCCGAGTAGCCGCCTTCTTTTGGCGGCGTATCGAGGTACCGCTCTGACTTTGACGCGACCCTGCAACCGCGCGCGTTACTTCATGCCGGTGGGATCCTTGTCGAAACCGTAGCTGCGTACGACCTCGGCGACCTCGAGGTGGAAGTACTGGTACCACTGCTCGCGTCCCAAGCGTTGGGCCACGAGGTGGCGTACGTCCCCAGACCACTGCCGCAATGTGTCCTGCGACTCCCACCAGATTACCGAAAGCCGCTCGCCATCGTCGGCGCGAAAGCTCTTGAAATCGACGAAACCCGGCATCGTTCGGGCACGCGTGAGCATCTCGTCCGCCATTGCCGCGTAATCGTCGCCCGCCGCGTCGGTGAGCCGAGAACGAAAAAGCACAATCACCATTGCCTTCTCCTCCCTGAAAAGAGCCTCCTCGGTTTGCTGCCAGACGGACGATAGGAATACCTCAAGTCGACCGGCGTCAGCGCTGGATGACTACCCGCGTGCCGATGGGAACGAGATCGTACAGCTCGTCGACGTCATGGTTGAACAATGACACGCACCCCTCGGTCCAGTTCTTCCCGCGCCGGTTCAGGTCCTCGTCCTCGGTGCCGTGAATGCCGATGGCGCCGCCGATCCCTGGCGCGCTACGGCCGCGGGCGGGCAGCACCCCGTGGGTGCGGCTCCAGGCGTAAATGTCCTCATTTGTCGGTGTCGGATAGTCGAGCATCATGAAGCGCGACCAGAACGGGTGAAAGTACTTGTTGACGATGTGGTACTCGCCTTCGGGGGTCCGATGATCACCTTGATAGAGCTTCGCCCAATGTGGGTCTTTGCCCAGGACGACCGGGTACACCTTTCGCAACTGTGTCCCTTCATACAACGACAAAGTGCGTTCCGTCTTGCGTACCAGGATCCAGCGTTCTGGCTGTGGTGCCGGCGTGGCAACCGAGACTTCTGCCGGTTGCGGTGCGGCTGGCTGCTGTGCCGCGCACCCTGCCAATAACAGCATTCCCAGTGCCAGTGTCCCGAGTCTCCCCATCCTCGCTCCCCCGCGCCGCGTGGCCTGCATCATGGTCCAAGGATAATTCGCGGAGGTTTTCTTGACAACCGTATCCGTCCCTCCTAAGAGGGCTAGGTCGTTTGATTTAATCATTCGATCATGCGCTCCGCATTGCAGAAGGCGCGCGCAGCGCCGTCCTCCACGAAAGCGCGGATCCTCGCCGCCGCCGAGGAGGTGTTTGCTGAGAAGGGGTTTGCGGGGGCGTCGACGCGCGACATCGCGGCGAAGGCGCGGGTCAACATCTCCAGCCTGCACTATCATTGGGAGTCCAAGGAGACGTTGTACGCCGCCGTCTTTCACAACATCTACGATCGCATCCTCGATCTCGTGCGCCGTTCGATTCCCGGCCGCGTGCGGACCATCACGTCCCGGCCGTCGGTCGTCGAGCAAGCCATGGGTGGGCTGTTCGATTTCTTCGCCGACCATCCTACCGTGCCCAAGCTCCTGGTGCGCCGGCTGCTCGAGAATGAAGAGAGTTCCGTGGACATCGAGAGCGACGTCCTCGTTCCCGCCTGGAAAGTGTTTGCCGGCTGGGCAGAAGAATTCAGCGACCGCAAGCGGAGGGACGCTGACTTCCAGCTGTTCATGCTCACGGTCTACAGTGTGCTCTTGCTGTTCCTGCTCGACAGCCGCCAGTTCACCAGCCTGCTTGGTGGCAGCGTCTACGCCCCCAAGATCGGCAAGCGGGTGCGGGCGCATATGATCAACCTGGTGAAGACCCTGCTCGAGCGGACGTGAGAGGGTGGTGAATGAAGGCGTTGATAACCGCATCGTTCAGTGCCGACGGGCTGGCACGCCTGCGACGACACATGGAGGTCGACTACGATGACTGGCGCGCCAGCAAGCGCATCTATTACGACGGTCAGAAATTCGCCGCACGCATCACGAGCGCTGGTGCCGACGTACTCGTCGTCGAAGCCGACCTCGTACATGACGAGGTGATCGACACCTGCAATCTCAGCCTGATCGGCTGTTGCCGGGGAGACCCGATCAACATCGGCGTCGAGCGCGCGACGGCGCGGGGTATCCCGGTGCTCTTTACGCCGGCGCGGAACGCCGATGCGGTGGCGGACCTCACCATCGGTTACATGCTCGCGCTGGCGCGCTACATCTTTACTGTCAATACGTTGCTCAAGCAGGGGGAAATGTGCTTCGAGAGCACCGCAGACTATCTCGGGGCGTATGAACGCTACGGCGGTTTCGAGTTGGGAGGGGTGACCGTCGGGATCGTCGGGTTCGGTGCCATCGGGCGTGGCGTGGCGCAACGGTTGCACGGCTTCGGGAGCCGAGTCGTTGCCTACGATCCCTTGGTTGCGGCCGCGGTCTGTCGCGCGCATCACGCCGAGCCCTTGGCTCTCGATGACCTCCTTCAGTGTGCGGACGTCATAACCGTCCACTGTCCGGAGGTGCCCGAGACCCAAGGTCTGATCGGTGCGGAACAGATCCGCCGACTCAAGCGCGGATCGTATGTCTTGAACCTGGCCCGTGCCTCGATTGTCGACGAAGACGCGCTGTATGCCGCACTTGTCGATGGACATGTGGCTGGCGCGGCATTGGATGTCTTCCGGGATGAACCGGTGCGTCCCGACAATCGTTTCGTCCGCCTGTCCAACGTCCTGGTATCGCCGCACCTCGGTGGGGCAACGCGTGACGTCGTGCGGCACCAAACGGACATGATCGTGGACGGCATCGAGGCGTACTTGCGCGGCGAGCGGCCGACGCACATCGTCAACCCGGAAGTGCTGACTAGAGGGCTCGAGGCATGAGACTCGTTGAGTTTGGGTCAGGTTTCGTTCGCCTCAAGCCCTGGCATATGGCGTATGGCTTATGGTTCCTGACCATATGCCATATGCTATCAGCTATAGACGCGAGGCACGCTTCGTCGGTCCGAGGCAGCGCCGCGCAACAACTTAGGCCCACATGCCCGCCTTCGTGACGCTCGATGCTGGTACTGGCGGTGGCAAGTGCGTCATCTTCGATGCCGCCGGACGCGTGCTCGGCGTACACCACGAGCCCTGGAGCTACGATCTGGAAGCCAACCCGGATCTGCCGTTCGTGAAGGCGTTCTCGTTCAGCGCGCCGGCATTCTGGGAAATTTTGTGCCGCTGCGTGCGCGGCGCGTTGACGAAGGCGGGGATCGCGCCGGGCGATGTCGTTGGCATCGCCGCCACCAGCCAACGGGAGGGATGCGTGTTCCTCGATGCGCGCGGCAAGGAAATCTACGCGGGGCCCAACCTGGATACGCGCGGCTTCAACGAGGGGTTCGAGATCTTGGAGCGCTTGGGTGGCGAACGCCTGTATCGCATTACCGGGCACTCCGCGCCGTTCATCTTCCCGATCGCCCGCTATCTGTGGTTCCGCAAGCGCGTGGCGGAGCCGGTTGCTCAGGTGCTCATGATCAGCGACTGGCTGACGTACCGCCTCAGCGGTGAGCTGGCGGCCGAGCCTTCCAACGCCACGGAGTCCATGCTGTTTGATCTGCAGCGGCGGTGTTGGTCGGACGAGATCCTCTCCATCTTCGACATCCCTCGCAGCGTGTTGCCGCCGGTGCGGCGATCAGGAGAGCAGGTTGGTGCGCTGACGCCCACGGCGGCGGCAGCGACCGGACTCGAGGCCGGTACGCCGGTCTTCATCGGCGGCGCCGACACGCAATGTTCGCTATTGGGTGCCGGCGCGGTGGAGCCGGACGACACCGCCGCCACGCTCGGCACCACCACACCGGTACAAACGGTGGTGGGCAGCGCGGTGTTCGATCCGCAGTCGAATCTGTGGGCCGGCTGTCACGTGGTCCCCGACCGCTGGGTGCTGGAGAGCAACGCCGGAGATACCGGTGATGCCTATCTGTGGCTGCTCGAGCTGATCAGCGGCGGCTTGCCGCGAGAGGATATGTATCGGATCGGCGAGCAGCTTGCCGCCGGCCGCTTCGGACCGCCCACGATGATGTTCGTCGGTCCTACCGTCTTCAACCTGATGAAGATGAACCCGAACCGGCCTGGCGGCATTCTGTTTCCCTTCCCGACGATGCACGTTCGTCCGGATCGTGGCACGCTGGTGCGTGCCTTCATGGAGAGCGTCGGATACGCCCTACGTGCCAACCTCGAGCAAATCGCGGCAATTACCGGCCGGGCTGCGAGTCAACTGATGCTGAGCGGCGGCATGTCCCGCAGCGCCGTGCTCGTACGCGTGATCGCTGACGTCATTGGGCTGCCCGTGCGCGTCGCCGACGAGCCTGAAAGCGCCGCGCTCGGTTGCGCCATGTTGATTGCCGCGCACGGTGATGAAAACGGATTGGCCGCCGCGGTTCGGGCGATGGTGCGCCACACGCAGGTCCAGCCCGATCCGGAGCAGCACGAGAAATATGAAGTCTCCTTTGCCAAGTGGCGTCAGCTGTACAATCAGCTCGAGAGCACGGACCTGACGTAAGCATGGATCTCCTGCACACGCTGTACGAGCCCGCTGGTAAGGGACCGCATCCGACCGTTCTGGCGTTGCACGGCTGGGGTGCGAACGCCATGGACCTATTGGGATTGGCGCCGCACCTCGGCGGTGGCCGTTTCCTGGTCCTGTGCCCGCAGGGCTCCGTCGAGGTGCCGTTGGGGCCGATGACCGGTTACGGCTGGTTTCCGCTGACCATGGGCGCCCCGCCTGATTCGGTCGCATTTGCGGCCGGCGTGGATGACGCCAGGCGGTTCCTCAATGCGGCGCTACATCGTTATCCCATAGCGACCGAGAAATTCGTCATCCTCGGTTTCAGTCAAGGTGGCGTGATTGCATACGCACTCGCGCTGGCGGAACCGGAGCGCTTTGCCGGTCTGGTGGCCCTCAGCTCGTGGCTTCCGGGATCTGCGGCGGGGAAGATGGCGCCTCGTTTGCCTGAGCGTCTACATGCGCTGGTGCACCACGGTAGCCGCGACGAGCTGATCGATGTGGGCCGCGGTCGCGAGTCGGTCGAGACCTTGCGGCGCCTGCAAGTGCCGGTGACCTACCGTGAATTCGAGATGGGCCACGAGATCACCGCGGAGAGCTTGCAGCATCTTTCCGATTGGCTGGAAGAGAAAGTCCTCTCTCCGATCGTGCGGGTACGCTAGGCCGTGCCTCCCGGGCCCTGCTCCTCGGCTGCAGTTGCAATTTCCACTTACTGTGTTAAAGCCGATGCCTGGTCATCTGTGGCCTGCCTTGCTTATGACGGTGACTGCGGGGTGTAGCTCAGACTGGTAGAGCGCACGGTTCGGGACCGTGAGGTCGCTGGTTCAAGTCCAGTCACCCCGACCATTTTTTTCAAGTGCCAAGTCCTCACCATGAGAGTGCACCGGGAAAAAATGGAAAACCGGAAACAGAAAATGGGAAATCGGGAACCGGCCAGCCACCTGATGGCACCGTTTGGCTTCGTTCGCATCCGATGTCCTTCCTTTCCGGCTCCCCGTTCCCTGTTTTCCATTGCCTTCGTCTTCTTGCTTTGCTGGGGTACCGTGGTTTGGGCGCAGGGCAACACCGCCATCGTCACGGGTGCCGATCATGTCTTCATCCGCCGCGGCCCGGGCACTGGGTTTCCGCCGTTCGCCACCTTGAGTGAGGGGGCCACCGTGGAGATTCAAGAAATGCAGGGCGAGTGGGCACGTGTGCTCACCGCCAACGGGCAATCGGGCTACGTTAACAGCACATTCCTATCGTTGCCTGGTGAGCATCCCGCAAAGCCCTCTGCGGTTGCTATGCCGGCAACGACCCCTACGGCGGCTTCGACGCCGGTGGAGCACCAGTCGGCTGCTCTGCGGACATTGACGGAGCAGAATAAGAGCCTGAGTGCCGAGGTGCGCCGCCTTCAAGACGAGTTGGCGACAATGAAAAGCCAAGCAGAAGTTATGCCTAGTCCGGCGCCGACAAGCGCGCCGGTGGCAAACGAGTTCGAGAGGTTACATTCTGATTTGGCACGCCTAGGTGCGGCGGTGGAGCACCTGCAACGCCGGCTCGATGTTGAGACTTCAGCCCCGAGAGAGAACGTCGCGCCGTCGATGGCAGCTCCACCTGAAGGCGTCCAGCGGATGACGGCATCGACAGCCGGCTTACTTGCGGCGATCGGATTCTGCATTGGCTGGTTGCTGGGCAATGCGTACGGTCGCAGACATGAACGCGGCCGACGGCCCCGTGTTCGGCTGTAGATGGTTGCTACGGTCCTGATTATTGCCGCATATATCTGCGGGTCTCTACCGACCGGTGTATGGCTGGGGCGCTACGCGGGTGTCGATGTCAGGCAGGGCGGTAGCGGAAACATTGGGGCGACCAATGTTGCACGTACGGTCGGTTTGCGTCCCGCCTTCCTGACCCTGATTGGCGACATCACCAAAGGTCTCGTTCCAGCAGTGGTGGCACGTGCGCTGCTCATGGATCAACGGCTGATCGCGTTGGCGGCATTGGCGGCCTTCTTTGGCCACATTTTTTCCATGTTCCTGCGTTTTTCCGGCGGCAAAGGTGTGGCAACGGGGTTCGGAGCTTTCCTCGGTCTGGCCCCTGGGGCCGCAGGCGTCGCCGCGCTGGTTTTTGCGGTCACCGCACTGATGACCCGCTACGTCTCATTGGCTTCGATGCTTGCGGCGGCGAGTTTGCCGGTCGCCAGCGCTATGTTGGGCGGCGCACCACCCATCTGCGGTGCGGCCATGGTTGTCGGTGCGACCATCATTATCCGGCACCGGGACAACCTCGCCCGCCTGCTCCGTGGCATGGAACCGAAGTTTAGGATCAAGAGCTGATCACCGACGCTTTGCCTAAAAAGCCGGCGATGCGCATATTACGGGCAGCACTGCTGCTTAATTTGGCGACCATTCAGTACAACTCAACCGGGCAGCCCATGTCCTTTCGAATGGCATCACCGTTGCTGCTCAAGCGGGAGACGGGGGGCAATTTACTAGTTTGCGTGTGCACAAGCGTTATCTCGGGGTACACGCGTTCAAACATCTTATAGGGGGAAGGTAAATGATGCGCCGATTGCGCACAGGACTGATTGCATTTCTCGGGTTTGGCTCCGTTTCGTTGCTGATGGCGGGGAGGGTGCTGGCGGAAGAAACCTCCAAGGTCGATACCGGAGACACGGCATGGATGCTGACCTCCACTGCCTTGGTATTGATGATGACCGCGCCAGGGCTGGCGTTGTTCTACGGTGGACTCGTCCGCAGCAAGAACGGACTGGCCACTATCATGCAGAGTTTCGTCATGATGGCGCTGATCAGCGTGCAATGGGTGCTGTGGGGGTACACGCTCGCTTTCGGTCCGGATCACGGCCATGTTGTTGGCGGGCTGAGTTGGCTGGGCCTCGTGGGTGTTGGTGCCGACCCGAATCCCGACTATGCACCGACCATTCCGCATCAGTGCTTCATGATCTACCAGGCGATGTTTGCCATCATTACGCCCGCATTGATGACGGGGGCATTTGCCGAGCGCATGAAGTTCAGCGCCTTCTTGCTGTTCAGCGTGCTATGGGCGACGTTGATCTACGATCCCCTGGCACACTGGGTTTGGGGCAAGGGCGGTTGGCTCGGGACAAACGGCGGCGTTGGGGCTCTCGACTTCGCTGGCGGCACCGTGGTGCACATCAGCTCGGGGATTTCGGCGTTGGCGGCGGTGCTGATAATGGGCAAGCGGTTGGGATATCCCCGTGAACCAATGCCGCCGCACAACCTTCCATTTTCGGTGATTGGCGCCGCCATGCTGTGGGTTGGCTGGTTCGGTTTCAACGCCGGCAGCGCTTTGCGCGCCAGTCCCCTTGCGGTGAGCGCGTTCGTGGCCACCAATAGTGGGGCAGCGGCGGCGGCGCTGTCGTGGATGTGGACCGAATGGGTGACCCGGGGCAAGCCAACGGTGCTGGGTGCCGCCAGCGGCGCCGTGGCCGGCCTGGTGGCCATCACGCCTGCCTCCGGTTTTGTGAGCCCGCTATCGGCACTCGTGATCGGCGGGGTCGCAGGTGTAGTCTGCTTCACGGCGTGTAATCTCAAGTTTCGCTTGGGTTACGATGATTCACTGGATGTTGTCGGCGTGCACTGCGTGGGGGGCATTACGGGCGCCCTACTGACGGGGCTGTTTGCCTCAAAGGCCGTCAACCCCGACGGCGCCAACGGGCTCTTCTTCGGCAATCCGAGTCAGCTTGCCATTCAGGCTCTTGCGGTTGGCGTGAGCTTGGTGTTTTGTTTTGTGGGTGCCTTCGTTCTTTTGAAAATCATCGACGCGACAGTCGGGCTGCGCGTGTTTGAAGAGGACGAGGTCATCGGTCTGGACCTGTCGCAACATGGCGAGACGGCATACACGGCGTGAGCGACGGTGGCTTTACAGCGCCCGGCGTCTAGCATAGAAATTGAGGCCAAGTGTCCAAGGAAGGTGGCAGCATGAAAAAGATCGAGGCCATAATCAAACCGTTCAAGCTCGATGAAGTGAAGGAAGCCCTGAGCAGTATCGGGGTCCAAGGCATCACGGTGAGCGAGGTGAAAGGCTTTGGACGTCAGAAAGGGCATACCGAACTCTATCGTGGCGCCGAATACGTCGTTGATTTCCTGCCCAAGGTGAAGCTCGAGATCATCGTAAAGGACGAGATGGTGAGCCCGGTGGTCGAGGCGATCTCGAAGTCGGCCAAGACAGGCCGCATCGGCGACGGAAAGATCTTCGTTGTGCCGATAGACGAAGTCGTCCGCATCCGGACTGGCGAACGAGGAGCGGATGCCATCTAGTAAGAAGACTGGTCGTAAGCCCGCGTCCAGCGGTTCGAAATCTCATAACTCATCAGCGACAACGAGGAGGATTAGCATGAATGCCAAAGAAGTCATCAAGTTGATGAAGGAGCAGAAGGCGGTCGCGGTGGATTTCAAGTTCAACGATTTTCTCGGCATTTGGCAGCATTTTACCGTGCCCCCGAGCGAGATGGAGGAGGCGGTGTTCGAGGAAGGC
>JBIOJG010000049.1:0-43245 GCA_044450645.1 Binatia bacterium
AACGTAAGAGGGTTTTTCCGTCGTCCGGCCAAACGAGAGCGAGGGTGTCGAAGCCGGAGCGAACGGGCCGGATGGCGGAAAGACCCCGTTGAACTGAACCGCGTGCCACGAATGCTGCTCCCTATGGAGCTTCTATCGCAGTGCAACGGTGCGTGGCAAACCACGCGGCGGTGTCCAGTGCGGTGCGGCAGGATGGCGGAGGCACCACCGCGTCTGCCAGCAAGGGCGGAGGGGCGGCGCGGGCGCTTGCGCACGCACGGGGGCGTGACCACCGGGGTGGTCGTCAGACAGTCTGCGAGCCGAGAGGGGTAGCGCGGTCTGGCTCATGAGGTGTCCCACGGTCGCGGAGCGAGGAGTTCGACGACGCGCATCGGTGCACCGCAATTGGGACACGGTGTCGGCGATCGCTCGGTGTCCCGCTCGTCAGGCGCGTCGCGCTGGGGGTCGGGGTCGGGCCCCGTGAGCGCCGGTTGCGGCGGAAGAGGTGTCGGAACCCCGAGCAATTCTCGGCAGCGCCGCAGCTTCGGTTCTCGATGACGGTTGGCCAAGATGCCGTAATGGCGGATGCGCATGAAGCCGCGGGGCAGCACGTGCAGCAGGAAGCGGCGCAGGAACTCCTCGGCGCTGAGCGTCATCTCTTTGGTCGCATGGTGGTCGGCGTAGTCCTTCCAGGTAAAGCGCACGACGCCGTCACCGACGAACAGGAGGCGACGGTTGGAGAGGGCGACCCGATGCGTGTAACGGCTCAGATATTTCAGCACGCACTCGGGTCCGCCGAACGGGGGCTTGGCGTAGACCACCCAAGTGGTGCGGCGCAGCTCTGCGTGGAACTGCACCCAGTTGCTTGCTTCAGAAAACCGGGTGCTCTGCCCGGCCAAGCGCAGAGCCCCCGTGCGCTGCAAGCGATCGAGGGCGGCGAGGTACTTGCCGCGAAACAGCTTGCTCAGCGCCCTGACGGGGAACAAGAACCCGCGGCGCTTGGTTGACTGCCAGCGGCAGGCGTCGGCGCTCAAGCCGCCGCCGCTCACCACGCAGTGCACGTGGGCATGCTCGGTCAGCGTCTGCCCCCACGTATGGAGGACCATGGTGATGGCGGGTTCACCGCCGAGGTGTGTCGGGTCGCGGGCGAAGGCCAAGAGTGTGGCTGCGGCAGCGCGGAACAGCAGCCCGTACAGCGCGCGGGGATTGACGCGAATGAGCGGGGTGAGCGCATGGGGGAGGGTGAAGACGACGTGGAAGTACTCGGTCGGCAGCAGCATGGCCTGCTCGGCCGCCATCCATTTGGCGCGCTGCTGACCCTGACATTTCGGGCAGTGGCGATTGCGGCAGGAGTTGTACGCGATCCGCGTGTGTCCACACGCGTCGCAGCCTTCGACGTGTCCCCCCAATGCGACGGTGCGACACCGCCCGATAGCGCGCAGCACGCGGCGTTGGGCGCCGGAGGTGGGGTGCGTGCTCAGGAAGCTGGCGCCGTATGCGCGCACCACGTCGGCCACCTCGAAGGCGGTCCGCCCGTGGGATTCTTCTCCTGCCGTTGCCCGCGGTGGCGACGGCACCGCCATCAACTATCGGCGCGGCACCGGGTGCGCGAACACGAGCTGATCGAGGGGCGAGACCCGTTGGGCAATCGTCCCGGTCGTCACGTGCAGGTAGCGCATCGTGGTCTTGATGTCCCCGTGGCCCAACATGCGTTGCAGCGTGGGCAGATCACAGCCGAGTTCCAAGGTGTGCGTCGCGAACGCGTGCCGGAGGGCATGGATGCCTCCCTGCTTCTCCACGCCGGCGGCGTGCTTCGCGCCGTAGTAGATCTTCTGCACCACGGTGACATCCAGGGCGCGTTGTGGATCCCGGCGCGACGGGAACAGCCGCTCGCTCTGTGGGGGATAGACTGTGCGGTAGCGATCGAGCGTCTCCACCACACCGCGGGGCAGCACCGTGTAGCGGTCCTTGTTGCCCTTCCCCTGTTCGATGCGGATTAACCCACGGTCGCGGTCCAGGTCACTCCACCGTAGGTGCGTTACTTCGCTGACCCGCAGCCCCCCACCGTAGGCGAGCATCAGCAGCAACCGTTCGCGCAAGGTGCGGGTGGCCTCAATGACGCTGCTGACCTCCTCGCGGCTGAGAATCTCCGGCAGCTTCTGCGGCTGACGCGCCACCGGTACCGCCAGGCAGGCTTGTGGCCGGCGTGCCGTGACGTCGTAGAAGAACCGCAAGCCGCAGCGCATCTGCTGGCGACTGCTCGCGGACAGCTTCCGCTCCTCGCTCACGTAAATGAGGTAGCGGTGGATCTCTTCGTCACTCAGCGTGTCTGGCGCCTTGCCGTAGTGCTTCGCCAGTCCGCGCACCGCTGCGACATACGCCTCGATCGTGCGCTCCGAGAAGTCACGCACCCGCATGTCCTGTACCATCTGATCGCGTAGCTTGCCCATGATGACCTCCTTTGTTGGGGGCCGTGACCGAGCCGATCACGACCACGTCCGTTGTGGAGGTCATTGTGGCCCACCACGCGACCGTGGGCGCACGCATCGATTTACCGTGTCAGTGAAAAGGCTAGAACGCTACGCGAGCCACACCCACCGCGCAGCGGTTTAGTTCAACTGTGTACTTAGCTGACCACTCAGAATCGCCAACCCTTGCAATGCGCCGCAGCCTATCACGCCGAGTGACCACCAGGCGAATGCTTGGCAATGCTCCACCATTTCGAAGGGCTGGGCGCTGTTGCCCGAGGTAGACGGCCTGCGCAACCCTTGCAGGATCTTGCAGCCTGTCACGCCGGGCCTCCCGCGGTGCTGGGTTTCCCGTCCAGGTCGCACCCCGTTGCCTGCCGGTACTTTTTCCAGCGCTTCTCCAGCGCGGCAACGTCCGCTTCTGACGCGACGCCGAGGCGCGCCAGCGCCAGGATGGCGGCCCGTGCCGCGGCTGACGATGGCGCACCACACCTGTATCCCACCCTCTTCGACCGTCCGAACCGGCCGAACGGCAAGTCGACCAAGCCGGCACCCGCACCGGTGGCACCCCCAGTGCCAGCGCCAATGCCGAATGCCGTGTCCTGAATACGGCGGCGGCCAATGACCGCCGGATGGGCGGACGACCGGTCCGCCCATCCAGACGCGTCTCTCCGGAAAATGTTGTTCTTTTAGCTACCGCGGCGCGCCAATCGTATCCACCCAGTGCCGGCCAGCAACAGAATGAGCAATGCGAGGGGCGAGGTCCCCAGTGCAGGAGCGGAAGATTTCGGAGCGGGATCGGCCTGCCCCAAAATGATCGTGCAGTCCTGGAATGGTAGAGATGTGCACGGAGTCTGCGAGATCGTACTGTAACCGTTACAATCTGTGTTGGTGTTGGTGCAGAAGCTGGTGGCAAGACTCTCGTTTGACGTACACGCGATGCCGCCACCGTTGGCGGCGCAGGAACACTCAAAGCATTGAGCCCAACTGGGTCGAGCCGACACTAGGAGTGCTAAGCCAAGGACCGTACCAACCATTGCTGCTGCCAATCGCCGCCTCTCCATCCGATGTCCTCCTATGGCCGCCGCAAATACCAAAGCCGTCAACGAATAACAACCGCTTCCAGAGTCTGTCCTGAATCGTCTGTGGCGATCAGCTTTCAGCCCTCAGCCCCTGGGGGCTTGCCGGAAAACAGAGACTGCGGTTCCTCTTTCTGATAAGCCAATGGCAAAGGAGAGACGCATGGCGCAGCGCCGGCAGAAGTTCTGGGGATGGGGCTGGGAGGATGAGGGCCCGAGCGCCCAGCAACAGGAGCATATCGCCCAGTTGCTCGCGGCGCGGCTGCACGTCGACGGCATCACGATCGCGCCACCGCCGCGGCTCGATGAAATCACACTGCGCCCACCGCGGATCGCGGCGCCGCCGGCGCTGGCGCGCATCTGCTCCAGCGCACCCTACGACCGCGCCAGCCACTCGTACGGCAAATCGTTTCGCGATATTGTCCGCGCCTTCCGGCGTGCGTATCCGAACCCGCCTGATTTGGTCGCCTATCCTGAAACGGAAGAAGACATCGTGGCGTTGCTGGCGTGGTGCACGAAGAACCGCGTCGTGGCCATCCCCTACGGGGGCGGATCGAGCGTGGTTGGCGGAGTGGAGCCACCGCCCGACAACGGAGACGGAGTCGTGTCGATCGATCTCCGGAGGTTCGATCGCGTCCTGGAGATCGATCGGGTTTCGCGCGCAGCGCGCATCCAAGCCGGTGTGTACGGACCCGCGCTCGAAGATCAGCTGCGACCGCACGGCTACACGCTGCGTCACTTCCCACAGTCGTTCGAATTCTCCTCCCTGGGCGGCTGGATTGCGACGCACGCCGGCGGGCATTTCGCCACGCTCTACACCCACATCGACGATTTCGTGGAGTCACTCCGAGTGATTACACCCTCAGGCACCGTGCAGTCCCGGCGGCTGCCGGGCTCGGGGGCAGGGCCGAGTCCCGACCGTATGTTCATCGGCTCCGAGGGCATTCTCGGCATCATCACCGAAGCCTGGATGCGGTTGCAGGACCGGCCGACGTTCCGCAACTCGGTCGCGGTCACCTTCGACGCCTTCGCCTCCGGCGTCGCCGCGGCGCGAGCCATCAGCCAAGCCGGGCTCTACCCCTCGAACTGCCGGCTGCTCGATGCGGGCGAGGCTATGACCGCCGGCGCAGGCAGCGGCAGCGAAGTGGTGCTGATCGTCGCCTTCGAATCGGCGGACCATTCGCTCGATCCCTGGATGGCACGGGCACTGGAATGCTGCCGCGATCACGGCGGCCACGTGCCGGCAGGCGCAGGCAAGACGCGAACCGACGCGGACGCCGTGCGTGATGGCGCCGCGGGAGCGTGGCGGCAGGCGTTCCTCAGCGCACCCTATCTCCGCGATACGCTCGTCGCTATGGGCATGATCAGCGACACGTTCGAAAGCGCCATTACGTGGGACCGCTTCGCCGATTTCCACGCCGGCGTCACCGAGGCTGCGGAAGATACGGTGCGGCGCGTCTGCGGCGCCGGTCAGGTCACGTGCCGGTTCACGCACGCGTATCCGGATGGCGCCGCGCCGTACTACACGGTTCTGGCGCCGGGAAAGAAGGGCGGCGAAGTCGATCAGTGGAACGAAATCAAGGCCGCGGCGTCGGAGGCTGTGCTCCGGTTCGGCGGTACGATTACGCACCACCACGCCGTCGGGCGGGATCACCGGCGCTGGTATGACCGCCAGCGGCCGGAGGGCTTTGCCAAGGCGTTGACCGCTGCCAAGGCTGCCCTGGACCCAGGCGGTATTCTCAACCCCGGCGTGCTGATCGATCCCAGTTGATTGTCAATCGAAATTCAAGAATAGGAATACATGGGGAAGAAAAGCCCATGCGCCCTCTGACCACGCTCACGCTCCTTATTGGCTTGCTGCTCGTACCAGCGGCCTGGGGCGCGTGTCCAGGGGATCTCAATGGCGATGGCGTTGTCTCCATCGATGAGATCGTCACGTTGGTCGGCGAGGCATTGAATGGCTGCCCAGCTGGATCTGCGGTGTGTCCGGGAGATCTCGACGGGGACGGCATGATCACCATTGACGAGATTCTGCTGGCGGTGAATGCCGCCTTGAGCGGGTGTCCGGGCCAAGCCTCACCAACACCGAGCGCGACGTCGACTACAAGCCCATCAATCGCGGCGCCAACCGCGACCGCGAGCGAAACCCCAACGAGTCCCGAAGCAACGGCAACGCCGACGGCGATTCCGGCGACCGCCACGCCTGTCACGACCGCAAGTTGGACCCCGACAGATCCAGCAGCAACGCTGACACCGACGCCGACGGTGATTCCGGCCAGTGACACACCCATTGCGACCGCGAGTTGGACCCCAACTACTCCCGAAGCGACACCAACACCGACACCGGTTCCGGCCGCCGACACACCCAGCCCTACCGCGGCCTGGACGCCAACACCTTCGCCGACACCAACCCCCTCTGAAACACTGTCCCCCTCGGCAACGGCAACCCCTTCGGAAACATCGACACCCTCGGGAACGCCGACGCCTACTGCCACACCGACACTGGCAACCTGTCCTTACACGTTCGATGACGATACGCTGAGCCTCAACGCGTCCTGTGACTACCTCGGAGCGTTCAATAGCGATCCGAACTGCCCGGGCGACTTGGAGGTCCTCTTCGCAGGAGACGGCAAGGGCCTGGTCGGAGTGGGTCTCGGTACCGAGCCTGACATCATTACGTTCGTCGCGACCAAGCAGTCCTCGACCGTGGCGACACTGCAGGGGTGGGCGATCGGTAACGATACCACGCTCGAACCCGTGACCGGCACTGTTGAGCTGCAGGACGGCGGGCGCGTCCTGGTTATCGCACCGGACAGCTCGCCGTTCAGCGTGCAAATCTCCGAGTGCACGTTCAACCGGTACTCCGGCACGTTTACGGCTGTCCTCAGTGGGCAAGGCTTGGCGCCGGCCCGCCGTTTGGCCCGTATGCAACTGGCCAGCCGGTGAGTGAGCGCATCGAGGGCGCCGTCAGGCTGCGCTGCGAGTTGCGGAAGCCAGTCGTTGCGCTAAGCTGAGATCGTGCGATACACCTGTCCGAAGTGCGGCGAGACGTTCGCGATACAGCCACCTCATGGAACGTGCCCCATCTGTGACGCCACCGTACTGCCTGAACCGCAGACCCACGAGGCGGAACCCCATGGCGACAAGGAAGGGTTTCCCTCTCCAAAACGCCGGCTGTAACGCGGCAGCGGGAACATCGGCGATCGCCGCTGCGCGCAAGAGGGCTTTGCGGTCGACAGCGGGAAGCCGAAGGGGTAAGTAGCTGCCGCCAATGCGGTCGCAGAGTGTAGCGGGGGGAACGGGCGTGGTCGTGCCGCGGAGGCGGCTGACGGGCGCCCGTGACTTGGTGGACATGTGGGGAAACACGCGCATGGTCGTGCTGACCGCGATCAGCGCGTCGCTGTACGCGGCAATCCTGATTCCCTTCAAAGTCCTGCCCATCATTCCGGGCGTCACCGAGTTCCGCCCGGCGAACGCCGTGCCGGTCGTGTGTTCTTTCCTGTTCGGCCCCGCCGGCGCCTGGGGCGCGGCGATCGGCAACGTCATCGGCGATTTCTTCGGCGGTATCGGTCCGGGAGATCTGTTCGGTTTCCTGGGCAATTTTCTCTACGGCCTGATCCCGTACAAGGTGTGGGAAGTGATAACCGACGGCGACCCGGTTCCGCGTACGCCCGGCATGTGGATGGCGTTCGTCGGCACGGTGCTCTTGGCCAGCGCCGTCTGCGCGCTCAGCATCGGCTGGGGCATCAACCTGCTGGGCTTCATCCCATTCTCGGTCCTGGGCAACATCATTTTGATCAACAACTTCCTGGTGGCGGTCGTGCTGACGCCGTTTCTGCTGGCAGTCATTTATCCGCGCGTGAAGCGCGGGCAGCTCTTGTATCGTGACATCATGCCCCGGCCGCCGCGATTTCGCTGGTCGCGCCGGCTGGGTCTCGCGATCGTGGTGTGTGCGACCGTTGCCGGAATGGTGCTCGGGAATTTGCTTTCCTCGGGACGTCTCGTTCTGCCGTTCCTGGCGCATCCGGATCTCACAAGTACAACCCATGCGGCCGACGTCGGCCTCGGCCTCATACCGGTGATGGCCTTGTTGGCCGTCGGTGTCCTCCTGCTGTAACGTGGCGTTCTCCGGCAGCGACGAGGCGATACGCCTCGAACATCTGTCCTTCAGCTACGCCGATCAGAAGGGTCTGGCCCTACGCGATGTGTCGCTGCGGGTCAGACGCGGCGAAATGGTGGTCATCATGGGGGCCACCGGCGCCGGCAAGACAACGCTGGCCAAATGCCTCAACCGGATTGTCCCGGCGTTTCAACCAGGCACACTCTGCGGCGAGATTGCGCTCTTCGGCCAGACGCTACGCGAGGAAGGTGTGGCCGAGTTGGCGGGCATCGTCGGCCTGGTATCACAGGATTTCGAAGTACAGTTGTTCGCCACCAACGTCGTGCAAGAAGTCGTGTTCGGCATGGAGCAGCTCGGCGTCGCGCCAGACGAGATGCGGCTGCGCCTACCGCGGGTGCTCCAGGCCGTGGGTTTACAGGGCTTCGAGGGGCGCGACCCGGCGACCCTCTCGGGCGGTGAAAAACAGCGGCTGGCGCTGGCGGCCACTTTGGCGCTGCAGCCGAGCATCATGGTCTTCGACGAACCGACGACCGATCTCGACCCGCTGGGGAAACTGGAGATCTTCGCCGTGCTCGCGGCAATGCGCCGTCAGGGATACACACTGGTGGTGATCGAGCATGAGATTGCCGCGGCGGAGCACGCCGACCGTCTCGTGATCATGAGCCGCGGCGAGATCGTGGCCGATGATCTACCCCGGCGCGTCCTGGCACGAGTGGATTTCCTGCGCCAGCACGGCGTCAGGGCGCCGGACCTGAATCAGCTGGCGGCACGGCTCGATCTGTCACCGCCGCCGTGTTCGCTGGACGCGGCCGAAGCGGCGATTCGTTCGGGGTCAGGGGTTGGCAGGCCGGTGAAAAGGCCGGAGGAGCCCTTCGACAAGCTCAGGGTGAGCGGAGAATGTCCTTTGGAATTGGGGCGGGGATCCGCTCATGCTGAGCTCGTCGAAGCATCGGGCGGGGTTCTTGAGCCCCAAGGCCCCCAAGCCCCCAAGCCCTCAAGCCCTCAGGCCTCCAGGCCCCCAACCCCTCAGTTCCCGTTTCTTTCCGTCGAAGACGTCACGTTTTCCTACGAAGGTGGAGCGCCAGCGCTCGATCGCGTGTCGTTGACCGTCGACGCAGGCGAGTTCCTCGCCATCATCGGCCAGAACGGCTCTGGGAAAACGACGCTGGCCAAGCACCTCAACGGACTCTTATCGCCGAGCGCCGGACGGGTGCTGCTGCGCGGAGTGGACGTGCGCACCCTACCGATCAATACCGTGGCCACCGACGTCGGCTATGTGTTCCAGAATCCCGATCACCAGATCTTCGCAGCAACGGTGTACGATGAGATCGCCTTTGGCCCGCAGAATCTTTTGTTGCCGCTGCGGGAGGTGGAGGATCGCGTGCATGCCGCCCTGGTTGCCGTCGGGCTGACCGGCCTGGAAGATGAGGATCCGTTTCTGCTCGGCAAAGGACAACGACAACGCCTGGCGGTGGCGTCGGTGTTGGCGTTGCGTCCGCGGCTCCTGATTCTGGACGAGCCGACGACCGGATTGGATTATCTCGAACAGCGGCGGATGATGGACCTGCTCGCTCAGCTGCACGGGCAAGGGATTGCTATCGTGATGATCACCCACACGCCATGGGTCGTGGCGGAATACGCGCGCCGCGGCGTGTTGATGGCGGATGGGCGAGTGCTGCTCGATGCGCCGCTGCGCATGTTGTTGGCGCAAGAGGGGCTGCTCGAACAGGCCCACTTCTGTGCCCCGGACATCACCCGCCTCGGCCGCCGCTTCGGCTTCACGCCGCTGTCAGTGGATGAATTCATGGAGAGGGTAGGGACTGGGGGCTTGAGGGCTTGGGGGCTTGAAAGTCGTTGAGTGAATGAAAGGTCTTCTGCTGATAGCTGACCGCTGATGGCTGAAAGCTGATCGCCATGCCCCTCTTTCTGTACATCGAGCGCCGCACGTTCGTTCACCGCCTCAATCCCGTGGTGAAGGTGTGTGGCATGGTGTGTTTTTTCATCGCTGCATTCGTGACCCAGCACCCCGCCGTGATGCTGCCGGTTGCGGCCGGAATCGGTGTCTTGATTCTCCTGGTGGGCGCGCAGCACAACGTCTGGCGTTTGCGCTGGCTGTTCGCTCTGGTGTTCGTGATGACCTTTATCATCTGGACACTGTTCTTCCGCGCCGGAGTGCCACTGCTGGCGTGGGGTCCGTTGAGTATCAGCGCCGCAGGCCTGGAATTTGCGCTCGGTATGGCGATCAAGCTCGAGGCGTTCCTGGGTGTCGGCGTCGTCTTCCTGTCGACCACGAAGATCGAGGAGTTTGCCTACGCCCTTACCCGCGCCGGTATGCCGTACAAGCTCGGGTTTACGATGACACTTGCCTTTCGCTTGGTCCCGGTGTTCGTCGACGCGGCGGTGACCGTGATTCAGGCGCAGCGGTGCCGGGGCTTCGACTTTGACCGGGGCAATCTAGTGCAGCGCGCGCGGCGCTACGTGCCGGTCATCGTGCCGGTGTTCATGGACGCCCTGCGTCGTGCCGACGGCATGGCCATGGCGCTCGAGGCGCGCGGCTTTCAGTCGCCGGTGCAGCGGAGCACCTTCGAACAGTTCCCGTTCCGCATCAGCGACGCCGCCGCGCTGGCGATTGCGATAGCGGTCGCGGCAATCTACCTGCTGCTGTGGCACGCCGGCTACGCCGCCGTCCCGGTGTCTTGAGCCGATCGCGAAGGAAGTCATGAGCCCTCAAATCGCTCCACACGGCTCCTGGAAATCACCGATCAGTGCCGACGCCGTCGCCGCGGGCGTCATTGGTCTCGGACAGGTCGCGCTCGATGGCGAGGACATCTACTGGGTCGAAATGCGGCCCCAAGAGGGCGGTCGCAACGTCATTGTGCGGTGCAAGGGGAATGGAGAGACGACCGACGTCACGCCACCTCCGTTCAATGCACGCACCCGCGCGAATGAGTACGGCGGTGGCGACTTCGCCGTGCTCGACGGCACGGTGTACTTCTCCAACTTTGCCGATCAGCAACTGTATCGCCAGGGGCCGGGCACGCCACCGCAAGCGATCACCGCGACGCCGAGGTGCCGCTACGCCGATACGGTCGTCGACGCACGCCGCCGGCGCCTCATCTGCGTCTGCGAAGACCATCGCAGCGGCGCGCCGGAACCGGTCAACACGCTGATCAGCCTCACCATCGAGGGCGACGGCGATATGCGGGTGCTGGCGCAGGGAAGGGACTTCTACTCTTCGCCGCGCCTCAGCCCGGACGGATCCCGCCTCGCGTGGCTGAGTTGGAACCATCCGAACATGCCGTGGGACGGTACGGAGCTGTGGGTCGCTGCGGTGACCGCAGCTGGTCGTGTGGAACGCCCCCGGCACGTCGCCGGCGGCGCGACGGAATCGATCTTCCAGCCGGAGTGGTCGCCGGATGGCGTGCTGCATTTCATCTCCGACCGCAGCGGCTGGTGGAATCTCTACCGCTGGCATAACGAACGTATCGAACCGCTGTGCGAGATGGCGGCGGAGTGTGGCAGACCGCAGTGGGTCTTCGCGATGTCGACCTACGGCTTCGAGTCACACCAACGATTGATCTGCTCCTACGGGGATCGAGGGACCTGGAGTCTCGCACGCCTTGACACGGCCGCGCACGCGCTGGAAGCGGTTCCATCGCCCTACGCCGATGTTGCCGATATCCGCATCGGCCGCGGTCGGGTCGCCTTCCGCGGCGGCTCACCTGCAGAAGGCGCTGCGATCGTCCGGCTCGACCTGCAAACGGGACAATGCGACGTGCTGCGTCGTTCCAGCGTGAGTGCGGTCGATCCCGGCTACCTTTCGATGCCTGAGGCAATCGAGTTTCCGACGCAGGAAGGCCTCACCGCGCACGCGTTGTTCTACCGGCCACGAAACCGTGATTGTGCGGCGCCGACCGGCGAACAGCCACCACTGCTGGTGCGGTGCCACGGCGGGCCGACGGCGGCCGCGTCGAGCACGCTCGATCTAAAGATCCAGTACTGGACCAGCCGCGGCATTGCCGTCCTCGACGTCAATTACGGTGGCAGCAGCGGCTACGGGCGCGCCTACCGGCAACGCCTCGAAGGCCGGTGGGGGATCGTCGATGTCGATGACTGTGTCAATGGCGCGCGCTTCCTGGTCGCACGTGGTGACGTCGATGACAAGCGGCTGGCCATTACCGGCGGCAGCGCCGGCGGCTACACCGCGCTGTGTGCGCTGACATTTCGCCGCAGCTTCAAGGCGGGTGCGAGCTACTACGGCATCAGCGATCTCGAAGCTCTGGCCAAGGATACGCACAAGTTTGAGTTGCATTATACCGACCGGCTGGTCGGTCCCTATCCCGAGTGTGCTGAGATGTACCGGCAGCGTTCGCCGCTGCACTTTGCTGACGGTCTCACTTGTCCGGTGATCTTCTTCCAAGGCTTGGACGACAAGGTGGTGCCGCCCAGCCAGACCGAAGCGATGGTGGCGGCGCTGCGGTCGAAGGGATTGCCGGTGGCGTATGTGGCTTTTGCCGGGGAACAGCACGGCTTCCGCCGCGCCGAGAACATCAAGCGGGCGCTAGAAGCGGAGCTGTACTTCTATTCGCGGATCTTCCAGTTCCCGGCGGCCGATGTACTGCCGCCCGTCGCGATCGAAAACCTCGACAGCGGCGGAGTCTGAAAGCAGACGATGTATCAACCGCCGCTGGGAGTTCCGGTGGGCGTGGCCACCGGACAGCCGTTGAGCGCGTTATTCACCGCCGTCAGGATCTCATCGACGGTGATGCGGCCGTCGTGGTTCACGTCGCCGGCGGCGCAGGTGACGTCCGGAGTGCCCAGGGCGACGTTGACCATCGTTAGGATGTCATCAACGGTGACGCGGCCCTTGCCCGTGCAATCGCCCGCGCATGGCGGTACGGGCGTTGCAGTGGCGGTCGCCGTGGGAGTGGAGGTCGAAACCTCCGTCGGGGTCCGGGTTACGGTGCTGGTCAGGGTAGGGGTGCTGGTCGGGATGCCGGTGGGCGTGTCAGTCGGAGAAGCCGTGGGGGTGTAGGTTGCACTCGGGGTCGGTGTCAGTGTTGGAGTCAGTGTCGGTTCTGGGGTGAGGGTCAACGTCGGGGTCGGGGTAACGGTTGGAGTCGAGGTTACGGTTGCGGTCGAGGTCGGGGTCCGGGTTGCGGTCACCGTCGGCTGCGGAGGCAGCGTCGGGCCGGGGGTGAAGGCGGAGCCCGAGAAGAAGCGGCTGTAGCGCAGGAGATTGCGTGCAGCGGCCTGTTGCGAATTCGGCTCGGCGCCGGTGCAATAGGTCAGTGTGGTGACGATGACGCGGCCGTCCCCATGCCGATACTCCACCCAGCTCTGGCCGTCGCTGTTCGCCAGCACCGGCGTTGCGCCGCCGGGCAGTGACGTCAGGGTGCCCATATCGGTGTGCTGCCACGCGGAGAAGTCGGCAACGCTGAGCGGTTCACCGCCGATGCCCGCTCCGGTGATGTACGCATGAGTGGCGGCGAGGATCGATTCGCCATCGTGTTGTGTTGCGGCCGAAAAGCCGACGCCGTCCGGCGCAACGTCAGCCTGGTCGCCGGAAGCGCCGGCGACGTTGATGACCGTCACGCCGCCCTGGCTGACGAACCGCTCAATGACGCCGCCAGATGAAACCATTTGCCGCAGGAACCCGTAGTCGCTGCTCGTCAGGCCCGGCGCCACGTAGATCACCTGGTACAGGTTGCGCAGTTGCAGAGGATCTGCGGCGGCGATTGTCCGAAACGTCTTGGCGGCGCCGTTGAACTCCAGGCTTGCCGCCATGTTGAAACTGCATTCCCACTCATTCTGGACGCGCGTTTCGCTCTGCGTGAACAGGAACGCGATGTGGGCTAGTGGTGGTGGCGTCGGTGTCGGCGGTGTGCCCGTGATGGTGGGAGAAGCCGTCGCGGTTAGCGTCGGTGTTGGGGTATCCACAACCGAGGTGGCGGTTGCCGTCGCTGTCACTACCGCCGTCTCCGTTGGTGTTGAGATAGCCGTCTCAGTCGAGGTTGGTGTCGACGTCGGGGTTTCAGTGGATGTGTCCGTGGGCGTCGGGGTGGGCGTATCCTCCACGGCTCCTACCGGAGCTGCGGCGGCTAGGATGGCGAGGACGCTTAGCAATCCGAGGGCGGCCTTCATCCTGATACAGCCCTCAAGGGTGAGCCGATAAAGTCGCGCTGCCGAGAACGCGACGTCGTAGGTGCCTCGGCTAGACAGCCTGGTCGAGCCGGTCCGATCGGTGAGCCTCGTCGTCAGTATGTGTGTGCGCGCCACGCGATTACTCTCCCTACGGTCTTATGCGAACGACCGACATGTGTATGCGCGGTGTGCGGTGCCACGTCAAGGGGGCAACGGAGCCCCGAAACCGGTACGGCGCGATCCTGCCGTATGTGTAGTTAGAAAGAGAGATAACAGTTGACAACATAGAGTGTACAGTAGTATAGGGAGCCCGGCGCGATGAAAGTGGGCATGCCAAGCGGTCTGTCGTGTCACGGCCCAGCCAAGTGGTGGGGCAGGTACTTCATGAATCGTGTGCATGGTCCGCCGTGAAGCGGTGCCAAGACGGCGGGAATGGACAATCCGCAACGGGGCCGACAATTCTAAAAGGAGGCAACATGAAGGCGAAGGAAGACGGCGGGTTTACCTTGATCGAGCTGTTGGTGGTGGTGACCATCATCGGCATCCTGGCGGCGATCGCCATCCCGCAGTTTGCTGTCTATCGGCAGAAGGGGTTCGATGCCAGCGCCCTGTCCGACCTGCGCAACGCTGCCACTGCGGAGGAAGCGTACTACTCGTCTTATCAGGTCTACGTGGGCTGCTCGGATGCGGCTGAGTGCGCGACGGCGCTGCCAGGCTACAAAAAGTCGGCCAGTGTGAATCTGGCGATGACGGCTTCGACCAATTCGTTTACCGGCACGGCCTCCCATTCGAACGGCACCGGAAAGGTCTGGAGCTTCGACAGTGCGGCCGGCGGGATGACGAACTGATCTTTCTCATGGCGAGGCGGGGACAGGTTCACCCTAGTGGTCTCCGCCTCGCCTATTTGATTGAACTGTATCGTGCCGAAATGTTCGATTTGGGGAGCCTTTCACAAACTCTACGTCCCTCGACGGCGCGTCCACGAAGTTGCCCGCGGTAGTCGGCTGGTTCAGTCTCGCCCCTGGGTGTCGGCCGGAGGCAACGATCTTGCTTCCGTTGTGGCTTGCCGGGTGTTGGTTGCTCGATCGCAAGCACGCCGCCACCGCGTGTCCCGGCGTACAGGCGACTCGGGGTGGTGGGATCGATGGCGAGCGCGTTGACCAAGACGTCGTCCTCGATGGGCAGGCGTGCATTGAGAACCCGTCTCGCGACCACGACTTTCGAGATTCCCCACATTCATGACGCTTACCGGCGATGTCGTCGCTGGCGTGCGACGATTGCAATAGCCCGGGAGATGTGGCGAAGTGGTGTCTTCGTCAAAATCAAAAGGAGGTGCATGCATAATGTCGATCCGGAGCGGCTTGTTGTGTGCAAGTCTAGTGACGGCGCTGTGTCTGTCGGTCACCGGCGCCAGGGCGGAAGAGAAGGTTGTCCAGTTCACGGTGGTGAACGTCGAATACGAGGGCACGAAGATCTGGCTGCCGGCGACCCTGGTGGTGCACAAGGGGGACCGGGTGAAGATCAAATTGATCAACAACGTGAAGTCGGATCCCAATCAGCATGGGTTCACCATCCCGGCCTACAACGTTGCGGCGGTGGTCACGCGCGGTGAGCCGGCCAACGTCGAGTTCGTCGCCGATAAGGCGGGCATCTTTTCCAGCGCGTGCCAACTGCATCCCGCCCATGTCGGCGGACAGTTGGTGGTTCTGGAATAGGGCAGGCGCGGTCGAGTCGGACAAGCGAGTCGGGTTTGAAAAGCAGCAGGTTGTTATGGAATCCTAGCACCGCCATGCATCCAGCGCAGCACGAGGTAAGCGAGGCGGAGCCCGTTTGCGATAGGTCGCTCGAGCAGCACCTCGAACGCATCGAAGGGTTCATGCGTAGCTGTGACTTGCTGACGTATGCGCGCGTTCCCAGCGCCTTGCGCGATGAACTCAGCGCCTTTCTTTCGGCCAAGCTGCCGGACGCCGTGGATATGTGGGTCAGCGTCGTCGGTTCCGGGCTGGGCATCCCGCGGTGGGATTGGTCGGAACTGCGCGAGTCGATGCGCGCCGCACTCCAGCGCTGGATCCGCCACATCGCCGATCCGAAGAACATTGAAACCTACGTGTACCTGCGCAGCCACGCGCGACACGCCTTCATCTCGCACTTCCCGGCGTCGCGCTTCCTGAGCGGCCAGATGCGCATCCGCCACTTCTTCGCGGACTACCTGCGCGAAGCCTACGCCCGCGATCCCGACAAGCGCGATGCCTTGCTCATGCTGCTGCAGCAGGAGTTTCAAGAACGCATCCTGCACATATCGGATTTCTTCGTCGAGGCCCGGGAGGAGGAGCTGCGCGAGCAGGAGGCCAGCTACCGCAAGTCGGTGGACCACGCGCCTGCGGCGATCTTCAAACTCGATTATCAGTTCGGAACGATCTTGGATGCCAATATCGTGGCCGAGAAGACGGTGGGCTTCGGCCGAGACGCGATGATCGGCATGCGGATCTGGGACGTGGTTCCAGCCAACGAACGTGAGCGCGCCACCCGCTTGCTGGATGAAACGCGTACTCACGGCCACTCCAGCAGCGAAGACCTGCATCTGCAGACCCGTGCCGGTGCGCTTGTCCCGGTGTTTTTGAACGCCGGTATGGTCGAATACGGGTATCACCGGTTCTTTCACGTGATCTGCGTTGACATCTCGGACCGTAAACGGCTGGAGAGCCAGCTGATTCAGTCCGAGAAAATGGCCGCTATTGGCCAACTTGCCGCAGGTATCGCCCACGAGATCCGCAACCCGCTCGGCATCATCACCAACGCACTCTACGATCTGAGCGAGGTCATCGATTCCAGCAACGCCGCCGTCCAAGATGACCTGCGCATCGCCAAGGAGGAAATGGAACGGGTGCAGGCGATCATCAACAACCTGCTGGAGTTTTCACGGGAGTCGCGCGCCGAGCTGGAGCGGGTCGACATCAATGATCTCCTGCGCAAGACGTTACAGCTGATGAGCAAGAGTCTGCAGAACAGCGGCGTGAACGTGGTGACCGAATTCACTCCGCTCGGGAAGTGCGTGGCCAACCCGAATGCGTTGCGCCAGATCTTCCTCAATCTGATTACCAATGCCGCCCAAGCGATGCCGAGCGGCGGCACGCTGCGGGTGCGGACGGAGCCGTTGCTGGATGGACGGATTCAATTGCAGTTCATCGATACCGGCGTCGGCATCCCGCCGGAGCATCTCGCCGACATCTTCAACCCATTCTTCACGACCAAGGCGCCAGGGCAGGGTACCGGCTTGGGCCTGTCGGTGGTGCATTCGGTGGTCAAGCGCTATCGCGGCGACATCCACGTCCAGAGCCAAATGAACGGTGGCACCACGTTCACCATCCAGTTTCCGTGCCCCTGCGATGACACCACCGTGATCGAGCAGGGAAACGGCGCGCACTAGCGGTGCACATGGCCGCGCCGGCACGCATGCTTCTGGTCGAGGACGAACCGAACATGGTTCGGACGCTCGCCAAGATCCTCGAGCGCAAGGGCTACATCGTGGATGCTGCCGGATCGGGTGAGGAAGCGCTCGATCGCCTGTCGGTAGCGAGTTATGACCTGGTCATCACCGACCTCAACATGCCGGTGATGGATGGCATGCAGCTCTTGCGCGAGATGAGAGAGCGCCGCTTCAGCCCGGCGATCATTGTGCTCACCGGCCACGGAACGATCCAGTCCGCGGTCGAGGCCATGAAACTCGGGGCGGGCGACTACCTCATCAAGCCGTGTCATCCCGAGGAGTTGCTAATGGTGGCGGCGCGGCTGCTGGAGTTCCGTCAACTGCGGCAAGAAGTGACCCAACTGCGCCAGCAAATCCGCCAGAGCGACCGCTTCGGTGAGATCATCGGCAAGAGTCCCCGTATGCGGGAGATCTACCAGACCATTGAAGCGGTCAGTCAGAATAAGAGCAACGTTTTGCTGTCGGGTGAGAACGGCACGGGCAAAGAGCTCGTGGCCCGCACTATTCACGACAAAAGCCCGCTCGCGAACAAGGCTTTCCTGGCGATCAACTGCGGCGCGTTGTCTGAAACACTGCTGGAAAGCCAGCTCTTCGGGCACCGAAAAGGGGCATTTACCGGCGCCATCGAGGATCACGAAGGCGTCTTTCAGGCGGCTGACGGAGGGACGCTGTTTCTCGACGAGATCTCCGAGATCCCGTTGGTGCTGCAGGTGAAGTTTCTGCGCGCCATTCAGGAGAAGGAAGTGACGCCGCTGGGTTCCACCCGTCCCGTGCGTGTGGACGTCCGCATCGTCGCCGCAACCAATCGGGACCTTGAAGAGGCGGTGCGGCATGGGAGCTTCCGCACCGATCTCTTCTATCGGCTGAATGTCGTGCCTATTCACCTGCCGCCGCTGCGGGAGCGCCGTGAAGACATACCGTTACTCGTTGAACGCTTCATCGCGGATTTCAGCCGAATCTACGGCGTCGAACCGAAGCGGGTGACGGCGGAGGCGATGGAGCGAATCCTCGACTATGACTGGCCCGGTAACATCCGCGAGCTGCAGAACGCGATCGAGCGCGCCTTCGCGCTGTCGTCGGAACCGGAAATCACGTTGAAAAACCTGCCGCCCGCAGTTCTACGCGCCGAGGATGCCGTAGCGGCGGCGCCAGCTGCCGCGCCGCTGACGCTCGAGGAAGTCGAGAGAAGGAACATTCTGGCCGCCCTGCAGCGTAGCGCGGGCAATAAGAACGAAGCCGCACGCATTCTGGGAATCGATCGGCAACGGTTGTATCGAAAGATGGAGAAGTACGGCTTGGCATCGTGACTCAGAGGCGCAGCATGCTGCGCCCCTACACCGCAACGTCCAGCGAGACTGCAGAGCAGGCGGCGGGCAGTCCCAACCCTCAGTAGCCCAGATCCCGAATCGTCTTGTCATCCAAGCCGAAAAAGTGTGCGATCTCGTGGATCACTGTGCTGCGTACCTGCTGGCGAATACGCTCCGGCGACCGGCAGTTGCGCAACAGCGGCGCATAGAAAATGCTGATCTTGTCCGGCAGCATCCCGGTGTAGCTCGTGCCCCGCAGATGGAGTGGTACGCCCTGATACAAGCCGAACAAGGTCTCGCGCCGCGGGTCCATCCCCAGCGAACGTATCAGCTGCGGATCCGGTTCGTCCTCGATCACGATCTCGACGTTCTCCAAGCGCTGGGCGAATTCGTCCGGCAGGTCGTCGAGCGCTTCCCGGACCAGCGTTTCGAATTGCGCTCGCGTCATGGGCGCTAGTGTAACAACTTTTTCTCAATGAAAGCAGGCCCCAAAGAGAGGCTGCGCTTCCGCATCCGGAACTCCCTGGCTGCCATCGCCTTGACCGCATGAGTGAATCCTGACAGAAAGCCGACAACTTCCATGATGAAGCCTTCTTGCCTGTATGTGATTTGTACGTCCGCTCTCGCGGCCATCCTGGCGGTTGGCTGTGGAACCACGGGTTCTGCGCCAACGACGTTTCCCGAAGTGCGGTTCAAGGTCCTGCCGCATGCAGGGGCGACGTTTACCGCGGTGCTGGTGGCTGGTGGCGTGCAGCACACTTTTCCCGCTGCGTTCACGGCGACCGCGGAGTTCGATTTCATTTTGGAAAACGCCGCGCCACCGTACGGCGGCACCTTCACTTTGGTAGAAGGTGCCGAGATTGATGTCACTTTATCGGTGAAGGGCGCCCCGACCGATCTGGGGCCAATCAAGATTGACGCAATCAACTCGCCCGTTGATATCGGCACCGTGACCCCAACTCCGAGTCCCACGCCGAGCCTCGAGGTACGCTTCGACGTGTGCACCCCGTCCGGAACCAATCCGTCCTGCTTGACCCCCGGCGGCGATGCGGGAGTCTTTGGGCAAGGTTTCAACGCCAGCGTTGGCGATGCCTTCGACACGCACCTGGTCGGCGGTGCGATACTGCCCACGGCGCCGAGCATTATCTTCCTCGATGGCGCGCGCGACAGCGTTCACGGCGTGTTCGCTTTACAGCCCTCCACGGGTCAGACGCTGATCGCCCGTTTGTACGTCAACGGAGAGCTGAAGGAGACGGGTGCGGATACGGGCGACGTGGTGATCAAATACAACTTCTAGGGTCCGTTATCAACACTGGCGATTTTGCCAATGCGGAGCGCCCAGGAATTGGCATAAGCGAAATTGACGCTTGAGGAAAGTTGAAGAAACACCGGATATTGGTAGTCTTTCTCTATCGGTTCCACGTGCACTAAAGCCGGGCAATTCAAGCTGGCCCTTGCCACAGACGGGTCAGCGGGTTCTCGTCCACACGTTATCCACAGAATCGGTGCATACCGGCCGTCTTAGACGGAACGTACGGCCGCGACCACTTTCTGCGCGGCATCGGCCATATCCGACGCCGAGACGATATTGAGCTTCGATTCCGAAAGTATCTTCTTTCCGAGCTCAACGTTTGTACCTTCGAGGCGGACGACGAGCGGCACCTGAAGATGGATTTGGCGAGCGGCTTCGACGATGCCGCTGGCGATCACGTCGCACCTCATGATGCCGCCGAAAATGTTGACTAGGACGGCTCTTACGTTGGCGTCGGAAAGGAGGATCTTGAATGCGGCCGTGACCTTTTCCGTGGTGGCGCCGCCACCGACGTCGAGGAAGTTGGCCGGCTCACCGCCGTACTGTTTGATGATGTCCATGGTCGACATCGCCAGTCCAGCACCGTTGACCATGCAGGCGATGTTGCCGTCGAGCGAAATGTAGCTGAGGTCATGTTTGGCGGCTTCGGTTTCCTTGGGATCCTCCTCCGAGATGTCGCGCAGCTCACGGATGTCGGCATGGCGAAAGAGGCCGTTGTCATCGAAGGAGATCTTGGCGTCGAGCGCGAGAATGTCGCCAGACTTCGTCAGCACCAAGGGATTGATCTCGGCGAGCGAAGCGTCGCACTGCACAAAGGCCTGGTACAGGCTGTTGATGAATGCCACCGCTTTGTTGACGGACTCCTTGGGAATGCCGATGCCGAACGCGATCTTGCGTCCTTGAAAGGCCTGGAAACCGACCGCCGGGTCGATAGGCTCACGCAGAATCTTTTCCGGAGAGCGGGCCGCAACCTCTTCGATCTCCACTCCGCCCTCGGCACTTGCCATGAGCGTGGGCCAGCCGGTGGCGCGGTCGATCACCATGCCCAGGTACAATTCACGCGCGATGGCACAGCCTTCTTCGACCAGCACCCGGCGCACTTCGCGGCCGGCAGGGCCGGTCTGATGGGTCACCAGCGTCTTGCCCAACAGTCCGCGGGCGAACTCGCGCGCCTCCTCCGGACCCTTGCACACCTTCACGCCGCCGGCCTTACCACGGCCGCCAGCATGGATCTGCGCCTTCACCACGCAGACCGGGCTGAACTCACGGGCAATGGTCGCAACCTCGTCCGGTGTCGTCGCCACCTTCCCTCGGGGTACCACCACACCGAAGCGCTGCAAAACCTGTTTCGCCTGAAATTCGTGGATATTCATCGACCGCGACTTCTCCCCTTTTCTGGCACTAGCGACCGAACAGGTCCCTGAACGCCTTGATGGTAGTTTGGCGCCCCAACTCGCCGATTGACGTCGTCAACGGAATGTCCTTGGGGCAGGCTTTCACACAGTTCTGGGCGTTGCCACAATCGCTGATGCCGCCGTTTCCCATGACGGCTTGAAGACGCTCGTCTTTGTTCATCGCGCCGGTCGGGTTGGTGTTGAAGAGCACGACCTGTGACATGATGGCGGCGCCCATGAATGCGGAATGGTCGTTGTACTGTGGGCAGACTTCGAGGCAGCACCCGCACGTCATGCAGCGCGACAGGGCGTAGCGAAACTCCTGCGTTTCCGGAGAGACGCGCGGCGCTGGTCCGAGGTCGTAGGTGCCGTCGAGCGGAATCCATGCATGAACCTTTTTCAGATCCTCGAAGAAACGGCTCCGATCGACCATCAGGTCGCGCACCACCGGGAACTTGGTCATGGGCTCCAGCACGATCGGCTGCTCGGACTTGTCGATGAGCGCGGTGCAGGCCTGGCGTACCCGGCCGTTGATGACCATGGTGCAGGACCCGCACACCTCTTCGAGACAGCTGGCGTCCCACACCACCGCGGTGGTGGAGGTGCCGTCGCGCGTGACGGGATTGCGCCGGATTTCGATGAGGACCGAAATCACGTTGTGCTGGGGCTTGTACGGAATTTCGAAATCTTGCCAGTACGGCTTTGAGGTGGGGCTGTCCTGGCGTTTGACGCGTAAACGAATCGTCCGTGCTTCCATGCCGTTTCCCTCTACGCAGCGGTCTTTTCGACGTCGTACTTGCGGGGACGCGGCTTGATCAGCGAAATGTCAACCGGATCGTAGCTGAATTCCGGCCCGTCGGAAGTCCACCGCACCTTGGTGGTTTTCAGAAAGTTGGCGTCGTCGCGTTCGGGGAACGCGGGCTTATAGTGGGCGCCGCGGCTCTCGTCACGTTTCAACGCGCCCAGCGTAATCACCCGTGCCAGCTCCAGCATGCTGCGGAACTGCTTGATGAAGGAGAGCTCCTGGTTGGTCCAACCCGACGCGTCGCGCAAACCGATGTTCGCCCAGCGTTCCTTCAATTCGAGGATCTTGTTGTCGGTGGCCCGCAGCTTGGCGTTGTCGCGGATCACGGTGACGTTGGCGGTCATCCACTCGCCCAGCTCCTTGGCGAGCACGAAGACGTTTTCCTTTCCGTTCATCTTGCGCAGGCCCGCGTAAGCTTCCTCCTGCCGCTTCTTTTCCTGCGCCATAGCCTTGTCGCATCCGTCGTTGGAGGATTGCGCCCGCGCATAGCGCACCATGTTGGGGCCGGCGACCTGGCCACCGTAGAGGCAGGACAGCAACGAGTTGGCGCCCAGCCGGTTGGCACCGTGGTACTGATAGTCGACCTCACCGGCGGCGAAGAGGCCGGGGATGTTGGTCATGTGGTCGAAATCCACCCACAGCCCGCCCATGGAGTAGTGCATGCCGGGGAAGATCTTCATCGGCACCTTGCGTGGATCATCGCCCATGAATTTTTCGTAAATCTCCAGGACGCCGCCGAGCTTGCGATCGAGGGTCTTAGCATCGATGTGCGTCACGTCGAGGTACACCATGGATTGGCCGTCCACGCCGAGGCCCATCTCGAAAACGACCTTGAAAATGGCGCGTGTGGCGATGTCGCGCGGCACCAGGTTGCCGTAGGCCGGATACATATCCTCGAGGAAATACCACGGCTTGCCGTCGCGGTAGGTCCACACCCGGCCACCTTCGCCCCGGACCGATTCCGAGATCAAGCGCAGCTTGTCCTCGCCCGGAATGGCAGTGGGGTGGACTTGGATAAACTCGCCGTTGGCGTAAAAAACACCCTGCTGGTACGCGGTGGCGGCTGCCGCGCCGGTGTTGACACTGGAATTCGTGCTCTTGCCGAAGACGATCCCGGGGCCGCCCGTGGCCAGCAGCACCGCAGCTGCCGCGAACGTATGGATCTCCATGGAGCGCTGATCGAGCGCGGTGATACCACAGCAACGCCCGGTCCCGTCAATGACCGCAGAGAGGAATTCCCAGTACTCGAACTTGCGAACCAATCCCGCCACCTCGTAGCGGCGAACCTGCTCGTCCAGCGCGTACAGCAGTTGCTGTCCCGTGGTGGCGCCAGCGAAAGCTGTCCGGTTGTACTTGGTGCCGCCGAAGCGCCGGAAATCCAGCAGCCCTTCGGCGGTGCGGCTGAAGGGAACACCCATACGATCGAGGAGGAACACGATCGAGGGCCCGGCTTCGCACATCGCCTTGACCGGTGGCTGGTTGGCGAGAAAGTCCCCGCCGTATATTGAGTCGTCGAAATGCTCCCACGTGGTGTCGCCTTCGCCCTTCCAGTTCACGGCGGCGTTGATGCCGCCTTGGGCGCAGACGGAGTGGGAGCGCTTGACCGGGACGAATGAAAACACGTCCACGGGCACGCCCATCTCGGCGATCTTGATCGTCGTCATCAGGCCGGCCAACCCGCCGCCGACCACAATTAGTCTTTCTTCAGACATATACACACCCCATGAGTGCCCGCCCTTTCACGGCGCGATCGCCTAGCGGAAGGCCACCAGAATCGCCATACCCGTAAAGCTCATAACGACAAACAACGCCACACTGGCCAGCTGCACCATCCTCTGAGCGGCCGCGCCAATGGTGATGCCCCAGGTCACGCAAAACGTCCAGATGCCGTTGGTGAAATGGAAGATCGCCGACATCACTCCGACGACGTACACCGCGAACCAGACCGGGTTGCTCATGTAGCTGTGCATGAAGTCGTAGGTAATCTCGGTGCCGTGGAAATAGTAGGCCAGGCGCGTGGTGTAGACGTGGAAGCCGATGAAGAAGAAGGCGATGACCCCGGTGACCCGCTGCAGCACGTACAGGTAGCTGTTGGTGTAGTCATAGTGCAGCGCATTGGGGATGTCGGCCGAACGGAGAATGACCAGACCGTAGACGCCATGGAAGATGATCGGCGCCCAGAGCACGAGAATTTCCGTGCCGAGCAAGACGGCCGTCGGGATCTGGGCAATCGTTTCCACCAGCAAATTGAACCGCTTGGGTCCGCCCAGAACGAAGGAATTTTCCAGAAAAATGTGCGCCAGCAGATAGGCACCGATGGGAAGGATTCCCGCCAGTGAATGCAAGCGCCGCAGTAAGAGATGCATGCGATCGCGATCCATTACTCTCCCCTCAGGCTACGCCGTCAATAAGCACGCCGCGTGGTGCCACAACAAATGAAATTGTCCAGTCCGTCGGAGAAGTCGATCTTCTAGCTCGCGCTCAGGAAACGTTCGGTGGCCTGCACCAGTTCCCGCACGTGTTCCACGGAACCCTTGAGCGCCTCGCGCTCGGCAGCCGTCAGGTCGATTTCGATCACGCGCTCCACGCCGCTGGCGCCGATCTGCACCGGCACGCCGACGTAGAACCCGTTCACGCCATACTCGCCCTCCAAGAGGGCGGCACACGGCAGCACTTCCTTCTTGTCGAAGAGATACGCCTCGGCCATACGGATGGCGGCATGAGCTGGTGAGTAGAAGGCGGAAGTTTTGAGCAGATTGACGATCTCGCCGCCGGCATTGCGCACCCGCTTCTCGATGGCCTCCAACCGATCAGGCTTGATGAGCCGCTCCACCGGCACTCCGGCGACGTTGCAGTGGCTGCGGATCGGTACCATGTCGTCGCCATGGCCGCCGAGGACAAGGGCGTGCACGCTCTCGACCGACACCCCCAACTCCATCGCTACGAACGTCCGGTAGCGCGCCGAATCCAACACCCCAGCTTGGCCGACGACGCGCTGCTTGGGAAACCCCGTAAGGCGTTTCATGGCGGTGACCATGGCATCGAGCGGGTTGGTGATGACGATGACAAATGCTCCGGGCGCACGCTCGCGGACGTTGATTGCAACGTCCCGCATGATCTTGGTGTTGATCGACAACAGATCGTCGCGGCTCATGCCAGGCTTGCGTGGCACGCCGGCGGTGACGATGCACACATCGGCCCCAGTGATCTGCTCGTAGGTGTTGGTGCCGACGATTGAAACGTCGAAACCCTCAACCGGCGCCGCCTCCAGCAGATCGAGCGCCTTGCCTTGCGGCAGGCCCTCGATGACATCGAACAAGACGACATCACCCAATCGCTTCAGGGCGCAGAGGTGCGCCAGGGTGCCGCCGATCATTCCCGCTCCTATCAATGCGATCTTCTTCCGTGCCATCGCTTTCTCCTCGTCAGCGTTGAGTGAGCAGTTGCCTCACCTAGAGCGACAGGATGTGCACCGACAGCGCCGCCGCCTCGTTGCGCACCATCCCGCCACCGTTTTCCGTCAATCCCACCTTCGCATTCGCCACTTGCCGCTTGCCCGCCTCGCCGCGCAGCTGCCAGAAGATCTCGGAGATCTGCGCCACGCCGGTGGCGCCGACCGGGTGCCCTTTGGAGAGCAGGCCGCCGCTTGGATTCACCGGCAAGCGGCCAGTGATCGTGGTCACCCCATCGTCGATCAGCTTGCCACCTTCTCCCGGCTTGCAGAATTCCAACTCCTCGCAGATGACCAACTCGGCCGGTGCGGAGGCATCGTGCACCTCGGCAACGTTGATATCGCGCGGGCCGATGCCGGCCATTTCATAGGCCTTGCGCGCGGCGCGTGTGGTGATTCCGGGCTTGTCTGGCTCGGGATCTTCACCCGACACCAGCACCGAGGCACGCACATGCACTGGCTTGGCGGTGTAGCGTGCGGCGCGGTCGGCCGCAGTGAGGATCACCGCCGCGGCGCCGTCGCCGATAGGCGAGCACATGAGCCGGGTCAGCGGCTCGGCCACCACGGGCGAGGCCAACACTTCCTCCAAGCTGCACGCGTGCTGGTACTGGGCGTGGGGGTTGAGGCTGCCGTTGTAATGGTTCTTGACGGCGATCTTGGCGAACTGCTCCTTGGTAGTGCCGTACTTTTCCATGTGCGCCCGGGCAAACATGGCGTAAAAGTCCATGAACATGCTGCGCGACTTGCCCGGCTCGCCCGGCTTGCTCTCGCTCGACGACTTGGAGGACTTCATGGCGGCCATGATCTGCTGCACGAATTCGACATCCACGGCGCTGCCGATGGCCTTGAACGAGACCGTCTTGTCCTCGTGGTACAGTTTCTCCATGCCCAGGGCGAGCACCACGTCGTACATGCCGGAGGCGACGTACAGCCAGGCGAGGTGAAACGCCGTCGCCGAACTGGCGCAAGCATTCTCGGTATTCACGATCGGAATGCCGCCGATGCCCATGTCGCGCAGGACGACTTGGCCGCGGATGCACTCTTGCCCGGTCACCAATCCCGCCATGGCGTTCCCCACCACTGCCGCTTGAAGCGCCTGCTGTTCCACCCCGGCGCTCTTCAAGGCGTCCTGTACCGCCTCGCGGGCAAGATCCTTCATGCTGCGTTCCAGGAATTTTCCAAAACGGGTCATTCCGGCACCGATGATCGCCACATCTCTCATGAGATCTCTCCTTCAGGTCCACTGGCGCGACATGACCGGCCGCGAAGAACTCGGTGAGCTTAAAGCACTTTGTCTAATGCGCAGCAAGTCATCACCGCTATCTTACTTCTCGCTGTTGTAGCGCCGCGAGGAACCGGAGTGGGCCTTGTTTGTGTCGGCGAACTGGCGGCTCACCGGCCCAACAGCTTACGTAGTTTCCGCTCGAGTGCGCTCTCCGGTTCGTCGGATTTCGATTTTGCGGGGGGTCCTGGTGTGGTGCCCAGGAGTCTCCCCAGCAGGTCTGCCACACCTCCGGGTGCGATCCCCTGAGCCAGCCGCGCGATCAAGTAGCCGGTGTCCGGTTGTGGCTTTGCCGCACCGAGCTTGCCGCGCAAGTGGAAGGGCAGGGCAAGTTGCTCGCGCTCGTCGAGGAGGTATTTCGCCTCCCTGACGTCAGCGACCACATCACGACTGAAGGCCTGGGACATCGACAGCGTTCCCGAGAGATCCGTCTCCCGATCGAAATCGATCCAGCCGGCGGCACGCGCCCCGTAGTCGGTCGCGACGATGGCGAGATCGTCCGTACGCATCCGTTGGTCGGCGATCTGAAAGGTGGCGTGGAGGGTTTGGAATCGCGTGTCGGGCTCTGAAAACAGCCGGGAGTATTTCGGCTTGACGTTGCGGGACACCAGTTCTCCAATCTTCGGCAGATCGGTGAGGCGGCCTAGGACCTCATTTACCAGGTTGAAGTCCTTGAGCACGGCATCCCGGATGTCGCCGGCGACCTGGCCCCGGAGGCTGGAACGAATCGCGTCGGGTGACATGCCCGCGGCGTGAAGATTCAGTTGCAGGGAACCTGTACCCTGGATCTGCAGCGGCGCATTTTCGCTGCTGAGCCGCAGTAGCTGAGCGATGGCGATTTTCGTCAGCTCCCCCTTCAGCGTCACTTCGCTGTCCCCGCGTAGCGGAACCTGTCCCGAGAGTTTGAAGGAGCCGTCGAAAGCGTCGCCATCGAGTTGGGAAACCTGCAGGCTCGCCGGCGTGAGTACGGCATGGAGACGGAGCGCGTCGATGCCAATCTTCTGAGGGCCAAACGGGCCGAGGGAGCCGTCGAGTTGGAGTGGAATCGCGGCTGGGTTCGCCCAAGGACCGACAGCTCCCTGCACGTGAACGTTTTGGGCGTCTGCCCGCACGGCGGCCGCGAGCCTGAAGTGCACCGGCGCGGCATCGCCGATATCGCCAACCATGAGATCGACCTGCGTGACGGTCGTCGTTTGCACGGGATTCTGGCTGCGGTCGGCAACGGAGAGACTCCCTGCCTCGATATTGGCCCGGCCGATGACGAAGGGAAGCTGCTCCGGCGAAACGCCGGTGGCGCCCGGCTCATCGCCGGACTCAGGGCCGCTGCTCGGTGTCGGGCGGCCGATGCTCTGATAGTTCCACCGGCCGGAAGCATCCCGGATCAGATGAATCTGCGGCTGTTGGAGATCGAAGTGGTCGACTTCCAGGTGACCGCGTAGCAGCGGCAACAGCTTGGCGCGGGCGATCACCGCCGCAGCTTGGGCGAAGTCGGAGGTGCTGAACTGCGGGTCGTCGGCGACGCGGATGTGATCGACCCGTACGCCGATGCCGCCCCACAGGCTCAGCGCGATGCGGTCGGCGGCGACGTCACGTCCGATGGTCGAGCGAGCCTGTTGGAGGATGCCGTCGCGGTTGTGAGCAATGATGCGGTTGAGCGACAGAGCCGCCGCGCCCACGAGCACCACACCCAGCGAGACGACGGCAATCACCACCCAACCTAGTTTGCGCATCGGTCCGCTTCTGACCGTACGCCGTGCCGTTGCGGAGGTCAATTTTGACTGCCAGCGGTCTGCCGGCTACAAAGCCGGAGAGAGGAGAAGCGCATGAGCTATGAGCACATCCGCGTTACCCGAGACGCCGGCATTGTCACGCTCGCGTTCAACCGGCCGGAGACGCGCAATTCCATGACGCCGGCGATGGGCGAAGAAGTCGTTCGCGCCGTCGAGGAAATCCGCAGCGATGCCTCCGTTCGCGTCGTCGTCCTCACCGGGACGGGAAAAGCTTTTAGCTCCGGAGGCAACCTCAGCATGATCGCCCAAGACACGGGCGCCCGCGCCGACGCCGACGCCCCCAGCATGCTCGGCTCACCGCGCGAGTTCTACGCGCGCTTCCTGGCGATTCGCAATCTGCCGGTGCCGACCATCGCTGCGATCAACGGCCACGCCGTTGGTGCCGGCCTGTGCGTTGCCCTCGCGTGTGATATCCGCATCGCCGCGGCCGACGCCAAGCTGGGGATGACCTTCACCAAGCTCGGTCTCCATCCCGGCATGGGCGCCACCTATCTCCTCCCGCGCTTGATCGGAACGGCACGCGCCTGCGAACTGCTGTTCTCGGGCCGCGTGATTGATGCGATCGAAGGCGAACGGCTGGGGTTGATCAACCACGTGGTGCCGCGAGACGAGCTCGACAAGGCGGTGCGATCCCTCGCCCAGGAGATCGCGGCGGCGGCGCCGGTTGCCGTGCGCCTGGTGAAGAAATCGATCTATCGAGGCGTGCAGCACACGCTGGAGGATATGCTCGATTACGAGGCGCTCAACCAGGGCCTCACCTTCACCACGGCCGACGCCCGCGAGGGCGTGACGGCGATGATGGAGAAACGCGAGCCGAG
Organism: Binatia bacterium; assembly: GCA_044450645.1. Classification (GTDB taxonomy): domain Bacteria; phylum Desulfobacterota; class Binatia; order HRBIN30; family HRBIN30; genus JAGDMS01. The sequence goes on from JBIOJG010000049.1 coordinate 29,437, forward strand.
GTTTGAAGGCAAATAGTCGAGACGAGCGTTGCCGGAGTACTCTCGAATGCAGACAGCGGCGGCGCGCGGCGGGCGCGTCTAATCAAATTCCTCGAAGTTGGATACCTTCCACAAGTCGCCTTCGCGGCGGGTGCTTACCAGCCACTTGCGGCTGAATTGGCCGGCGTCCTCGACCTGGATCGTACCCTCAAAGACGAAGCTGCCATGGTCTGCCTCATCGGTTTTCTGAACGAGCCGGTAGCGGACAGTGGGCTTCCGCGTCGATTCATCAATCGCTTGGCCCTGTGTAAGCTGTTGCTCGTTCTGGAGCTTCTTGAGTGCTAGGCCGGTGCAGAACGGCTTGGCAGCCTCGAGATCGATCCGGACGTAGTGCTGATCGACGAAGCGCTCGGCGATGCCGAGGGAGGTGGTTTCATCGGGCCGGCAAGCCGCGAGGGGTGCGACCAGGGCCAGACACGCGACCAGCGCTGTGCGCAGAGACTTCTGAGGGACAGGAGGGCCGAGTATCATTTCTTCTTGGCGAACAGCGCATCGAGCCGGGCACGGGCCTCGTCGGTGACCTTGACCTTCGGGACGCGCCCGATGCGGAAGCTGAAATAATCGCAGAAGTTCCCCACGGCCTTGTCGACCTGCGGCTCCGCCTGCGGCTCGCGACACTGGTTGTGGTGCATCGGCTCGTAAAACGTGCAGTTCAAGCAGCAGTGGAGGTCGGCACCGCAACGCAAGCAGGCATCGCGCCGCCCGACCCGTTCAACCGGGCCGATGGCGTGGCCGCAATGATGACAGACGCGTTCCATCACCCAGTTGGCATATGGCTTGTGGCATATGGCTTATGGCGCTTGATCATACGCCACAGGTAAATCGCGGTACGCCGCCCGTTTCCTTGCCGCTGCACGGAGGGGTTGATAGCATATGCGCGCCTGACGCTGGAAGCCATGCTGACGAGGATCGCAGAATTCAAACGGGCGCTGCTGGTGGAGGAAAACGCTTCGCCGCACACGGTGCGCAATTACGTGAGCGACTTGCGCCAACTGCACGCCTTTCTCCTCCAGCGCCGTCTCGGGCTGAACGACGCCGGTGATGACATTGCCCTCGATCGAGTCGATCAGGTGGCGATTCGCGCATTCATGGCGGCCCTGCTCCGGCGCAACCGCAAAAGTTCCGTGGGCCGCAAGTTGTCCGCGGCGAAAGGCTTCTTCCGCTATCTGCTGCGCCGCGGTGTGATCGCGCGCGACCCGACTGCGGGGCTGGCGACGCCGAAGAAGGAGCAGCAGCTCCCCGTGCATCTCACCGTCGACGACATGTTCCGGTTGCTGGAGGCGCCGGCCAGCGATACGCCCGTTGGCCTGCGTGACCGTGCGCTGCTCGAGGTGCTCTATTCTTGCGGGCTGCGCGTGAGCGAATTGATCGGGTTGGATTGGCCCGACATCGACGGGTCTCTCGAACTGGTACGGGTGCGCGGTAAAGGCGGTAAGGAACGCCTGGTGCCCATCGGGCGCAAAGCGCTGGCGGCGTTGGCCGCGTACCGAGAACGTTTGGCTGCCTTGTGTCCGCGACGGTTGCGCGACGACAAGGCCGTGTACCTCAACCGCCGCGGCAGCCGACTGACGACGCGTAGCGTGGCGCGCATGGTGGAACGCTATGTCGTCGCGAGCGGCCTGGCGACCAAGGCGAGCCCGCACGCTTTGCGGCACAGCTTCGCGACGCATCTGCTCAACGCCGGCGCCGATCTCCGGGCCATCCAGGAGCTGCTGGGACACGCCTCGCTGTCGACCACACAGAAGTATACCCACGTCAACCTCGATCAACTGATGAGCGTCTATGACAAGGCGCACCCAAGGGCGTGAAGAGAGCTGCGTATGGCTGGTGGCGGATAGCTGATGGCAGAGAATACTATGACACAAGCACACAGGCCGGAACGAACGATTCGCAGCACGACCATTCTGGCCCTGCGCCATAAGGGCAAGGTGGTCATGGCCGGTGACGGCCAGGTCAGCATGGGCGGTACGGTGATGAAGCGCACGGCACGCAAGGTCCGGCGTCTCTATAATGGCAAGGTGGTCGCCGGCTTCGCTGGTGCCAGCGGCGATGCGCTCACGCTGTTCGACAAGTTCGAGAAGCAACTCGAGCAGCACGGCGGCAACTTGCGGCGCGCCGCCGTCGAATTGGAGAAAGACTGGCGCACGGACCGGGTACTCAGGCGGCTGGAGGCGCTGCTGATCGCCGCCGATGGTGACGCGTTGCTGGTGCTCTCCGGCAGCGGTGACGTCATCGAGCCGGATGACAACGTGATCGCCATCGGCTCGGGAGGCAACTACGCCCTCGCCGCGGCGCGGGTGTTGATGAAACACACGGACCTCGATGCCCGCACCATAGCCGCGGAGGCCATGCGGGAAGCGGCCGCAATCTGCGTCTACACCAATGACCAGTTAGTGATCGAAGAGCTGTGAAGGCCGGTCGAAAGTCCACAGTCGAGAGTTGATAGGCAAAGACTTCTGAACCACGGGCTGCCGACTCTGAACCATTGACTACGGACGACCAACGACCGACTGACCCTGGGCTGAGCGGTTGCACGCGCCGGTTGCATCGCTGGTCGATCGTGATAGCTAAATGATCGAATGAGCCAGATGACGCCTCGGGAGATCGTCTCAGAGCTGGACCGCTACATCGTCGGTCAGCGCGACGCCAAACGTGCGGTCGCCGTGGCCCTGCGCAACCGCTGGCGGCGGCAGCAGGTGCCGGAAGAGCTGCGGGAAGAGATTGCGCCGAAGAACATCATCATGATCGGTCCCACCGGCGTGGGAAAGACCGAGATCTCACGCCGGCTGGCGAAACTGGCACAGGCGCCGTTTCTGAAGGTGGAGGCGTCGAAATTCACCGAGGTCGGTTACGTCGGCCGCGACGTCGAATCGATGATCCGCGACATTGCCGACCTCGCCGTCAAGATGGTGAAGGACGAGGAGCAGGAGAAGGTGACGCTGCGTGCGCGCGAGTTGGCCGAGGAGCGCGTGCTCGATCTCCTGCTGCCACCGGCGCAGGCCGGGGAGCGCCGCGTTCAGGCCATCGGCGAACGGCTGCCTCCCGCGGAGGCGGTGGAAGAACCGACGGCCGCGACCCGCGACAAACTGCGCCGCATGCTGCGCGAGGGCAAGCTCGATGACCGCGTGGTGGAGCTGGAGGTCAGCAAAACAGCGATCCCGATGGTCGAGGTCTTTACACCCCAAGGCATGGAGGAGATGGAGTTCCATTTGAAGGATCTCATGTCCAATTTGTTGCCCAAGAAGACCAAAAAACAGCGCGTGCGCATTCCGGAGGCGTTGGAGATCCTGACACAGGAAGAAGCGAACAAGCTGGTGGACATGGAAACCGTGACCAAGGAGGCCATCCGCCGCGTCGAGCAGTCGGGCATCATCTTCGTTGACGAGATCGACAAGATCGCCGGCCGCGAAGGCGCGCTTGGCCCGGACGTCTCCCGCCAAGGCGTCCAGCGCGATCTGCTGCCGATCGTGGAGGGCAGCACGGTCAGCACCAAGTACGGGATGGTGCGCACCGACCACATCCTGTTCATCGCGTCGGGCGCCTTTCACATGACCAAACCTTCCGACCTGATCCCGGAGTTCCAAGGCCGCTTCCCGATCCGGGTCGAGCTGGAGCCCCTCACGCGCGAGGACTTCGTCCGCATCCTCACCGAGCCCCAGAACGCACTGATCAAGCAGTACGTGGCGTTGATGGCCACCGAAGGTGTGCGGCTGACGTTCACGGACGACGCCGTTGTAGAGATCGCTGCCATCGCCGCCGAGGTCAATCAGAACACGGAGAACATCGGTGCCCGGCGCTTGCACACGGTAATGGAGCGCTTGCTGGAGTCGCTGTCGTTCGAAGCGCCGGAAATGGGCGGCCACGAGGTGGTCATCGATGCACAGCACGTACGCGCCAAGCTCAACGACATCGTCAAGAACGAAGACCTGTCACGCTATATTCTCTGAGAGCAAGTTGATAGTCACTAGCTGATAGTCAATAGTCAATGGTGAAAGTGAGAACCCGGAACCGATGAAGGCAGTGTGCGAACACGATCGACTGTCAACTATCGGTGCGAGGTAGAGCCGAGCGAGATGGAGAAGTTGATCGCCAAGGCGGAGGTGCTCCTCGATGCGCTGCCGTACATCCGGCGGTATTCGGGGAAGACCATGGTCATCAAGTACGGCGGCCACGTCATGGTCGACGAGCAGCTGAAGGAGAGCTTCGCCCAGGATGTCGTGCTGCTGAAAGTCATCGGCATCAACCCGGTGATCGTGCACGGCGGCGGCCCACAGATCGGCCAACTCCTGAAACAGCTGGGTATCGAGTCGCAGTTCGTGCGCGGTATGCGCGTCACCGATCAGCAGACCATGGACGTCGTCGAGATGGTGTTGGGGGGCAAGATCAACAAGGAGATCGTCAACCTCATCAATCATCACGGTGGCCGTGCCGTCGGCCTGTCGGGGAAGGACGGCGAGCTGATTCTGGCCAAGAAACTTACGGTGGAGTCGGAAGAAGCCGGGGTGGGCAAGATGGACATCGGTCTGGTGGGAGCGGTGCGCGCCATCAACCCGCAGGTCATCGAGGCCCTTGATCGTGGCGGTTTCATTCCGGTGATCGCGCCCATCGGCATGGGGGAACGGGGCGAGACGTACAATATCAACGCCGACCTGGTCGCCGGCGAGATGGCGGAGGCGCTGCGCGCCGAGAAGCTCATCCTGCTCACTGATGTCGAAGGCATCCTCGGTCGCGATGGCAATGTGTTGTCCACGCTGGACGTGGACCGCGCGCTGCAGCTCATTCACGACGGCGTGATCTCGGAAGGGATGATCCCCAAGGTTGAATGTTGTATCGAAGCCTTGCGTGGGGGTGCCAAGAAAACACACATCATCGACGGCCGGGTCCGGCATGCCGTGCTGCTCGAGATCTTCACGAAGGAAGGGGTCGGCACTGAGGTCGTGCGCCCGCACGGCCGCGGTGCCGCATCGAAAGCGCAAGGTCCACGGCCCAAGGTCGAAACCCTTAGAACCCAGGTGTGAGGCGGGTGCGATGATGAGCTGGCAAGGGCGAGGTTCGCCTCCCACAGAGAGAGCGCATGAACCGGCGCATCCAGTCATTCCCGCAATCTTCAGGCGGGAATCCATCCGCCGTGCACTGGATGCCCGCCAAAGGATTGCGGGCATGACGGATTTGGAACGGACTCGATAGGGTGAGGGGAAGCCGTTTCCCGCAATGACCAACGACGAGATCATCGCGCGCAACAACCGGTACTTGTTCGCGCTCTATCCGCGTGCGCCGATCGCACTCGTACGCGGTCAGGGCTGCCGTGTGTGGGATGCCGACGGGAAAGAGTATCTCGACTTTTTCGCCAGTACGGTGGTGGCCTCCCTCGGCCATTCGCATCCGAGTGTGACCCGTGCCATCGTGGAGCAAGCGGAGAAGATTCTGCACGTGTCCAACCTGCACCACAGCGAGCCGCAAGCGGCGCTGGCGGAGTTGCTGTGCACGCATTCCTTCGCCGATCGGGTCTTCCTCTGTAACAGCGGCGCTGAAGCGAACGAGGCGGCGATCAAGCTGGCCCGCAAGTACGGCGCCGAGCACGGCGACGGACGCTTCGAGATTCTCACGGCGCTGGGCTCGTTCCACGGCCGCACGATTGCCACCATTGCCGCGACGGGCCAGGAAAAAGTCCGGCTGGGCTTTCAACCGCTGCCGGAAGGCTTTCGCTATTTTCCCTACAACGATGTCGCCGCGCTCGAGGCGGCGATTTCACCACGCACCATTGCCGTGATGATCGAACCGCTGCAAGGGGAGGGCGGCATCGTCGTCCCCGACCCGGACTACCTACGGCGGGTGCGTGGCCTGTGTGACCGCTACGGCTTGCTGCTCATTCTGGACGAGGTGCAAACCGGCATGGGCCGCTTGGGCACGCTGTTCGCCTACGAGCAGAGCGGCATCACGCCGGATATCATGACCCTGGCCAAAGGTCTCGGCGCCGGGGTGCCGATCGGGGCCATGCTGGCGACGGAGAAGCTGGCGGTGAGTTTCACCACCGGTGCCCACGGCTCCACGTTCGGGGGCAACGCCCTCACCTGCGCGGTGGCCGTGGCGGTGATGCGCGTCCTCATCGAAGAAGGCGTGCTGGCGAATTGCCGGACGCAAGGCGACTACCTGCGGGCTCGCCTGCAGGAGCTGCAGATGCGCCTGCCGCGCATTCGCAACGTACGCGGAAAAGGCCTGCTGGTGGGCGTCGAGCTCGATGGGCCGGGTGCGCCGGTGGTCGATGCCTGCCGTGATGCCGGCCTGTTGATCAACTGCACGGCGGAGAAGGTGCTACGCTTCTCACCGCCGCTGGTGGTGGCACAGTACGAAATCGATCGTGCCCTCGACATCGTCGCACGTGTGCTAAGCCAATGAAGCGCGACTTCCTGAATTTTGCCGATTTCAGCCGCGGCGAGCTGGAGGAGATCCTGCATCTAGCGGCACGGCTCAAGGGTGACCTCAAGGCGGGCAAGCAGCCCCCGCTCCTTGCCGGGAAATCGTTGGCGATGATCTTCGAGAAGCCGAGCTTACGCACGCGCGTGACGTTCGAGATCGGCATGGGCCAGCTCGGCGGTAGGCCGGTCTATCTGACGCCGAAAGACATCCAGTTGGGCCAACGGGAATCCGTGGCGGACATCGCACGTAATTTGGAACGCTGGGTAGATTTGATCATGGCCCGCACCTATTCCCACGCTACGCTGGTCGAGCTGGCACGGTACGCCAACGTGCCCGTGATCAATGGACTGTCCGACCTCCTCCATCCGTGCCAGGTGCTGGCCGATTGCTTTACCCTGGTCGAGAAACGCGGACGGCTCGACGACCTGCGGATCGCCTTCGTCGGCGACGCGAACAATGTCGCCAACTCATGGATCGACGCCGCCGCCAAGTTCCGTTTCGAGTTCATCTTGGCATCGCCACCGGGGTACGAGCCCGATGCGGCTACCCTGGAGGCGGCTCGCCTTGCCGCAGCCCGGGTGAGCGTGGCCCATGATCCAGCGGTCGCGGCGCGCCGGGCGGACGTGCTGTACACTGACGTGTGGACGAGCATGGGGCAGGAGAGTGAGAGCGAAGAGCGCCGCCGGGACTTTGCCGACTACCAGATCAATGCGGCCTTGCTGCGGCTCGCGGCCCCGGATGCCGTCGTCATGCACTGCCTGCCGGCGCACCGCGGCGAAGAGATCACCGATGAGGTGATCGATGGGCCGCACTCGATCGTCTTCGACCAAGCCGAGAACCGCCTGCACATCCAGAAAGCCATCATGGTCTGGCTCAGCGACAAGATGACGAAACATCGATGAGTGCACCAGGGTGCCGGTCAGCCAGTGCGCCGGTTGGCAAACACTCTGGACTGGCTCACCGGCATACCGGCTGACCGCCTCACCCGTTCACAGGACTGACAATGACTGACAACCCAAAGAAGATCGTTCTCGCTTATTCCGGCGGCCTCGACACGTCGGTGATCCTGCGCTGGCTGATCGATACGTACGGCGCCGAGATCATCGCCTTCTGCGCCGACCTCGGCCAGGGAGAGGAGCTGACGCCGGTGGAAGGGAAGGCCAAGGCCGGCGGCGCCAGCAAGGTCTACATCGAGGATCTCCGCGAGGAGTTCGCTCGGGACTTTGTCTTCCCGATGCTGCGGGCCAACGCCGTATATGAAGGGACCTACTTGCTCGGCACCTCCATTGCCCGGCCGCTGATCGCTAAACGCCAGGTCGAGATTGCCGCGGCGGAAGGCGCCGATGCCGTGGCGCACGGTGCGACCGGGAAGGGCAACGACCAAGTGCGCTTCGAGCTGACGTATTATGCCTTGCAGCCTGACATTCGCGTCATCGCCCCCTGGCGCATATGGGATCTGACCTCGCGCTCGAAGCTCATCGCCTTTGCGGAAAGCAGAGGCATTCCGATTCCGGTGACGGCGGAGAAGCCGTACAGCTCGGATCGCAACCTGCTGCACATCAGTTATGAAGGTGGGATTCTCGAAGATCCGTGGCGCGAGCCGTACGAAGACATGTTCCTGCTGACGGTCTCGCCGGAGAAGGCGCCGGACCAACCCGAGTACGTTGAGATCGACTTTGAAGCCGGCAATCCGGTTGCGGTGAATGGCGAGTGTCTGTCGCCTGCGGCACTGCTGCAGCGGTTGAATACCATCGGCGGGCGACACGGCATCGGGCGCGTGGACCTGGTCGAGAACCGCTACGTCGGCATGAAGTCGCGCGGCGTGTACGAGACCCCGGGCGGTACGATCGTGCACGTGGCCCATCGTGCGCTGGAGTCACTGACGCTGGATCGCGAAGTGCTGCACCTGCGCGATTCCCTCATCCCGCGCTACGCCGAGATGGTGTACTATGGGTACTGGTTCTCGCCCGAACGGCGCATGCTGCAGACGGCTCTCGATGAGGCGCAACGTCCGGTTGGTGGCACCGCGCGCCTGAAGCTGTACAAAGGCAACATCATCGTCGCCGGGCGCAAGTCGCTGCGTTCGCTGTATCGTCCGGACATCGCAACCTTCGAAGAGGACGCCGTCTATCAACAAGCCGACGCGGAAGGCTTCATTCGGCTCAACGCACTCCGGCTGAAGATCCAAGCGCGGGTGGAGAAGAAGGCCTGACGGCCAGCGCGTTCAGCTGAAAACCATGAAAGTTGGAATTGCGGGTTTCCCCCGTAGCGGCAAGACCACGGTGTTCAACGCGCTAGCCGGGCAGCACGCCGAAGTCGGCGGTTTTACTGAACCCGGGAAGGTGCACCTGGGCACCATCAAGGTTCCCGATCCGCGCGTCGACCGCCTGAGCGCCATCTTCCGTCCGCGCAAGACGACCTACGCCGAGATCATCTTCGTCGACTTTCCCGCCGCGCATCTTGCCGAGGAAGGTCGCAGTGGCAGTGCGCTGGAGACCGCGACGCTGACACAGATGCGCGAAAGCGATGCGCTGGTGCAAGTGGTACGCGGCTTTACTGACGAAGTGGCTGGCGTGCCGCCCGACCCCGTGCGCGACCTGGCGAACTTCAAGAGCGAGCTGGTGCTGGCCGACCTGGGGTTGATCGAAAAGCGCATCGAGCGACTCAAGAAGGAAAAGGGTAAAGAACAGGAACGCGCGCTGCTCGATCAGTGCAAAGCGACGCTCGACGAAGAACGACCGTTGCGACGCATGGAATGGTCGGCCGAGGAAACAACCGCGCTCGCCGGTTTCGGCTTTCTGTCACGCCGGCCGCTCATGATGCTGCTCAACGTCAGCGAGGCGGAAGTGCAGGCCACCATGCCCAGTGCGGTGGCTGCGTGGCTGGAGGCCGAGGGGCTGACTGGACTGGTGCTGTCGGGGCAAATCGAGATGGAGATCGCGGGGCTGGAACCGGACGACCGCCAAGCGTTCCTCGACGACCTCGGGGTGAAGGCGCCGGCACGCGAGCGTTTTGTCAGCGCGGCGTACGCGCTCCTCGATCAGATCAGCTTCCTCACCAGCGGCGAGGACGAGGTGCGTGCTTGGACCATCAAGCGCGGCACCACCGCGGTCAAGGCGGCCGGCAAGATCCACAGCGACATCGAGCGCGGCTTCATCCGCGCCGAGGTCACGCACTACGATGACTTCATCCGCTACGGCAGCGAAGCCAAGTGCCGCGAGGCTGGCAAGCTCCGCCTCGAAGGCAAGGAATACGTCGTCAAAGACGGCGACATCATCCACTTTCGCTTCAACGTGTGACCTGCAGCGTGTCATGCGCGGATGTCCTCTCGGTAATGCTCCTTGAAGGAAGAACTGTTTCCTTGCGAAGCCGCGCGGCAAACTGGTATGGCACAAGGAAATGCATTTGGGCTTTGTGAGAGTACCCCGCCGATTCGTGAGCGCCAGCATCCATGCGGCGATGTTCGGAGCGCTTGCCTTTGCAGTCGTTGTCCTAGCGACGCACCGCTGTAGCGCGCAGGGCTCGGCGGTGCAGCAGCCGGTATACGCCAGCGGCCGAATCGAAGCTGCACAGGACCTGGCGCAACGCTCGCTGGAATGCCTCCATCGGGGCGAGGATGCCCTTACGAAGGAAGGACGGTTGACGGCGTACCGCGAAGGTTTCGAGCTGGCGAAGCGGGCCGTCCAAGCCGACGACCGAAACGCTGACGCGCACTTCGCCTGTTTCGCCAACGGCGGCCGCGTCATGCTGCTGGAAGGCAAGGTCGCCAACCCGGTCAATCTCTGGACGGTGAATCGCGAGCTCGACCGGGTTTTGGATCTGAACCCGAACCACGTGGACGCCCTGGCAGCCAGGGGCGGCATGTACCGGCAACTGCCGTGGGTCTTGGGCGGCAGCCTCGAAAAGGCGGCGGACTATCTGGGGCGCGCCGTGCAGCTCGATCCTAATAATGCGGTCGGGGCGCGCATCGAGCTCGCCGAGACCTATCGCGACATGGGCCACCCGGAACGTAGCGTGCCCTTGCTCGAAACGGCGATGCAAGTGGCCCGGCGCATGGGCAAATTGCGCCAACTCCAGGAAGCGCGCCAGCTACTGACCGAGCTGAGAACCGGCGACGGCAAGTAACCACAGCAGCTACGCAGTGGTGCCCATCCCGGGCAGCCGCGTTGGCAGAGGAAGGTGACGATGGGGAATCGAATCGCGCTGCTCAGCCTCGGGGCGCTGGTGTCGCTACTCTCCGGCTGTGTCGTCGGCCGCGTCTATCGCGACCGGCCGCTGGACGAACAGAAGATCGCGACCGTTCAACGCGGCGTCACGACCAAGACGGAGATCCTCCAGCAGTTCGGCACACCGCAGGAGATCGAAGCGCGCGAGCTCGTCGCCATCGGTGTGCCGTTCGAGACATTCCTCAGCCGCCGGGGAGAGAAAGCACCCGTGGAGAGACTCGTCGGGGCACGCTACTTCCGATACACCTTTTCTCGGGGCAACGCCTTCGGAGTTATTCTCATATTGTTCAACTACGCGGAGTTCGACCAGAAGAACGACACGCTCGTGATCTTCTTCAACGGGGACAACGTCGTTGAGGATTACGCCTTCGAGAAAGACACCCCGCTCTTACCCCGTTTCGGCTTCTGGTCGAGGTGAGGTCGTGCCACCCGCTCGTGAGTCATGCGCGTGAGGGACATCGGTCGAAGCCTGAGGTTGAGTGCCATCGCGGGGATGGCTGCGCTCGCGCTCGCCGCTCCGGGTTGTACGATCGCGCGCTACTACAGCGGCGTGCCCCTGCGTGCTGACGCAGCGATACTGGTAGAGGGCGAATCGAGCAAGAGCGATGTGCTACGCATCTTCGGTCCGCCGACGCAGATTACTCACCAGACCGATGGCGATGCGTTCGTGTATGCCTACGACCGGGTGAACTTCTCGTCCATCACCCTGCAGGAGCCGATCACCGGCCAGCGCGTGTTCACCTACCGGAGAGAATTCAGCAATCGGGACCGGTTGATCGTTCTTTTTGATTTCACCGGCATTGTCCGGGGCGTGGCGGTGGACCGTCATACCCAAGACATGCCGGCGTTGTAGCTTGTGACTCTGGAAGGGTCGTTCCACGGGCGCGTTGAGTGGTGATCAACGGAAGAAACTCCCCTTGGATCCCGTCCGCTTGGCGGCTTCGATACTTGCATCTCCGGTTGCGATCAATCCCAGGACGGTCTGTGCGCAGGCCTTGCCTTCCTTCGTTCCGGTGGCCTGCGTCGCTGCGATCGGTCCCTTAGCGTCCAAGTAGATCAAACCTATCACCGGTGACGGTACCGGCTGACAACCCATAGCGAACAGCCTGGCACCAGCTGCCATCAGCCGTAGATGCTTTATCATATTCAGCTCTCCTAACAGGCTGCTGAAACGGGCGTGAGCAGCCTTCGACAAGGATGTCCTGAGCAACGTCGAGAGCCTGCCCATGAACATGCGCCGTCTCCGTCGCCCAGGACGGTGCCCCAGGACCAGTGGCGGCAGGCCTCCGTGCCTGCCGTGGTCGACTGTATTATCCAACCGGCGACAGGCACAGAGGCCTGTCGCCACCAGACCTTATGGAATCATCCGGTTGAGGTCTTGCGTTTGCGTGTCGGCTTGGGACTTGGACAATTCGAAAGCGAGGGGGAGAGGTCCGTGCGGCGATGGGACCTCTCCCCCCTGACGGCTACGCCGCTACCGGCGGCTGCGCCGGTGCGGCGGGGTCGATTGCGGGCGCGGGTCCGGGTTCGGGTTCAGGCGCCGGTTTGACGCGCTTGCCGTTTGGCCGGGTGCCGTGATCGAACAGCGTGGCGTAGAGAAGCGGCGCCCCTTCGTCGGTGGCGGAACGGGCGTCGCGTTTGAGCGTTGCGAGCGTCTTCGTCCATGCTTGTAGGACTGCGTCGCGCATGCTCCGGGCGTCGCGCACGCTTGCCTGCAGTTTGACGAGCGCCGCCAACGCCTGCTCGACGGCGCTTGCCGCCTTGTCCAAGACCTGCGCCGCCTGGAGGGTCGGCTTGCCCTGGCCGTTCTGGCGCTGCACGGCGACCACGAGTGCATGCACCGCCTTCGCCTGGTCCGCGACGGGCAAGTGCCCGAGCTTCTTGGGCGCGAGCGTCCCGAAGGCAGCGAACGGGTTGACGCGGGGTTGCCCCTCACTCACCAGCGCGCGCGCCAGCGCTTCGATCGCCTGGTCCCGCTCGACATCACGGTCGGCGAGTCGCGCCTGCCCCGAGCGCAACTGCGCCTCCGCCGCATCGACGCGTTCCTGCGCCTGCGTGTAGGCGCGGTGGGCACGCTCGAAGCGCGCCAACCGTGCCCGGATCGGGCGCGTATCGATGGTGCGCGCGGCAGCCAACACAGCGGCCCCCGCGTCTACGCGTCCTCGTGGACTTGCTGAGATTCTCATTGTCGTCATACCGCCTCCTTTCGCACCTCGGCATGTGCATGTGGCGTGCCAACAGCCATACGCCATGGCTGGTACATCCGGGCATACGTACGCGTTGCATTAGTGAACAGTAGTATTCATGTGAATGGCGAGAATTGTACCGCCGTGGCGAGAGCCTACTGCACTGTGATACGCCATTCCATATCGAGCGTTCGACGCAGAGGCCGAGGCCAGGTCCATAGCGGCATAGTGTCGTCGCTCCCACTGCACATCGACGCGCATTAAACACTACGCGGCAGTCCGAGCTGCTCGGACGCGGCACAGGCCGGCATTGTCCCGCCACCGAACGCTGCGTTTGCTGCGAGCAAAGCCTTCGGCAGCAGGCTGAAGGCCACTGCACTTCTAGTGATGCCTCTCGGCCGCATGCTGAGCACAATGTCCGGCATGATCATTCCATCCGCAGATGGTGCAGATACCTGTAGAGAGCGCAAACCGGTACCGGCTTAGAATGTCCAATGCATTTCCCCACCCGGCGGTTGAAACCGCGGCAACAAGAGCCAAGCCCACCTGCGTGGGATCGCTGCCCTCCCGACGGGCAGAGGTGTCTCTGGGTGTGACAGTGGCCCGACACCCCCGCGACGGTAGCAGCAGTCTGAAGGCCCTGGGCTCAATTACGTACAACGGGACGGCGGGGTCAGCCAGCGCACCCGTTCAGCGCGTTATTCACCGCCGCGAGGATCTCATCAACCGTGATCGCGCCATCGTGGTTGGCGTCTCCGGCTTCGCACGTTGTGACCGGCGTGTTGCCGAGGGCGATGTTTACCATCGTCAGGATCTCGTCCACGGTAACCTGGCCGTTCGCGTTGCAATCGCCGACGCATGGCGACGCCGAGTTCGCCTCGAAGGCGCCGATGGAGCAGTTGGCGGCGCCCATACCGGGCCGGACGTAACCGCGCTGGTCG
>JBIOJG010000050.1:0-39544 GCA_044450645.1 Binatia bacterium
CAGCGCCACGATCTCGACCCCGGTGAGGACATGGGTACCCCAAACACCAGCGTCTCCGTCGCGTCGTTCATGCTCTCGCCGCTGCCGGCGCTACACTAAATTCGGATGCCGACTGTCTCACTTTCATTGACAGGCTCCGCTGGCGCTTGGCTCGTACTGGGGGCTTGTCCCGCTCGGCGCCATGATGCCATTTCTGATATGGCGACTCTTCGACGAGGAACGCTTCCTCGCCAGTAATCTGCACGGATATACTGCATACCAGAAACGGGTCCGGCATCGTCTTGTGCCATTCGTGTGGTAGTCGAGTCGGTTACCCTGAGGTGTGCAACCTAACAACGGACTCCCGACGACGGCTCGAAGCTCGCCGCCTCTGATTTCGGTCGTTGGCCGCACGTAACCATCGGACGGCCGATTGGTCACGCGTTAAGGAGAAGAAGCTATGGGACGTAAGCTCAAGGCTAAGATCAAGACCATTGACGAGTACCTCGCGGCGTTGAGCCACGACAAGCGAGCCGCGCTCGAAAGGCTACGAAAGACCATCCAGGCTGCAGTTCCAAGAGCTGAAGAGTGCATCAGCTACCAGCTCCCCGCCTTCCGTCTCGACGGAAGACTGCTTGTATGGTTTGGCGCAGCCGCGAATCACTGCGCCTTCTGCCCAGGCGCCGTGGTGGAAGCGCACAAGGGTGAACTCAAGGATTACGACACCAGCAAAGGCACGATTCGTTTTCATCCGGCCAATCCCCTGCCGGCTACCCTCGTACGGAAGCTGCTGAAGGCTCGGATCGCAAAGAACGCCGCGACACAACCGCAACCTGCGCAGCGCGCGGCGCGCCGCCGCTGAATGTTGGCGCGGGACGCCATCCCAAAGGCACCTGCCTTTCCAACGTCTTGAGGGCCTGACGCTTGACCCGCGCCGGCTCTTCGCACTATGGCCTCGTGTCATGACTACACACGGCGCGTGGCGGACGGCGATTATCACCGGGGCGGCAAGCGGTATCGGCCGGGCGTTTGCCGAGACGCTGGCCGCGGCAGGCACGGCGGTCGGCATGCTCGACGTCGCCGCCGAACTACTGCAGCGCGCAGCCGAGACCATCCGCAGCGGAGGCGGGCGGGTGCATACGCGCGTCGCCGACATCAGCGCACCTCAGGACCTGAACGCCGCGGTGGAGGGCTTGATTGGCGAGCTGGGTGGACTCGACCTGCTCATCAACTGCGCCGCCATTGCCGGCGCTGGGCATTTCCTCGACCAACCGGCTGACGCCTTCAACCGGGTGATCGCGATCAACCTCCTCGGCACCAGCAACGTCGTCCGCGCGGCACTGCCTGCCTTGCGCCAATCGCACGGTGCGATCGCCTGTGTGGCTTCGACCGCCGCGGTGCATGGGTGGCCGGGGCTGGTCGCCTACTCCGCCGCCAAGTTCGGTGTCGCCGGCTTCTGTGACGCGGTGCGTGCCGAGTTGGCGCGGGCGGGCGTGTCCATCACAATCGTCTTTCCGCTGCTGATCGACACACCATTGCTGAAGGCGGGTGATATCGCTCCCATCCTCAAACAGGGGCGCCCGATTCCGCCCCAGGCCGTGGTGCGCAAGACGCTCGCCGGAGTCGCGAAGGGCCGGCCGCGCGTGTTCATCCCCGGCACCGTTCGGGTCGTGGCGCTCCTGCACGGACTCGCACCGTCCTTGCTCGACTGGTATGGGCAGCGCGTCGGCTTTTAGAGCTGCCTCCCGTCGTTTGAATCTAGCAGCTGCGAGGCCACGTCCGCCAGCGCACTCGCTTCCGGTGTATAACGAATGCACAGGCTCTGCGCCCGCTCGGCGTGGTAGTGCAACGGATGCTCGATGACATAACCCGCTCCGCCATGCAGGTGGTGCGCGCTCAGAGTGAGCCGCTTGAACGCCTGGCCGACAAACGCCGCCGCCATGGCCAGCTCGTGACCCTCTGCGGTTCCCGCGGCCAGGCGTGTAATCGCCTGCCAGGCCAGATGGCGGGATGCCGTGTACGCGGTCGCCATATCGGCAATTTGATGCTGCACCGCCTGAAAGACGGCGAGCTTCTGGCCGAATTGCTCGCGCTCCTTGACGTACGCCACCGTCGTGGTGAGGGCCGCATCCATGCCACCAACCATCTCGGCTAGCGCCAGCGCCGTCTGCTGCCGCTGGATGGCGAGCAAAGCCTCCATCCCCTGCTTGGCGGAACCAAACCGTTGCATGAGCGAAACGCCGTCGTAGCGCACCACCGCCTGCCGCTCTCCGTCAAACGTCCGCAGCGGTGACGCCTTCGCATGTTCGGACGACACCAGGACCAGCCACACACCGCGCCCCTCACGGGCGGCGACGAGATGAAGCTGGGCATCGGTTCCCTCGGGCACGTACCACTTCTCTCCCGTGAGCCGCGCGCCGCCACCGCTGCCGGTGACGCGCGTCACGTACGCAGTAGGCACCCGCGCCGTTTCCTCGTCGAAGGCCAGCGCAACGATACGGTCTCCGCGCGCCACGGCCTCCAAGTGGCCGTTCGCCGCATCCAATTGCGCCAGCGCCAGGCCGCCGCGAATGGCGTTGATCACTCGGCGCGGCACCAGCCCGCGCGCGCACTCCTCCAACACGCACGCGACCTCGACCAAGCCGAGCCCGCTGCCGCCGGCTGACAGCGGAAGTCCCAACCCAAACCACCCCAGCTCCGCCACCATCCGCCAGCAGCTTTCATCCACTCCGGTCGGCGTCTTGTCCCATGCCGCCAGGCGCTCGGGAGTGATCTGTTCCTCGCAGAAGCGGCGAACGGCGTCCTTCAGTTCGTGTTGTTCGGGAGTCGGTGCGAGACGCATAGTAACAAGCTTTCAGCACTCAGCTATCAGTATTCAGCCCAGACAACACGGCTGACCGCTGACAGCTGAGCGCTATTATTTTCATTTCCTCGGTAAGCCGTAGCCGAGCATCGCAATGATGTTCCGTTGCACTTCATTGGTGCCGCCGCCAAAAGCGAGCAGCGGCGCTGTTCGGTAGAGCCATTGCAGCCGGCCATGCAATGCCGCGCGGGCCTCGTCCGGGTGCAGTTGGCCCGCCAAGTTGAGGATCTCCGCGCCCACGTCGGCAACGCGTTGCGCCAACTCGCTCACAAAGATTTTCGCCATCGACGATTCCGCCGCCGGGACGCGGCCTTGATCCACAGCCCACGCCGTTTCCAGCCCCAGCATTCGCGCGGCCTCGATCTCCACCGCGAGGCGGGCCAGCCGTTCACGCACCCACGGGTTCCGCCGCAGCGCCTGGCCGTCGCTCTCCTGCTCGCGCACCAGGGCCACCAGCTCACGGAAATAGCGTCGCGTCATCGCCACCGAGCCGATGCTCAAACGTTCGAAGTTCAACGCCATGGCGGCGTAGTAGAAACCCATGCCGCGTTCGCCGATGAGGTAGTCGCGCGGCACGCGCA
The DNA here is from genome assembly GCA_044450645.1 of Binatia bacterium. Classification (GTDB taxonomy): domain Bacteria; phylum Desulfobacterota; class Binatia; order HRBIN30; family HRBIN30; genus JAGDMS01. The sequence continues at coordinate 3,424 of JBIOJG010000050.1, forward strand.
CATTGTCCAGAAACACGGCGTTGGTGCGCAAGCCCGGCCACACGTAGATCCCTTGCACCGTCACCCCGGGCGCGTCCATGGGTACGATGACGATCGAGATGCCCTTGTGCTTCGGCGCCTCAGGCTCGGTGCGTACGGCGAACCAGTTGTGCGTCGCCGTGTGAGCCATGGTGTTCCACATTTTCTGTCCGTTGACCACCCAGGTATCGCCGTCGAGCACGGCGCGTGTGCGCAGGGCCGCCAGGTCGGTGCCGGCTTCGGGCTCAGAGTATCCCAAGGCGAACTCCACCTCGGCGGCTTTGATGCGCGGCAGCCAGTGTTGTTTCTGCTCCTCCGTCCCGATCCGCATGATTGTCGGCGCCACCGAGGTCACCGTCAGCGGCAGCATGGGCGCGCCGGCGCCTTCCAGTTCGTCGACGAATATCCACTGGTCGATGGCGGAGCGCCCTAGTCCACCGTACTCCTTCGGCCACGGCAGCGCCCACCAGCCGCGGTCGCGCAGCTTGAGAACGAACTCACGGGCCAGAGGCCCCTGCCCTTCATTGCCCGATTCCCGCAACTCGTCCAGCAAGACCCGCGTCAGATGGTCGCGGATGAAGGCGCGAACCTCATCGCGCCAGGCAAGCTGTTCGGGGGTGAAGTCGTAGTTCATCAGCTTTCAGCTTTCAGCTCTCAGCGGTCAGCTAGAAGCTATTTCCACCTGCGCAATTCGCGCCTGGCAACCGTCATTTTATGGACTTCGTCGGGGCCGTCCGCGAGGCGCATGGAGCGACCTTCGCGCCACATGCGGGCGATCGGCGTGTCGTCGGAGACGCCCATGGCACCGAACACCTGGATGGCGCGGTCGAGGACGTTCATCATCATGTTCGCGGCGATCACCTTGATCATGGCGATCTCCCGCCGTGCTTCTTTCTTGCCGACCGTATCCATCTTCCAAGCCGCATGCAGCACCATGAAGCGTGCCGAGTCAATCTCCATGCGCGATTCCGCCACCCAATTTTGCACCACGCTTTTCTCAGCCAGGAGGCTGCCGTGCGCGTAGCGCGTGTTGGCGCGCCGGCACATGAGTTCGAGGGCGCGCTCCGCCGCACCGATGCAGCGCATGCAGTGATGGATCCGGCCGGGCCCCAAACGCGCCTGGGCGATGGGAAAACCGTCGCCCTCGGCGCCAAGCAAGCTGGTAGCCGGCACGCGGCAGTCCTCGTAGCGAATCTCGCCGTGGCCTCCGCCGCCGGTGTGCCCCATGACCGGCACGGCGCGCATGAGATTGACCCCCGGCGTATCCACGGGAACGATGATCATGCTGGCCCGCCGGTGCGGTGGCGCCTCCGGATCACTCACTGCCATGACGATGGCGAACGCAGCCCCGTAGGCACCGGTACTGAACCACTTGTGGCCGTTGATGACGTAGTGGTCTCCATCGCGCACTGCGCGGGTGCGCAGCAGCGTCGGATCGGACCCGGCGGTATCCGGCTCCGTCATCGAAAAACAGCTCCGCATCTCGCCCACGAGCATGGGCTCCAGCCATCGTTTCTTCTGCTCCGGCGTGCCGAACTCCGCGAGGATCTCCATATTGCCGGTGTCCGGGGCGGCGCAATTGAAGATGCGTGGAGCGATCAGGCTACGACCCATGATTTCGCACAAAACCCCGTACTCCCAGTTTTTCAGGCCGGCGCCGTATTTGTCGTCGGGCAGGAACAGGTTCCACAGTCCTTGCGCCCTGGCCTTCTGCTTCAGTTCTTTCACGATGGGTGGCTCCGCGTGCTCATCGCCGCAAGCCCGCACCTGCTCTTCCGCCAGATGCTCCGCCCGGTACACGTGCTCGTCCATGAAGGCGACTAATCGCGTGCGCAGCTCCTCAACCTTAGGTGATAGTGCAAAATCCATCGCTAGCCCGAACTCCTTTCGTCCTCGTCACCGCGGCAGAACGGTTTCACCTCTGCCGGCGAGTACGCGTTGAATGCTTACCCCAGTCGCCTCCCAATTTAAATGGCAGGACTTCTGCGGCCGAGACAGGACCAACACTACGCGCTCCGCCTGCAGGCGGTAGAGCGCGTCGGGCAAATCCTCGGTTGTCAGCGACAGCACGGCACTGCTTGCGATGACAATCCCCGGATAGCGCCGTGCGTACCCCATTTGACCTTCGGCCTTACGCAACCCGACAGTCTAGCTTGGCAAAGACAACTCCCGAGTCTCGGAATGCAGGTGTGGACCGAACTCCCATATGTGGAGAGCGGCGCGAGCGTTTTTGGACATCTCCCGCCTACTCCCCCAGGGCACTAGCCGGGTTACACTGTATTCGCCGGCCTTCAGGCTTCGGCACGTAATCTGCATTTCCAGCGGAACGAGCAAGGAATGGGGTGACATGACCCTCCATGGACGTGTTCGCACGCCGAGCCCGGAGCATTCTTCGAAGCCATCGGCTGAGGGGTCCGTGGCTCCGGATCGGCCGTGTCGTCCGCACCAGGACCTGAATGTCCTCATTCTCGAGGACAGCCCAGACGACGCTGAATTGGAGGCCTCAATGTTGGCTGAGGCGGGGTACACCTGCCACTGGGAGCGCGTGCAGACGCGCGATGAGTTTTTCGCCTGCCTCCAAGAGCCAGATTACGATCTTATCCTTGCCGATTACAGCCTGCCCGCGTTCGACGGGCTCAGCGCACTCAAGCTGCTGCGAGCCACCGGGACCGACGTTCCGTTCATCCTCGTTTCCGGCACCGTCGGCGAGGAGACCGCCATCGAAAGCCTCAAAGCGGGCGCCACCGACTACGTCCTGAAGCCCCGCCTGAGCCGACTGATACCAGTCGTTCAGCGGGCGCTCGAAGAGCGACGGGAACACCGTCAGCGCCAGCAGGCCGAGGCGGCCTTGCGCGCCAGCGAAGCCAAGCTGCACCTGGCGACGACGCAAATGCCCGCGGTCCTCTGGACGACCGATGTCAGCCTGCGTGTGACCTCGTCGGTCGGAGCCGCCGTTCCGCTCATCGAGCCCAAGGCCGAACCCCACGTTGGCAGCCCATTGTACGAAGTCTTCCCGGCCGCCGACCCCGATTCTCCACCCATTGTGGCGCACCGCCGCGCCTTGAGTGGTCAGTCCAGCACCTACGAGCAGCGCCTGAACGATCGCGTCTTCGAGGTGCGTGTCGAGCCGCTCCGCGGCCCCGACGAGCGCATCGTCGGCTGTCTCGCCCTAGGCGTCGACATCACCGAGCGCAAGCATGCGGAAGACGAGATCCGCCGGCTCAACGCGGAACTTGAACAGCGCGTCCAAGAGCGTACCGCCCAGCTCGAAGCGAGCAACCGCGAATTGGAGGCCTTCAGCTACTCGGTTTCGCACGACCTGCGCGCCCCGTTGCGGGTCATCGAAAGCTTCACCAAGGCGATCGAGGAAGACTGTGGTGCGCGACTCGACCCCCAGAGCCGGCACTACCTCGACCGCGTGCGCGCCGCCACCGAACGCACCAAGCAACTCATTGCCGACTTGCTGCAGCTTTCGCGAGTCAGCCGTAGCGAGATGCAGCTGCAACGGGTGGACATGAGTCAACTTGCCCGCACGGTGGCGGTCGAGCTGCAGCAAGCGCTGCCAACCCACCCGGTCACGATCGTCATTGCCGACGCGGTGGTCGCCACATGTGATGCGCGACTCGTGCGCGTCTTGCTGGACAACCTGCTGGGTAACGCGTGGAAGTTCACCTCGAAGCACGCCGCGGGGCACATCGAGTTCGGTGTGACCGAACGCGACGGCGAGCGCATCTATTTCGTCCGCGACGATGGCGCCGGGTTCGACATGCGTTTCGCCGACCAGCTCTTCCAGCCGTTCAAGCGCCTGCACGGAGCCAGTGACTTTCCGGGCACGGGCATCGGTCTAGCGACCGTGCAACGCATCGTCCACCGACACGGCGGCCGTGTCTGGGCCGAGGGCGAGGTCGAAGGAGGTGCGACTTTCTACTTCACGCTGGCTCCTGAGCCTGCCTTGGGACCATCCCCTTCCGGACTACGCATTACCGACCGCGCCGTTCCGCCAGGATGCGCTGATTTGCAAGCCGGAGCCGCCAACGCAGAAAGCCCGGAGCCGTGAGCATGCAGCCCGGTCCGCGAGTGGCCGCTCTTTTCCGACCCATTTCGCGGTGGATAGGTCCCGTGGTCGCCGCCATCGGGTGCCTGACACTCATCGGCTGGCTCCTGGAGCAACACCTCGCCTGGCTGTACAATGCCCACTTTGCCGATTCGGTTGACAAGGTCGCGCTGGAGGTCATCTTCTGTGCCGCCGTGCTCTCGAACGGCTGGTGGTTGTGCTTTACGGACCAGCAGCGGCAGCGGGCCAACGACGCCACGCGCCGGCTCAATCGGCAGCTCGAACAGCGCATCAACGAGCGCACGGCACAGCTCGAAGCGGCCAACCGCGGGCTGCATGACCAGATCATCGAACGCGGGCAAGCCGAGGAAACCCTGCGGCAGCGCGAACAGCTACTGCACACCATGCTGCAAACGCTGCCAGTGGGTGTCTGGCTCACGGACAAAGACGGACGCATCATCCACGCGAACCCTACAGCTCAAGAAATCTGGGGGGGTGCGAAGTACGTCGGCATCGCCGAATACGGCGTCTACAAGGCCTGGCGGCTCAGCACCGGCGAGCCGATACAGCCCGAGCAATGGGGCGCGGCCCGCGCGATCAGCCAGGGAGAGACCTCGCTCAACGAGGAGGTGCTGATCGAGGCCTTCGACGGCACGCGCAAGACCATTCTGAATTCCGCGGCGCCAATCCGAAATGCGCAGAACGACATTTTCGGCGCCGTTGTCGTCAACCAGGATGTCACGGAGCTCAAGCGGCGCGAGCAGGAGGTCCGCCAACTCAACGCCGAGCTCGAGCAACGCGTCCGTGAGCGTACGACCCAGCTTGAAGCCGCCGTCAAGGAACTCGAAGCCTTCTCCTACAGCGTATCACACGACTTGCGTGCCCCGTTGCGTCATCTCGACGGCTTCGCCACCCTGCTACTCCGGCACTCCACTGGACGCCTCGACGAGACATGCACGCACTATGTGCGCACGATCATGCGCGCCGCGACCCACATGGGCCAGCTGGTCGACGATCTGTTGGCGTTTGCCCGCACCAATCGCGCGCAGCTGCAAGTTCAACGGGTCGACCTGGCACAGCTGCTCCGTCGCGTTCGGCGCGAGGTCGCGCCACCGTCGCAGGAGACGTCTATCACGTGGGTCATCCACCCACTCCCAACCATCGAAGCCGATCCGGCATTGCTGCGGGTCGTGTTGAGTAATCTGCTATCGAACGCCGTGAAGTTTACCGCCTTACGGCCGGATCCCCGCATCGAGATCGGCACATGTCCGGACGTTGACGGCCAGACCACCATCTTCGTGCGCGACAACGGCGCGGGGTTCGACATGCACTACGCGGACAAGCTCTTCGGTGTTTTCCAGCGGTTGCACCGCGACGACGAGTTCGAAGGGACCGGCATCGGCCTGGCTACGGTACAGCGGATCATCGAGCGCCACGGCGGACACGTGTGGGCAGAGGGCGAAATCGGCCGAGGCGCAACCTTTTTCTTCTCGTTGCCACTGGTGCAGCCGAATCGAGCCAATCCCGAAACCGGCACGGGAGACTCGACAGCTCCGGAATCTCCAGCCCACATGTCGTTATCGTAGAGGGCATCGATGCAATCAAAGAAGATCCTGCTCGTCGAGGACAACGCCAATGATATCGAACTGACTCTGGCGGCACTCGACGCGTGTGACCTGGCGACTGAGGCAGCCGTCACCCGCGACGGCGCCGAAGCGCTCGACTATCTGTTCCGGCGTGGAATGTTCTCCTCTCGTACCCCGCAGAATCCCGTCCTGGTGCTCCTTGACCTCAAAATGCCCAAGGTCAGCGGCCTGGACGTCCTCCGCCAGATCAGAAGCGATCCAGTCCTGCGGATGATTCCTGTTGTCGTGTTGAGCGCATCCCGCGAAGAGCCGGACCTCGTTGAAGCGTATCGACTCAACGTGAACGCTTACGTGGTCAAGCCCGTGGCTTTCGAGAAGTTCATCGACGTGGTCAAGCAACTCAGTTTGTTCTGGCTGCTCACGAACGAGCCGCCACCGATGCAGGGGCCACGCCCGTGACGATGCAGGGCCCATTCGATGGTAGAGTGAGAGTTCAGAAATGACCCAGGACCAGATGAGCATGGATGCGGATACCCAAGCACCCCGCTCGACATCCTCGAATCGGCAACTACTGCACTTGCTCGTCGTCGAAGACAATCCCTCCGATGCCGAACTGGAAGTCGCGATGCTGGAGGAGGCGGGCTACGATTGCCGTTGGGAGCGTGTACAGGGGCGTGAGGAGTTTCTGGATCGCTTACCAGTCGGGGGGTACGACCTCATCTTGGCCGATTACGCCCTCCCGACCTTCGACGGGCTGACCGCGCTACAGTTGCTGCGGGCACAGGGTCTCGACGTTCCTTTCATCCTCATTTCCGGTGCCATCGGCGAGGAGGTCGCCATCGAGAGCCTCAAGGCAGGCGCCACCGACTACGTACTGAAGGGCCGACTGGAGCGCCTCGTCCCGGTCGTGCGGCGCGCCTTGACCGAGCGCGAGGAGAAGCGGCAGCGCACGCAGGTGGAGAATGCCTTGCGGCTGAGCGATGCGCGCTACCGCGAACTGTTCGAGAACGCCAACGACATCGTCTACACGCACGATCTGCAAGGGAACTTCATTTCGGTCAACCAGGCCGCCGAACGCCTTACGGGGTTCACCCGCGAAGAAGCCCGGACGATGAACGTCGCGCAGATTCTGGTGCCCGAGCACTTGGAGCTTGCCCGGCAGGTAACCGCGCGCCAGTTGGCCGGAGAAACGGTCCCGACGTACGAACTGGAGCTGTTCTCCAAGGACGGCCGTCGGATCACGATCGAGGTCAACACCCGCCTGACCCACGAGCACGGGAAACCCGTTGGGGTGCAGGGAATTGCGCGTGACGTCACGGCCCGCAAGCGCGCCGAAGCGGAAAAGAAAGCCCTACTCGATGTCGCCCAAGAGATCACCGGCGCGTTGGACCTTAATCAACTGCTCGATGGCGTACAGCAGTTGACGGCCAAGATCTTGCCGTGCGATGCGGTCGCTACCTTCTATTGGGATCCGGCACGCGAGGTCTTTCGTATCGTCGCCCAGTGCGGCATTCCGCCCCAGTTGCTGCCTTACGCCCGGTCGTTGGAACTGCCCCGCGACGTACAGTTCGGCAGCGAAGTGCCTTTAGACCGGTCGGCGGTGGTCATCAACGACATCCCCGCACAGTCGTGGTGGCCAATCGAGGTACATAGCCACTTCCCGGTTGGTTCGCTGGTGGCCGTGCCGTTACACGTGCACGACCGCCAACTGGGCGTGTTCGTGGGCCTCAGGACAGCGAGCCGCCGTGGATTCGATGCCGGTGAGGTCCAGCTCTGCACCGGAATTGCCCGACAGCTCGCGCTGGCGCTCGAGGCCGTCGAGCTCTACCGGGCGCAGCAAGAGGAAGCCCACGTCTCGGGCGCCCTCGTCCGCGTGGGGCAGGAGTTTCTCTCATCGCTGGACGCACCCGTGCTGCTCGATCGCCTGTGTCAGATCACTGCCAGGCAGCTGCAATGCGACTTCAGCCACACCTTCCTCTGGCATTCCGGGGACGACACCTACTCCGCCGTCGCCGGCTTCGGGGATGAACCGGAGCAGTGGGAATCGCTGCAACTCCCGAGGATTCCTCGCCCCCTCCTTGCTCCGTTTCTTGCCCGCCTTGAAGGTGAGGACGTTACGACCGTCGACGTGACCGCCGACTCCTATCCTCCTTTCACCTGGGTAGCGGCCAGCTATGGCGCCACGCTGGTACTGTGCGTCCCATTGTGGCGGCGTCACGCCGTCGTCGGCATCCTGACCGCCGGCTACCGGGGCCGGCGGGAACCGTTCACCGCGCAGCAGCACCGCATCCTGCGCGGTATCGGACAGCTCGCCTCGATGGCGCTGGAGACGGCTTACCTGTTCGAGGAGCTGGAGCGGGCCAATCGGCTCAAGTCCGATTTTGTCGCCACCATGTCGCACGAGTTGAGGACGCCCCTGAACATCATCATGGGCTACACCGATCTCCTGCGCGAAGGGGAGTTTGGTTCGCTGAGCGCTGAGCAGTTGGATCCTCTGAATCGGCTCGATCAAAGCGCGCGAAACTTGCTCCACCTGATCAACGCCACCCTCGATCTCAGCCGGATTGAGAGCGGCCGCGCACCGCTCGAGCTGAAGGAGGTTGCGCTACCCGCTTTCATTGCCGAGGTTGCGGCGGAGACGGGTGACCTCTTCCGCACATCCGACCTGGTGATCCAGTGGAATGTCGCGGACCAGCTCCCGCGGTTGTCCACAGACCCGGACAAGCTGAAGGTCGTGCTCAGGAACCTGATCGCCAACGCGGTCAAGTTCACTCCCCAGGGCAGCGTGACTGTGGATGTATGTTGTCGAAACGGGTGCGTGGAAATTTCTGTGGCAGACACTGGAATCGGCATCACGCCGGATGTGCTGCCGATCATCTTCGAGCCCTTCCGTCAGGGAGACAGTTCCGCCACCCGGCGTTTCGGCGGTGTCGGTCTGGGATTATACATCGTTCGTCGGCTGCTCGACTTGCTCGGCGGAGCAATCACCGTCGAGAGCGAGGCGGGTCACGGCTCCACCTTCCGCGTCGTCCTCCCAGTCAGCCTCAAGCAAGATAGAAACGCCGCCTGACTCTTGGAGACGCTCCGCGACGTTCTGAGTGCTGCGAGAACACGGCGAAGACACCGCCGGACTCTGAACTCAGGACTCGATTCATCCCGCCAGCACCGCCAGCAAGGTCCGCCCCTGCAGCGCCTGGCGCCACGCGGCTTCGATTTCCTCCTGCGGCATACGGCTGACGATGCGCTCGGCTTCTTCGGGGAGCGGGAATCCCAGCAATGTACCTTCAGCCAAGGCCAGGGCGCGCTCGAAGCGGCTTTCCGCCAGTGAGGCGTAGCGGTAGCGTAGCTTCTTGCGGCCGCGCGCCAGTTCATCGGCCGTGAAGCCTTCCGCCGCCGCACGCTCGCACGTTTCCTCGACCGCGCGGACCAGACGCTTGGCCGCGCTACGCGAGGCACTCGCCGACACGATGGCCACAGCCCAGCCAGCTCCCCAATCGAGTGCCGCCGAGACGTCATAGCCCAGTCCAAGCCGCTCGCGAACCTCTTGGAACAGACGGCTGTCGGGATCGGCGCCTACCAGATCCAGGGCCAGGCCCACGGCGATCAACTGCCGCGGATCCGGCGGAATGGCTATCAGCTTCATTACATAGGCCTGTCCGCCGCCACCGTGCAACCGATGCGTGCCGCCCGAACCGAACCGAACCGGCGCCATACGTCCGGTGCCACTCAGGCGCCCGCCCTGATAATGCTTGCGGACGGCGGTACGCGCCGCGGCTTCGGGGATTCCGCCGACGATCGCCAGCACGCTCCGGTCGTGGGTGAAGTACCGGCGCAGAAAAGCCGAGATGTGGTGTGCCGCCAGGCTGTGCAAGCTCTGAATGCTGCCCCACACCGGATGCGATAGTGCGCCGCGAAAGAACAGCTCCCACGCCTTCGTATGCAGCCGATCTGCCGGGTCGTCCAAGCGGCCGCGGATCTCGTCCATGACCACGCGTCGTTCCTTGCGGAGGCGGTCCTCGCTGACGCGGCTGCGATAGAACTGCTCCGCCAGCAATCCAAGTGCGTCGGTGACGTCTTCGTTGAAGACCTCGAACGTGAGCGAAATAGTCTCGTAGCCCGTGTCGGCGTTGTGTTCCCCGCCCAGCTCCGCTGCGCGTCGGTTGAGTGCTACCTGGTCCAGCGAGTCTGTCCCTTGAAAAAGCATATGCTCCGCCATATGGGCGATGCCTGGATGTGCTCCGTCGAAACGTGCACCTGCCCGCACGCTCAGGGCGATGCTGGTGAGCGGGCCGGCGATGTGCTGGTACACCACCCGCAGTCCTTGCTGGCTGAATCTATGAACTGTCCCCATGACGGTTTGTAAGCATAACGCGATGCGCAGCGGAAGGGCGGGAGAGATAAGTCCTGAGTGCTGAGTCCTGAGTTGGGAGTGACCATGAGCATGAGTGAGGATCGCAGCTCAGGACTCAGGATTAGTCCTTTACTCCGCCATCTTGTCCGTCTAAAACTCGTGAGCTGTCCGCGACCGACGACCCGCACTCTGAGGAGGGCACCATGGCCGACTTTGCCAGTCGCAGCTTTTGGTTGGAATCAGATCCCTACACGCCCGGGCCGACGCTTGCCGGCGACGTCAGTGTCGACGTCGCCATTATCGGCGGCGGCTTCACCGGCCTATGGGCGGCGCATTTCCTGCTCGGCGCGGACCCCGCCCTCAAGCTCGCGGTGATCGAGCGCGAGGTCATAGGATATGGGGCGAGCGGTCGCAACGGCGGCTTCGCTATGTCCCTGTTGAGTCGCAGCCTGCACGATCTGCTGCAAACCTTCGGAAAAGAGCCGGCGCGGACAGCACACGAAACAGTCGCCCGCTCGGTCGATGGCATCGGCCAGTTTTGCGCCGAGCACAAGGTGGTGTGCGACTACGAGAAGAATGGCTTCATCGCCGTAGCCACGGACGACAGCCAGATCCCACGTATCGAGGCGGACCGGCAAGCTGCCGAAACACTGGGGATCGAGGATGTCCGTTACATTCCTGGCGAGGAGTTGCGCCGCCAGATTCAGTCGCCGCGCTACCGCTGCGGCCTCGAGGAAAAGAGCTGCGCCATCCTGAATCCGGCCAGATTGGTGCGCGGCATTGCACGCGTCGTCCGGCAACAAAGCGGCATCATCTACGAGCACACTCCCGTCGAGCGCATCGAGACCGCCGGCGTAAACGTCAATGTCCGCACGCCGCACGGAACAGTGCATGCCGACAAGGTGGTGTTGGCGACCAACGCCTATTCGGTGCAGTTCCCCGAATTCCGCCGTGCGCTGGTGCCATTGTACTCGTACATTGTTTTGACCGAACCGCTGAGCGCGGCGCAGTGGGAATCGATCGGCTGGAAGGGCCGGCAGGGGTTGGAGGATAAGCGTACTTACATTCACTATTTTCGGCCGACAGCGGACGGCCGGATCTTGATGGGTGGCGAAGACGCGCCCTACTATTACGGCTCGAGCATCGGCTCGCAACGAGACCGCAATGCACGCGTATTCGCCTTGCTGCAACGCGATCTCAAGACCATCTACCCGCAACTCGACCGCGTTCGGTTTACACACCAGTGGGGCGGGCCGATAGGGCTCACCATGCGTTTCGTCCCGACATTCGGAACCTTAGTGGGTGGTCGCGTGCATTACGGCTTCGGGTACTGTGGACACGGGGTCGCGCCCACCCATGTCGGCGGGCAAATCGTGCGTGACCTGGTCCTTGATCGGCAGAGCGCGTTGCGCGAACTCTGCTTCGTTGGCGTCAAACCAATCCCTTATCCGCCCGAGCCGTTGCGTTACCTCGCCATCAATGCCATCCGCCGCAGGCTGCTGGCACAAGACCGCAAGGGTAAAGCGAAGACCGAGCCGTGGCTCGCACGCGTGCTCATGCGCCTGGGTAGGTGAGTAGTCCTGACCTCTGAGTGCTGAGTCCTCAGTTCGGCACTTTGCATCAGCGGCCTTCCTGCCTACTCAGCACTCAGAGCTAGGAATTCCCGTGCCCGCGCCAGCTCCTCATCTCCGATGGCGCCGGCCTGGTGGAGCTGCTGTAAGAGGGCACGCACCTTCAGCACGCTGTGCAGGCGCAGACCCGCAGCTGCCAGCGTACGCCCGGCCAATTGCTCGCGATCGACGACCACCAGGACATCTTCGACTACCAGGCCCGCTTCCCGCAGCGGCGCGATGGCCTCGATCTTGGCGCCGCCGGTGGTGACCACGTCATCGATCACGAGCGCCCGGTCGCCGAGTTGAAACACTCCCTCGACCTGCCGGCGTGTGCCGTAAGCCTTCAACTCCTTCCGCGGGTACACCAGCGGCCACCCGCTCTCCAGCGACATCGCCACCGCAATGGGCAGCCCCGCATATGGGATGCCGGCCAGGCAATCGAAACGCAGTGGGCCGGCACAGCCGAGCATGGCAATGGCGACGCGCCGCAGCACTGCGGGCTGCGAAATCAAGACACGCAGATCGATGTAGAAGGGCGAATGGCGCCCGTCCTTCAGCACGAAATCGCCGAATCGGACTGCACCAATGCGGTGCAGCTCGATGGCTAAGGCCTGCGCTTCAATCATACCTGTTCACTTGATGAGTTTTTGTATGGCCTTGAACTCGGGGGCCGCCGCGGTCTTGACCCACTCCAGGCACGCCATTTCGACGGTGGCAGGTATCGCGCCGGAGGCGATCATCTTCTCCCATCCGGTACGATAGTCATGCTCGAAGCGCGAGCCAACTGCATCGAGCGGCACGTGCGCTTGGTAGCCCTGATCGAGCAGATCGTGGACGGTCTGATTGACACACGCGTGTGTTTCAAGACCACAAACGACGACCTGTGCCCGTTTGAGCTCGCTGAGCCGGGCCGCAAATTTCGGCTCGCCCCAGCAACTCAGGGCGCTCTTCTCGATGGCCTCGAACCCGGCGGGACACACCTCCAGCACCTCGCGCATGAGGTGACCCAGGCCCTTCGGGTACTGCTCCGTACCCAATATCGGGATGCCGAGAATCTTCGCCGCGTCAATGAGCCGGCACACGCCGCGCAGCGTACGCCCGTGCTCAAACGTCATTTCCCGGTATGCTTCCTGGACGTCGATCACTACCAACGCGCTTCGCGTCCGATCCAGTACACGCGGATGGGGCATACAGTCCTCGCTTCTGGGGTCAGGCTCTGTCCCGCTAGCGCGCGATCATGCGCTAGTCTCGCGGAAAGCCGTGAGGAAGGCCGCGCGCCAGAAACGGGCTGCGCGCGACGTCCAGTGGGCGATAGCCGAACGGTGGGAGCAGACGCTCCGCGAAGACGAACGGCCCCTCCTGATCGATGGCAAACTGGTCCTCCAGCAGCATCCGTAAGGTCAGGTGACGTGACCGGCCGCGGTCAAATGAGGTCGTCACCAGCGGGTAATAGGAGTACGGCCTGAAGGACGCGTAGTACGGAGCTGGGCCGATGGTGCTAGCGACCGCAAGTGGCCCAGTGATCTGGACGGTCCCGCCCGCATTGATCGTTCGTCCCAGCTCCAATCCACGCTCCAGCCCTTCCACGTATGCACTCGGCGCCATCGATCGGTCATCTGCCACTTGAGCTTCGCGTCCCTGCTGCGTGGGCTGCGCACCGGCCGGCTGTTCCGGGACAGCCGGAAGCGTCTCTGCTGCCGGCCGACGTGTCAACTCGTCCACGACCACGTGAGCTGTCTCCTGATGCTCTTTCGGCACCTCCGTCTTCAAATTCGTGTAGTGCCGGACGCCCTCAGCGTCCTGCCATTCAAAAATGTCGGCGCGCGCCGCACTCGCGAAGCAGAGGAGAATGACGCTCAGGACGCATATCCTCATGGCTAGAGTGTACGCTGGCGCGACCAATCGAGCAACTTTCTTCGACTACCCGGCCGTTTCGTTTCTGGCAGCGGCAACCGTCCCCGCACCGGTCCCGTAGCGTATGACCAAGAAGCCAATGATCGCCAGGCCGACGCTGAACCATTGCGCCGTTGTAAAGCCGGCGAGCCACGCGGGATTGCGGCGCACGAACTCGACCAAAAACCGCACTGCCGCCGCTAGAACAAAGTAGCGTCCGATCAGATCCCCCGCAGGCAGCTCCAGCCGCCGTCTCCGCCACACGTAGAGAAAAATGAGGAAGTAGGCCACGGCTTCGTAGATCGGTGTCGGATGCACGCGGGCGGTCGTCGGCACCACACCGTCTGGGTAGCTCATCCCCCAAGGCAAATCGGTCGGCGTCCCGTAGTCGCCATCACCGGACAGCTGGCAGCCGATGCGCCCAATGCCCTGCCCGAGCGCCAGTGCCGGTGCCCCCACGTCGGCGAGCTGCCAGAACGACACTCGGCGCTGGTATGCCAGCAGTCCCAACGCCACGCCCCCGCCAATCACGCCACCGTACCATACCCATCCACTCGACGTCAGCAGGAACCGAATAGGATCTTGCGTGAAGTAGTCCCACGCGCTCGGAATGAGAAAGAGTCGCGCTCCGACCCACCCGCCGACGTACACATATAAGGTCATGTCGTAAGCGAGATCCACACCATAGCCGCGCCGGAGAAGATCACTGCGAACCAGGAGAAAGGCGGCAAAGAAGCCGAGAAAGGCCATCGCCCAGAAGCTGGAGACGGAAATACCGCCGAGTTCGAAAAGTGTTGGACGCATCAAGAATCCCGCTGAGGGTTGATAGTCGACGGTTGATCGCTCATAGCCGCAAGGAAACGGACGCGATACGCGGACTATCGACTATTGATGATCGACTATCAACTTTCCCCTTCACATCCCAACGATATTGTAGCCGCCATCGGCGTGCACCACCTCGCCGGTCACAGCACTGCCGAGATCGCTACAGAGGTACAGTGCCGTGCCGGCGACCTCTTCGAGCCGGATGTTCCGGCGCAGCGGCGCCCGTTCCTCGTGATGATGGAGCATGTCCTTGAAGCCCGTAATCCCGGCTGCCGAGAGCGTGCGGATTGGTCCGGCCGAAATCGCGTTGACGCGAATGCCCTGCGGCCCGAGGTCCCAAGCCAGGTACCGCACGCTGGCCTCGAGAGCCGCCTTGGCGACTCCCATGACGTTGTAGTTCGGCAACACTTTCTCCGCGCCAAAGTAGGTCAACGTCAGCAGTGAGCCGCCGGTACTCATCAGTGGCTCGGCGCAGCGCGCAATCGCGATCAACGAGTAGGTGCTGACGTCGAGTGCGACATGAAAGCCGGACCGTGAGGTGTTGAGAAACCGGCCCTTGAGTTCCTCCCGCACCGCGAACGCGACCGCATGAATGACGATATCGACGCGACCCCACTGCTCCTTCACGACGGCAAAGGCGGCCGCGATGTCGCCATCCTTGGTCACGTCGCACGGCAACACCGTCCGGACGCCGAGCGACTCCGCCAGCGGCCGGACGCGTCTCTCTATCGATTCACCGACGTACGTCAATCCCAGCTCGGCGCCTTCGCGGTGCAGGGCCTGAGCAATTGCCCACGCAATGCTGTGGTCATTGGCAACGCCGAAAATCAGCGCCTTCTTGTTCGCGGCAAGTGGCATTTCACCTCCAGACCTGTTTCGTCCTTAGCTGGCGCGACGCCAGACACGCAAGGGATAGCGCCAACGTTCGCTCCTCTGAAACTGCTTGCCGGCCCCTGCGGCCTCCGCTAAACCGCAACCAATGAAGTCTCTTACGGCCGGCGCCCTGCTCTCGATGCTGCTCGCCTTCGGCGTCGCCAACGCCTCGGACGACGATGCATTGGCGCGCGTCCGCGCACGCGGCACGTTGCGTTGGGCCGGCGACATTCAAGGCGGCGAGCCGTACGTATACCAGGATCCCAATGACAGCTCCCGGCTGATCGGCTTCGAGGTCGAAATCGCCGACGCCCTCGCCCGGCGGCTCGGCCTGCGAGCGGCGTTCGTACAGAACGACTGGCAGACGCTCATCGCTTCACTCGAACGTGGCGACTTCGACATGATCCTCAACGGCCTGGAAGTGACGCCGGCGCGCCGCACGCGCGTGGCCTTCACGCGGCCGTACTATACCTTCAGCGAAACGCTCGTCGTGCGGCGTGAATCCTCGGCGCACGAACTCGCCGCCCTGCGCGGGCAGCGCGTCGGTACACTCGGTGCGTCGCTTGCGTACGACCTGGTCAGCGCCACAGCCGGCCTCGATGTGGTGCTCTACGAAGGTGTGCAAGAGCCGTTCATCGACCTCGAGCAAGGCCGGATCGCCGGCGTGGTCCTCGACAACATCATCGCCAACCGCTACGGACTCGTCCGTCCGACATTGCGCGCCGCCGCCACGGTCGGACAGGGAGAATACGCCATTGCTGTGCGGCCCGATGCTACGGCGCTCCTGCATGCTGTGGATGGCGCGCTTGGGGACATGTTGCGCGAAGGCGAGTTGCGCAGCATCCTGACGCGCTGGCACTTGTGGGATGCGTCTCAAACCACGCTACCGGACACGTCCCCGCCACCCACCGACACGGAACATCAGCAGCCGCGCACGCTGGAACAGATGCCACTGTTCCTGCGTGCGACCAGCTTCACGCTAGTCATCTCCTCATTGGCAATGGCGCTGGCCGTGGCCGGCGGCCTGCTGCTGAGCGTTGCCGGGCGCTACGGCGGCCGAGGGCTCCGCGCCGCGACCACCACCTACATTGAGGTATTCCGCGGCACCCCCGTTTTACTTCAGCTTTACGTCCTCTACTACGGCCTCGCGCCCGTCCTCACGTTGAACGCCTTCACCGCGGCGGTCGTCGGGCTCGGGCTGAACTACGCCGCCTACGAGGCCGAGCTCTACCGAGCTGGACTGCAAGCGGTTCCCATCGGACAGTCCGAGGCGGCGCTGGCGCTCGGCATGTCGCGTGGGCTCGCCCTACGCCGCATTGTGCTGCCGCAAGCGCTTCGCGTGGCACTCCCTGGCATCGCCAACGACTTCATCGCCCTGCTCAAGGATTCCTCACTGGTATCGGTGATTACCGTGGTTGAGCTCACCAAGCAGATGACGATCACCGCCGTCGATGTGCGTGGCTGGCTCGGGCCGGGGCTGCTGTGCGCCACGATGTATCTGGCGTTGAGCTACCCATTGTCACGCCTGGCTCGCCGCCTTGAGCAGCGACTCTCCCCCGGTCCAGCATGAGCATGTCACCGGTCGCAAGCGTACGGGCCTTGCGCACCAGGCTGAGTACGACCGAGGTGCTCCGCGGTGTGGCATTCACTGTCGACAAAGGTGAAGTCGTGGCGATCATCGGACCGTCCGGCAGTGGCAAGAGCACCTTGCTTCGGGCCCTCAACTACCTGACCCCTTTCAGCGAGGGCGAGGTGCAGATCGCCGGCCAGCAGCTTCGTCCGGGCATGAGCGAGCGGGCCGACGCGGCCGTGCTGCACGCGGTGCGGACGCACGTGGGGATGGTGTTTCAGACCTTCCATCTCTTCCCGCACCTCACGGCGTTGGGAAACATCATGGAGGCACCGCGCCGAGTGTTGCGTCTTCCCCCGGCAGTGGCGCGTCAGCGCGCCCAGGAACTGCTGAACCGGGTCGGGCTGGCGGAATACGCCAATGCCTTTCCCCACACGCTTTCGGGCGGCCAGCAGCAGCGCGTGGCCATCGCACGGGCACTGGCCATGGAGCCAGAGGTGCTGCTGCTCGACGAGCCCACATCGGCACTCGACCCCAAGTTGGTGGGAGAAGTGTTGGCGGTGGTGGCCGACCTTGCCGCATCCGGCCAGACCATGCTGATCGTCACCCACGAGATCGGTTTCGCCCGGCGCGTCGCGCACCGGGTATTGGTCCTTGCCGACGGGCAGATCGTCGAAAGCGGAGCGCCAGGGGATGTTCTCGAACGGCCGCAGGCGGCTGCAACCCGTGCTTTCCTGGGACGTGCGTGACGGAGGGTGCCCATCCTTTCTTTCACTCCCTTGGAAAGCCGCTGCTGACCGGCTACTAGAACGGGCATGGACCGTGCAACCTGGATCGAGACAACGCTACGCCAAGCTTTCGCGCCGCGGCATCTGGAGGTTGCGGACGAAAGCGCCATGCATGCTGGCCACGCCGCCGCTGGCAGCGGCGGCCATTTCCGCGTTCTCATCGTTTCGGATCAGTTCCGTGGCCAGGATCTCGTGACTCGTCAGCGCGCGGTCTACGCCGCCCTCGGCGCGGCAATGAAGTCCGAGGTCCACGCATTGGCGTTGCGGACACTGACACCGGAGGAGTGGGAAGGGAACAAGCGCTGATCACCGCCTCATGTCGCCGGTGTCCGCAGGTTGTCTCGTCACTCGACAAGTTGAAGGCCGCATGGAAGTCCTGCTGGTCCATGCACGCCGGGCAACGTTCCAGCGGCCCTTGTTCGGAATCCCCAAGGGACTCGTAGAACACGACGAACACCTCGAGGAGACCGCACGGCGGGAAACATGCGAGGAGACCGGCTTACAAGTGCGAATCAGGGGCTCGCTCGGCAGCGTCCGACAAAAGTCCGGCAAAGTGGTACACGCGTTCTGGGCAACGCTGGAAGATGCGAGTTCCTCCAACATCGATGAACGCGGCCGCTGCTTGCACCACGACCAGGAAAACGACGTCTGCGGCTTCTATCCGCTCGATCAAGCCGCCGAATTGATGATCCCCGCACAGCGTGAGTTTCTCGCCCGACTGCAGGCGCAACTGAGGTCGTAGGGCGCAGCTGGCTGCGCCCCGGCCAGAAATAGGTATCGGACTCAGGACAGCTTGCGAATCAGTTCGCTGGCGAGCTTGCCATCGAACTCGCCCGCATGGCGCTCACGCAGTTTCGCCATAACCGGGCCGATCTGCGTTGTTCCCAGTTCGCCAGCGATCTGCTTGATCACATTTTCCAGGGCCTCTCCGGTCAGTTGCTGGGGCAGATATTTTTCCAGGAGCGCCTTCTCGCTTTCGTTCTGTTGAATGAGATCCGAGCGGTTCGCTTTGCGGGCGAACTCCGCCGCTTCAGTGCGCTTGCTGATCTCCTTACGCACCAGGGCGGCGACGTCCGCCTCCGGCAGCACGGCCACCTGCTTTTCCACCTTCACGTTCTTGATGGCGGCGATCACGCCACGGATTACATAGACGGTTTCCATGGCGCGGGCCTTCATCGCGCTCTTCAGATCTTCCTGCAGCTGCGCCTCGGTAACCATCTTCCTGCCCCTATATCCCCGGGAAGAGGCGGTAAGCGATCGCGAAAATGTCCTGGCCGGTGACCACGCCGTCACCATTCGCATCGGCGCCGGGTTTCGCTGCATAGGTGCCGCGACCCACCTGCTCCACCCGGGTGCTCGCACCGTCACCCAGCTTCCGCATCACGGCCACGACATCCGCCGCACTCACCTTGTGATCGCCGTTGCCGTCACCGCGAAGAATTGGCGTGTGCGTAGCAGAAATGTTGGTCAGCACGGACACGTCGGCCACGAAGCTATCCCCGGCTGCGGCATCATAGCGGCCGTCGCCGTCGAAATCGGCTGCCACGATGCTCGTGGGCCTGCGAGCAACCGTAACCCCTCCGACCGCTTGGAATCTCCTCAGTGTCCCAAGACTCAGAAAGCCGACGACGGCGTTCGCCACCTGATCGGTCACGACGAGATCGGGTATCAAATCGCCGTTGAGATCGCGCGCCGCCAATGCCGACGGGTTTCCTACCGACAACGGCATCAATCCAGCGGTGAAACTGCCTTGCCCCGAGCCGTACAACACGCTCACTCCTCCCACCGGCGACGACTGCGCCACGGCGATGTCATCGTTGCCGTCGTTGTCGAAATCGCCTACGGCGATTGCGGTGACGTACTGCAGCGGCACCGAGACGTGCGCAGCCGCGTGGAAGGTCCCATCCCCGTTCCCGAAGAGGATCGACAGCCCGGAGGCCATGCTCGCCACACTGGCGCCGTTATGCACGGCTGCTGTGGTTCCGTCAGTCCCGCGCACCAGTCCCGTCAGCTGGTTCTCAGACTTGCCAGTATACGTAATCAACTCACTGTCGATCTGAAGTTTTCCACTGCTCGGCAACGCGCTGGCGTCGGTGAGCGTGAGTACCGTGGCGGTTGCAGTGATGGCTGAGGCCAGGTGCGCCGTGGTTAACACGCTGTTCGCGACCGCAAGATCGAGCTTCCCGTCATTGTTGAAGTCACCCACATCAAGCGCCATCGGGTTCACATCGACCGTAACTGAAGCCGCTGCCCCGAAACTTCCGTCCGGCTTGGCCAGCAGGATGCTCACGACGCCCGGCGCCGCCAGCGGCGCTCGCGCTACCGCCAGGTCAGGCCGTCCATCACCGTTCCAATCGGCAACCGCCAATGCAGAGGCCCCGTCCCCTACCGGATAGTTCTGCGGTACGGCAGGTGTTTTCTGCGGCAGGGGCGGAAAGCCCTCCCGTCGCCCCAGAAACACCGACACGTCCGACGTCGACTTGTTTACCGCCACGATGTCCAGCCAGCCGTCGCCATTGAAATCCCCCCGGCCGATGGCAACGGCGTCACCATGCGATTGCAGCGCCTCGGCCGTCGCAAACCCGCCCCCGGTAAGGGCCCGGCGAACCAGCACGGTCCCGCTGGAGTGCGCAACGATCAGGTCGCACTGCGCATGGTTGTCGAGGTCGCCGGCTACCACCGCCGTCGGATTGTCTTCTACGATGACATTTTCGACTCCCCGGAAACTCCCGTCGCCCTGCCCGAGTAACACCACGGCATCGGGCCCCTGGTAGCCCTGGTTCAACGCGACGAGATCCGGGATCTTGTCACCGTTGACGTCGCCGGCCACAAGGGCCAGCGGTTCCTGATCGCTCACGAACGCGCGCGGTGCCGCGAAGCTGCCCGTGCCATCGCCGAGAAGAACACTGACGTCGCTGGTGATGTAGTTCGACACGGCCACATCCAGCTTGCCGTCCTGATTGGCGTCCAACAGTGCGATACCGTCGGGCTGGCTATTGGCCGGGCCGGTCGCGAAGAACACTGGGGACTGGAACTTACCGCCAGAGAGGCCCTTGAACACGGCGATGTCGTCGGAACCTTTGTCGACGACGACGATGTCGAGGTGTCCGTCCCCGTTCACGTCGCCGACGGCGATGCCAACCGGCTCTTTCGTGACTGAATTTTCCGAGAGCGTCTCCGACACAGCGAAGTGTCCATTGCCGTCACCAACCAGCACAGCCACCGTACCGGTATTGCTGTTGGTTACCGCCAGGTCCACATTGCCGTGGACATTGAAATCCGCCACTGCGATCGCCGAACCGCCGGGGTTCAGAGCGACCGAAACGCAGATACTACCGGGACAGTCAACGGCTTGCGTGTCGACGGAGCAGGCATGGCCCGCGTTCGCACCTGTCACGCAGGTGCCAATGCCCGGCCCGAACGCGCCTTTACCGTCTCCCAAGAAGACCGTGACCCCGCTATCGTTCACCACCACCAAATCGAGATGACCGTCGTGATCAACGTCGACTGCCGCAAGTGCGGTCGCACCGACAGCGGCAACCACGACAGGAGACTTGAAGGTGCCGTCGTTGTTGCCCTGTAGAAAGGCGACGTCGTTGCCGCTGGCCACAACCAGATCAGCGGCGTTGTCGCCGTTAAAGTCGCCGAGCGCCAGCGCCGTTGGAATGCGCCCGATGCTTGTGCTGACGCTGCTGCTGAAGGTACCGTCGCCGTTGCCAATCATGACGGTTACATTAGGCGTCGCGGTCGCGAGTGCCGTAATCAGATCAGGAATCCCATCCGGCGGTCCCGCCAGCGATGTCACGTCAGCAAGCACCAGAATCGGGAGTGCCTCGCCATAGGACCCTGCAAGTGAGGCTGGTATCCCAGTGCTGAAGATCCCCGGCTGAGCGACGGCAACGCCGCTAGCCAGCAGAAGTGCCGCGCCTAGCCCACAGATTCGTCCGCTCACTGTGCTCACGTCAATCACAGCCATCCTCCCGATCCCTCAATGGATCAATGCTCCGATGCGATTCCACCGCACCCACCGATCAGCGCCGTCCCATGACCAGTAGATCGCAAAGGCCTTGCCCTTCACCTCGTCGAGGTCCACGAAACCCCAGAAGCGACTGTCGTAGCTGCGGTCTCGATTGTCTCCCATGACAAACACATGGTCCGGCGGCACTGTCACCGGCCCGTAGTTGTCCCGCGGGCCGTGGTCGTGTCCTTTCGCGTCGCCATCGGCAAAGTAACCGTGCGAATCATTCCACGCCGCGCCATTGATGTAAACGTGCTTGTCGCGGATCTGGACCACATCGCCGGCGACCCCCACAACCCGCTTGATGAAGTCCTTGGTGGGATCGACCGGATAGACAAACACGACCACGTCGCCCCGGTGCGGTGTGCCCAGCGGAATAACGTGCGTCCCCAGAATTGGCAAGTGCACGCCATAGATGAACTTGTTGACCAGAATGTGATCGCCAACTTCCAGGGTCGGCAGCATCGAGCCGGACGGGATCTTGAATGCCTGTACCACGAAGCCGCGGATGACCAACGCCAGCAGCAATGCCACCGCGAGCGCCTCAGCGTACTCGCGAACCGTAGATTTGCTGCGTTGCTGTCCGGCTACCGTTTCTGACAGACCGGAGTTGGTGCTGATGGAAGGTGAGGGTTCAAGGGACGAAGACATGAATCTCAGTGACAGGTCGGCCTCGAGCCCAGCAATAGTAAAGCATTTGCCATTTGCGCGCTACGCTTCGACCTTGAGGACCGCGAGAAAGGCCTCCTGTGGGATTTCCACGCGCCCCACCTGCTTCATCCGCTTCTTGCCTTCCTTTTGGCGCTCCAACAGTTTGCGCTTGCGGCTGATGTCACCGCCGTAGCATTTCGCGGTCACGTTCTTGCGCAGCGCCTTCACGGTCTCGCGCGCGATGACCTTGCTGCCGATCGAAGCCTGGATGACGACCTCGAACATCTGTCGTGGGATCAGCTCCCTCATCTTCTCTGCTAGTTCTCGCCCGCGGTGGTACGACCGATCTCGATGCACGATGAGCGACAAGGCATCCACCGGATCGCCGTTGATGCGGATGTCGAGTTTCACCAGGTCAGACGGCCGCACATCCAGGTAGTCATAATCGAGCGACGCATACCCTTTACTGACCGACTTCAGCCGATCATAGAAATCGAGCACGATCTCGTTCAGCGGCAACTCGTACGTCAGCATGGCGCGGCCGCGACCGAGGTACTTGATCTCGCGCTGGTGGCCGCGCTTTTCCTCGCATAACTTCATCACGCCGCCGAGAAAGTTCTCCGGAAGGTGGATGGTCGCCAGGATGATGGGCTCTTCGATGGTCGCGATATCCTGCAACGGCGGCAACTTCGCCGGGCTGTCGACCGTCGAGGTCTCGCCCGTGATCGTCGTCACCCGGTAGGCCACGGTCGGCGCCGTGGTGATGAGACTCAGCTCGAACTCCCGCTCCAGCCGCTCACGGATGATCTCCATGTGCAGCAGGCCGAGAAAGCCGCAGCGGAAGCCGAAGCCGAGCGCCACCGAGTTCTCCGGTTCGTAGGTGAACGACGAATCGTTGAGGCGGAGCTTCTCGACCGCGTCCCGCAGTGATCCGTATTGCGACGTGTCGGCGGGATAGAGCCCGCTGAACACCATGGGCTTGACCGCCTTGAAGCCTGGAAGCGGTGCCGCAGCCGGACGCGCCGCCTCGGTGATGGTGTCCCCAATTTTGGTTTCGTGCACCTCCTTGATGCCGGCCATCACGAAGCCGACCTCGCCCGGCCCGAGGCAGTCCGTCTCTTCCGGCCGGGGACTGGCCACCCCCACCCGGATCACCTCGTAGGTATTCCCGCTCGCCATCATGAGGATCCGGCTGCCCTTACGCACGCAGCCGTCGAAGACGCGCACGAGCACCACCACACCCTGATATGAGTCGAACCAGCTATCGAACATCAACGCGCGCAACGGCGCGTTGGCATCACCGTGCGGCGGGGGAATATGCCGCACGATGCCTTCCAGTACTTCCTCCGTGCCTGTGCCTTCTTTGGCGCTGGCCAGAACGGCATGGGTCGCGTCGAGGCCAATGATCTCTTCGATCTCACTACAGACGCGGTCCGGATCGGCGCCGGCCAGGTCGATCTTGTTGATGACCGGGAGAATCTCCAAATTGTTGTCCAACGCCAGGTAGGCGTTGGCCACCGTCTGCGCCTCCACGCCCTGCACCGCATCAACGACCAGCAGCGCCCCTTCGCAGGCGGCCAGGCTACGGGACACTTCGTAGGTGAAATCAACGTGGCCGGGCGTATCAATCAAATTCAGCACATACTCTTTGCCGTCGCGTGCGGTATAGAACAGGCGTACGGAGCTGGCCTTGATGGTGATGCCACGCTCCCGCTCCAGGTCCATGCTGTCGAGAATCTGGGCGGTACGTTCCCGCTCCGTGATCGCCCCGGTGAACTCGAGCAGGCGGTCCGCCAGCGTCGATTTGCCGTGATCGATATGCGCAATGATCGAAAAGTTGCGGATCTGAGAGATATTCATGCAGCCGCGTAGTCAGGCTACGCTTTGGAACTGAGGTGCTGGCGGAAGAACTCGACCGTCAGTCGGAGGCCGTCCTCGAGCGCCACCTGCGGCCGCCAAGCGAGCACCCGCTGTGCCAGAGCGTTGTCGATCACACTGCGCCGCTGCTCCCCTGCTTTCGCCGGTCCATGTTGCTCGGCCGCCGAACTGCCACAGAGGCGCACGAGTAGGCGGAAAATCGCATTGACGTCGGTTTCGATACCCGTCCCCAGATTCACGGCGCCGCAGAAATCCGACTGCAGCGCGGCGAGGTTGGCGCGGACCAAATCCCCGACGTACACGTAGTCCCGCGTCTGTGTCCCGTCTCCGTTGATGATCGGCTGCTCGCCCCGAAGGAGCTTTTCCGCGAAGATGGCGACCACTCCCGCTTCACCGTGCGGGTTCTGGCGTGGTCCGTAAACATTGGCGTAGCGCAAGGCCGCGTAGGACATTCCGTAGGTCACCGAATAAAAGAACAGATAGCGTTCGGTAGCCAGCTTCGCCACGCCGTAGGGGCTCAGGGGCTCGGTCTTGTGGGTTTCAGGCGCCGGAAAGGCATCTTGCTCGCCGTAGATCGCGCCTCCGGTCGAGGCGAACAGCACGCGCCGCAGGCCGTGCCGGCGCCCCTGCTCTATCAGGTTGAGGAAGCCGAGCACATTGACGCGGGCATCGAAGACGGGATCGGCGACCGAACGCCGGACGTCCATTTGCGCCGCGTGATGGCAGAGCACCTCAGGCTGTTCGCGCCGGAAGACATCGCCGACCGCGGCGTCTTGCACATCAAGCTGGTAAAAGCGTGCCTTCGGGTTGAGGTTCTCACGCCGTCCTGACGACAGGTCGTCGAGGATCGACACTTGGTGGCCTGCCGCCACGAGCGCGTCAGAGACGTGCGAGCCGATGAAGCCGGCTCCGCCAGTCACCAGGATTCTCATAGGGTCTCGGTTCCGAGCAGTCCGCGGAAGTAGTCGATGGTCCGTTGCAGACCTTCTTCCAAGCTCACCTCGGGCTTCCACTTCAGCACTTGGCGCGCGCGCGTAATATCCGGCTGTCGAATGTGCGGATCGTCCTTCGTGCGCTCATCTTTCGGTGAAACAAACACGATCTCCGATTTGCCGCCCGTGAGGCGCTGTACCGTCTTGGCGAATTCCAGTACCGTCATCTCGATCGGGTTCCCGAGATTCACCGGCTCGACCTCCGTGGATTCCAGCAGCCGGACCATCCCTTCCACGAGGTCGCTGACGTAACAGAAGCTCCGGGTCCTTGAACCATCGTCGTAGACGGTCATCGGCTTGCGGCGCAGACCCTGAGCGATGAAGTTGGTCACCACACGCCCGTCATCGGGACGCATGCGGGGGCCGTAGGTATTGAAAATGCGGCAGATCCGCGTATCGATGCCGTGGTAGCGATGGTACGCCATGGTCATGGCTTCGGCGAAGCGCTTCGATTCGTCGTATACGCCGCGCGGCCCAATGGGGTTGACGTTCCCCCAGTACGATTCCGGCTGCGGATGAACCTTGGGATCGCCATAGACCTCCGAGGTCGAAGCCAGCAGAAACTTGGCGCCGTGGGCGCGCGCCAGGCCGAGCGCCTTGTGGGTACCGAGTGCGCCGACCTTCAAGGTCTTGATCGGTTCGCGCAGATAGTCGACCGGGCTTGGCAGGGAGGCGAGGTGCAGAATCGCATCCAGCTTTCCCTCGACGTAAATGTACTCGGTCACATCGTGTTTGATAAACTGAAAGCTCTCGTGACCGGCGAGGTGGCTGATGTTGCGAGAATGCCCGGTGAACAAGTTATCCAGTGCCACCACCGTGTGGCCGTTGGCCAGCAGGCGGTCGGCCAGGTGGGAGCCGATGAAGCCGGCACCGCCGGTGATCAAAATGCGTGACATGTTGTTTAGCTCTCAGCGCTCAGCTTTCAGCAATCAGCTCCCGATCAAAGCATAGCCCTCGCTGGATGCAATCGTTCCCTTTCAGGCTGATCGCTGATTGCTGAATGCTCCCTTCACGGCCTCACCGGCGGCCGCCCGACCGAATAGTACACGAAGCCAAGCTCCCGCATCTGGTTCGGATCGTAGATATTCCGGCCGTCAAACACCACCGGCCGCCTCATCAACAGGCGCATGCGTTCGAAATCCGGGCGACGGAACTCATTCCACTCCGTCACCACCAACAACGCATCCGCGTCCTGGAGGGCATCGTAGTTGACGCGGTGATAGTGCACCCGGCTTCCGAAAATCCGCTGCGCTTCGGCGAGCGCCTCCGGATCATGGGCGTGCACCTCGGCCCCGGCCGCCAGCAGGGCTTCGATGATGCTGACCGCCGGTGCCTCACGCATGTCGTCGGTGCGTGGCTTGAACGCCAGGCCCCACAACCCAAAGCGCATGCCCCGCAGGTACTCCCCGAAGTGGGCCTTGACTTTCTCGACCAGCGAGCGCTTCTGCAATTCGTTGACCTCTTCGACGGCCCGCAGCAACTTGAAGTCCAGCCCGTTCTCCTCGGCGCTGCGGATGACGGCCTTCACGTCCTTGGGAAAACAGGACCCGCCGTAGCCGACCCCCGGGAACAGGAAGTAGTGGCCGATGCGCTGATCGAAGCCGACGCCCCGGCGGACGTCCGAGATATCCGCACCCACGCGCTCGCACAGATTGGCGAACTCATTCATGAGCGAGATACGCGCCGCCAGCATGGCGTTGGCGGCATACTTGGTCATTTCAGCGCTGGCCGCCGACATCACCAGGATCGGTTGTTCGGTACGCACGAATGGGCCGTACAACTCCTTCATCAGCTCGATGGCCCGTTCGCTGTCGCTTCCGATGACCACCCGGTCCGGCCTCATGAAGTCCTCGACTGCAGCACCCTCCTTCAAAAACTCCGGGTTGGAGACTACGGCGAAGCCGTGGTTGGTCCGCGAGGCCACCACTTGCCGTACCCGCTCGGCCGTTCCCACAGGTACCGTGCTCTTGTTGACGATCACACGATACCCGTCCATGGCCGCGGCAATTTCGGCTGCCACCCGAATCACGGCGCCCAGATCGGCGGCACCATTGTTCCCCTGAGGCGTACCGACGGCGATGAAGCAGATGAGCGACTGGCGAACGGCAGCGCTCAGATCGGTGCTGAATGAAAGCCGACCCTCCGCCAGGTTGCGCTTGATCAGTTCTTCGAGGCCGGGTTCGTAAATCGGAACGATGCCCTGGCGCAGGCGAGTAATCTTCTCGGCATCGATATCGACGCAAACGACGTCGTTACCGCTTTCGGCAAAACACGTGCCCGCCACGAGGCCGACATAGCCCGTGCCAACGACACATACTTTCACGGCTCCTCCTCGACACCTGACGCTAAAAAGGGCCTGGCGGCTAGCCCCCAGGCCCTTGTCTCATGACCGGTCATCGCAAGCATATCACAATAGGTAACGGCGATTTTATAGCGAGGCCCCCGAACGAAGTCAACGCAAGCCTGTCACCTCGCGTACCCCACCCGGGCGAGGTCACGCACCGTCGATGTCGGTCAAGGCGACGAACTGCCGGTACCGATGATCGATCTCGTCTTTGGTCACGCTCCGCAAACGATTCAAGCCAAAATCCTCTACAACAAACGACGCAACGACGCTGCCGTAAACAATGGCGCGACGCAGCCCGGCTTCCGAGGTGTCGCCGGAGCGTGCCAACTCCCCCATAAAGCCCCCCGCGAAACTGTCGCCCGCGCCCGTCGGATCAAAAACTTCTTCCAGGGGGAAGGCGGGAACGGCAAACACCGAGTTGGCCGAGAACTGAATCACACCGTATTCGCCGCGCTTGATCAGTACTCGGTCTGGGCCCATGGCCAGCAATCGTCGCGCCGCACGCACCACGTTGCGCTCGCCGCTCAACAACCGCGCCTCTTCGTCATTGATCACCAGGACGTGAATGCGTCCGAGCAGCTGCTCCAATTCGCTCCGCGAGCCGCTAATCCAGTGGTTCATCGTATCACAGCCGATCAAACCCGGCGCCGGGAGCTGATCCAGCACCATCGCCTGCAGACGGGGATCGATATTCGCCAAGAAGACGTACTGCGCGTCGCGATAGCTCACCGGCAACTGCGGCCGGAAATCCGCAAACACGTTGAGATCCAGCTGCAGCGTATCGCGCTGGTTCATGTCCTCGTGGTAACGACCGGCCCAGTAACCGGTAAGGCCCGGTCGCTGCTGCAGCCCGGTGAGATCGATACCGCGCCGTGAGAGAAACTCCATCTCCTCGTTAGGGAAGTCCTCCCCCACCGCAGCCACCATCCGGACCGGCGCGAAAAAGCTTGCGGCCACCGCGAAGTAGGTTGCCGCGCCCCCGAGTGCACGATCGGCCTTGCCGTGCAACGTTTCGATGGTGTCAAAGAAGACTGAACCGACGACCAGGATACTCACGCTGCCCCTCATTCTTCCCCCTCTCTCCAAGGAAGACAGGACCATGCATCAGTCCCACGAGGAATTCCCGGACACTAGAGATATTTCCCAATGATGATGTCGAGATCGCGCTTGGCGCTCTCCGGAATGCAGGCACGGTCGGTGATGATGGCATGTTCCAGGGCCCGCGCACACGCGCACGTCCGCGGAGAGTGCAGTTGCCCTACGGTCTCGGCAATCACCCGTTGTGCGGTCGCAACGTTCTCGCTCAGGATGCGCAAGATGTCTCCAATGGCGACATCGGCTTCGGTTTCATGCCAGCAGTCATAGTCCGTCGCCAGCGCCAAGGTGGCAAAACACAGCTCCGCCTCGCGCGCCAGCTTCGTCTCCTGTAGTGCGGTCATGCCGATGACCGCAGCACCCCACTGCCGATACCAGCGCGATTCGGCGCGGGTTGAAAACTGCGGCCCCTCCATGCAGACGTACGTACCGCCGCTGTGTACGGTCGCCCCGACCCGCCGTGCCGCTTCAATGAGCGCCCCGCTGACCACCGGGCAGAACGGATCAGCAAAGGCGATGTGGGCAACGATCCCCTTGCCGAAAAATGTGCTTGGACGGTGCACGGTGCGGTCGATCAACTGGTCGGGCACAACCAGATGCCCCGGCGCAATCTCCTCCCGCAAACTCCCGACCGAGGCCACCGCTATGATCCACTCCGCACCAAGCTTCTTCATGCCGTAGATGTTGGCACGGAAGTTCAGTTCGGAGGGCAAGAAGCGGTGCCCGCGGCCGTGGCGCGGGAGAAAGACGAGCCGTGTCCCCGCCAGAATTCCGCAGACGAACTCGTCTGACGGATCGCCGAACGGCGTGGTCAGCCGAACTCGCTCGACATCTTCGAGTCCCGGCATGTCGTACAAACCGCTCCCGCCGATCACGCCGACCGTGTTCATCCCACTCCCTCTCATCATTTCGTTGACGGGTGTACTGAGCCAACGCCTCGACCGAACGCCGACACTTCGCGAGAAGTCCTAGCCGCCCCGACGTGCCGTGCCCCGGTTGGCACGGTACCAGTCGACCGTCCGCTGCAATCCTTCACGCAACGGCGTACGGGCACTCCAGCCCAGTTCGCGGTTGGCCTTCGTCAGATCGAAGCGCCGTTCGGCCTGGCCGTCTGGTCGGCTCGCATCCCAGGCAATCTCGCCGGAAAAGCCGGTGATTTGGCTTAGTGTCTGCACCACCTCGCGGATACTAATGTCTTTACCCGCGGACAGGTTCACCAGTTCTCCACGGTCGTACACTTCGGCGGCGCGCAGCATGCCCTCCGCCACGTCGCCGCCGTAAACGAAGTCGCGCGTTGGTCTGCCGGTGCCCCAGGTCACCACTTGTTTGTGGCCCTCGTCCACGGCCTCCACAAACTTGCGCACCAAGGCGGGGATTACGTGGGCGTTCTCCAAGTCGAAATTGTCATAGGGACCGTAGATGTTCCCCGGTATGGTGACGATGGCCGGGAAGCCGTGCTGTCGCCAGTAGGCAAGCGATTGCACGTGAAGCATGCGCTTCGCCAGCGAGTAGGGTGCGCTCTCCTGTTGGGGGAAGCCATCCCAGAAGTTCTCCTCCTTCAACGGCTTGGGCGCATGCTCCGGGTACCCGCAGCCAGCGCCGGCGGCCACGAACTTTTCTGCGCCGCTTTTCCAAGCGTAGTGCATGGCGAGCACGCCCATCATGATGTTCTGATAGAAGAAGTCTGCGGGATACACTTTGTTCGCGCCGATCCCGCCGACATAGCCGGCAAGGTGAATCACCACGTCGGCCCGCCGCTCGGCAAACAGCCGAGTCACCTGATCTTCCTTGGTCAGATCGTAGTCCCGGCTGCGCACGACGAAGACATCGGCGCAGTCGGTTGCGCGCAATTTCTCCACCACGTGGCTGCCGAGGAAGCCGGCACCGCCGGTTACCATGACTCGCTTACCTGTCCAGTACGACATGGCCTCTCGATTCCCTCATGACTGACCGTTCCGGAACAACCACTGCTCCACGAGATCGCAGACGATGTGCCCGATGGTGATATGGGCTTCCTGAATATGCTGGGTACTTGTACTGGGGACCGAAATGGCCAGGTCCACCAGCGTACCCAGTTGTCCTCCGCTGCTTCCCAGCAGACCGATAGTCTTGATGCGCCGGCCTCGACAAAACTTAACGGCACGCACGACGTTGCCGGAGTTGCCGCTGGTGCTGATGCCGACGAGCACGTCCCCCTCCCGCCCCAGGGCCTCAACCTGCCGCTCGAAGATGTACTCGAAGCCGTAGTCGTTGGCGTTGGATGTTAGGAATGACGTATCGGTGGTCAGGGCCAGCGCAGCGAGGGCCGGGCGCTGCAGATCGGGGCTGAAGCGGTTGGTGAATTCGGCGGCGATGTGCTGCGAATCAGCCGCGCTTCCTCCATTGCCACAGAGCATCACCTTCCCGTGAGCCCGGAGTGTCTGGGTAATCATTTCCGCGGCCGCTACGATCTCGTCCAAGCAGGTCTCGGCGAGGCGTTGCTTCACCTGCGCGCTGGTCATCAGATGCGTCCGCACTCGCTCACGCCTCTGGTCCGGGGCCATCGGCATCACCCTCCACCTTCGAGTCGCCGTAGCGACGACGCGTTGCAGTTTGCGAAGAAAGATTCCGCTTCGGCATAGGAGTCAGGCGTACCAATATCCAAGAACGGCGCCCTGGCTCGGTAGGCCCGCAATCCGCGTCCGACCCAGGCAGGGAAAACGTCCCGCTCGATGGAAACCGCACTCCCAACCGGGATCGACGTTACGAGACGCCTCGATAGAAGATACACCCCTGCGTTGATCCAGCCAGGAATCGCCAGGCCGGTCTTTTCGCGAAAGGAGAGGACGATACCGCAGCCATCTACATCGACGGTGCCGAAACGCGAAGCATCTTCGACCCAAGTGAGAACTAACGAGCCGGCACCGCCGCTTCCGCACGCCTGGTGCCAAGATGCAAAGTCATTCAGATCGGCCCCGCAGTACGAATCGCCATTCAACACCAGCACCGGATCGGTGTCGAGTACCGGCAACGCCAACCGCAAGGCACCCGCCGTCCCCATGCCGGTCGACTCCTCGGAATAGGACAATTCCAAGGCGCCATAGCGATCGCCCAATGCTGCACGGACCTGCTCCCCCAAGTACCCCGTGCACAGCACAACCCTTTGCGCGCCGGCGCCTGCCAGTTGATCCAACAGATACGACAGAAACGGACGCCCCGCTACCGGAGCCAAGACTTTTGGGCGGTCGCGCACCGTCGGTCGAAGCCGCATGCCCAGGCCGCCAGCCAAAATGGCCGCGGCCGTCACCGAGCAGAACTCCGCCACACCTGCAGGCCCCAGCCATCAAACGCAAAATCCGTGAACCGCCCCCCCAACTGCTCCAATTCTCGTCGCACCTCTTGCTGGTGGCTGGTCTCGCAATACAAGAGCAGATAGCCACCACCACCTGCGCCGAGCAACTTCCCTCCGATAGCCCCGTGTTGCCTCGCTGTTTCATACAGCACGTCAGCGGGCGTGCCTTCGGCCACGCCAGGCATCGCACGTTTCTTGGTTGCGTACACCTCGTGAAACATTTCCCCGAGTTGCTCTATATGTCCCGTCAAAAGCGCCTCTTTCATCTCGTACACTAATTCATGTTGTCGTTTCATTCCTTCGAGCGTAGCCTCGCGTCCCTGATGATAATCGTCGACAAGTTTATCCACCAATCCCATGTCCGGACGCACACGCCCCGTGTAGCACAGCAGAAAGTGTGCCTCCAAGTCATTGAGAACGTCACGCTCGATGCGGAGTGGGTTGACAATGACGCGGTCCTTCCGGAATTCGATCAGGTTGAACCCTCCGAACGTCGTCGCATACTGGTCCTGCTTCCCTCCTGCGATCTCCAGATCGATCCGTTCAATAGTGTAATTCAACTCCGCCAGCTCGTATGTACTCAGCGCCGCTCCGTTCAAGGCTGTCACCGCGCCCAGAACGGCGGCCGTCAGCGCCGACGAACCGCCCAGCCCGCTGCCAGCCGGCGCATCGGAACGCACGTCCATACTTATTCCGCACTCGACGCCGACCCGATGGATCGCCGCTTTTGCCAAGTCCAGCACCCCATCATAGATGGGACCTTTATCGAGCTCGTATCGGGCTAGGTAGCCCAGGTCCAAGGACCGGATCCGCACATCACGATCTTCACGCGGGTACAAGGTTACGTACGCATAGCGATTGATCGTGCTGGAGAGCACCGCGCCACCGAACTTTTCATAGTACAGCGGCAAATCCGTCCCGCCGCCCACAAAGCTGATGCGCAGCGGGGCCTTCGCCCGGATGATCGTTCCAGCGCAAACGGAATGCCCGTGCGCCAGCATACGTTCGGGGAAAGGTCTGCTCGGCATGGTCCTACTCCTCACACGTTACTGAACTGTCCTCGCCCCATCATTCGATAGGCTTTGATCAGCTCCTGAATCCCGACGTCCAGCGAGCGGCGGGCTTCAAACCCTGCCTCGCGCAATCGCTGGTTCGAAACAACGTAATTGCGCTTGTCTGGATCGGTCCCGACTTCGGAACAATGCACGTAGAAGTTGGGAACGTACTCCTTGATCTTCAGCGCCAGCTCCTCCTTCGTCAGGTTGGCTGCGTCGAGGCCGGCGTTGAATGGCCGTCCCGCCATCTGGTTACTATGTTTTATACAGTATATGAAGCAGTCTGCTACATCCCGAATATGTATGTAGTTTCGTTTGAAATCCTTCTCGAAGATCACAATGTAACCGCTTGTGACTGCGTCGTAAACAAAATGGTTCACCAGCAGGTCCAACCGCATGCGTGGCGACGTACCGAACACCGTCGCCAGCCGTAGCGTGACGGCGTTGCGGCTCTCCAGTATTTCGGCCTCCGCCTGCACCTTGGTCTGGCCGTAGAGGGAGATGGGCTCCAGCGGTGTGTCCTCCGTGCAGTAGACATCACCGGATTGCGTGCCGTAGCCGCTGTTGGTGGTGGGAAAGACCACCAGCTGGCGGGGACTGCGCAGGCGATTGACTAGCCGAACCGCCTCGAGGTTGACCGAGCGCGCCAACCACGGGTCACGGTCGCACGCCGGGGCACCAACAATCGCTGCCAAGGGCACGATGACGTCGGCCTCCTTCGCCAAGCGGCGCATCAGCCCCTCATCCCGCGCGTCACCATGGACGAACTCGAAGCGGGGATCAGCGCACAAGTGGAACAGGCACTGTTGGCCGTACAGCAGCTTGTCCACGGCCGTCACCTGGAAGCCAGCGTCCAGCAGCTGCTCACAGAGCACGGAGCCAATGTAGCCAGCGGCGCCGGTCACCAGGACTCGAAGCGTCATCCGAGAGTCTCCTCAACACACACGATTAACACCGAACGCTCTGACTGCACACAGTGTACTGCCCAGGCAACGGCCTACCGTACACACGGAAAGCATCGCGAACGCAGTCGCGTCGCCGGACGTCATGCGTTGCGCCTCAGTTCTTGCACCAAATAGCGCAGCACGAGCAGTCCGGTCGGGAATGCCTTGAAATGCGTCTCACCATACGACCGTGGTTTCTCCTGTACCGGGAACTCGATGCGCTTCATGCGCTTCCGATACCCACGTGCGATCATTTCGATATCGATGGACAGGCAGTCCTCCAGCGGCTCGATGGCGAAAAACGAGTCTTTTCGCATAGCGCGGCAACCGTGCAAGGTATCCCAAATCATGTTCCCTTCACGTTTCCAGAACACCCGAGTCGCAACCGCCAGTGCCATCACGAACCACTTTCGCGGCTTGAAGATGCGGCTGTCTTCCTCATTGACGGCGCCCGGCATGACGCGGCTCGCGATCACCAGGTCGTACCCATCTTCCAAGTATCGGCGAAACTCCAGAGTCGCCTTGGGGTCCACGGTGCCCTTCGGATGATACATGATGAGGGCGTCGGTACTGCACCGGCGGAAGGCGGACAGGTAGGCGTTGTTGTACCCGGGCTTGTCCTGTTGGTAGACAGCGATGCCTTGGCTCTGCAGGTACTCGACCGTACCGTCGGTACTACCCGCATCAATCGCATACATCTCCTCGAAGCGGCCACGCTCGATGAGTGGGACGTCATGTTGACATCCCACGAGCTCGTTCCACGTCAGGAGACACAACGTCAAGTGCATCGGCCACCGCGCCCCTACAGGAGCCTACTCGCCACAGTTGCCCACTTCCGCATATGGTGGGCCACCTGATGAAAGTAGCCGCGCGCGGCGTCGGTCCATATCGCGCCGTGTAGTTTCTCGACCGCGTCCTCCATGGCGTCGCCCAAGACCGCGTATATCTCGAGGTAGGTACGCCCGGAGAGCTTGACCTCGTGCAACCAGGGAAGCAGATCCTCGAACAAGGGGATACATCCCCACTCACCGGCGGCATCCTTCAGATAATTGTGAGAATTCCGCCGGTGATCAGCCACCGGGGTGCCGACTCTGATCCCACCTCCTAGATGCTTGACACAGGCCTCAACCAGATATCCACTGAAGATGTCGCTATATCGGTCGAGGGTGATACCGCCGAGGGGGTAGCCCATCTTGATGTAGTAATAGGCCGCCACCGCATCCCGGCGAAATGCGGTGTTCTGCGTGTTGATCGGCGACCACGTGTGCCGGCCCAGCACGAGCGGTGGTCCCTTGAACGAGGTAGCCTGCATCGGAGCCACCAACCAGTTGATAGCGTCCACATCCGGCGCCACCAGCCACAGGCCGGCATTGATATGCACATCGGCAGAGGCCGTGGTGATTTTCGGCTCCATCGGCTTATGGCGCGCATAGTACGGAAACCCTCGCGGGTACGTCGTCTCCGGCCGGTCCAGCTCGAGCAGCGTGCAGATGTTGAACCACCCTTCGTCAGTCTCCACCACTTGTGCCAGATACGTCCGCTCGCACACCACCGCATGCGCCGCGAACACATCCTCGTCGGGCCGACAATAGTTGTCGTCATCGATCGAAATCATGAAATCACTACCGGACCGCAAGGCCATCAAGTAGCCGATGTTGCGTCGATTGTCCGAGTCGTACGGGATCAGGTGTGGCGGGAAACCGACCTGGCGCAGAAACTCTTCCTGTTCATTCAGGGTGGGACACATCACCTTCAGGCCGCGCCGAGCGAGACTCGCGCAGCGTTCCAACATCTCGCGCGGAGTTTTCCGATCCGCAATCACGTACGTCTCGACGTCGTCCAGATGGCCATAGTGCTGCAAGTTGGCGAAATATGTCTCGAGCACTGTCGAGTCATAAATCGTCGTCATAACAAGGCTTGCCTTCAACGCCATTTCAGTATTCCTTTCAGTGCTCTGGGCCGTGTCAACACGGAGCCTATGATCGGTTCAGTGACCGTGATCACGATGCGGACGAGGCTCATCCCGCGTCGATCCGCGTTGGGTGCCACGCGGCGCTTGTCTTGCGCCACGCTTACCGCTCGCTCTTCATTGAGAGTGATCGTCGACAGCGTGAGCTTCACGCGCGCCGAGCCTCGAAGATCATCTGGTACGCCAGCATCCCCGGCCACAAACAAGCAATCAGCCGCTCGGCGGGATAGGCGATCTTCAGATACAGCTTGTATGGCGTCGATTCGAGGA
>JBIOJG010000051.1:0-39392 GCA_044450645.1 Binatia bacterium
GTGGCGCAGTTTGATTTTCGTGCGTTCACTCAACAGCTTGGACCACCACGCCAATGGAAGCCGCGAAGACGCATGCGGCCTCATCCGTATCCCGCCATCGCCGCCTTGGTCACCTATTGAGTTTCAATTGAGGTTTTCGGGTTAATTTGCTTCCGATGGAGAATGCGAGGGCGCCATCTTCAGCGCACGCGACGACATTTCGGAGGCGGTAGTCGGTGCCTCGCCGGGCCGAGGAGGTATGATGCACGTCGCTGAATACATGGGCTACCGCACGTTGCGGTTCGAACGACGCGAACGCGTGCTGCGCGTCACCATCGATCGCGCCGGGGTGCTCAACGCGATCAATGAGGAGATGCACGACGACCTGTCGCGCGTCTTCGAGGAGATCAACCGCGACGAGGGCTGCGATGTCGTCGTGCTCACCGGAGCCGGCAAGGCCTTCTGCGCCGGCGGCGACATGCGCTGGTTCCAATCGATGATCGACGAGCCGGCGCGCTTCCGCGCTATTGCGCCGGCCGCCAAGCGCATCGTCTTCAGTCTCCTCGAGCTGGAAAAGCCGATCATCTGCCGCCTCAACGGCGCCGCGGCCGGGCTGGGGGCCACCATCGCGCTCATGTGTGATGTGATCATCGCCGCCGACACCGCGGTGATCGGCGACCCCCACGTGCGCATGGGCTTGGTCGCCGGTGACGGCGGCGCGGTGATCTGGCCGCAGCTCATCGGCTTCGCGCGTGCGAAAGAGTTGCTGATGACGGGGGACATGCTGACCGCCGAACAGGCCGAGCGCCTCGGGCTCATCAACCACGTCGTCCCGCTCGCCGAGCTCGACGCGACGGTGGACGCGATGGCCGACAAGCTGGCGAGCGGTGCCACCTGGGCGATCCGCTGGACCAAGACGGTCGCCAACATCTCGCTCCGCCGCCTCGCGCATGAGCTGATGGACGCGGCTAATGCGTACGAGATGATGACCAACCAAACTGCAGATCATCAGGAAGCGGTGACGGCGTTCCGCGAGAAGCGGAAGCCGAAGTTCACCGGGAAGTGAGGACACGCGTCGTGACCTACTTTGCCGACGAACCCGCGCACGTTGCGCAGCTGCGTGAGACGATCCGCCGCTTCGTGGAGCGGGAAATGCCGCGCGAGGCGGTGCGGCAGTGGGATCGAGAGCGCACGTTTTCCATGGAGGTCTTCCGCCGCTTGGCGGCGACGGGCGTCTGCGGACTCACTGTCGAGGAGGAGTACGGCGGCGTGGGACGCGACCTCGTTGCTGCGGTTGCCGTGATCGACGAGCTCGCGCGCCGCGGCATGGGGATCGCCGGCCCCTACATTCACTGCGCCTTCTACGGCGGGTTGAACATCGGCGAAAACGGTTCGGAGGCGCAACGGCGCGCCTTCCTGCCGCGCATCGTGCGCGGTGAGATGCTCTTCGCGTACGGGCTCTCCGAGCCCGATGTGGGGGGCGACCTCGCGAGTGTGACCATGAGCGCGCGCCGCGACGGCGACCGGGTGATTCTCAACGGCACGAAGCGGTGGTGCACCGGTGCGCGCTTCGCCGATTACATTCTCTGTCTGGTGCGATCGGATAGCGAGGCGCCGCGCTATCGGAACCTCTCGTTCGTGCTGGTGCCGCCGCAGGTGCCCGGCGTCACCATCGTCGACATCGATCACCTCGGGCTGCGCTACGCCGCCACGACGGACGTGATTTTCGAGGACGTGGAAGTGCCGATCGACAACGTGCTCGGTGGCCCGGAAGGGTGGAACCAAGGATGGCGCATGCTCGCCGGGCCAGCGCTGGACGTTGAGAAGCTGGAGATCACGGCGGTGGCGTACGGCATTGCGGCGGCCGCGGTTGATGACGCGTGGGCGTATGCGCAGGAGCGCCAGCAGTTTGGCAAGCCGATTTGCGCGCACCAAGCCGTGCGCCATGCGTTGGTCGAAGCCAAGACGAAGCTGCAGGCGTGCCGGCACATGCTCTACCACGCGGCGTGGCTCGCAACGGAGCGCCGGCCGTGCTCGGTGGAAACCTCGATGGCCAAGCTCTTCGTCGGCGATACGGCTGTCGAGATCGTGCTCGCGTGCCAGCAAATCCTCGGCGCGTACGGCTGCGCGGAGGGCTACGACATGGAACGCTACGTGCGTGACATCTGCGTCATGCCGATCGTGGGCGGGTCATCCAACATGCAAAAGAACAACATCGCGGCACGCCTGCGGCTCCCACAGTAAGCGACCAGGCCGATGCTGGATCGCGCCAGAGATCTCCAACCGCTGTTGCGTCGGCGTGCCCGCAGTTCAGCATCCAGCCGATGCCGAACTTGTCGGTGAGCATGCCGAAGCGGGCGGCACGGTTGGCCGTTCAGGGCGCTAGGTGAGGAGCCGGATCGCCCACCAGCCGTAGATCAGAACCTGGACGAAAAACAGGATGGCGCGAATCTGGACGGCGGGCACGCTCGTCGACGCGATATGCGTCAGCGACTGGCCGATGCGGGCGTACAAAACCCACATTGCCAGCGGATCGGTCACGTCGAGCCGGCCGGCGATGCTCGCGCCGAGGGCGATCGCCGCGAACAGCGGCAAGGTCTCATAGCAGTTGTCACGCGCGCGGGTGAGCCGGCGCCCGATGGGTTCGAGGTCGGAGCCGTCCGTGGCAAAGGTATTTGCCGCCTTCCGTCCCGACAACACGAGCCCGATCCGGTAGACGCCGAGCGCGAGGCTGAGCAGCGCAAACCAGCCAGCGAAGCCGATCAGCGCAGTGGCGGTTGCTCCCATGCTTCCCTCCTTGCGAGTTGGCGCCCGACTCCGCTGCGGACGCGTACGCTTGCTGCCTACATCTTCCGCCGACCTGGAGCAAACGGATCGAGCAGATGAGCAGAAGACGTCCGCTTCGCTGGCCCGACGGTGCCAGGCGCGCAAGGCTGGCCGGTCACGTGCCGCCCAAGGGCTTGCGCTATCGTGCCGGACGATGATACATATTTACGAAACATGAACTCCGCCAATCACGCACACAACGGCATCTCCCGGGGCAAGCTCTTCGTGGCGGTCGTCGTAGTGGTGGGCGTGGTTGAGGCCGTCGCGCCGTAGCGGGGATCGCATAGCGAGTTTGGAACCCCCTGCCGGCGCGAGGGCCGGCAGGGGGTTCTTTTTTTCAGAGCCCCTCCTGTCCCCGAAGTCGAGCAGGGAGACCGTAGGAAGAAAGGAACGGGCTCTCATGAAGACAACAGGCGCAGAACTCATCACGCAACTGCTCGAACGGCAGGGGATCACGATCGTCCCCGGCATTCCGGGCGGTGCGAATCTCCCCTTGTACGATGCGCTGCGTGCCAGCCGCATCCGCCACGTCCTGGCGCGGCACGAGCAGGGCGCCGGCTTCATCGCGCAGGGTATGGCGCGCGTCACCGGCAGGCCGGCAGTGTGCCTGGGCACATCAGGCCCCGGTGCCACCAACCTGCTGACAGCGATCGCCGACGCCAAGCTCGACTCGATCCCGCTGGTGGCGATCACCGGACAGGTGCCGCGGGCGATGATCGGCACAGACGCGTTTCAGGAGATCGACACCTACGGGCTCACCGTTCCCATCACCAAGCACAACTACCTCGTGCGCTCCGCGGCCGAGCTGCTCGACGTGATTCCCGACGCCTTCCGCATCGCCGCCTCGGGGCGGCCGGGGCCGGTGGTGATCGACGTCCCGAAAGACGTGCAGAACGAGACCGTTGTGTTCGAGCGACTGCCTGCTCCCGGACAGCCCGACCCGTCGCCGCGGCTTTGCGATGAGGACATCGCCCGCACTGCCGTGCTGCTCAACGAGGCGAAGCGCCCGGTGTGCCTGCTCGGCGGCGGCGTCATCGTCGCCGGTGCCTCGGAGTGGGTTCGAACGCTGGCCGAGAAGGCGTCGATCCCGGTCGCCTCCACCCTACTCGGGCTCGGCGCGATGCCGCACAGCCACCCGCTCTTCCTTGGGATGGTCGGGATGCATGCGGCGCGCGCGACGAATCTGCTCCTGGAGGAATGCGATCTCCTCCTGGCGCTGGGCATGCGGTTCGACGACCGTGCCACCGGCAAGGCGGCGGAGTTCTGCCCGCGGGCGCGCATCGTCCACATCGACATCGATGCGAGCGAGCTCGGCAAGATCAAGCGGCCTGCCGTCGCCGTCGAGGCCGACGTGGGGGAGGCGCTACGGGCCCTCGTGCCGCTCGTCCAAGCGCGCCCGCGGCGCGAGTGGGTCGCGCGCATGACAGCGCTGTGCGCGCTGCACCCGCTGGCGATGCCGGGCGCCGACGACCCGTGCGAGCCCTACGGCATCATCCGCCGCACCGCGGCTTACGTCGACGAGCGCACCGTGGTCACCAGCGATGTCGGCCAGCACCAGATGTGGGCGGCGCAGGCGTTCCCGTTCACCTGGCCGCGGCAGTGGCTTACCTCCGGCGGGCTCGGCACCATGGGCTTCGGCCTGCCGGCCGCGATCGGTGCCGCCCTCGCTCTGCCGGACCGCACGGTGGTCTGCTTCAGCGGCGACGGCAGTCTGCTGATGAACATCCAGGAACTCGCCACTGCGGCCGAGGAGTGCGTAAACGTGAAGGTCGTCTTGCTGAACAACGCGCACCTCGGCCTCGTACGCCAACAACAGCAGCTCTTCTACGGCGGCCGCTACCATGCCTCGCGCTTTCACGCCGAGCCTGACTTCGCGGCGATTGCGCGCGGGTTCGGCATCGCGGCCTACGACCTCGGCGACGCTGCTGATCCGCTTACCCTGCTGGCGCACGCCCTGCAGGAGCCCGGCCCGTGCGTCGTCAACGTGCCCATCGCGCATGACGAGAACGTCTACCCGATGGTCCCTCCGGGTGCCCCCAATCGTGAGATGATCGAAGGAGTGACCCATGCAACCCATGCTGCCTGAGCCCCGTGCTAGCGAACGCGGCGTCGCAGTGCTGCGCCTCCTGGTCCGCAACCACCCCGGGACCATGTCGCATATCTGCGGGCTGTTCGCCCGCCGCGCCTTCAACGTCGAGGGGATCCTCTGCGTCCCGGTCGGAGACCGGACGCAAAGCGCCATCC
The DNA here is from genome assembly GCA_044450645.1 of Binatia bacterium. Classification (GTDB taxonomy): domain Bacteria; phylum Desulfobacterota; class Binatia; order HRBIN30; family HRBIN30; genus JAGDMS01. Next base: position 5,050 of record JBIOJG010000051.1, read on the forward strand.
TACTCATGGTGGGCGAGGATCAGCGTCTCGAGCAGCTTGTCCGCCAGCTGCGTAAGCTCGAAGATGTTGTCGAAATCCACCGCGAGCCGGCCGGCCATGCAGCCTTCGCTGCCGTCGCGAGGCATCTACTGTAGATCAGACCTGGACAATCGTGGACATGCATGTGCGCGAAGAGAAGAGACGGGCGCGCCCATCTCGACGCGTGCAGTGTGGCGAGGCCATGGCGCGGAATCGGCCTTGAACCCCTTTTTGCCTTCGCCGGGATGGATGTCTTTGAGAACATCGTTGAGGAAGCAGGAATGTGCTAGAGCACCAGGCAGCGTGATGTGCGCTGTGCCGGAATCCGAGGCGATCGTATTTGATGTGCAGAGATTCTCGGTCCATGACGGGCCCGGGATCCGCACGACGGTGTTCTTCAAAGGTTGCCCGCTGCGCTGCCGCTGGTGTCAGAACCCGGAGTCGTTGCGTCTGGAGCCGGAAATCGCTTTCTACGCGGATCGCTGCCACGACTCCCATGACTGTCGGGCCGTCTGCCTGCACGATGCGTTATTGTGGAACGGAGACCGCATCGCTCGAGACCGCTGCGACGCGTGCGGCCGCTGCGCCGAAGCCTGCGGCTACGACGCGATCCGACTGATCGGACGGGCCGTCTCGGTGGGCGGTCTCATGCAAGAGGTCATGCGAGATGTGCCTTTCTATGAGGCTTCCGGCGGCGGGGTGACGCTGTCCGGCGGCGAGGCCACCCTGCAGATGGGTTTCATCGGCGCGTTCGCCCGCCGCTGTGACCAGCACGGCGTGCGCGTCGGCCTCCAGACCTGCGGCCTCTTCCGCTGGGAGAGCTTCGCACCACATCTGCCGCTGTTCGCGTTCATCCAGTTCGATCTCAAGCTCATGGACCCGGAGCAGCACCGCCTCATGGTGGGCGGCGACAATCGTCCCATCCTCGACAATGCGCGGGGCTTGGTGGACGCGGGTGCTCCGGTGCCCTTCCGAATGCCCATCGTGCCAGGCATCACCGATACTGAACTCAACCTGCGCCAGGTCGCGGCATTCCTTCGTGATCTGAACGCCCCGGCGATTCACCTGCTCCGCTATCACGCCCTGGGGGAAGCCAAGCTGGCGCGGATCGGACACCCGCGGCCGGCGTTCCAACTGAGTGACGGGGTGGATGCGGATGAGAGTGTGTCGCGAGCCGCCGAAGCGCTCCAGCGTGAGGGGCTGGAGGTCACCACATGACACAACCGTCCGCCGCGCCGCACTGGGTCGGGCTGACGCCGGTCGACACGCCGCCGCTTCCGTCGGCGGAGCTCGAGGTGAGCGAGCGGGTCCGTGCGCTGCACGAAGAAGTGCGTTCGGCCCGTCTCACGGTGTCGGCCGAGCGTGCTGTTTTGGTCAGCCGCTATTTCCGCCGTCGCGCGAACCGCACGAAGCCCATGGTGCTGCAAAAGGCCGAAGCGCTGGCGCACGTGCTGCGGCACAAACGGGTCCGCATTCATCCACGCGAGCTGCTGGTTGGCTGCTTCACGCCGCACCGGGTGGGCGGTGAACTGTACCCGGAGTTGCACGGCGTCGCCATGCTCGAAGATCTCTTTCGTTTCGAGCGGCGCCGAGTCAACCCGTTTGCGGTGTCGGCACACGAGCGCCGGCAGCTGCTGTTCGAGGTCCTGCCGTTTTGGCTGACCCGGTTCATGGCGATGCGCGTGCGGCCCGTGTCCAAAGCACTCCGCTTTGTCGCTGAGCAGTTGAACCCTGCCTTCTACCTCATCAACGAAACGGCAGGCATCTCACACTTTGTTCCCGGCTACGCAGCGCTGCTGAGCCAAGGCACCGATGGCTTGCGCCGCCAGGCGGCGATGCGGTCGGAGAACGAGCCTCCCGATTCGCCGGCCGTGCTCTTTTTGCGCGCGGTGCAGATGGTGTGCGCCGGCCTCGAGGACTTCGCCGACGGCTACCGTCTAGCGGCGCAGCGGCAGGCACGCGAGGAGCCGGACGAGCAGCGGCGGCTGGAGCTGGAACACATCGCGGCGGTGTGCGCGCGGGTGCCGCGGTTCCCCGCCCGCACCTTGCACGAAGCGCTGCAGGCGTTGGTGTTCGCCCAGATCGCGCTGAACCTGGAGTCGCTCGATAACTCGGTGTCGCCGGGTCGCTTGGACCAGGTCCTGTGGCCGTACTACCAGCGTGACCGGCTCGACGGGCGACTCGACTGCGAGGCTGCCTTCGAGTTGCTCGGTTGTTACGCGGTCAAGTTGTGCGAGCTCGTTCCCGTGTTCTCCGGTCGCGCCACTCGGTTCCACGGCGGGCTGTTCAACGGCCAGGTGGTCGTGGTCGGCGGCATGGACCGGCAGGGCAAGGACGTGACGAACGAGCTGACATATCTCTTTCTGCAGGTGATGGACCGGCTACGCACCCGGCAGCCCAACTACCATGCTCGCATCCATCGCGGCAGCCCGCCTGCCTACCGTGCTTGCATTGCCGCGGCCCTTGGCGCCGGCTCCGCGTCGCCAGCGCTGTACAACGACGAGATCATCGTGCCGATGCTGCGGGCGCGCGGCATGTGCGAAGCAGACGCGCGCGACTACGCCACGGTTGGTTGCGTTGAGCCGGTGGCGGCCGGGAAGAGTTTCCTGTCGACCGATGCCGCGCTCTTCAATCTGCCGCTCTGTCTGGAGCTGGCACTCAACCAGGGGCGGCGCTTTGGGTATCGTCGGCGCATCGGGGCAGCGACCCCGGTCGCGGAAGACTGCCGTTCGACGGAGGATTTGATCGGGCTGTTTCATGTGCAACTCGAATTCGCCGTCGGCCGATTGCTGGCGGACCTGCGGCTGATCGAGGAGGCCAACGCGCGCTGGCACCCCACGCCGCTCACCTCGATGTTGATCGACGGTTGTATCGCAACGGCCCGTGACGCCACCGCGGGTGGCGCGTTGTACAACGGCAGCGGTATCCAGGCGGTGGGCGTGGTCGACGTCGGTGACAGCCTCGCGGCGGTAGAAGCGGTGATATTCGGCGCTCGTCGGGCAACGATGGCCGAGTTGATTCGTGCTTGCCGCACGGGTTTTCACGGCCATGACATCCTGCGTGCCCGTCTGCGCAAAGCACCAAAGTACGGGAACGACGATCCCGCTGCCGACGATTGTGTTGCCCGTGCCATGGAGCTGTTCAGTAAATGCCTGGCGGGGCGGTTCAATACTCGCGGTGGCGAGTACGCCGCCGGGTTCTACTCCGTGACGGCTCACCAGGCATTCGGGGAGGTGGTCGGTGCGCTGCCCAGCGGCCGGCTCGCCGGCGCGCCGTTTTCGTCCGGACTCTCACCCGGCAACGGCGTGGACCGCATGGGACCCACCGCGGTATTGCGATCGGTGGCCGGGCTGCCGCTCCACCTGGCGCGCAACGGGGTGAACTTCAATCTCAAGCTGGACCCTTGGGTAGTCACCGGCGCCAGTGGCACGCAGCGGCTCCAGGAACTGATCGACGGCGGCTTCGCTGCCGGCTGCATGCAGCTGCAGGTGAACGTGTTCGACCCGCAGATACTCATTGAAGCGCGTGATCACCCCGGGCGATATCCAGGGTTGCTGGTCCGCGTGTCCGGGTACTCCGCCTACTTCGACGACCTGTCGCCGGAGATGAAGCAGGAGATCATCGACCGCACCTTACACTCGTCAGCCGGGGCCGCCTGCACGAGGCACGGGCGATGAAGGCTCTCATCGTCGGCGGGACCGGCCCCACGGGGCCGTTCATCATCCGCGGGCTCATCGAGCGCGGCTACCGCGTTTCCATGCTGCACCGGGGCCTGCACGAGATCGATGAGATCCCGTTCGAGGTCGAGCACCTCCACGTGGATCCTTGGGAGCCCGGCGCCGCTCGGGAGGCGCTGGCAGGTCGCACATTCGATGTGAGTGTCGTAACCTACGGGCGGCTGCGTGCGATCGCCGAGCTCCTCGTCGGCAAGACGGGCCGCCTGATCTCCGCGGGCGGCTTCCCATGCTATCGCGGCTACTTCGAACCGGGACGGTTCACGCCGGTGGGGATGCCGGTGCCGACGTACGAGGATGGACCCAAGGTGGCCAGCGAGGAGGAGCACCGCAAGGGCTACCGGATTCGCATGACGGAGGAGCAGGTGCTGACGCTGCATCCCCAGGCGACGCACTTCCGCTACCCGTACGTCTACGGCCCCCGGCAGCTCGTGCCGCGCGAATGGTGCATCGTTCGCCGCGTCATCGACGGCCGGCGACACATCATCCTTCCGGAGGGAGGCCTCACGCTCTGCACCTTCGGCTACTCGGGAAACGTGGCGCACGCCATCCTGCTGGCCCTCGACAACCCCGCGGTTTCGGCCGGGCAGGTGTACAACGCCGGGGACGAACAGGTGCTGAGCCTCAGGCAGGTCGTCGAGTGCATCTGCGCCGCCCTCGACCACGAGATGGAGATCGTGTCGATGCCTTGGGAGGTGGCGCGCCCCGCATGGCCGATGATCATGCACCCGCTGCCGACCCACCGAGTGCTCGACATCGGTAAGCTCCGACGCGAGCTTGGATATCGAGATCCGGTCTCCCCACCGGCAGCGCTTGCGCTCACCGCCCGCTGGTACGTCGCCAACCCACCGACACCCGGGGGCGAAACGGAGTGGATCCTGCAAGACCCGTTCGAGTACGATTCGGAGGACCGATTGATTGCGTTGTACAAGGACGGCCTCGAGCGGCTGAGGCAGGTCCGCTTCAAGCAGCCGCCGGGGCTCGGGCTCGCCTACTTCGATCCGAAGACCCAGAGCGATCTCTAAGCCACGACGCCGGCTCCACGTAGCGCAGCGATTTCGCCGGCCAGACCGATCTCCGTCAGGATCTCGTCGGTATGCTGCCCCAGACTCGGGGCTGGCGCGCCGGGCGCCGCCGGTGTGCCGTGAAAGCGTGCCGGCGGCCGTGTCTCACGGAGCTTGCCCGCTACCGGGTGCTCTCGTTCTACGAAAATGCCGTTGACCTGTACCTGAGGATCATCGGGAAGTTCCTCGAGCGTACGCACAAGCCCGTAGGGAACGTCCTCGGCATCGAGACGCTTGCCGGCCTCGTCGCGTGAGAGGCGGGCCGCGGCCTCCTCGATCCTGGTCACGAAGAGTTCGCGCAGCTCCTCGGGATGGCTCATGCGCGCCGACAGTGTCGAGAAGCGAGGATCCTCGGCGATCTCGGGAACGCCGAACGCCGCACAAAGGCCCTGGAACTCTCGGTCTTGCAGCGGCGCGACTGTTCCGTACCCGTCGGTGAAGCGCGTGAGGAAGTAGCGGCTCGGGACGGTCGGCTGCCGGTTCACGCCGTCGCCGAGCATCATCAGATCGGATGCCGAGTCGGGCCACACGAAGGCGATGGCGGTGTCCAGCATGCTCAGCTCGATGTGCTGGCCCCCGCGGCCGCGCTCGCGGGCAAACAGCGCGGCGCCGATCGCCGCCGCCGCCGAATGGGCCGTGAGCTTGTCGCAGATGAGCTGACGAATCAGCTGCGGTTCGCTGGCGTCCTGCACGGCGGCCATACCCGAGTACACCTGAATGACGTTGTCGTAGACGCGCTTCTGCGCGTAAGGACCTGAGGGCCCGAAGCCGCTGATGGAGAGGTAGACCACCTCGGGGTTGACCTGCGCGATGTCGTCGTAGCCCAAGCCCATCCGCTCGACCGCACCAGGCCGAAAGTTCTGCACGAACACGTCACAGCCGCGCGCCAGCTCGAGCAGAACCTCCCGGCCGCGCTGCGTGGAGAGGTCGATGACGATCGAGCGCTTACCCCGGTTGCAGATGTGGAAGATGCCCGACATGCCGTTGCGATTGCTGCACACCCAACGTAGCACGTCGCCGATTCCCGGAGGCTCGACCTTGATCACCGCCGCCCCCTGATCGGCGAGCAACGTCGTGGCCAGCGGACCCGACGCGACCGCAGACAGGTCCAGGATCTTCACACCTTCGAACGGTCCGCCCATGATTCGCTTCTCCCCGTGTCCCGAGTCGGACGTTGGGACATCACACCACTTCACCCGGCCCTGCTGCAAGGAGAAGGAACACCGACTGCGCCCTATCGTGCGGGATCAGCCTCCGACCTTCTTCACCTTGGCCGGGATATACTTGTGAAGCGGGATCCCGGTCAGTGAGTCGCGGTGCTGCGCGCTCATCAGTTCCTGCACGTTGGTCCCGACCGGCTCGAGCCGGCCGGTCTTGTCGTTCTCCCAGAGCAGCCCATAGCCGTGCGGCATGCTGAGGTTGCCAGGATAGATGTCGTCGGTCACCAGGGCCGGGACCAGCGCCTCCCCGTGTTCGGTCATGAGGTGAACCGTCTCGCCGTTGGCGACGCCGAGCTCCGCTGCCAGCGATTGGTGCATCCTCAGATAACTGTCTCGCTGCTTCTTCCTCCAGGCGGGGTCTCGGTGAACGGTGTTGGCGTTGTAGTCGGTTCGCTCGCCGGTCTGCAGGACGAAGGGATACTCCCGATTCTTTCGGAAGTCGGTGTCCGCTGGAATCTTGAGGCCGTGGAACAGGTCGAGGATCGCCGGCGGGTCGAGAACGGCCTTCTGATCAGCGGTCCGCACTTGCTCCCAGTTCCTGTTTGGGTCCACCTTGCACAGCAGTACACCCTCGGGGTGATCGAGCAGCTCCTGGAAGACCTCGTCGGCTGGATTCCCGTCAGCGCTGATCGTTCCTGCCTCGCGGAGCTCCTGTTGCCGAGTCATCGCGAACATTGCCGACAGGCCTCTGATCAGCGTGAGCACCGGCGCCGGATCGCCCGCCTCGATGGCGCCTTCCAGGGCAGCGAAGGCGGGGTGCGATCGATAGTCGAGCCCCATCGTCTTCGCAAGCTCATAGAAGATGATGCACTCCTGCCTGGTCTCCGGTGGCGCCGGCAAGATCGGGGGCCGGAGGTGGAAATAGACCTCCGGGTGGCCTTTGGAAAACGATGCAGCTTCCCACTTCTCGTATCCGATCGGAGGGGGGAGGACGTAGTGCGCCAACCGTGCCGCCTCGGTCATCGTCGGGTCGATGACCACAAGCAGGTCGAGCTGCTTGAACGCTGCGGTCATCTTCTGCGCGTCGGCATAGGAGCAGATCGGGTTGCAGGCCTCGACGAGGAGCGCGCGGACGCGCTCCTCGCCCGCGTCCAAGATCTCCTCCGGCAGCGCGTTGGGTGGGAAGAAGCCGCGGATGCTCGGGATGCCGGCCACGCGCGTGCGCGGCTTTTCGGAGGGTTTTTCCTCTCGGAACACCCCGGCCCCGGTGAACATGGTCACCGGAATGTGTGCGCCATCCGCCGTGCACATGTTGCCCGTCACAATGTGGAGCAGCGTGATCAGATAGCAGTTCGCCACCATGTGTTTGCCGTGGCAGATGCCGAGGTGGTTCCTGATGCTCGCGCTTTTGGCGGTGGCGAAGCGCCGGGCGACGGCGCGGATATCCGCCTCCTCGAGATCACAGAGCCTGGCCGCTTCCGCGGGAGTGACCAGGTTGGCGATGAACCTGGCCTCCTTCCAGCCGTGCGCATGCTCGGCGATGAAGGCGTCGTCGACCAGTCCTTCCGTAACGATCACGTTGAGCAGGGCCAGGAGAAAGTACAGATCCGTGCCCGGGCGAATCTGGAGGTGCATGTCGGCCTTCTCGGCCGTCTCGTGACGTCTGGGGTCGACGACGATGAGCGTCCGTTGCGGATCGTCCGCGATCTCTCTGATCACGACCCGGGAGCGCTGGAAGCCGTGGCTCATCCATGGATTCGAGCCCATGACCAGAATCACCTCAGACCGGTGCCAGTTCTCGTCGTAGTCGATCCCCTCACTGCCAAACACGAGTCCGTTCACCCAGTACTTCTGCGTGAACTCCTGCGCCAGGACATGAAAATGCCGGCGCGAGCCGAGGAGGGAGAGGAAACCCGTAGCGTAGAGGAAGTCCAGATGGTTCGCCTGCCCGCCACCACCGAGAAGCGCGACGGCTTCCGGGCCGTGGCGCTTGACGATATCACCGAGCTTTGCCGCGATTTCCGAGACCGCTTGCTCCCACGAGAGCGGTGCGAAACTCCCGTCGGGCATTCGCTTGAGCGGAGTCCGCACGCGCTGCTTGTGGTCCACCAGCTTCCCGACCGTGAGACCTTTGCTGCAGGTGTACCCCTGACTGAACGGATTGCGCTTGTCACCGCGGACCTTGACGATGCGGTTGTCTGTGACCTGAACTTCGAGGCCGCAGTTGGTTCCGCAGACGAGGCACGCGGTGCTCTGCCAGGTACCAGTGTTCGGGTTTTCCATCTCGTTCCCCTTCCGTTCAGAAATGAGGAGAGAAGAGGATCTCCCTTCCTCCTCCTATGTTACGCCACGGTCAGTTCTTCCCCGGCGTATTCGCTGAGGAGGCGAACCGTGCTAGGTTCAACTCTCGACGCACGTCTACGCTCATGCCGGCGAGCATGGGGTCGAGAGGGATTCCGGTGGCGTCGGCGATGCGATCCACCACGTTGAACGCTCCGATCGTCGCGGCCACGTCGACGAAGCTCTCCGGGGGCAGCAGGGCACTGAGCGCTTCGCGCTCACGGCGCGTGGCCTTACCGTCGCCTTTCATCACCGCTTCGGTAAAGGCGATCAGGCGGGCGCCATGCTCCACGCCGCCGTCGGAGTCGGTGCTGCCATTCACTGGGCTGAGATCGATCTCCGCACCGTTGACCTGACTGCTCGCACGGAGCAGTGCGGCATGCGCTGTCGTTCAATAGAAGCATTCGTTGAGTGCCGACACGCGCGCCGCGACCAGCTCCATCTGCATGCGGTCAAGTGACTTGCGCGCGGCCGGGTCTCCGATCTGCGCGACAGGCAGGTAGTGCGCGTTCGATGATCGTTGCAGCGCTCGTGCCTCATCCGGCACCAGACTCAGCGCACGCATGATGTTCGGAACGAATGGCGAGTTTCCATACAGGTCGGCCTCGGGGCCATCCGCATCCTCGGGCGCAATCATCGGGACCCAGGCGGTTCCCGGCTTCGCTGACGCTGGGCGGTGTCGCGATGGCTCGCCGGCCAACGGCTGGGGGAACGGAAATGGTGCGATTCCCAGCGCACGGGCAAAATAGTCGACACCGGCCAGCAATGTGACTACGCCCACCAACTCGACGTACTGCGTCTCCTCGAGTCCGCTGGCGATCACTTTCTCGAACCAAGGCCTCGAGAGTCTGGCCGGATCGGTGCGGATCCGGTGAATGGCTTCGACCACGTTCTCGGGCAGCTGTCCCAAAGTGTCGTGGCTGCCGCGCACCGCGTTCGGAGACAAGGCCGCCTTGCGTTCTCGGCACAGTGTGCAGCCGGTCGCGTTACGGCTCTCGGCCGCTATGGCCACGCGTTGCGGCCCCGTCCACCAGGTTCCAGGCGACCGGAGATGCTCCCAGAGGAACCGATGCGCGTCCCGGAGGTCGGCGCGAATGGGAATGCCGGCCGCTGAATAGTCGAAGTCAACCATCGATGCCTCGCTTGGCGTTGCGGACGCCGTTTCGCGATTACAGTGACGGATTCCCCTTCAGTTCGCCCCGTTAGCGTCCGCTTGTTTCTTCGCGCCGCTGACGATGGTCCTCACGAAAGTCGATTTTATCTGTTCGACAGCCAGGAGCCGTTTGGTGAGGGGAAGAGACAGCAAAGCCCCGAGTGCCCGGTTCATGCCCCGGCTCGTCACGCTATCCGGATCGTCGAACAGCATGTGGTGAACGGTGCCCCTTTCGACCGCTGCTCTGATCAGACGCTCGATGTTGTCTGCGGGGGTAAAAACCCTCTTTGGCCGAGCCTTCATCGTAAGCGCCTTGTTCTTGCATGACACGGCGCACACTCCGCAGCCCAGGCACAGTTTCTCATCGACACGCGCCGTCGCCGTTCCAAAGCTCACCGGCTTGATGTCGATTGCCATGACCGGGCAGGCTTTGACGCAGCGGGCGCACGCCTTGCACTTCTCGTCTTCGACGTGCGCCAGGAAATTGCTGGTATGCACGGCAGTCTGGATCCCGTGCCGGTTGATCGCCTTGAGCATGCCGCAGCAGCAGCCGCAGCAATGACAGATGTAGCTCACGTTGTTCTTCACGTTGTCGGCGATGTGGACCATGTGGTTGTCGCGCGTCATAGCGGCGATATCGAGCGCCTCCTCCGCCGAGACTTTTCTGGCATATCCCCGCCGGATCGCCCAGTCGGCCGACTGGTTCAAGGTCGTGCACGTTTCCATCGGCTTCTTGCATGGATTGCCGTGGTGCATCGCCTTGTGGCGGCAGTAGCACAGACCGACGGCGCGCAGCTTGGCGTTCTTCAAGATCTCCGTTGCCTGCTCGTACGGCAAGATCTCAGAGCGCAGATCGTCGGTCAGGGTCTTCTCGTGAGCGATGACTCTGCCGATCTGCGTGTCGGCCCGAAATGCGTTGTCAGCGAAGGTCCGGTCTTCGAACATGTAGGCGGAAAGAAGATCGGCCAGCTTTTTGTTGGGCAGGTCCTTATGCAGGCGCATGAAGGTAAACTCAAAGAAACCGATGACGGTTGGCGCCAGCATGTAGAAGGGCTTCCCGTTGGTTTGAAAGTCGAGGACGAGGCCCTTCTCGGCCATGCGTTCGAGCTTCGCCTCCAATTTGTCGGCTGGCTGCCCCAGTCGCCGGCTGAGCTTGTCCAGCGGAGCCGGCGTCATGGGCATTCTCGCCCCGATCTCCGCCTCCTCCTCGGTAAAGCGCAGACGCAGGATCTCGAAGAGTTCCTCGGCGGGCGGGGCGCCGATCGGGTTCTTGTGCAGCCGTTCCTGCAGTGCCAGGTAAGGTTTTTGGATCGCGAGATGCCCCATTGCTCTTCCTCCTTTGCCTGAGCCGGCCTTGTCAGTTCGCGGATCTACTTCCCTTGACGTTCTTCGTCACAGTCTTGAGGAGGGCCACGCCTTCCTTTCCGAGAAGACGCACGGCCTTCACCTGTGCTCGCTCCCAGGCCAAGATGGCATCGTGGAGAATCTTCTCGCCGTCGGCCGTCAACTGGAACGGACGCGAACGCTGATCCTCCGTGGTGGCCTGCGAGAGCCATCCGTTGGCGCGCATCCGGTCGATGTTGCGGCTGAGGGTCGAGGCGTCGATCTGCAGCCACCGGCACAGTTCGGCGGCGCGGACCTGGTTGTGTTTCGCGGTCAAGGCCAGAATGATCATCTGGCTCGCGGTCAGTCGGAGCGGCCGGAACTCGTCCTCGTAAATCCCCGTCACCACGCGATTGAGCATCCGCAGCTGGTTCCCAACGCACTCCCGCGCCATGAACTCGATTGCCGTTTGTTTGCTCTTCGACCGCATGTGCCGCGCACTTGTAGGTACAACGCTTGTATATGCAAGCGAAGAGGTTCGTGCAACACAAATCGTCGGGACCGTCGGCTTTCAGCTCCGAGCGTTCCCGGTCGCAGGAGAGACTGTCGACAAATGCGAAGACGTGCTTCGAGAGCCTCAGCACGAACGGTCTCAGAGTCCATCAAATGAGGGTTCTTCCGTTCACCCTGAGCTTGTCGAAGGGTACTTTCAGAGAAAATCGACAGACTAAAGAAATGGAGGTGCCGCAGCGGATTGCGCGTCTACAAATCGTCGACGGCGACCGCTCCGGTCAGCCAACCCAATTCGCTGTCGAGCATGAACTGGTTGGGCCAGCCCGCGTCAGGGAGCTCCCAGGCTCGAAAGTTCCCTACGATTTCGTAGAACATCCTGACGGTATCAGCCGAGGGTTGGTTCTGCAGGTTGCTGATGCATTCCAACAAACCGCTCGGCTTGTCATCCGCCCGTTCGAGCATCGTGAGAAACCACTTGTGGTACGGATAGAGCAATTCGTTATGGGCGAGAATGAGCCTGCCGCCAAACAGCACCAACTTCGCGATCGAAACTCCGAGCAGGTACCGGTCATTCAGTTTCAGCGCTTCGTTGGCGTACCAATTCCACGCCTCGAACTGCGCATAGAAGCGACGCATCCGCTCCGTTTTTCGTTCCAGCGGATAGCGCGTGATCGACTGTAACATCGTGTCCAGCGTGTCGATCTTCGAGAGGAGCACCCTGGCGTCCTGAAACGCGAAACGTGCCGGTTCGCTACCCGATTCGGCCAGCTTCCTCAAGAACCCTTGGTCGAGGTACTTGCCGTCCACATAGCCCTCGTCATAGGTGCACAACTGGTTATCGAAAAACTGCAGGCGTCCCTCTCGGAGCCGATCCGCATACTCGGAATCCGAGACGACGATCATGACATCGATGTCGGAGCTGGGGCCCGCGAAGCCATGGGCTATGGAACCGCCCAGGAGCACGGCCTCGACTTCGGGGAGTGTCCTGAAATACGCGGCGACCTTCTGTATCGACGCTTGGTGATGCTCGTACATCGTTGTCTCACTCAAGTCCGGTGTCGCGAGAGGGCCAGGAAGCACTCGCGGCAATAGGGAAGGCATTCGGCGATGGCTTGTTCATACGTCTTGATCGGCGTGTAACCCAAGTCGCGCTTGGCGTCCGCGATGCTGCCGTAGTGGCTGATGGTGATCTTGTCGAGTGCATGGGGACCAAAGGGAGGCGGCGCGATGCCAAGGCGAAAGTGGAGGTGTTCCCACAGACTGAGGATGGGGGCGATGAGCGCGCGCGGGATGCGGCGGGTCGGGAAGGGAACGCCCAGGCCCTCGATGATGGGCCGGAAGAATGCAAACGTGTTTTGCGGCGCGTAGTCGGTGATGAAGTAGGCCTTGCCCGAAGCCGTGCCATCAGGTCCGAGGTGCTCGGCAGCCAGGAGCTCACCGTGGACCAGGTTGTCGATGTAGGAGTTGTCCTGCAGCGTGTCGGGACTCCCGATGGCCACCTTGAGAGCCCCGCGCGCAGCTTGTTTCACGATGCTGTCGAAGATGACGTTTTCCTCCGGCCCATAAATGCCATCCGGGCGAATCGCACAGGTATACAGGCCGGCGTTTCCGTTTGCTGCGAGCACGAGCTTTTCCGCGGCGATCTTGGTCTCGGCATACACACTCTTCGGTTTGCGTGCGTAGGGTGTGCGATGGTCCATCTCCACATTCGGCTTCCCGTCGAAGCAGACGTCCACCGAACTGGTGTAAATGAAGCGTACCACGCCCCGCTCTCGGCTCGCCGTCAGCAGATTCTCAGTTCCGCCCACGTTGATCTGCCAAGCCGCATCACGATATTCGCGCGTCGCGCTGCGGCCGCCGAGCAACGGGATCACCGCCGCCGTGTGGAAGACGGTATCGATACCCTCACAGGCCGCGAGCACGCGCGGAAAATCCGTCACGTCACCCGTGACGCACTCGAGATGGTCATGCGTGAAGCGCAGTGGCGTGTGGCGCACGAGGGCGCGTACACGAACGCCGCGCTCGAGCAGCGCCTTGACGAGGTTTCGCCCGAGAAGTCCGGCCGCCCCCGTTACGAGAGAATGTTTCATCGCCATCGCTCCTGATCGACAGTGCGCCGCAACATAATCAATCTCGGCAATCCTTTCTCCCTCGATATCCGCACAGTACCGACGGATGACGTTTTAGCCAAGCTTGAATTCGACAACTACGGCCGAGAATCACCCCCAAGCGTGATCTCATCCCGCACGAGTTGGCTGATTAGCAGTTCCGGCTTTGTGACAAGACAGCAGGGTAAGATGATTTCATCATCCTTGCCGTTGATATCGTTCGGGGGGCGCGATAAAAAAGCCTGTTCGGCGCTGGGGCACGCGAATGCATCCTTTGCTCTTCGGTCGGATTCCCCATATCTACAGTGCCACGGTGACTGGATGCTAAGACATCGCCGCGTCGCAAGGTGCGTAGCATGCTGCGAACCGTAGTTATCTTAGTAGGAACGCTGCTTCTGCTGGCGAGCTGCGGCGACGAAGATAGAGCAATCATTATCAGCTACCGGCTCATCCCGGCGCAGGGGCCCTCAGGTACGAACGGGAGTTACATCCAGTTCGTTCCCCCGGGTTTTGGGGCTGCCCCATCCCCACCCGAGCCACTCGCGGGGACGTTCGATGTCGTTCGGCTCGAGCCGCTACCGCCAAATACACAGTTCGCCTTTTCCATCGTGCGCCTGCAGTTCAGCAGCAAGTCGTACCTGGTGACCGGTAACACGGGAACCATAGTGGCGACATTCGATCCGGAAAGTCCCTTGTCTGTTCACATGCCAGTGTCGATCAATGGGCGGCCGGTGGATCTCGCCGGGATAATAGAATCGCCGGACACATTTACCGCCGGCTGGCCGCCGGCCTTCCGAGGAGTCGTCGTCCTTTCCGAAGTCGGGTATGGGATCGTCCTCTTTGCCGCACCGGTCTCTTGACCGCGACGCGGTGATTTCAGCTGCCACCGAAGCGGAGCGCCCTTCGACGTTGCTCAGCGCGGGGCAGTGCTCGCAACCCAAGCCCAAGACGTGAATTCGTCATGCCCGCAGTCTTTTGGCAGGCATCCAGGCGGGGCGGCGGGGGTTGGCCGCAACGGCGTCCATGGATTCCCGCCTAAAGATTGCGGGCATGACGTACCGAGAATCCGCGCGCCACGACAAGACTTTCGGAGATAGTAGTTCAGGACATGCCTGTTGACGGCCTCCGAATGCCTTTTCAGCGGCCCTAAGATTAGGTCTGCTTGGGGGGGATCATCGCGACGGAGGTAAATCCACCCGTCGCGGAAAGGTTCGCGCCCGCCGCGAGGGGCGGGCGCGAATTGTGTGCGGTTAGTAGCGACCTCTGCCGCCGCCACCGCCACCGCGGTTGTTCTCGCGCTCTTTGGCTTCGTTCACCTTGAGTGCGCGACCCTTGAACTCCTGGCCGTCAAACTGCTGGATGGCCTTCTGAGCCTCGCCGTTCGAGCCCATCTCAACGAAGCCAAAGCCCCGCGATTGGCCGGTCTCGCGATCGTTGATGACCGCTACCGACTCGCAGGTCCCGGCTTGAGCGAACAGCTCCTCCAGATCCTTGTTGCACACGTCGAATCCGAGATTGCCGACGTATAGTTTTCTTCCCATTGCCTGAACTCCTTATATCTGGGCCGCCGCCGCGACCGCGTTGCGGTTTGGCTCCTTTAGGACACCGACACCTGTTGTCGTTGCCATTGCCGAATGTGAGGTGCGGGAGGCGTGCCAGACGCCGCAATGCTAGGCGGGATTCTCGCGCCGGACAATCAGTCTGAGTGAACCCATGCATTAGCACGTGCTCCACCGGCGCGCAACCCAGGGATGAAGGTGCTGTTGCAAAGTCGTGAGGACGTGATAGGCGGACACTGAATGGTGGAGCGATTTCAGGCCGGGTGGCGCGGGCGGATAATCGCTGTTGCAGCGGTCGTGCTGCTCGCCTGCGTGGTCGGGCCCCTGGTGCTGCACTTTGGCCAGAAGCGCCACAACCGGCTCCCGTGGGACGTGCAGGCCCAATTCCCACCAAGCCAGCCAATCGTCAGCGGCGAGGTGTTCGCCACGACGGTCATCGCCATCATGGAGCATGAACTCGACGGCACGACCGGTTGGCGGCCGAACGACTTCGTACTGTGGGGACCGGCCCTGTGGGCGGACAACAATGCGAATCGGCAACTCGGTATCCTCCAGACGGTGCGCGAAAGCGTGCGCGTGTTCAAGGATCACCTCACCAAGGTCTCGAGCAACGAGTACGATCCGAACTTGGTGGCCGCCGATACGGCTTTCCGCAATGACCCCGAGAAATTCTGGCTACCGTCCGCGGAGGGCAAGTTCCGCGAGGGTATCCGACACCTGCGGGCGTACGTCGACGGACTCAAGTCCACCCCGCAGCGCTCGCGGCCCATCAATCAGCGCAACGTGGAACTCATTCGCCTGTTTCAGGCCTGGAGCGATCTGCTCGGCGATGCACACGCCAACTTGTACCGGCAACCGGAAAGCGTGTGGCGTACCGATGACGACTTCTACCACGCTCAAGGCTTTGCTCACGCGATGTTCCACCTCGTGCGCGCCGTGGGCCGCGAGTACCAACACGAGTTCGACACCAAGCCGGTGATGCGCTCACTGTTCGACGAAGTCGCTGACGCCCTCGGTCGGGCGGCGCAGATGAAGCCGCTGATCGTCCTCGACGGCAGCCCCGACGGGCTGTTTGCGAACCACCGTCGCAACCTGGATGCCTACATCGCCGAGGCACGCCAGAAGATGTACTCGATCCGCGAGGAGCTCGAGAAGTAAGGCGCCGCGCCCGCTGCCCCTACGACGCCGTCGTTCGACCCGAACGGACGGGGTTCCGCGTGAGAATCCTGGACAGCATCCTTCTCGGAACCGGCCCCGAAGCCGTGTTTGTGCTGGGCGACCGGCTGGGTATAGTGGGCAGGTTGCCAGCTGGCATCTGCGGATGGCGGAAGACGGTTGCATGTTGAGGCGGTAGCGAGATGAAATCGATTACGGACATTAGGCCAAGCACAGCCCTCTGTGCACTGATCGGCAATCCGGTTTCCCACTCGATGTCGCCCGCGATTCACAACCGGGCCTTCGCCGAGTTGGACCTCGACTATGTCTACGTGGCGTTTCGCGTGGAGGATGTGGGTGCGGCCGTGACGGGCATGCGTGCGTTCGAGAGCTTCCGGGGCATGAGTGTCACTATTCCCCACAAGGTGTCGATTATGGAGTACCTGGACGAGGTGGCCGAGGTCGACCGGCGCATCGGTTCGGTGAATACCGTGGTCAAGGACGGCGGACGGCTCAAGGGTTTTGGAAGCGACGGTCCAGGTGCGCGCAAGGCCCTCATTGATGCCGGCGTTCAGCTGGCCGGAAAGAACGTGACCATCCTGGGGTCGGGTGGCGCCGCTCGTGCCGTCGCTTTTGCTCTTGCCGAGGCAAAACCCGCAGCGCTCTTCCTTCTCGGGATCATCGAGCCCGAGCTGAAGGCCCTGACACAGGACATCGTCACCAAAACGGGCACCAAGGCGACCTGCGCTCTGCTCGATGCGAAGGCCCTGGAGGCGCCGCTGGCCGAAAGCCAGGTGCTCATCCACTGCACCCCGGTGGGGATGCACCCGAAGACCGATGCGAGCGTCGTTCCCAAGTCGTTGTTGCACCGCAACCTCGCAGTGATGGACATCGTGTACAACCCGCTCAAAACCAAGCTGCTGGCCGATGCCGAGGAGCGGGGGCTCAAGACGATCTCCGGGGTGGAGATGTTCGTCAATCAGGCCGTGCTTCAGTTCGAGCTGTGGACGGGGAAGACGGCGCCCCGTGAGATCATGCGAAACGTGGTGCTCGAGCATCTGGGCGCCAAGCCGGAGACGCGATGAATCTCGTGCTCATCGGGTATCGGGGAACCGGAAAGTCGACGGTGGCCCGGCTGCTCTCCAAAAAGCTGGGAATGGAGGTGGTGAGCCTGGACCAAGAAATCGTCCGCCATGCGAACCGTTCGATCTCCGAAATAGTCGCCGCACACGGATGGCCCTATTTTCGCGGCCTCGAATCCGAAGTCACGAAGCGCATTTGCGCGCGCGATCACATCATCATCGATGCCGGCGGCGGGGTGATTCTCCGCCCAGAGAACGTGGAGAATTTACGGCGCAGCGGTAAACTGTTCTGGCTCCGAGCCTCGGTGCCGGTCATCGTCGCGCGTATTGAAAGGGGAACCGAACGGCCGGCCCTCACCGCGGGCAAGTCGTTCACCGAAGAGGTGGAGGAGGTACTCCGCGAGCGCACCCCGCTGTACGAGGCCGCCGCCCATCGTCAAGTCGATACGGACGCCCTCAGTCCAGAGCAGGTAGCCGCTGAAATTGCCCGCCTCTACGCGGCCTAGACCCGGCTGCGCCGCGACACCAGCCGAACACCGACGGCGGTAAGCCCCAGGCCGAGACCGAATAGAGCTATCGGCCCCAGCGCGGGTGCCGCCAGGCTCTGCGTCCCAATCGCCGGGAAGGTGATCTCACCCAGCACCGCTTCTTCGAGGCTGAAGTAGGCACTGCCACCCGGTCGGATGCACGGCTGGAACTTGACCGTGCCGTGCTGATCATCGACGATGTCGAAGCTGGTACCCTTACCCTCATAACCCGTCGGACCAAACGGACAGTCACTGGGCGACGGGGTTTCGGTGCACAAACCATCTTCATCAAAACCAAAGATATTTTGATTACTACTCAAGGTGATCGAACAGACCGCCGCACCGAGATTGTTCTGGATGCCGATCAGTTGGTCCTCGTCACCGTCGTACGGTGGCTGGTTGGAATCGGTTGCTGTAGAAACTGACCCGTTCGCGTTGATGGTGATCAGCGTCGCACAGCCCGTGTCCAGTCCGACCGGTGGGCACTGGGTGAAGAGCGGGGTCGAACCCGGAGCCTGAACCAAGTTGCCGGAGTGCTGTTCCGCGCTCGCAACTATGCCCGTCGCACACACAACTACCCCCACTATCGCCAGCACTTTCTTCATGTTCACCGCCTCCGATCCGACCGCGTTATGCATGCGCGTACCATGAGGACTTATAAGCGGTCAAGCAGAAACCCCTCGGTTTCGCGGCTTCGTCGTGCACTTCATCCGCCTTCCAGCTACACTGCCGCCATCCTGACGATGAAGGGCAGAAGACGGAGTTGGGTGTGTGGCTCCGCAACCGCGCGAGACGATGAGTATGTCCGGCAAACCGACTCTCGAGGAGATTCGAGCCCGTCTTCGGGTCGTGTGCATCTGCAAGGGAATCAGGCTGGGAAAAATCAGTGATGCCATCAAGGCCGGCGCCACCACCGTCGAGCAGGTGAGCCGGGCCACCGGCAGCGGCACTGGCACCTGCGGCAACGACGGCGGCGTCACGCGCTGCCGGCCGGTCATCGAAGAAATGCTCCGCAACGGTGGCCAACCGCCCGCGCCAACGCCGCCGACAGGGCCCTCTGAGAAGGACGATGACTTCTGGTTCCCGGCGCCGGTACGGAAAACGAAGGCGGACTGACGTCACAGGTGAGGTCAGTACACGATGACGCTTCGCGCGACCTCGCCCTTCTCCATGATTTCCATGGCCGTGTTGAGCTGATCGAGCGGCAAGCGCCGGCTGATCAGCTCGTCCAGTTTGAGCTTCTTGCTCATGTAGAGATCCAGAATCCGCGGCATGTCGTAGCGGAAGCGCGCCGAGCCGTAGTACGAACCAATGACGCCCTTCTCTTGCAGGAAAGCCATTGCCGGCAGGGTCAGCTGGGCACTGGCCTGGGGGACACCGACGATCACCAGCTTGCCGCCCGGGCCCAGGGCGGAAAAAGCCGTTTGCATCACCTCTGGGTTGCCGATGACTTCAAAGGCGTAGTCGACGCCCTTCTTGTCGGTGAGACGCTTGATCTGGTCGACCGCGTCACCCTGGCTGGCGTTCACCAGATGCGTTGCGCCGAACCCCTCGGCCATCCTCAGCTTATTCTCGACGAGATCGACGGCGATGACTTTCTCCGCGCCACAGAGTGCCGCGCCCTGAATGACGTTCAAGCCGACGCCGCCGCAACCGAACACCGCCACATGATCGCCAGGTTGCACCCTGGCGGTGTTCATCGCTGCACCAACCCCGGTCATTACGCCGCAGCCCACGAGGCAGGCCTTTTCCAATGGCACGTCCTTCCGAATCGGCACAGCGGCTTGCTCCGGTACCACCGTGTACTCCGCAAACGATCCGACCCAGTGCCGCGTCTCGTTGCCGCCGACGGTGAAGCGGGTGCTGCCGTCGCACATCACCCCCGTCATCATGGTCTTGATTGCGGTGTGACACAGGTTGGGTCTGGCACGACTGCAGTCGCGGCAATGACCGCAACTGTATAACCAGGTCAAGACCACGT
Organism: Binatia bacterium; assembly: GCA_044450645.1. Taxonomy (GTDB): domain Bacteria; phylum Desulfobacterota; class Binatia; order HRBIN30; family HRBIN30; genus JAGDMS01. Next base: position 24,767 of record JBIOJG010000051.1, read on the forward strand.
GGTCGCCCTTCTTGACCGACGTCACACCTGGTCCAACGGCTTCGACGGTGCCGGCCCCTTCGTGCCCGATGATGATTGGCGGCCGCATCGGCACGATGCCCCGCTGAACGCTCAGGTCAGTGTGGCACACGCCACTCGCCGCCAACTTCACCAGCACTTCTCCCTGGCGCGGCTCCTGCAGTTCGACCTGCTCGACTTTGAACGGCTGGTTGAACGCGTACAGTACGGCGGCCCGCATGTGAGTCCTCCATCTCTCCGGCGGCCGCGCCATAGGCAGCACGGTCACGGGTGTCAGGGTCAGTTATCCGCCGCGAATGTGCGGCGCATTGCTTAGTAGCATTTTCCCCACGACCTCACAGGAACACCGGGCGCTCGCCGATGATCTTGCGCTTGCGTAGGCTCTGCAGGTCGTCCTGTGACAATCCCAACTCGCCGCCGAGGATCTCGTCGTTATGCTGACCGAGCGTCGGTGGGGGCAGCCGGTGTAGCTGCCTGGGAAGTCCGGAAAAGGCCATGGGCAGCCCCGGATAGCGCGTCTCCCCGGTGACCGGATGCAGCATGAGCTGGAAAAAGCGTCGGTGCTCGAGTTGCGGGTTGGGCATGAGATAGTGGGCGTTGATGAGCGCATGGGCCGGAACGCCGGCGCGGGCGAGCGTGTCCGCCGCTGCGTCGCGGCCCGGCGTTGAAAGCCAGCGCTCGATCTCCACGTCGATTTCGTCATGGGCCGCGCGCCGGCCGGCAGCGGAGGCGAGACGGGAAGCGTCTGCCCAGTCTGACTTGCCGATCACGGCACCGAGGGCTCTCCACTGAGCGTCGGTGGACACGGCAACGGCAATGTATTCGCCGTGCTCAGCGCAGCGGTAGACCCCTTGAGGAGCCGCGTAGGGGCCGCGGTTGCCCGTGCGCGCCAGCAGCTGTCCGTATGCCGAATACTCGATCACTTGCTCGGCGGCGACGTTCAAAGCCGTTTCGATCAAGGGGACCTCGACGAGTTGACCCTCACCAGTTCGTCGGCGGTGCTCGAGCGCCATCAGCAGCGCGAAAACGGCGTGCAACCCCGCTAGCGGGTCGCACGCGCCGCGCGGAACGAGGGGCAGGTCTTCATAGCCAGTGATCCAGGCCATGCCGCTCAGCTGTTCGACGGTCATGGCAAATCCCGTGCGGTCCCGCCACGGCCCATCGAGACCGAAGGCTGGCATGCGCATCATGATGATGCGGGGATTCAGTGCGTGGACCTCGTCCCAGGTGAGCCCAAAGTTTTCCAATACCCGCGCCGAGAAGTTGTCGATAACGACATCGGCGCCCGCGAGCAACCGTTTGAGCAAGTCGATGCCCTCCGTGCTCGCGAGATTGAGCGTGACGTCACGTTTGCCGAGATTGGCGCCGGCAAACACCGCCGACCACTCCCACAGCCGGTCGTTCGGCACGGCACCGGCGAAGCGCATCGCGTCGGGCCGCTGGATCGACTCCACCTTCACCACGTCGGCCCCCATGTCCGCCAAGTGGCAGGCGGCCATCGGGCCGGCCCAGAAGCTGGTCAGCTCGATGACGCGCAGCCCGGCCAAGGGCAGCGTCGAGCCGCCTTCCGCGCGGATGGCTGCGGGGCTTGCGCTGCTGAGCTCCCGCATGATCGCGACGGTGTGCTCGCCGAGCTTCGGCGCGGGACCGAACGGTCGCAGCGGAGTTTTCTCGAGCCGGTAGGGCGGACGGGGTCGCACGAATCCTCCCGGACCGCTGCTGAACACACCGCGCGCGACGAAGTGGTCGATGCGTGGAAGAGTCTGCCCGTTGCCGATCGGCACCGCGGGAATCCGCAACTGGGTCGCCAGATCGATGATCTCGTCGACCGTGTGCTGCCGGGTCCAGCCGTGGATGATCTGTTGCATGAACGGCAGATCGGCCATGCGGTTCGGCCCGTGCAGGTAGCGCGAGTTCTCGCCGACTTCCGGGTGACCGATGAGCAGACAAAAGTCCTTCCATTGCTGGCCAGTGATGGTGCAGAAACCCACCCACCCGTCTTTGGCGGGCTCGATGGACGGTATCTCGATGGCACGTTCGAGCGGCGCCTGGCACCACTGGCCGTTGAGATCGTGATACACGGTCATCCCCAGCACCATCGCCTCGAACATCGAGAGGTCGACATGGTGCCCCTTTCCAGTGTTCCGTGCCGAGAGCCAGGCGCAGAGCGCCCCGACCGCCGCGAAGCTCCCGGTAATCCATTCACCCACGCGGCCGCCGGCGGCAACCGGCACGCGGTCTCGCAGGCCGCGGTACCCGCTCGACCCTGTGGCCGCTTGTAAGGTGAACTCGGTCGCCGGACGGCCGACCCACGGGCCGGCGCTGCCCCAGGGAGAAATTGACACCAGCGACAGCGCCGGGTTCTGTGCCTGGATCGCGTCGAGCGTCACGCCGAGGCGAGCCAGGGTGCCCGGTGGAAAACTCTCGACCATGATGCCGGCGGTGGCCGCGAGGTCCAGGATGAGCTTGCGTCCAGCTGTTGTCTCGAGATCGGCGGTGATGCTGCGCTTCGAGGCGTTCAAGTGCTGGAAGAACGCTCCGTCGTCACCGTCCGGGATGGGTACGCCCGAAGCCGTCCAACGCCGGAGCGGGTCGCCTCCCTCGGGGAACTCGACCTTGATGACGTCGGCGCCGGCATCGGCGAGCAGTTTGGTGCAATAGGGGCCGGCGATTTCCGTCGACAGGTCGATCACGCGCAGGCCGGCCAGCGGATATCTCACCGGCGCGCTCATCGCCCTCCGGGCGATTTCTGCGCTGCTTCGGAAGGCTGATCGGGCTGCCCTTCGATCAACGTGCGCAGGTACCGGAACCCGAACAGGGCCACAAAATCGATCACGCTGGCTTCGATCTTCAACACCTTCAACATCTCCTGCAGTTCCTGCACGCTGAGATAGGTCTTCGCCTGCCAGACGCCCATCTTCCCGGTCAACACCAACTCGCCGTTCTCAGTGCCGACCTCGTCGATGGTCATGTTGAAGTTGCCGGCTCGACTCTTGATGCGCATGGACGTCCCTTTCGGAGTGAGCCGGTTAAGAACTCTCTGACCGGCTCACTGGCTCACCCATACCGGTAACTCACGCCAAATCCGCCGGTAGGGTATTTCCAGGAAATGTTCTGGTACGGGCAGATCACGCGGCACGTGCCGCATTCGATGCAGCTGTCCCAGTAGATGGTGGTCTGGCCGTCGGCTTCTGCGTGGTAATTGTCGACCGGGCACGTCACGGTGCAGGGCTTCTCGGCGCACGTACGGCAGACCTCCTGGTCGATGATTCTCAGGTGCGGATCAGCCTCGTTGATGCGGATCACATCCAGCGCCAGCTTGTCGTCGCGGCCAACGATCTTTGGTGGCCCGAAGTAGTCCGCAACGTTCACGCCCATGAGTCGCTCAACAGTTTCATAGCATCGCCCGGCCGATGTCGGCCATGTCCTTGGTGAAGGAGTAGACGCCGATTTCAGCCAGGAAGTGATCGAGCACGTCGAGTTCGAGCTGGCGCTTGGGGATCTGGAAATCAGTGTCGGCGGCCTTCACCGTCATCAGCGTCTTCGCCAAGCGGGCGAACTCGTAGGGATACTTCGAAAAGAGCTGCGGGTGCGTTTCCGCCATGCGTGTCAGCCGCTGGTAACGTGCCATGTCCTGCCAAGCAAAGCTCTGTCGCAGCGCCGTTTCGTACGCCCCGAGGACGGCCGCCGAGAAGTCGCCGCGAGTGTGGGCTGCGATGATCGCCCGGGCCGCCAGAATGCCCGACGCCATCGCCATGTTGGTGCCTTCATGAAAGATCGGGTTGGCGTTGATCAGCCCGGCGGCGCCGCCGATCACCACCATGCCGTCGGTCACCAACTGCGGCAAGTCGGCCGGTCCGAGTTCGGGAATGAGGTGGGCGCTGTACTCCTCCGGCGTCGTGCCGCGGAGCAGGCGGCGCACGCTGGGATGGAGCTTGAAGTGATTCAACAGTTCGTGGGGCTGCTCTTTGAGGTCGCGTAGTGCGTGCAACGGGCAGCCGTACCCGACCGACAGCGTATCGACATTGGTGTAGACGAAGGCAGCGCCCATCAGTCCCTTGACCGCGCCACCGCCCAGATATTCGATCGCGGCGCCTTCGTTCCCTTCGAGATTGAAGCGGTCCTCGATGATCTCGCGTGGCAAAGAGACGACCTCTTTGACGCCGAGAATCACCGTCAGCGGCAACTCTTTGCGGAGGCCTGCCTGCTTGGCGAGGAGCGAGTTGGCGCCGTCGGCGGCGATGACGACGTTGGCACGCACCTCCCCACCTTCACGCCGAGCCCGGACGCCGACGATGCGGCCGTCCTCGCGCCACACCTCGTCCACCACGGTGGCGGCCACCAAGAGCGCGCCGGCTTCCTCCGCTTTGCCCGCTAGCCAGCGATCGAAGCGCGCCCGTAGTCCGGTAAAAGAATGATTGTAGTATGGCGCATCGAAGTCCGAGAACCGGAAGCTGACGGCGATCTCGTTGCTTTCCGCCAGCATGCAGAAGCGTTTCTCGACGACGTGGCGCTCGACGCAGCCGTCGTTGATGAAATCCGGGAACAACTGCTCGAGGATGGGTGTGTAGAGCACGCCGCCGAACATCGCCTTGGAGCCCGGTGCGTCCCCGCGCTCGAACATGACGACGCTGAGGCCTGCCTTGGCCAGACGGTACGCGGCCATGCTGGCACCAGGACCCGCACCGACGATGGCGACATCAAAGCGATCGGACATAGACACCCGATTCGTCTCGTTGGGTTACTGGCACGAGACTGCGTCTCTCGCAAGGGCATGGCGCGGGAGTAACTGCCTAACCGTCAGGACGAGTTTGACCGCGTAATCCGTTTGATCGACGAGAACAACCTGGGCAACGAATGGTAGCTTCTCAGCCTCGGCTTCACTTTGAGCGATGTTCACGATCGTGAGAATCTTACGGCGCCAGATAAGCGCGACGGTAATCGGGGATAGCCTTGCAGGCCAGCTCAGCACCAACCGTCGGATCGAGATTGATGAGCCACACCTCACTCCGATGCACGGAAGTCCTCGCCATCGAGCGCCGTAAAGGCCGTCAGCTCCCCGCCGACCGCGTAGTGATCCCGAAGCGCCGCCGCCGCGGTGGCGAGCTGCTGCCTCTGCCTCGAGCGTGCCTCGACTGACTGTACAAGCTCCAGTTCCTGCCGAACGAGTTGCAGGGCCTCCTCCGCAACTCTGAGGCGCTCCGTCGCGCTCAGTTTCTTCAGCTCCGCAAGAACGTCGGTGTGGGTCATGGGTGCAGTGTAACCCCTTGCCTGCTGGTGCGCCAACGGTCAACGGGTTCATCTAGGCTAAGCGCTGGCACCTCCCGCCTCACGGGTTTTGCACGCATCCATTCAGCGCGTTGTTCACGGCGGTCAGGATCTCATCGACCGTAACGTCCTGCGGCGGGCCGCTCCATATCAGTTCAACCGCACCTTGGAGAGGCGCTCGCGCGTCCACCGTCCTGCTCAACGCCGGCGCGGTGGCGCGCTCGGCCTCTCCAAGCCGCCCTTTGTTAGGTTGCATCGCCGAACTTTCGATTGAGATATGCTTGATGCTCCACATCCGTTTGGCCGGAAATGAGTTTGCGATGGCATTCCAAGCGGCCAACGCAGAACTGAAGTCTATTCTCTGTGAGGACCTCGCTGGTGAATTGCTTTATGTGCTGCACCAAGCCCGTGACGTCAAAGACTCCTTCAGGCGCCTCCGTCTTGAACTTGGCATCGCCGGTAAACACGACCAGGGAATGAATGTGCTCGGCCGGAACGAAGTCTAGGACATGCTGAATAGCCTTGATATGCTTGTAGTTCTGGCGCAGCGGATTCTGAAACTTGTACTTGTGTTTGAATGTGACCTGAGTCCAGGTGGGCGAGGAAGGGTCTGCGAAGATCCAGCCACGGTAATGCTTCGATTCGACCACAAATATGCCGTTCTTTGAGACCAGAACATGATCAATTTGCGTTGTGCCGCCGTCGAACGGAAGCGTGATGTTATTCAGAAGGTGGTAGGAGGTGCCAGTGAAATTATGAGTGAGCGCTCGCCTTACAGCGGCTTCACCCTGGTTCTCAAGCGCGGTGCGCCGGAATCTGCCGAGCCCGAAGCCGACAGCAAGCGCGAGTAGAACAGCGATCACTTCTACTATGCGCACTGCAAAACCTCCTGCGCAACCTAACGGCTTGCGCATGGGCCGCCGGCGGACCGGCGCTCGCGTGATGTGAGCAAGATCCTGCCGGACCGCATCCTCGGACACCCAACCCTTCTGACCAAACTTGGTTACGATCTGAATGTATCCGTTGTGCAGGCTTCGGTGACGTCTGGGCAGGGCAACCGGATCCCCTTTCGCTAGCCGCGCGACGACTTCCGACTTGGCCCATGGCGACCGATGCACCTCCGTATCGTGGGCCGCCACGTACGCGAAACGTGGCGTCGACGTCGCAGGTGTCTCGCCTGCTGAGGTCTGTGCCGCCGTACAGTCGGCAGCTATCAGCATAATCACAACTGAGACTATGGAGATTGCCCGCAAACGGGGGTTACGCACCCGGAGTATCGGACACCAGGATAGGGGATCGATCTGAGGTTTCAAAAGACCCACCTCGCGTGCCAGGCCGAACGTCTTAGCGTTTGAGCCACGACGCGTATGCCTGTCATGACCGGTGGCAGTATGCCACAGACGCGTTGCGGGCTCCAAGGCTCAGTTGGACAAGCCGATGGTGACGTTGCTGTCGTGATTCGCGTCGGCGGCTTCGCAGTTGAGCAGCGGGGCGTTGCCGAGGGTGACCTTCACCATCGTGAGAATCTCATCCACTGTGACGTGGCCGTCATGATTCGCATCGGCGGCCTCGCAGTCGAGGAGCGGCGCAGAGCCTCGCGCGATGTTCACCAGCGCGATCAGCTCGCTGACGGTAGCATCGCAGTCGCCGACGCAGGTGGATGGGGGCGCGGGCAACGGTATGGCGATACCCACCGGTCGAGCTCAGCCTCCCGCCGCTGGTGCCGGCGCCGCCTCACTCGGCCAGCTGGGATTGCAGTCACCGATCAAGATTGCCTCGAAATCCTGGTTCACGGCTTCGGCCGATATCGGGTCGAAGGTGATGCTGCCTGGCTGGCAGGTTCCACCGGAGAACAGAGGTTGAGTCACAGACTGGTTGGCTGCCGCGGTGGGAACGGAGCGAAGATCCAGTCGTTTCCGGCGGCACGATTGGGGCGCGGCTGTATGGCCCCTATCCGCCGTCTCGTTACGGCAACGCACGCACCGTAGCGGTTGCAGGCGCGGGACAGCCAGCGCCACCTCTCACGACGATCGCGAACACAGTGCAACAGGAGGTCCCGCGGTGCGACCCTTTCCGTGCCGCCATTCACCGCTTACGACATCAGTTCCGCTGCCAACAACAAGCCTCTACGGCTCTCAGCAGCTTTTCGATTACAAAGTGCGGAAGTCCATGAACTTTTCGCGGCTCCCACCCAGATGGGGCTGCTCATCTTCCGCAGTACGTCTGACACATCGCCCGCTGCTGCCGCCGCATTGATGGCGATTGGCGCGGGACATGGTCCCTCTTCCTTGAAAGGGCCGTTTCGCTCTTGAAATCGGCGCTCTAAGCGCGCAGGTGACGCGGGTCCGAAATGATTGCCAAGTCTCTTCGGATGGTTGGAGAGGTCCAACCCCGGAAGACCGATATCCATTGGATCTGTCGCCGTTCGGATGTGAGGCTTTGGGCCCAAAGCGCTGCCGGAGGAAAGATTACGAGCATATCGGCGCCACAAAACTTATGCACCCAAAGTGAAAAAGTCGCCAACGCTGCATGTAAATCGCCATACGATTGCTCTCCGTTCCAGATTTGCTACTCGTAACTAGGGTACCAGCCAAATAGGATTTCAGGGGCGTAGCTCCGAGACTCACTCGGCAGACTCGGAGCTACGTCCCGCGACAAATTCATACGAGGCGAGCCCCATCAGCTTGAACTTCTGCTCGAAGTCTTCGCCGATGGTCTTAGCCGCATAGAAGGCAGCCGATTTGAACTGTCGATTGTCCAACTCCAATTTGCCGACGGCGAGGCCGTCGATAACAATGAAATCAACTCGTTGATCCTGCGGCAACTCAGAAATCCTCGCGTATTTGACCATCACGCCATAGGCGCGCTGCGCGCTTGCAATGGCTCCGAGGTCCTGCAGCTCTTTATCGTCGAACACGAGATAGATGCGCTCACACGTGACGCCGCGTCTGACCGCCTGCTTGATTTTGTCTTCATAGCGCTTGCCTGCTTCAGTTGTCCACCACGCGGCAGGCACGATGTAACTGGTTGCACGTATGGTCTGCTTCGCGCGGTCAATCAGATCGTCGCTCAGCAACACCGCGTCAGCTATTGAATCAACAGTGAACAAGCCATTTCGTGCGTCACGGAGAAGGGCGCTAATCCTCTGGCGCGGACGCTCAATTAGCGATGCTTCGAATTCGTTGGGGATAGGTACCGCGTCCGTCGCGGCGATGTCCTTCATGAGATCCTGCCACGCAGGATTCTTCACAGTAGGTACAACCTTGTCCATAAACGTCTCGCGCTCGTGACGTTCGGTGACACGTTCAACTTCAAGGGCAAAAACACCCGTCAGAGTCAGTGTGACCAACACGGCCAAGAGACCGTTCGCGCGACTCTCGTCCTTCGCAAACATCGCGGCCAAGAACCATGCACCAACCGAAACCATTATTCCGACTAACCAGACGACAAGCTCAAGCATGCTCATGCTCCCTTGAGTTCACCGAGAATCAAGGCCGACAAGCCGTCACGAACTAGCGTCAGAGGGTCACCAAACAGATTGGCAACCTCTGCGCCAAGGCTGGACCAGGACTGACGTCTCGAAAACGCGGTCCGCACCACGTCTCCTCTTACAAGGGTCAAGTTATCTCTTCCCAAGCGAATCTTGCGTAGCGCGACGAATTCAAGATCAATCCGATCGTCTCGCCGAGCGGCTCCAAATCTAAAATCAGCTTCATTGCCGCCTAACAGTCGAATTGGCTCGAAAACAAAACTGCGAATGCGTCGCTCCGAGTACGCGGCGGGAGTCTGTTCAGGCGTTACGAGAAGAGACTGCAGCGCCACAAGCGTGCCAGCGCGACCCATCTGGTTCAGCAGTCGCGCAAGCGCGCGAGGTTGATAATTCAGACCGGTGGCTCCAAAGAACAGCACGACATCGACGTCAGCGGCGAGCTTCTCGTGCCTTAGCGAAAACCGTTCGAACGCCGTCGACCGCGTCTCGACAGTCACGTCAACGGCCTTCTGCAGCGCAGTTCGAGTTTCGTCAAGGAGCGTGTCGTTGACGTCAACGATAACGTAGCGGGCCAGCCTCACTCTCGCGGCAAGCGCTGATGCGAGGGCGACTGCATCCTCAGGGTCGCCCGGGCCACAGTCAAAGAGGACCAGGGGCCGTTCCACTTCGGCTGAGCGGCGCACAAGCTCAAGCAATGTCGGCAAGCAGGCACGGGACTGCCGAAGTGGCTCCGCGACGGCGCGGCGATAACTTCGGCAGGACCGAACGGATTCGTAAAGATGGGCCTGCCGATCCGTGAGATAGAGGTTTGCCGAGTGCGCCAGGTCAAGAGCCCACCCATCGCGGCGGCTCGAAGCGACACGGACCAATTGCGGCCCAAATGCAGAAGGGACGGTGGATCTCATTGGCCTCGAGCTCGCGTCACTGCCACCCGGCGCTGTCCCTGCTCAAAGTACTTGATAGCGACGGGCTTGCTCACCACGTCACCTAGCGCGTCGAAGCCGGTCGGCCCGGCTGCGCCTTCGAACGGCTTGGCCGCGTACAGGTACTCCCGGATCTTTGTTGCATCGCACCCAACAGAGGCGACGGCTGTAGAGGCGATGCGGATCGCGTCGTACGTGATCGCAGCAACGATATCCGGCCGTTCGTCGCGGTACCGCTTTCGATAAGCAGCGGCAAAATCAAAATACGGCTTCGCGCTTTCGTCCAGGGCGGGAGCCGTGTAGAACAGGTCGCGTACCGGCTTGTTGACAAGCTTGTCGAAGTCCCCGCTCTCGATTCCAACCGCAGAGAATATGGGTTTCGCCTGAAGTTCAGGTGTCCGGCGCACGGCATTGTAAATACCAGCAAGGTCGCGTGGGAAACCGACGATGTAGAAACCGTCGAACTGGAGGCCAGCGAGTCGTCTCAGAAGGTCGTCAAAGGCCGTGGTGTTCGCGTCATAAACCGTCGGCGACCCAACGACTTCCCCCCCAAGGCGGCGAAATTCGTCCGTGAATGCCTGACTCAGCGCGTTCGGGTATGGATCATTGGCGTGCAGAACGGCGAGTCGGTTCGCTCTCCCTGAAGAGACAACGTACTGCGCCATCACTTGGCCTTCGAGGTCGTCAGCCGGCCAATTACGGAAGAATCCATCGTGCGCCTTCCGTCCAGCGATGAACCGGAGGCCGGGATCGGAGCTTCCATTAGCAAGGATCACCACGCCACGGTCCAAAACCGGTCGAAGGAATTCCCGCGTCTCCGCGCTGAAAATACTCCCGACCACCACAGGCGCATTCCATGATGCCAACGCACGTTCAACCTCGGCTCGAGCCACCCCAGGGTTTGCTTGCGAGTCCACCTCGCGAACCGCGACGCGGATCGCATCCGCGACGTTCGCGTCCTCCGCAAGTTGCCTGGCGCGCGTCACCTGAGTACCGATAGCTGCCTGCGCTCCGGTGCGAGGGTTTACCAAGACAAGAGAACACGCCCCGGTATCAACCGACTTTGAACAGCCGAACGAGGCGAGCATCAGAACGAGAGTTAGACCCGAATACGACCGTTTCATGAAGGGCTCCACGAAGTTAGTCCAAGACGTGGACACGAGCTCGAGTGTGTGATGAGAAGTCAATGCTTTCGTGATTGGTGATCGCAACCAAGTTCCCCTCCTGAGCGAGCGTGTCGAGTTCGTGCCATACGCTGCTGCGACTGCCGTCGTCAAGATACCTAAAGGGCTCGTCGTAGAAATGTACCCTCTGCCTTTGGCATCGTACGGCGAGAAACATCAACAACTGGCGCTGCCCGCCGGAAAGATTCCGCAGGCGACGCCCTCCTTTGGCCCAGACCCGGTAGCGATCAAGCAGCGGATCCAAAGAGTGCACGCCCCCGAACGCCAGAGTGATGAACGGTCCAAGGAAGATGTCGTCGACAGAAAACAGCTGCTGCGGCAAGTACGCCACATCCCTCGATGATCGGATCCCGTGCCAAATCACGCTGTCGCCGAGCTTCAATCGAAGGCGTTTCGCGAGAACGTCGAGCAATACGGACTTCCCAGCTCCGTTGGCCGCAACGATCACATTAACCACTCCAGCGCACAGCTTAAGCGAGATGGACCGTCCACCGAAGAGTGCGTGGCCGTACGCGTGCAACCTAAGATTCGAAATCGTCACGAACGGACTCAACCGTCACCTCCTCGAACGCCGCGTCAGTCGGCCGCCGACGCAGTTGGTGCTCGACGACCACTACGGCCGCCGTCGCGGATTGAACGCAGATGCAATCCCAGATCTCATTCCGCGAGTCCTCATCGATGCCTGACAGGGGTTCGTCAAGTAACAAGAGATCATGCTCCCGGGCCAAAGCAATCGCCAACTGGGCTCGGCGAAGTTGGCCGCCTGACAGGACGCCCATTGCTGTCGACATAAGCTTGTCGCTGATTTTGAGTCGCTCACATATCTCTCTTGTGCGCTCGGCACGCTGCCCGACAACGAGCGGAAGAAGGCGCTGTAGGGTCATCGTCGCGAAGGTCACTTCAGCCTGACTCAAATACGCGACTCCTCTCGCTTTCAGCTCAAGGTCGCCAAGCCACTGCTGGTGCGCCCCCAACAAGGTACGCAGCAGCGTCGTTTTACCCACCCCGTTCTGTCCAGTTATCCGCAGGACTTGGCCCGCTTGGGCGGCAAATGAGATTGGTCGCGTCAGCGGCCGGTCCCCTTGATACAAGACGACATTCCGCGCCCTAACCACGTCGGACACGCTGCACCCTCACCGAATGCCAGATTACCCCGCCGAGACAAATGGCCAATAAAACCTGGGCAAAAATCCCGTTCAGCGCCGCCGGGAAGTGCGCGCTGATGAAATACCGCAAGCTTGCGACCAAGCATGGCGCCGCCACAACCCAGCGCGTTCGAGCGGCAGGCGCGAGGGCCGCGCCGATTGTGATCCAAAGGGCCTCGCCACGAAACCTTTCGACTGACAGATCTTCGCTTACGAGCCTCAAAAGACAGCCGGCGAGGACATACTGAAGGGCGGCGATTACCTCGAGTTGGATGGCCAACTTCGTTCTTGACCCAAAAAGAACGTCATATGCTGCGGGGGATTCGGTCGCCGCTTCGAGCCGCGCGGTCCAACCTCTCCGGACCATTAGGAACATCAGGGCGGTCGTCATCGCCGCGGCAGCGACAACGACTGTCGCTGCTGGCGCGAGACTGCCAACCTGGATACCGGACCACTGGCCGGCATCCATTTGGGCGCTGGCTATGAGTGCCGGTGTAGACCACAACTGAGCCACGGACACGAGTGTGAATACTGTAGCTGGGGCGCTCGAAAGCGCGAGGAGTCGGAGGAGAAGCGCTCCAAGAGCGGGGACGCCCAAAGTGAGCGCCACGTCACGGCTAGAGTGACCGAGTCCGGATGTCGTTAGCGCTGCTAGTCCGAAAGCCCCGAGCGCGACGAACTGAATCGCGCCGAGATCGTAGCGCCGTCCCGCACGCATGTACGTGAGCTGGCTCGCGGAACAGCCTAGGGGGGCGACAAGCAGAGCGCCATAAGCGTTGACGACTGCAAACCAGTGTCCCATCACATTCAATCAGGTTTGATACGTTGAGATTCGGGCTAACACTGACTCAAGGCGTCGCCCGCGCCTCAGCTTCCAGAAAAGATCGGGAACGAATCTGCCTCCGAGCGCTGCACCGACGATCAGTGCGCAGAACAGTCCTCCTTCATATGCCCGCTGCAATATCGGCTGTCCCCGAACCGCGGCAAGGTGCGACAAGATAACGAACACAAGCGAGAAGGTCAGAATCCTCGCAGGACCGACACGGGCGCTGAGAAGTGCTAACCCAAACGCCGGGATCAACAGCTCCTCTTGGTCGGTTAACGAGAAGAACTCTTGCATGCCGACAAACAAGAACGCCCCCATGAGGACCAAGACGAAGGCGATGCCGAGGCCGAAATATCGAAGGCTCGAAGCGGAACGGCCGAACGAGCGCACCAACCTATCGTTGTCCTTCGCTAAGAACAGGAGCACGGCTGACGGCCGCCGCCGCTGCCACGCCGCAATGACGAACGCCATCACTACTCCGATCACGATCGCAGCGAACTCAATCGCCGACTTAGACTTCGCTGGTGCCATCGCTCCTAGAATCAACCTCGTCGTCACGCTCTTGCCTCCGGTCAACGAGGTTGCCAACATCGTGAGACAGTTCATGGATGTCAGACTCATCAGGAGGGCCATGCTGTCTCCTCCTCTCGTCTGTCGAGCCACTCTGTACAGGGGAGTCAGAATACAAACCGCCACGAGTGCGGAAATGCCTACGAGGACAAGGAAGATCGAATCGTGATCTGGGGGCGCACCAGAGATGACGTTCCACGCCACCGCCGCAGGGATCGCCAAGGAAAATGCTGCTACCGAGATCTCAAGGCAAAACACTCCGAGGATGCGTTGCATGAGTGAAAAGCCGAGCGCGCAGAGAGATATCGCCGATGCGAGTCCTGCGTACTCTAGCAATTGCGACATTCGAGAAAGTCATCCCTCTCCGCCAGCACCGAACCCACCATGTTTGCCAAACAGGAGGTCCGCTACCTCGGGGTTGCATCTTGACAGTTGAATTTCCTACTCATTCTCTGACGCTTTGGCCATGGCCTACTGAAGCCAAGAATGAAGCCAGCGATGGGTTCCGCGGCGATGTCATCAACCTCACGGACGAGCGCCTCGGGCGCCAACTGGCGGAGGAGCTTGCCGAGAAGAGCCAAGGAGGCTCCGACAAGAGATTCGGGTTCTGGACGGGAAGTGTGCCGAACGATACGCTTTCCTCGCGAGATGGATGTTCATGTTCTGGGTCGGCCGGGATACCGTCATCGCCGGCACCCTCTTCGCCTTCTTCCACTCCTTCAGCGTCCGACGCGAAGCAATGAGAGTTGAATAGACCCACACAAATACCATGATGCACGTCCCAGTATAGAACTGCTAACCTTCAACAAGAACCTCAAACGCTAGTCAATTTCGTGGGAGTAATATTGTTTTTCTGTTGAAAACGCAATGGTCGCCGCACAAGTGCTACGCTTCGGTCCACAACTGCCACATGGCTGAAGCGCCAAGGCGTCAGCGATGCTGTTGTAGCCTCTCATCAGCATCGGGGCTTACGAAAGGGCCGGGCTTCGCTTGAGGTGGCACTAGTGGCTGTGGCAGGATAACCTCGATGCCCAGGGCGCAGGAGGTGCGGTGAGTGGAGCCGTATGCCTTCACAACCGTTGATCAGTTGCTCGCCGACTTCGCGCGAGACGTTGAGCGCTTGAAACGAGAGGAAAAGCCGTGAGCCGTACCGTCGTCATCCGAGTGGGGCCGGTGGAGCAAGCACGCCGCGAGTTCAAAGA
>JBIOJG010000052.1:0-37128 GCA_044450645.1 Binatia bacterium
ACTTCGATCCACAGCTAGTGCAGCCACACGTAGCTGGGCCTAGTCGAACGGACTCCACGAAGACGGAGGCTGAGCAGCAGGCCGCACAGGTGACCCACGACAACTCGACCTGGATGGACGATATATCTGATGCCTTGGTTGACAAGAACCTCAGCGAGATAGTCATGCCCGGCACGCATGATTCCGGGACCTGGGCGATCTCGTCGGAATCGGCTTTTGCCCATGATGGCAATCCCAACTATGCCCAGCAGGTGATTAATGACTTGAATCAGAAGTTGGGCGACTTCAGCTTTCTGCTAAAGCCGTTGGAGGGAAAGCTCGCCGGCAGAATTAATGATTTTCAGGCGGGATGGTCAAAATCGCAATACCAGTCCATCAGTGGTCAGTTGACCGGCGGGATACGATACCTCGATTTCAGGGTGTCGTGGGAGCCGGCCGGCGTGTATCTCGTCCACTCCATGCTTGGCGATACCTTCCAGAACGCGTTGAACAACATCAGGGACTTCTGCAGGGATGACAGCCACCCAAAGGAAATCATTCTGCTCGATATCAACCATATGTACTACAATGATGTCGATGGAGGAATGAATACTGCGCAATTACAGGCCATTGACGAAACCATCGTACAAACCTTGGTCTATGCCAATGGGACAAGCATGATGGTCGATCGCACCGATAACGGGGATATACCGGTCAGCCAAGTCTGGGCTCAAGGTCGGCAGGTTCTCGTCTTCGTCAGCGACCCACGATTGTTGCAGGGCAGTTCGAGATACTGGAACAGCAACGCCATACGCTCCATCTGGGACCAGACTGATGATCTCAGTAACTTGAGAGCGTTCCTCACCGGAGAGATGACTCATATAGTGGATGGCACATTTCACGTATCCCAGAGTATCAGAACAGAAGCGGAGACGGATGTTATTAACGGCGCATGCACCTGGCTAGACAGCAATTTGCCGAAGGGCGTCAGCTGGGTGTTCAAGAAGTTTGTCGGGCACTGGGGATATTCAGTAAACGCTCCGCAGGACCTTCTGAGTTTCGAGAGCAACACACTGCGTGACATCAGCGGCTATACAGGGGTGATAGGGGCCGCCTACCAGGGCCCCAAGGTCCAGATTATCAACAACTTCGGCGATGATGTAGCGTTTGACTGGGTCTACGGTGACGGTGAATCCGTTGCGGGGTACGTCGATTACGCCAAGGCATTGAACATCAAGTACTTCGGTGACGGGGGGCCGACCATCTCACTGAGTCAGAAGGCAACACTCAACGAAACCACGCAGGGACCTCCGAGCATCGCGCAGCTTGGGACGACAAATGGGGCGCTGCTCACCTTCGGCAGCATGCAGTCCCCGCGTCAGATCGTCACCCTGACGGCCAGTTCCGGAAGTACGGCCTTCGCGAACAAGCACGTCTGGGCCGATACCACCTCGACCTTCCCGGCGGCAGGGACGTTCGGAGACAAAGCGGCAGTAGCCTGGACGGGCGCTGGCAACAACGCTCTCAATTTCAGGTTGACCGCGGACGGCTCAACCTTCAGCGCTGCTTTTACGGACTGGGACGAAGTCAGCGCCAGCTATCCCGTGGGAGTTGGCAGTTATCTCGGCGACCTCGTGATCTCGTGGCAAGGGGGCGGAAACTTGATGAACGTCAAGAGGTACCCGGGTGGCGCAAGCGCGGGACCGAAGATCACCTTCGCGCAGTCCACGAAATACGGCACGTCGCTCTCCAACGACAACGGTATCCTCGATGTCACGGGCGTCTCCTCTTCGGGTGGCTTCTTCTTCCTCAGCGGCGATTCATCCTACAACTTCTCGGGCGGCGAAGAGTTCCCGCTCGAGTGGACCAGTGACACGGTGGACATCGCCTACATCAATGGCCGCGTGATCCTCGCCTGGATCGGCGGTAACGACGAGATCAACCTCTTCATCAAGGGAAACAACTGGTACAAGCGGACGCTTCAGGAGACCTCCGGGTCGGCGCCGTCTATCGCCAATATCCAAGGGAAACTTTACCTCGCGTGGCGGGGTGGCGACAACGCTGTGAACGTCGCCATGGTCGACGGTCTCTGAACGGTAGGAGCGGAGTCAGTATTCCATAGAACGGTACGATAAGGGGGACAAGAACTATGAAGCCCTGCACTGGACACGACGGTCGTCGCCGGCAAGGAAGCATGTTCGTCCTCAAGCGCTCCGTGCTGGGAGCCGGTCCGATTCCAGGCAGGTGGGCGCTTCTCCTGACATTGGCGGTCGTGATCTCGACCGCCGTCTCGGGCTGCGGGGGGGATACCGAATCCATCCCGCCGGCACCCACGCCGACGCCCACGCCGATCACGGCCCGGCAGCTGGTCGAGCCCGGCGCGCTCGTCGGGCCCGGTCCATCGAGCTTCGCCTGGAGTCCGACGGGTGCGAGGCTCGCCTACGTCGCTCCCATCGCGGACGGCAGCGCCGACGTGCTCTGGCTCTACGAAGCGGCCACCGGCACCAAACGAGTCCTGCTCGATCCCTCGGGGCAGTCCGACAGCATCGACGTGACCTCGGCGCAGTGGTCCGTTCAGGGTGAAACCATCCTGCTCTCCGGCGCCAACGCCCTGTGGCTGCTCGACGTTGCCACCGGGACGCTCAGTCCGCTCGCGGAAGGGGGCGCGACCGATGCGCAGGCGTTCCTGCCCTCGGGCACGGCCGTGTCGTTCGTTCGGGGCAACGACCTCTACACGGCACGGATCAGTGACGGCCACATCGCGCGTTTCACCCTCGACGGCAGCGACACCATCTACAACGGGACGCTCGACTGGGTTTACAACGAAGAGATCGCCACCCGTACCGCGCAGCCGGCTTATTCGTGGTCTCCCGACGGGCAATGGCTCTTGCTGATGCGTACCGACGATGGCCCCGTGGCCACCTATCCGATCACCAGCTTCGTGACGGATCCACCGACGACGCTTTTCACCCGCTACCCCACGGCTGGAAGCCCGAACCCAGCAGTGTCGCTTCACCTCATCGTTGTGCGGGACGGTGAGCCGGACCAGACTATCGAGCTACCGGAGAATGCGGAGTACATCCTCCCATTCTTCACGTGGGCCCCTGACTCCAGCGAGGCATTCTACATCACGCTCAACCGAGCCCACACGGTCCTCAAGCTCAAGGCCTGGAATCCGACGAGCGGGACCGGCCGCTCCGTGATTCAGGAGACGGACCCCCACTGGATCAACGAGTTCCTCTACTCGGCCCCTGTGTTTCTGGGAGATGGCGAGCGGTTCCTCTGGGCCTCCGAGCGCAGCGGCTTCATGCACCTCTACCTCTACTCGCGAGCGGGGCAGATGCTGCGGCAGTTGACCCAAGGGGACTGGCTGGTGGACACGACGCCCTGGGATGTGCTCAGACCGGATCGGCCCGTCCAAGAAAACCGTCCTGGTGCGCTCCGCGCTGGAGGCCGATGGGAAGGCGCCCCCAGACCGGGTCCGCCAGTCCATATCGACCCCACGGGGAACTGGGTGTACTTCTCCACCACGCAGAGCGGCCCCCGAGACCGGCAGTTGACCCGGCTCAACATCGCCAGCGGCGCGCTGACACGACTCTCACTGGAACCTGGGTTCCACTTTGGAATCCTGTCGGGCGATGGCCAATACCTACTGGAGCAGTTCTCCAACGTCGATACGCCGCCGGTCATCAGGATCTTGAAGCCGGACGGCACTCCCGTCGAGATCTTGGGCCGGTACGAGGGGCCGTCGTTGTCTCTCCCCAAGCTCACGCGCGAGTTCCTGACGATCAAGGCCCATGACGGTGTGGACTTGTATGCACAGATCGTGCGGCCCGAAGGCTTCGACCCAGGGAGGAGGTACGGCGTCGTGATTCACTGGTATGGCGGCCCGACCCTCCAACTCGTCTCCAACCGCTACGGCACAACCAACATCTTCAATCACATCGAGCGCGATGTTCTGTATACACAGGCGGGATTCATCGTCTGGCGGCTGGACAACCGGGGAAGCCTGGGGCGCGGGCACGCCTTTGAAACCCCCATTGCCGGCGAATTCGGGCCGGCGGCGCTCGACGATCAGCTGGCCGGCGTCGAGTATCTCAAGACCCTTCCCTACGTGGACTCGAAGCGGATCGGGACGGATGGCAAGTCCTTTGGCGGCTTCT
Source organism: Binatia bacterium (assembly GCA_044450645.1). Lineage (GTDB taxonomy): Bacteria > Desulfobacterota > Binatia > HRBIN30 > HRBIN30 > JAGDMS01. The sequence continues at coordinate 4,143 of JBIOJG010000052.1, forward strand.
TGACCCTCTACGCCCTAATCCACTCTCCGGAGGTCTTTCCCTGCGGCGTGGCCGGCTCGGGACCCACCGACTGGCGGGACTACGACTCCATCTACACCGAACGGTATATGGGAACCCCCGAGGAGAACCCAGACGGGTACGCAGCCGCCAACCTCGTCACGCGGGCCGCCCAGATCGAGGTCAGGCCCCTCCTGATTCACGGCTTGGTCGACACCAACGTCCACCTGCAGAACACGCTGAATCTGATCGATGCCATGATGGCTCTCGACAAGCCTTTCGATTTCCTGCCGCTTCCGAACTCGGATCATCATTATGGAGGCGACGATCTCGTGTCGGTGCTCTCCGAGAGCACCAATTACTTTGAACAATGCCTCGGGAGCCGATGACCAAGGCCTCCGCGTGATGCGAGCAGCTCACCGTAATTCCGAAGGGTCGAGTCCGATGAATCAAGAGCCGATCGGAGGAACGTCATGCTGAGAGTACGGGAGAGTAGTTGGCTGAACGTTCATTCTGTATCACAGCTGGTGATCATCCTGGCGATGGGGGTTGTCTCCATGGCGGGATGCGGCAGCGATGGCGACGGTGGTCCCACGCCGACCCGGCAGCCGGGCGCGATCATCCTCCCTCCTTTAGCCGAGGGTGGTCTAGTCTATCCCAATGCCGTTTCCGCGGATGGCTCGACCGTCGTGGGCTACGGAGAAGACGCCGAAGGCAAGGTCGAAGCCTTCCGGTGGACAAGCAAGGAAGGGACGGTCGCCCTGGGCTTCGTCCCGGGTTACACCGATGGCTCGAACGCCGCCTCCACGAGCGGTGACGGTTCCATGATCGTCGGCATCAGCATCAACGAGACTTTGGGGACGGGGGCTGCGTGGTACTGGACCAAGGGGGGCGGAATGCAGCCCATCCCCATGCCCGTGGAGGTCCTCGGCAGCAATGCGATCCAGATCACCGAAGACGGAAAGTACGTTTTGGGTGCGTACACGACCAAGGCTGACGAAGTAACGTTCGGCTTCATCTGGTCTGATCGGGGCGGCACACAAACGGTCGAGAACTCAGACAGCGTTGCCCCTGATCAGTTCGCCCCAGTCGGGATCACCGCCGACGGGTTCACGGTTTTTTTCAACCGAGAGACGGCCGACAATACAACGGGAAAACAAGGTGGGGTTCTTCATCAGTACGGCCTGCCTCTTGGGCAGGGTGAGTGGGGGGGGTACAATCTGACACCCCAGGACTCCCTGGACACGTTTTTCGTCGCGAACGGCGCCGTCTCTCGCGACGGTCGGACCGTCGCGGGATTCATCAGCCGGGTAGATCACTTTGTGACCCCTGGGATCTGGCTTGGCCTGGGAAGCCTCCTCGAGATCGCGCCGAGCGTGATCGGTAGGACGAAATGTGTTTCCCCCGACGGGTCCATGGCCGGGGGAGGGAACGGAGACATGGGTTCCGCCTTCATCTGGGATACGCAGGTGGGCCATCGGAACCTGGTTGTCCATCTGCAGGCTTTGGATGAAGAGCGCGGGACGCATTACCTCGATGTCTTCGAAGCAACGGGGGGTCCGGCCGACGTGACGGGCATCGCCGCTGACAACAAGAGGATGGTGGGCACGGCTGGACAGGTGGCGTTCAGCGATCACTGGGGCGCGTTTCTGCTGGATTTGCCCTGAAGAGGTCGACTCTACAACTGGGGCTACCATTCCTCGAGGAGAACAACATGAGAGCAAGAGCGTTACGACTGCTGCCCGTCCTTGTCGCGTCGGTTCTCTTTACAGGCTGCGGCAGCGACAGTGATGGACCACTCCCCCTGCCAACTGCAACACCGACTCCCGCAAGTCAGGCCGACCTCTATATGAGGAAAGGGCCATACCTCATGCTCACGGGTCAGAATACCAGCATGACTGTGCTCTGGCAGTCGCAGAACATTATCTCTCCCAAAGCCTCCATAGAATGGGGTGCTGATCCCAGCAATTACGGACCTGCTCACGAAGTTGAGGAATCAGGTGCGGGTGATAATGAGCATCAATTCATATACACGATCAAAGATCTTCCGGAGCACAGCCGGACTTATTACCGAGTGACCATCGTCGAGGCGGGCAACGGACAGGGTCATGAATACGAGGGCTCCTTTATGACACCTCCGGAGCCCTCCGCCTCATCAGCGACATTCTATGCTTACGGCGACACGAGAGATGACCCTTCTATGCATAACAATGTGCTCCACTGGATAAGGAGCGATATGTTGAATGCCAGCCCTTCAGATGAACGGCAGACATTCCTGCTTCACTCGGGCGACTTCGTGCACCGCGGCCTGGAAGAACCATACTGGGACAGCGACTACTTTCATTACAACGGCTACAAAAGCACATCGGAGTGTCTGAAGACCACGCCGGTCATTGGCTCCGTGGGCAATCACGAATGCTACACAACCGGCCCGGTGTTCCATTACAAAGCGGACATCTTTCGGAAATATTGGCCGTATATATTCTATACTACTCCATCCTATTATTATTCATTCGACTATGGTCCAGTGCACTTCATTATATTGGATGTCTATACATCCGAATATAAACCGGGTTCGGCCCAGTATGACTGGCTAACGCAGGAGCTTGGTCAATCATCGAAGCCATGGACAATCGTGATGTTCCACTATCCTCCATATGATGCGGGGGCCGGTGCGTCGGAAGTCGAGGGGCCTGATGGCTACGCTAATACTGATGACATAAGAAATTATTTGTGCCCGTTGTTCGAGCAATACGGTGTCAAGCTGGTGTTGAGCGGGCACAGGCATTATTACGCCAGGAGCGAAGTGCCATTAACAGCGGACCCCTCTAGAAAGATCCGTTATCTGGTTCTCGGCGGCGGTGGGGCGCCTCTCAGTGTGCCAGATGGCATCTCAGGTTATGTGGTGGTTGCGAAATCGGAATATCATTTCGCCAGGATGGAAATTGCAGGAACGCAGTTGCGGGTAACGATACTGAAGGTGGTGGATGGGGATCACGCCCCAGAAATAATGGACCAGTTTATTATAGAATGATGGGTGTCATGGGGAACCTCGCAATGAGGGGCTGTTATGTGCTGCGCTCTGGCGCGAGCCCGGAGAAACTGCCGGCCATCCCCCAGGAGCACGGGGGGCGACCCATGGCGCAGCCGACAGTAACTTGGTGGGAGTGCTCGACTTGGGTGTGAAGTACCGGAGCCTCTGGATGAAGCAACGAAGAGGAAGGGAGATGGCGATGAAGGCAACAAGCAGTAAACAACGGTGGGTGACGATGTGTGCCTGCCTAGTATCCATGGCGAGCTTGCTGCTGATGTTTTCTGCCGTTACGGCGTGGGCACAGGCCGCGCCCCGCAGCGTGCTGCCGCCGCCCGAGCCACCGTTCAAAGGCAAGATCGGACGCACGTACAAAGAATCACAACCCGACAAGATTCCGATCACCAAAGCACCGGACGGCGCTCCGAACGTCCTGGTCGTTCTGATCGATGATTCCGGATTCGGTCAGTGGGGCACCTTCGGTGGACAGGTTCCGTCACCCAACCTCGACCGCCTAGCGCAGGCGGGCCTGCGCTACACGCGCTTCCACACCACGGCGCTCTGCTCGCCCACGCGCGCGGCGCTGCTGACCGGACGCAACCACCACTCCGTCGGCACCGGCGTGATCACGGAAATCGGAACCGCTTACCCTGGTTATAGCGGCCAGATTCCCAAGAGCGCCGCGATGATCTCGGAGATCCTGCGGCAGAACGGCTACAGCACCGCCTGGTTCGGCAAGAATCACAACGTCCCCGATTGGGAAACCAGCATCTCGGGCCCGTACGACCGTTGGCCAGGCCTGCAAGGCTTCGATCATTTCTATGGCTTCATCGGCGGCGAAGCGAATCAGTGGGCGCCGGCCGTCTATCGTGATCACCAGCGAGTTGAGATGGAGGTTCCGAAAGGCCAGGAAGGTCACTACACGCTCAACGATGCGCTGGCAGATGAAACCATCAAGTACATCTTCCAGCAGAAATCGGTCACTCCCGACCGGCCATTCTTCGTCTACTTTGCGCCCGGTGCCACCCACGCCCCTCATCACGTTCCGAAGGAGTGGATGGACAAGTTCAAGGGACAGTTCGACCAGGGCTGGGACAAGTACCGCGAGGAGGCCTATCAGCGCCAGCTCAAACTAGGCGTGATCCCGCCGGACACGAAGCTGACGCCGCGGCCCAAAGAGATCCCGGCCTACGACTCGCTGACCCCCGACCAGAAGCGGGTGGCCGCGCGCCTGATGGAAGCGTTTGCGGCCTACACCGCGCAGACGGATTACGAGGTCGGCCGCGTCTTTGATGCCTTGGAGCAGGTCGGGCAACTCCACAACACGCTCATCTTCTGGATTGTCGGCGACAACGGCGCGTCCATGGAAGGCACGTTGTATGGCTGCTTCAACGAGATGGCGGCCCTGGGCGGTATGCCGGAGGACCCGTCGTTACTGGTACAGCACCTGGACGAGATCGGCGGGCCGAATGCCTACAACCATTACCCGGTAGGCTGGGCCTGGGCGATGAACACGCCCTTCCAATGGGGCAAACAGGTCGCCTCGCATCTGGGCGGCGTGCGCAACCCGTTGGTGATCGCCTGGCCGGATCGCATCAAGGATCAAGGTGGCGTTCGCACCCAGTTCCATCACGTCATTGATGTCGCGCCCACGATTCTGCAAGCGGCGAAGATCCCGGAACCGAAGGAGGTGAACGGGGTCAAGCAGAAGCCGATCGAAGGCGTGAGCATGTTGTACAGCTTCGATCGACCGAACGCCGAAGAGACGCGACTGGTGCAGTACTTCGAGATGTTCGGCAATCGCGCGCTGTACAAGGATGGATGGATTGCCGCCGCCCGGCACGGACGCCTGCCGTGGACAATCGGTTCGTACGATTTCGACAAGGACACCTGGGAGCTTTACGACCTGACGCGCGATTTCAGCGAAGGCAACGACCTCGCGGCACAGCATCCCGACAAGCTGAAGAAGCTCCAGGATGCGTTCTGGGTGGAAGCGGAAAAACACCAGGTGCTGCCGCTGGACGATCGCCTGGCCGAACGCGGCGATCCGACGTTGCGTCCCAGCCTGATTGCGGGACGGACCAGCTATACCTACTACCCTGGACTACACGTTCCCGAGAGTTCGGCCGCCCAAACCAAGAACTGCTCGCATACCATCACGGCCTACGTGGATGTGCCCCAGCGAGGGGCAGACGGAGTCCTCGCAGCCGCAGGCGGGGTGGTGGGAGGCTTCTCGCTCTTCGTCAAGGACGGACGGCCCACCTACGAGTACAACTTCGTTACCCAGGCACGCTACACGGTGAGCAGCTCCGAAGCCCTGTCGCCGGGGCCGAATACGATCCGCATGGTCTTCTCGTATGACGGACATGGCCTTGGCAAAGGCGGCACGGCGGCGCTCTTCGTGAATGACAAGAAGGTTGGCGAAGGGCGGATCGACAAGACCGCCTGGGGCCGCTTCTCGGCCGACGAGACGTTCGATATCGGCGAAGACTCGGGATCACCCGTGAGCGCTGCCTATGCCTCGCCGAATCGCTTCACCGGCACGATCAAGAAGGTGGAGATCGATACCCAACCCGCGAAGTTGAGCGCTGCCGAGCAGCAGACAATCCAAGGCATGGAGCGCAAGGCAAGGCTCGCGGCGGAATAGGAGCCGGACGCGAGGGCCAGTGGACGGGATACGGGAGACGGGATGCGGGAGACGAGATACAGGTGTCGGGGTGCCGAATCCGGGCATCGCAGTGGCGTGGAGATTTACAGGTACAATTTCGTCCGAAGGTACGAGGCGTCAGGGAACCCGCGAGCGTCGAAAATCGCCATCGGCTCAAGTCGCAATTGGGGCCGATCTTCGCTCTGACTGGTGAGGCAAGCGATGCGGGCCTTTCTCGACCTTATCAAGACCACTGTATTGGGCGGCGTCGTGTTCTTGGTCCCCGCGGTGCTGGTAGTCGTCGTCGTGCAGAAGGCGCTGAGCTTGGCTCGGCCAGGCATTGCGCCGATCGCACGTGCCCTGCCCTACGAGAGCGTCGGTGGCATCGCCCTCGCCACGCTACTGGGCGGTTTGTTGCTCCTCGCCGTGTGCTTCGGTGCCGGTTTGGTAGCGCGTACGGGGGCTGGCAGGCTCTTCACCAGCTGGGTCGAGGAGACCTTCCTCGGCAACCTACTGGGCTACCGCGCCTTCAAGAGCATGGCGCAGGGGCTGGTCGCGGTCGAAACGACCCCCGAGCTCACGGTGGCGCTGGCGCGCATCGAAGACGCGTGGCAGCTCGCCTTCATTCTCGAGGAGCACGACAATGGGTTGCTGACCGTCTTCGTGCCGCAGGCGCCGACGCCGATGTCCGGCTCGGTGTACTACCTGAGCACAGACCGCGTGAAGCGTCTCGACGTGCCGGTGTCCCGCGCACTCCTTTGCATCAAGCGCTTGGGACTTGGTTCGAAGCAACTGCTCAGTGGCCAACTGTAGCTGCGAGGAGGGGGAAAACAATGGAGTTCGGTCTCGGTGGATGAACGTGAAGGACAAATGGTGGCTGGCGTTGTTCGCGGCGCTTGGTTTTGGTCCCGCGGCGGTGCGGGCGGGTGAGACCATGACGCAGATCAAAGAGGCGACCGAGACTGGAGAAGAGACGATGGTGAACTTATCCATTCGATCGAAGCGCTGGTTCAGCGGACTGGCGTGCGCCAGCGTGGTGAGCCTGCTGATCACGGCGGCGGCCGTCGCGCAGGAATCCGACGAACAAGCCGAGCTGGCCAAGAAGCTCCAGAACCCGGTGGCGCCGCTGATCAGCGTGCCGTTTCAAAGTAACTTCGAGTGGGGCTCCGGCCCGAAGAGCGCGGGCTTCAAGTACACGCTCAACTTCCAGCCGGTCATCCCGATCCCGCTCTCGGAAGACTGGAACCTCATCTCGCGGACGATCGTTCCAATCATCCACCAGGATGACGTGGTGCCCGGCAGCAGTCAGACCGGCGTGGGCGACATTCTGCAGAGCCTGTTCTTCGCTCCGGCCACACGCGGTCCGGGCGGAGTGATCTGGGGCGCGGGACCGGCCTTCTTGCTGCCGACTTCGACGGAGAACTTCCTCGGGACCGAAAAGTTCGGGATCGGACCGACCGCCGTGGTGCTGCGACAACACAGCGGCTGGACCTACGGCCTGCTCACTAATCACATCGTGTCGACGGGGGGCACACACCACACCTCCGACGTCAATGCCACCTTCCTGCAAGCGTTTCTGTCGTACACCACGAAAACATACACCACCTTCGGCGTCAGCACCGAGTCCACCTACGACTGGGAGAACAGCCAGTGGACGGTGCCGCTGATCGCCAACGTGAGTCAGCTGCTCAAGCTCGGTGGACAACCGATCCAGTTCTTGCTCGGGCCCAAGCTGTATGCCGAAGGGCCGACGGTCGCACCCGATTGGGGGATTCGCTTCACGGTGACGTTGCTGTTCCCGCAATGACTCAGGAGCCATGCAGATGCGCAGGAAAGGAGAAGACAAATGATGAGAAGCCATAGTTGGTCTGTAGTCGTGTTGGTGGTGAGCGCCGCACTGTGGGGTTGTGCTTCGGCACCGAAGGCGTCGTCGAGCCCGATGACGGCAGCGCCAAAGGTTACCGGCACGGTCGGCGCGAACCTCGTCACCGCCACCGCCCGCGTCAAGGCATTGGACCGCGCCACGCGCGTCATCACCCTGGAGCAGCCGGGCTCGCGGCTGCGCTTTCGCGTCGATGACAGCGTGCGCAACCTGCCGCAGGTAAACGTGGGCGATGAGGTGACCGTGACCTACTACGAGTCGTTGGCGTACGCAGTGCGCAAGCCCGGCGATGCGCAGCCGGGCGCTGCGGTGACGGAGCAACTTGAGCGCGCCGCGCCCGGCGAGAAGCCTGCCGGCTCGGCAGCGCGCGTGACGACGATCACCGCCACTATCGCCGGCATTGACAAGACGGCCGGCACGGTGACTCTACAGGGTCCAGACGGAGACCTGACCACGGTAAAGGCGCGCTATCCGGAGAACCTCGACAGGGTGGCGGTTGGGGATCGCGTCGACATCACCTACAGCGAGGCCTTGGCCATCTCCGTCGAGGCGCCGGCGCAGAAATGAGGCCCACCCTCTTCGCGCGCGGCTACAGCCGGATGCGGGAGTGGAGCCTTGGGCCCCGCGCGTAGAGCGACCGCAGCGGCAGGATCACGGCTGCCGTTCCTGCGGCGCACGATCGACGCATGGCGCCGGCGGCGCTTCACCTGCCTGTTCGTGACCCTCATCCTCACCCTCGTCGCCGCGCCGGTGCTCCAGGCCCTGGGTCGCGATCCGTCCCTGCTCAGGGGATTCGTGGAGCTGAACCTAGTGGCGGCGGTGGTTGGTACAGTGGACGAACCGGGGTTCCACCCGCTCCTGGCGCTCGCTGGCGCCGCGCTGGTCACCATGGTGGTAAGTACAATGTCGGGCGCCGCGCCGCTGCTCACTGCCGACCAGACGGCGTGGTCGCTCGTCACGCTTCTGGCGATGGCGTCGATTCTGCGCACCGTCCTGCGCCGCGGGCCGGTCGACAGCGAGCGCATCTGGGGGGCGCTCAGCGTCTATTTGCTCTTCGGCATCCTCTGCGGTGTGATCTACCGGCTTTGCGAGCAAGCGTGGCCCGGCTCGTTGGTGTCTGCGCATCTGACGGCGGGGGCGGAGCTGACTCTGCGCGATACCATCTACTTCAGCTTCGTCACCCTCGCATCGCTGGGTTACGGCGACATCACTCCCAGGACCGGTCCGGTGCAGTTCATGGCCGTCGTCGAAGCGATAAGCGGACAGCTCTACTTGGTGGTCCTCGTAGCGTGGCTCGTGAGTCTCTACAACAGAGAGCGCTAAGGAATGGCGGGCGGTCAGTAGGACATACGTCCGGTTCGTCGACAAACGCTGTTGGAAGGGGTTGGCATATCGGTCTAAATCATAATGCCAGGCTGGCGTTCGTTGGTGTGTGAAGATGACCCGAAGGAGATGGCAAGTGCTGCAAGCAGTGAGCACGTTCCGGTTGGCTGCGGTGATCCCGGCGATTCTGTGCATGGGCATGGCCGCGGCCGCCGCCGCACGCGACCGGGGGCCGCAGCAGGTCGGCGGCAAGGTGTGCGCGGAGTGTCATCGCAAGGAGTACGAGGCCTGGCGCGGCTCGCATCACGCCCTGGCGATGCAGGAGGCCAGCAAAGCTACGGTGCTTGGGGACTTCAACAACGCGCGCTTCACGTACGGCGGGGTCACCTCGACCTTCTTTAGGCGCGACGGGAAATTCTACGCCAACACCGACGGCCCTGACGGCAAGCTGCACGACTATGAAATCCGGTACACGCTGGGGATTGCGCCACTGCAGCAATACCTCATTCCGTTTCCGGATGGCCGCCTGCAAGCGCTCAACGTCTGCTGGGACACGCGCCGGAAGGAGCAGGGCGGGCAACGCTGGTTTCATCTGTATCCGAACGAGACAGTGGACTTCCGAGACGTCCTGCACTGGACCGGCGCATACCAGAACTGGAACTACATGTGCTCCGAGTGCCACTCGACCGACGTGCGCAAGAACTACAACGCCGACACCGATCGGTTCGCGGCAACGTGGTCCGAGATCGATGTGTCGTGCGAAGCGTGCCACGGACCGGGCTCGCAACACGTCGAGTGGGGCCGGCGCGCCCGTAAGGGCGACCGTCCGCTCGCCCCTACGGAAATGCCAAACGAACGGGACACCGATACGAAGGGGCTCGCCGTTGACCTAGCGGCACGCGGCGGCTCGTGGGCGTTCGAAGGCACCGCGCCCATCGCGCACCTCGGCGGGCCGCGCGACACGCGCCCGCAGGTCATCTGCGCGCGCTGCCACGCCCGGCGCACGCAGATGGGAGAGGACTACGACTACAGCCAGCCGTTGGGGCAGACACACATGCTGGCGTTGCTCGACTCGGTACTCTACCACGCCGACGGCCAGATTCTCGATGAGGTGTTCGAGTACGGCTCGTTTCTGCAAAGCCGCATGCACCAACGCGGCGTCATCTGCACCGACTGTCACGATCCGCACAGCGGGCGGCTGCGCGCTGAGGGCAACGCCGTGTGCGCGCAATGCCACCGGCCATCGCAGTACGACACCCCATCGCACCATCACCACAAGGCGGGTACCGAGGCCGCCCGCTGCGTCCAGTGCCACATGCTGGCCCGCAACTACATGGTCGTGCATCAGCGCCATGACCACAGCTTCCGCGTCCCACGCCCGGACCTGTCTGTGACGCTCGGAACGCCCGATACCTGTACGGACTGTCACCACGACCACACGGCACAATGGAGCGCCGATGCGGTGGTGAAGTGGTATGGCCCAACCCGCATGCGCGGGCCGCGCTACGCCGCAGCGCTGGCCGCCGGCCGCAGACATCAAGCGGGTGCGGAGCGCTTGCTCGCCGACGTCATCGCCGACCGCTCGTTCCCAGCCATCGTGCGCGCCACAGCCGTGAGCCTTCTCGAGAACTTCCCGGGCAGCGCCCCGGCTCTGGTCGCGCGCGCCGTGCAGGATGAGGATCCGCTCGTGCGGCGGGCGGCGGTCGCGCTGCTGGTCAGCTGGGAGCCGCAACGCCGATGGCAAACGGGCGCGCCGCTGCTGAACGATCCGATTCGCGTGGTCCGCATCGCCGCCGTGAGCGCACTCGCCGACGTTCCGGCCGCGGCGTCGCTGAGCGCTGAGCAGCGAACCGCGTTCGAGCGCGCGGCGGCAGAATATCGCGCCATGCAAAGCTTCAACGGCGACCGCGCCGAAGCGTGGCTGAATCTCGGCGTACTCGATGCGCGGCTGGGCAAGGTCGCGCCGGCCGAAGCCGCCTACCAGCGGGCGATCCGCTTGCAGCCGGTGTTCATCCCACCGTACGTCAACCTCGCTGATGTATACCGCCAGCAAGACCGGGATGCCGACGGCGAGCGCACCCTCCGTCAGGCGTTGACGATGCATCCGCCCAACGGCGATGTGCATCACGCCTTGGGGCTGCTGCTCGTCCGCCAGAAGCGGATGCCCGAAGCGGCAAGCGAGTTGGCCAAAGCGGCGGAGCAAAGCCCGGAGAACGCACACTATGCGTACGTGTATGGCGTGGCGCTCGACAGCGTCGGCCAGCGCGACACGGCGCTGGCCGTCCTGAAGGAGGCGCACGAGCGCTTCAGCGGCGACCGCGACATTTTGTCGGCGCTGTTGCAGTTCGCGCTTCAGGCGAATGACCAAGAAGCGGCGACGAAGTGGGCGCAGGAGTTGCGCCAACTCCAGGATGATGGGCGGGAGAGCGGAAATGCGCGCCGCTGATCGCTTCTTTGCACCCGTCAGGAGCGCGCGGCCCGGCTCATGAACACCGCACACATATCCTTTCGACAGATTGACGCCACAAGCCTCGAGATCCGCTTGGCGGGAGCATGGTGCATGAAGAGCGGCTTGCCGTCCGTCGCCGTCGTCGACCAACAGCTCGCGACGCTCTCTCCCCGCCGGATCGTGTTCGATGCCGCGGCTGTCAGCGATTGGGACAGCCGTCTCCTCGTATTTCTTGAGCACGTGGCTACGTTCTGCGGCACGCGCGGCATCACGCAAGACCGCAGCGGCTTGCCGGCGGGCGTACAACGCTTGTTGGCGCTGGCGGAGGCGGTACCGGAGCGCAAAGGCGCGCGCGCGGCAGAGGTGGACGAGTCGGCGTTGGAGCGGATCGGCCGCGCGACGCTGTCGACGACGCAGGCCCTCGGGGAGTTCATCAGTTTCATTGGTGCGGTCGCTATTGCCACGGGGCGCTTGGTCGTCGGCCGCGCGCGCTATCGCCGCTCGGACCTCCTGGTGTTGATCCAGCAGGCCGGCGCCGAGGCGGTGCCCATCGTCACGCTGATCAGCTTCCTGGTCGGTCTCATCCTCGCCTTCGTCGGCGCGATCCAGCTGCAGCAGTTCGGCGCCGCGATTTACGTCGCCGACCTGGTGGGCATCGCCATGGTTCGCGAGATGGGGGCGATGATGACCGCGATCGTCATGGCCGGCCGCACCGGGGCTTCGTACGCGGCGCAGCTCGGCAGCATGAAGGTCACTCAGGAGACGGACGCGTTGACCACCATGGGCATCACCCCGCTCGAGTTTCTCGTGCTGCCGCGCATGCTGGCGCTCTTTCTGATGATGCCGTTGCTGTGCCTGTACTCTGATTTCGTCGGCATCCTCGGCGGCGCCGCGGTGGGCACCGGCCTCCTGCATCTCGAGCCGATCACATACTACCAACAGACGGCAGCGGCCGTGAAGCTGGGCGACGTCGTCGGCGGGATCTTCAAGGCATCGGTCTACGGGGTATTGATCGCCGTCTCGGGATGCTTGCGAGGCATGCAGTGTGGCAACAGCTCCTCCGCCGTCGGCGACGCGACGACATCCGCAGTGGTGACGAGCATCGTGCTCGTCATCAGCGCCTGCGGCCTGTTCGCGGTGATGTTCTACATCCTGGGCATATGACTACTGAGCCATCAGCCATCAGCCATCAGCCATCAGCGGACGCCGACGCCCACATCACCGTCCGTGAGCTGACGATGGCCTACGGCAGTTTCGTGCTCATGCGCGATCTGAACTTCACCGTCAAGCGCGGGGATATCTTCGTCATTATGGGTGGCAGCGGCTGCGGGAAGAGCACGTTGCTGCGCCATCTGATCGGCCTGAACGAGCCGGCGAAGGGCGAGATCCTCTATGGAGATGAGAACTTCACGCGGGCCACTGCCCAACAGCGGCAGCGGATGTTGCAGCGCTTCGGCGTGCTCTATCAAAGCGGCGCACTATGGAGCTCGATGACGTTGGCGGAGAATATCGGCCTGCCGCTCGGCGAGTATACCGATCTGTTGCCGGCCGAGATTCGCGAGGTGGCCTCGCTGAAGCTGGCCTTAGTCGGCTTGAAAGGGTTCGAGGACTTCTATCCGTCGCAGATCAGCGGCGGCATGCAGAAGCGCGCCGGGCTGGCGCGCGCCATGGCGCTCGATCCGGAGATCCTCTTCTTCGACGAACCGTCCGCCGGGCTCGACCCGATGAGCTCGCGCCTGCTCGACGAGCTGATCCTCGAGCTGCGCGCCAGTCTCGGCGCCACCATCGTGGCGGTGACGCACGAACTCCCGAGTATTTTCAGCATTGCCACCAACAGCGTGTACCTCGAGGTGGAGACTCGGACGATGACTGCCACCGGGGACCCGAAATGGTTGCGCGAGCACGCTGAAGATGCACGCGTGCGGCGCTTCCTGTCCCGTGGCGAGGACACACCGGAGGTGAAGAAGGAATGAGCAAGCGTTTCAGCCCAGCCGCCGTCGGCGCATTTGTCGTCGGCGCCGTGACCTTGGCGGTGATCGCGGTCGTCATGTTTGGTTCGGGGCGGTTGTTCCGGAAGACGTACCCGTGTGTGCTGTACTTCAGCGGTGACGTCAACGGCCTCAACGTCGGCGCGCCGGTGAAGCTCAAGGGCGTCGAGATCGGCTCCGTGACCGCGGTGAAGCTCAATCTGGGACAAGCGGCGCTCCTCGACCGCCCCGGTGAAATGCGCATCCCGGTCCTGATCGAGATTGATGCTGACCGCCTCGCGCAGAAGGGTGCGAAGAGCGCCCCGACACCGGAGAACCTGCAGCGACTGATCGACCGCGGTCTGCGTGCGCAACTCGCCATGCAGAGCTTCGTGACCGGACTGCTGTACGTCAAGACAGACTTCTTTCCCGGCTCGCCAATCAACCTGGTGAACGATCCGACGGTGTCCTATCCGGAGCTGCCAACGATCCCCACGCCGATGGAACAGGTGCAGGCGAAGGCGGCGGAGTTCCTGGCCAAGCTCAATGAGGCCGACGTCGCCGGCCTGGTGGTATCGCTGCACAACGCGGTCGGCGGGTTGGACCGGATGCTCAACTCGCCACACCTGAAGGCCACACTCGAGACGCTCCCAGGCGCGGTGGATGGGCTGAAGTCCGTCAGTGCCGACGCCAAGTCAACGCTCACCAGCCTGCGCAAACTCGCCGATGATCTCGATGCCAAGTTGGGACCGCTCGGCGGCACCATGCAGGCCACCGCAAGCGACGCCCGCGAAACGTTGCGCACGACCAATCTCACCCTGCAGCAGATGCAAACGCTCCTCAAGCCGGACGCGCCGCTTGCCTATTCGCTGCAGCGCTCGCTCAACGACCTGTCGGCGGCCGCACGCGCCTTCCGCCAAGTGGCTGAGGAGCTAGAGCACGACCCATCGGCGCTGCTGCGTGGGAAAGGCGCTGTGGAGGAAGCCAAATGACCAGACGACTCTCACTTGTGGCTGCCGTGACGGTCACGGCGCTACTCACGGCCGGTTGTGGCAGCCTGCTCGCCCCGCGGCCCAACCGCACGCGCTTCTACTTTTTGTCTCCGGCAGCGGAAGCGAGTGACGCCAACAAGCAAGCAAGCGATGTTGACCTCACCGTCGGCCTCGGGCCGCTCAAGTTACCCGATTACCTCAATCGTACGCAGCAGGCCGTGCGCGTCGGACCGAACCAGATTCGCTTCCTGGAGGACGACCGCTGGGCCGAGGCGCTCGACGCGAATGTTGTGCGCGTGCTGTCGCAGAATCTGACCGCACGCCTCGGTAACGTGCGTGTCCTGACTTTGCCGACCTTCCTTGCGCCGCCGCGTGCCTACGACGTTCCGCTGGAAATCCTGCGCTTCGAGTCGACGGCGAGCGGTGATGCGGAGCTGAGCGCACGTTGGGGCATCAAGGACGGCAAGACGGACACATTGCTGGTGACCGCGGAAACGCACCTCGTCGAGCCCGCGACGGGATCTGGCGCTGACGCAGCCGTCGCGGCACTGAGTCGAGCGCTGGGGCACTGGAGCGACGAGATCGGCGCGGCCCTGACCCGAGTGCGCGCCGCCCAGCCGCCATCCACCGCGTCGGCCGCCGACAAGGGAGCGGCGCGCAAGGCGAAGAAGAAATCATCGCGGGGAGAACAGCCGTGATCAGCATGCTGCGGAAGGCCCCTACTGTCCCTTTCACCGGCATCCTGCCGCCCCGTCGGCGTGCCGCCAATCGCATCGCGGCCGGGAGTGTGCTGTTGTGCCGCGTCCTGTTTTTCATTTGCCTTCTTCTCAATTCGTCGTGTGCGTTTCGCGCACTGCGTAAGGACATCGAACGATCCAAGCAGTTCACCATGATCACCGGGAGCGTGCAGGCCGAGATGCGTGCGGACGCGACGATTGTCGTGGTGCTGCTGCGCAGCGACTCGGGCGCGGTCATCGACTCATTTGCGCTCGAGCGGCCCAGCAAGTTCTTCTTCATCGTCCCCGCCGGCAACTATTTTGTCGCGGCGTTCGTGGATGCGGATCGGGACTTCCGTTACGACCCCTCGCACGAGCGTGGCGTGTGGTATGGATCGCCTGACGAGATCCGCATCGCCAAGGGCGAGCGGGTCGACGGCATCGACATCTCCATCGATGCAGCGCACGCCGCCGTGCTGGATCGAGCGCTCGTCGCGCCGGAGCTGGGCCGCCGCGGTATTCACGAGCTGCCCGATGTGAACATCGGGACGGTGACGACGGTCGACGATCCACGCTTCACGGTTGAGAACGGCAAGCTCGGGATGTGGCAACCGGTCGAGTTCGTTCTGCGCGTCGGCGCGGGCATCTACTTTCTGGAGCCGTACGATCCCGACAAGATCCCAGTGTTGTTCGTGCATGGGATCGGTGGGAACCCGGCGCAGTTCGCGCACCTGATCGCCCGGCTCGACCGTAAGCACTTCCAGCCTTGGCTGCTCTACTACCCGTCCGGCGGACGACTCGACTTGCTCGGCGAGGCGCTGATTCGCTGGCTGAACGCCCTGCACGTGAAGCACCTGTTCGAGCGCCTCATCATTGTGGCGCATTCGATGGGAGGATTGGTCTCACGCTCGGCGGTCAATCAGTGGATGCAGTCCGTCACGGGTGATCGGAAGGGTGAGCTGAAAGCGTTCATAACGCTTTCCACGCCGTGGCAAGGCCACGCGGCCGCCGCCGCAGGCGTCGACTACGCCCCCGCCGTCGTTCCGTCGTGGTACGACATGGATCCGCACAGCGACTTCCTGCGAGGAGTCTTCGCAACCAAGTTGCCGCAAGAGTGCCGTTACCATCTCTTCTTCAGCTACGAGGGTGGCTCCGCACTCATGCGCGGGGCAAACGACGGCACCGTCACGCTGGTGAGCCAGTTGGCTGCGGCCGCGCAGGAAGAGGCGGCGCAGGTGCGGGGCTTTCCCGAAGGTCACGATACGATCTTGCAAAGCGACGACGTCGCCGCGGCCGTTAACCGAGTTCTCGCCTCCGTACAACAGTAGCCTACGAGACCCTCCCCGCTGACTGCAAGGGTGTCGCTTGCACTCATCAAACTGCGCGTGGCTCAAGCGGCCGAGCACGACGCCAAGTGTCCGCGCGACTTGAGCGACGAGCGCGCACGGCTCAACTCCGTGTCAAGATCAGCGCGATATAGCTCGCATGCTTTTCCAAGTAGCGGTGGGCATGCGCCGATTGGGTAAAGTCTTCCCAATCTTGATCGCTGAGCGAGCGCAGCAGCGGGTTCTGCTGCAACAGCAGTCGCCGCCCCCAGCGCCGGCGGGCCAGCCACGCCACCAATTCGAAAACCGTTCCCAGCGGCGCGGTCACATGCGCTGACCAGTCGCGACAGGCTTCGACATGGAAGCCGTTCTTGACCGCATTCAACTGGTACTGGCGGGCCGAGTCGAAGTACTCCCATTGCCAAGTCTGGCGGACCACCTCAATCTTCGGATCATTCCACGCCGGTGCATCCCTGTCGGCCTTCGACATGAAGTCTACGATCACGACACGGGCTCCGGGCTGCGTAATCCGCGCGAGCTGGCCGAGGAAACGGTTACGGTCGGGAAAATGAAATGCGGCTTCGAGGCACAGGACACGATCGAAGGATTCACTGGGGAAGCGGAGATCCATCGCGTCGCCTTCGAGGTACGTGAGATTCGGCGTGTTGCCGTAGAGCGTCTGCGCGGTGGCGACGTTCTGTGGCAGCAGGTCGAGGGCGGTAATGTCCGCCAACGGAAACGCGTGCGCCATGAAGAACGAGCTCATCCCCCTGCCGCAGCCGACGTCCAGCACCCGGCTGCCACGAGTGAGACGTAGGAGCGACGCCGACTTTGTCACCAGCTTCAACTGCGCGCCCGGCAGGCGGAAGAACGGCGCGAAGATGAACGGGGTGGTCACGAAGTTCAGGACGGTCAGCGGCGGCCCAAATGGATAGTAGCCGAGGTTGAGCAGGGGACCCCAACCGAATGCTCGCAACACACGGAAAGTGATGCTCGAGGCATCGTAGGCCGCCGTGATGCGCGGGGTGATCGGCCGTGTGGCGGCGGCGACGCCGCGAACCTGGCGAGAGAGCTCTGTACCAGCAGCAATCTGGATTGAGGCGTTCTCCGTCATGTCGGCCTGATCACGTTTTATCTGCCATGCCCTACGGGATCAACCGCCCGCGTGCATGGCACGGACCACGCGACCATTAGCATCCGTAAGTGTATGGAGTTCCAGCCGCGGAAGCTGTCACCAGGCACAGGCTGCGGACGTCGTGTGGGGCGTGGCCGTAGACCACTTCTCGCTGGAGTTGTAAGGTGCGCCGTCATGGGTCAAGGGAAGAGGACCGACCGGAGCGTGCTATGAGCCGTACCGTCTCGCAAATCGTATGGAAGTTCGGACTCACTGCCGGTGTGCTCTTCGTCGGCGTCGTGGCGGTGTGGATGTGGCGCTTTGCGGTGATCGAACGGGTGCTCACACTTCTCCGCCAGGACACCCAGATTCAAAACTTCCGCCGGATGCAGGAGGTCTTCCCCAGCCGCATCATTCCCAAATCATCGGTACCGGTGCGCTTTGAACGGAGTGTGGTGGATCTCGACGTCACCTACCAGTACCGCGGGAAGGTGAGCCGCCTGGACGAGTTTCTCCAACGCACCACCACCTTGGGACTCCTGGTCCTGCAGGATGATCGGATCGTCTACGAGCGCTACTTCTTCGGCGCAACGGAAGATTCACGCTTCACCTCGTGGTCGGTGGCGAAGTCGTTCGTGTCCGCCTTGGTCGGCATCGCCATCGATGAGCGGCGGATTGCCGGCGTCGATGAGCCGATCGTCAAGTACGTTCCGGAGCTCGAGCATTCCGGGTACGCCCGGGCTTCGATCAAGGACGTCCTGCAGATGTCGTCCGGCGTGGAGTTCAACGAGGACTACGACAACGCCCTCTCGGATATCAGTCGCATGTACCTGATGAGCTTCCTCTTCGGTTCACGGATCAACGCCTATCCGGCCGCGGTCGGCTCCAAGCGCGCTCCTGGAGAGGCGTTTGACTACGTCAGCGTGAATACGCAGTCACTGGGCATGTTGCTCTCGCACGTCACGGGAAAATCATTGGCCACCTACCTCGAAGAGAAACTGTGGTCACCGCTGGGTATGGAGGAAGACGCTTACTGGATCACCGACCGCACTGGTGCCGATGCGATGGAGTATGCCTTCTGCTGCCTGAATGTGACCCTGCGGGACTACGCGAAGTTCGGCCGGCTCTTCCTTCGCGGGGGTGACTGGAACGGCACGCAGATCATATCGCAGAGCTGGGTCAGCCAGTCGGTGGTGCCCGACAAGGCATATCTGCGGCTCACCGGTGCGGACAGGCCCGAGTGGGCGGGTCCCGACTGGGACATCGGATACCAGTACCAGTGGTGGGTGCCGGCGGGTGACGACGGAGAGTTCACGGGGATCGGAGTATGGGGGCAATACCTGTACGTGAACCCGCGCGCCCATGTCATCATCGTCAAAGCCAGCGTCGATCCGGATTTCGATCGCGACATGGAAACCATCGCGGCATTCCGGGCCATCACCGCCGGACTGGAGGCTCGGAGACGCTAGCGCGTCGCTTCCGCGCCTGCCGATGGCGCCGCAGCGCGTCGAGCAGAGCGCGTGCGGAAATCACATGAAATCGGCTTCAGGGAGCCAAAATATGTTGTTTCTGGAGCAGGGTCCCGGACTCGCCGTCGGAAACTCTTGTGGCACAAGGCTTTCCGCAGAAAAACATGTTTTCCTAATTCTATGGGATTTCGGGGCTGGACCTGGGCGTTTGGCGCGATCTGTGGCAGGAAGACGTCGCCTTACCCGCTCGCCTTGAAGACCTTGTAGATCTACACATTTCTGGATCTACACCTTGACAATCGTCGCTTGACTGTGGCCAAGGTAGGGCCTGAGGCGCGCTGATCTGCGGAAGTTTTGCGAGCTATCTGGGCGACGCGGGAGGGCAAAATGAAAGCGATCTGTGGGACGTGGACTGCGTGGGTAGTCGCTTGCACAGCACTGCTCCCTCTCGGGTGCAGACCTGTCAGCCCGGTTCGGGTGGTCCAACCCGGTCCGCAGCTGGTTCGGGCAGTCACTGGTCCGCTGTGTGTGAAACCACCTCTGACGCCGTGCCCTCGTTTCGTGCCCGGAACCTTGCCCGGAACCTGCGTTCAATTTGCTATAAGCACCTGTTGGGACTGCGTCCGTGAAACCGTCGGAGACAAATCAAAGTGTATAGTCGACTTGAGCCCCTGTGAGTCCCCCCTCTGTGGGGGGCAGTGCGTCAACACGATCAGTGATTCCAAGAACTGCGGAACGTGCGGCAAGGTCTGCCCAGCGGATGCGCCATCATGTTGCAACGGCAAATGCGTCACCCTGAGCACGAACCAGAACTGCGGGGTGTGCGGTCATGTTTGCCGATCGCCTTCCTCGTGCGTCAAGGAACAGTGCCAGTGTCCCGCAGGCCAACAGCAGTGCGGAAACGCGTGCGTCACCTTGGGATCGAACCAGAACTGCAAGGAATGTGGTGATGTTTGCGCAACGGGCGCTTCATGCGAGAGTGGCCAGTGTGTATGTCCCGCAGGCCAACAGCAGTGTGGAAACGCGTGCGTCAACACGAACACCGACTCTCAGAACTGTGGGGGGTGCAGCAACGTTTGCGGAACGGACGCTTTCTGCGACGGGGGGAACTGCCAATGCCCTGCGGGCCGGCTTCTTTGCCCGACAGGATGCTTCAATGAAAGTGACGTAAAGAATTGCGGAACATGCGGTCACGTTTGCCAAAAGCCGTACGACCAGTGCTGTAACGGCCACCAAGGGTTCCAGTGCAGCGACTCCCAGACCGACACAGAAAACTGCGGGGGCTGCTACTGGACTTGCCCCGCTGGTACGTCATGTTGCGGCGGCGGCAGCTGTTGCCCCAGCGATGGGTCATGTTGTGGCGGCGGCAGCTGTTGCCCGAGTTCTTATCCTTACTGCCTGCCGGGTAATTTGTGCTGGTGAGGAATCTCATAAAATCCTACAACTATGGGATTTCCTCGAAAACCCTTGTGCCACACGGGTTTCACGAGATAAGCGAGCCGCTTTTCGGCTCGAAAGCAAGAACAGGTCAACTGAGGGGTTGGCCTGAGTGCGCGACGGTTTCACTTCCGGATTACCAGTAGCCCCGTCGTCTACGAACGAGGTGTAGGCGATCTTTGGCGATCACGATGTGGTCGAGGAAGCGCATGACGTTCAACGGGCGCCCGTTGTTCTGGCAGACCATCCTGCTATATGGTATGAGAAACCATGTAAGGTGCGGCGATGGGAGGCAGGGCGGCACTCCACCGGCACATTGGGGGTACGGAACATCCCTACGAGTTCGTTGACGTTGCACGTCTGATCGCCGATTTCATTGCGGACGTGGAACGGCTGATCGGAGCAGAGCAATGAAGACCGCCACGTTCACCGTCGAGCCGTTCACCGAAGGACTGAAGCGCTTTAAGGAAACGTTCGAGGCCGCTCGAAGGGGCCGGCGCGTTGAGCCGAGGGAGATCGTTGCTTTCACCAGCCTCGAAGCGGCGCGCAATTTTCTGACGCGCGAACGGTTAGGCTTGCTGCGAACGATCAAGACTCGGCAGCCGCGTTCGATCTATGAGCTGGCCGCCATGGCGGGCCGCGACCTCAAGAACGTGCAAGAGGACATTCGGATTCTGGAACGGCACGGGCTGGTGCGAGTCGCGAAACAGGCGCGGGGCCGCCGCACGGTAAAGGTCCCGCAGGTCCCATTCGAAGCAATCGCGCTGAAGATCGCGATTTAGCAGCTTGCTGAAAAACCCCACCCAATGCTTCGACGGGCTGCCCATGAACCTACCGTTCCAGTCCGTCATGCCCGCAGTTTTTTGGCGGGCATCCATCGCATGCGGAATGGATTCCCGCCTGAAGATTGCGGGAATGACAGAACACGAGGGTTCGCCCGACACCGCCCGGGGCGATGCCCCGGGCTGATGAATGGCCGCCCCGTTGGGGCTGCTGTTCTCCGCCGGTTGGACTCCTTTGGTACCAGCCCTGAAAGGGCGGCAAGGCATGAGCCCAGGGCAACGCCCTGGGCGATGGACGGCGCATGTTCATGGGCAGCCTGTCGAAGGGTGCTCAGACCCTTTTCAGCAACCTGTTAGATCGCCCGGATGCCAGAAGTTGTGACACACGGCTGTCCGGTCACATTACGTAAATGGAAACCATCGCGGCATTCCGTGCCATCACGGCCGGACTGGATGCTCGGAAACGATAGTACTTGGATGAGGAAACGCAGACTATGCCCATGCCGACAGGAATCGGAGTAATCGACCTCATGCTGGCCATCCCGACGGATGACGCCGGCAAGTGGTACGAGTTCATGAAGCCGCTGCTGCGCGACGCGCAGAGCCGCCAGCAGTTCAAGATGCCGGCCGAGTACATGTTTCGGAACATTCCCGGCTTCCAGCCCGGGGCCGATTTCGTGAAGCTCGTCGTCACCGAGATGGACACGTACGGCATCGAGCGCGCGATGATCGGTGTCAGCCCCGAGAACGAGTCCGCGATCCGCGCGCTCAAGGAGTACCCGGAGCGCTTTTTTGGCAGCTACGAGTGCAACCCGAACGAGGGCATGGAGGAGGTGCGCAAGATCGTCGCGCTGCACGAGCGCTTCGGGCTGAAGGCCGTCACCGCGTTTCCGTGCGGCCTCTGCCCGCAGGTTCCGATCAACGACAAGAAACTCTATCCGATTTACGCCAAGTGCGTGGAGCTCGACATGCCGATCTGCGTCTGCGCGGGTGTGCCGGGCCCGCGGCTGCCGATGGCGCCGCAGCGTGTCGAGCTGATCGACGAGGTGTGCTGGTTCTTCCCGGAGCTGAAGTTCGTTATGCGCCACGGTGCCGAGCCGTGGACCGACCTCGCCGTGAAGCTGATGCTCAAGTGGCCGAATCTCTACTACATGACCAGCGCCTTCGCGCCCAAGTATTACCCCAAGGACATCGTCGACTTCGCCAACACGCGCGGTGCCGACAAGATCATGTACGCCGGCTACTTTCCGATGGGCCTCTCACTCGAGCGCATCTTTGCCGACATGCCGCACGTACCTTTCCGCGACCACGTGTGGCCGAAGTTCCTACGCGAGAACGCGTTACGCGTTTTCAATCTCTAGTCTGCTGCCGAAAAACCCCACCAAATGCTTCGACAAGCTCAGCATGAGCGGATCCCCTCCTCGAATTCATTGCACTTTTCCGCTCACCCTGAGAGCCCGAACCGGCGGGGCGCCGGCTTGGAGTGGCCATGAACGAGCCGCCGCCCCGGGTAGGCGCGTTGCGCCAAGCCGGGGCTATGTCACATAACGCTTTCAGCGTACCAGACCTGCCAATCAGCGGAGGAGCATTTGGATCTACGCCGAAGGCGTTGTGCTCCATAGCCCTGGCTTGCCGCATTTGCGGCTACCCAGGGCGCGTCCGGAAACTGCCTCTGCATGAGGTTCATGGGCAGCTTGTCGAAGAAGGATCAGGAAAATATCGCGGCAACCGTGAGCGCCCGCGCCGCCTCAACTCAGTGAGACGACCTCGCTGCGACTTCGGAGTCAACGCTGGCGTCCAGACAGAGAATGCCAGCATGAGCTGCGCCTGCATCACGGTTGAACACGATCGCAGAAGTCGCCTGCGAGGTGTACGGTACGATCACGTGGCTCAGCTCCAGCGACTGATCTCCAGCGGCGGAATCCGCAACTGAGCCGATCACCGTATACGCAGCGGTTGCGAACGGCCGTTTCCAGGCGACCGTGACACGCCGGGCGTCTCCCGCCGGGATGTCTCCCGTCGCAACGCACTGGCGTTCGTGCGTTGTCGGCAGCGGGACTGGTGCCTGTATCGCCCAAGCGTCGGCCGCAACGCCGGCAGCGAATACGGCACCGCAGAACATTCGAACCCAAGGGGATTGGAACCTCGTTGCGCCAAGCATTTCACCCTCCCGTCGACACGGGGACTGGTGCTGCAACCGAGATGCCAGCCGGGCGGTCCACTCGATCCGCGTGGTTGTGACAGCTCATTGGTCAGCAGATCGCCCGCTTTCCGGGCAGTGTGCATCGCACAGGCAGCACGCCAGCGACAGCCTCCACGGAAGGAGGAAGGAAACAGGCGGTCTCAGCCACCATCGGAGCCGGACCGGTTCACAATCCCCTACCAACGCGCTCCGAGAACAGCTAAAGAACACCGGATCATGCGACGCGATATCGTACACGTGGGTGCGGGCAATCTGACCTATGAGATCCGCGAGATCGTGGCCGTCGGCCGGCAGCTGCACGACCTCGGGGTCGAGATGACCTGGGAGAATATCGGCGACCCTATCCAGAAGGGCGAAATGCCGCCCGGTTGGATCCGCCAGGTCGTTCACGAGCTGGTCGACGAGCCCAGTTCGTGGGGCTACTGCGACACCGAGGGTGTGCCCGCCACGCGCGAGTTCCTGGCGGCCAAGGTCAACGAGCGGCCCGGCGGCGTACAGATCTCGTCCGCCGACATCCTCTTCTTCAACGGACTGGGCGACGCCGTCTCCAAGGTCTACGGCCAGCTGCGCCGCGAGGCGCGCGTGCTCGGCCCGTCGCCGGCCTACAGCACGCACAGCTCGGCGGAGTCGGCCAGCAGCGGCTACAAGCACCTCACGTATAATCTCGACCCGTACAACGGCTGGATGCCGGACGTCAACGATATCCGCATGAAGGTGAAATACAACGACGCGATTGCGGGCATCTTGCTGCTGACCCCCGACAACCCGACCGGTGCCGTCTACCCGCGCGCCCTGCTCGAGGAGATCGCCGAGATCGCTCGCCAGTACGACTGCTTCATCATCACCGACGAGATCTACGCCCACATCGTTTACGGCGGCGGGCGCCTGCACGCCAGCGAATGGGTCGGCGATGTGCCGGCCATCGCCATGCGCGGCATCAGCAAGGAATACCCCTGGCCGGGCTCGCGCTGCGGCTGGATCGAACTGCTCAACCGCGGCCGCGATGAGAACTTCTCACGTTACTGCACCAGCCTGGTGGCCGCCAAGCGGCTGGAAGTGTCCAGCACGACGCTGCCGCAGATGTCGATCCCGCGCGTGATGGGCGACCCACGCTACGCCAGCCACCTGCGCCGCCGCGAGGCGCTGTTCGATCGACGCGCCGACGAGGCGGTCGCCGCGTTTGCGGGCTGCGACAGCATCGTGGCCAATAAGCCGGGGGGCGCATTCTACTTCACGGTCATGTTCAAGGACGGCGTCCTCAACGGTCACCAGACCCTGCCGATCGCGAACCGCGTGGTGCGCGAGCGCATCGAACAGATGGTGCAGGGTGTCGCCCCGGACAAGCGCTTCGTCTACTACCTGATGGCCGCCACCGGCATCGTGGTCGTGCCGCTCACCGGCTTTCAGAGCGAGCATCATGGATTCCGCATTACGCTGCTCGAGTCCGACGATGACAAGCGCGGCTGGATCCTGCGCACGCTGCGTCAGTCGATTGATACCTACGTGGCCGCGTAAGTAGGCATGGTCGTCGAAGAGCCGACGGGAGTGCGCCGGGCGAGACTGTCGACAAATGCGAAGACGTGCTTCGAGAGCCTCAGCACGAGCGGTCTCAGAGTCCATCAAATATGGCTTTTCCCCCGCTCACCCTGAGTAGGCGCCATCTTTTCTGGCGTCGTATCGAAGGGTGCCCGCCCGGCAGGAACCCGCTTAACGCACTGGCATTGCTGTTAGTCAGAGCGAGGCGTAGGCCGCGGCGATCAGCGCGCGGGTACGCGGGTCTTGAAAGCGAGGGCCGGCTTGATTCATCGTGTAGGCGAAGGCCAGCCGCGCATCAGCGTCGGCGAATCCGAGCGAGCCCCCCGCACCGAAGTGGCCGAAGCTCCGTGGATTCGGTCCCAGCGGCCTCACCGGTTGGGTGAGCTGGAAGCCCAACCCGAAACGCGAAGGGCGGCGCAAGACGACGTCCGGCCCCGAGGACGCTTCAACGATGGCGTGCTCGATCGTCTCCGTCCGCAGGAGCCGAATTCCGTCGACCGCCCCCTCACAAGCCAGCGCACTGTAGATCCGCGCCACGGCGCGTGCGTTGGCGTGGCCGTTGGTCGAGGGCATCTCGGCCGCCCGCCAGGCCCGCGTGTTGACGGTGCCGGGGCCCGACAGCCCCGGTGGATTCATGTAGACACAACCCAACAAGAAGCGTCGCTCGTCGTCGTCATCGTCCGCAACGATTTGCGGCGGCGTCTCGGCGAAGAGATAGTCGGCGATCCGGTCGTCGTGCTCGGGACCGATGCCGAAGTGAAAATCCGCATCGAGCGGACGGGCGATCGCACGCCGAAAGAAGGCGCCGATGCTTTCCTTGCTCACGCGCCGCACGATTTCGCCGATGAGGAATCCGAAGGTGTTGACGTGATAGCCGTGCAGCCGCCCGGGCTCCCACCAGGGCTCTTCCTCCGCCAGTGCGGAGGTCATGAGCTCCCAGTCGTACATGGCGAGACTCGGAAGCGGACGGCGGATTGCAGGCAACCCGGCTCGATGGCCGAGGAGCATGCGCACGGTGACAGTACCCTTCCCACGGGCCGCGAACTCGGGCCAGTAGCGCGCTACCGGCGCGTCCAGGTCGACCTGCCCGCGCTCCACCAGGATGAGGAGGGAGAGCGCAGCCATTGCCTTGCCGACCGAGAAAACGTTCACCAGGGTGTCGCGCTGCCACGCGCGCGTGCGGTCCCGGTCCACCCACCCGGCCCAGAGATCGACGACCGGTCTGCCTTCGACCGTGATGGCGATCGCGGCCCCCACCTCGCCGTGCTCGCGAAAATTCTGCGCCAGCGCGCTGCGCACGCCGGCAAAGCGCGCATCGCACGAGCCACAGATCTCGGGGACGTCAGCCACGGGCACATGGTAGCCCAGGTTCCTCAGTGCCGTCGAGCGCAAGGCGGTTCGAAGCCAGGACCGGTGGGGTGCAGACCAGGGTGAGTTGCGCGCCGCGGTAGCTGCCTGCACCGCGAGGCGTGTGAGAAAATGCTTGACGACATCATGCCAAGTATGCCACTTACATCACGCATGCGATGGAAATTGTTTCCTTCCACGGTCTGAGGACGCAGGCGAACGCCACACCGATGCCAACCGACGTCGCCGCACGGAGAAAAAGATCGCGCCGCACGCAAGCCGAGCGTAGCGCCGAGACCCGCGAGAAGATCATCGTCGCGGCCAGCGCCTGCATCGCCGAGCTGGGGTTCAGCAACACCACCATGTCGTCGATCGCGCAGGGCGCTGGCGTCACCTGGGGCGCCATGCAGCACCAATTCGGCGCCAAGGACGCCATCATCGATGCGGTGATTGACCACAGCATCGCGCAGTTCGCCGCTGCGCTGGAGGACCTGCGCGCAACCGAGCGGCATCTGGGACGCCGCGTCCACGCCTTCACCGACCGGGCCTGGGGGGTGTTCAAGGCGCCCACGTACCGCACCGTGCTGGACATCCTACTGCACCGGCGCGAGAAGACCGCCCGTATCGCCGCCGCGTTCACGCAACTATGGGGGCAGATCTTCGGCGACCTGGGACTCTCTCCGGCGCGGCAGTTAGCGGCGCAACGGTTCACTTTCGTGATGCTCAGCGGCATTGCGACCGAGTCGGTCGTCGTGCCGGGGGTTGAGGCCTCCCGCGACCACTTCGCGGTGTTGGAGCGCACATTGCTGGGCATGCTTGCGGGCGCGCCGGTTAAGAGCCGAAGCGCCGGGAGAAGGCGACAATCACGGCGGCCGGGCGCCGACGGGCCGCCAGCAAGGCGAACAGGAGCATCATGACCGACGAGACTATCAATGACACCAAGAATATCGACCGGTCCGTGGGCGGGACGCTCTTTGAGCGCTACTTCACCGGCCGCCACGAGGCCAAGGTGGTTGCGCCGCGTACGCTGTTTGCCACCGCCGATTACGTCAATCTCACGGCGTTCGAGACCAACGACGGGCTAGTCCTCGTCGACACGGGGATGGTCGCCGCCGGCGCCGACATCCTCAAAAACATCCGCGCGCACACGACCGCCCCGCTGCACACGGTGATCTTCACCCACGGTCACCTCGACCACGCCTTCGGCCTGAAACCCTGGCTCGAGGCGGGCGAGCGACCGCGCGTGATTGCCCACGAGAACGTGGTGCGGCGGTTTCGCACCTACATGAAGACGGCCGAGATGAACATGCACATCAACTGTGTGCAGTTCGGCATCCCGTTCGGTCTGATCGCCTGGCCGCATAAAGAGGAGGAGTTCTTCTGGCCTGACACGACGTACCGCGACCAGCTCACGCTGCGCGTCGGCGGCGAGCACTTCGATCTCCATCACGCCAAAGGTGAAACCGACGACTGCACCTGGGTGTGGGCCCGGGATCGCAGCATCGTGTGCTCCGGTGATCTGTTGACCGGCATTCTCCCCAACTGCGGTAATCCACAGAAAGTGCAACGCTATCCGGAGGAGTGGGCCGACGCGCTGGAGGCCGTCGCGTCGGCGGGAGCGGAGCTGCTCTTGCCCGGCCACGGCCAGCCGCTTGCAGGCGGGGACACCATTCGCAGCCGCTGCCTGAACACGGCCGAGGCGTTGCGCGCCATCGTGCGCCAGACGCTCGCGGGACTGAACGCGGGACAGACCCACGAAGACATCCTGGCGGGAATTAGAATCCCGGACCACCTGGCCGATGAGCCGTATCTGGGCCCGCTTTATGACCGCCCCGAATTCATCGCGCGCAACGTCATCCGGAAATACGGCGGTTGGTGGAACGGCTTTTCGGCGCAGGTGCTCCCGGCCACGATGGCGGCGCAGGCGCGCGAAATCGTGCGCCTGGCGGGAGGCGCGTCGCCACTCATTGCACGGGCCAGGGAGCTGGTGGATTCCAACCGGGCCCTCGCCTGCCATCTCGCGGAGTGGGCCGCCCTGGCGGCGCCGGAGAACGCGGACGCGCACCGGTGCGTCATCGAAGTCTTCGGCAAACGGGCTGAGTCGGAAATCGCACTGATGGCGCGCGGCATCTTCTCGCACGCCGTGCGGAACGCGGAAGCCGCGCTCGCGCGCCTCGACGGGAAGGCGTGATGCATTGTGAACTCGGTCCGTACGGATGGTGAGCAGGTCCATGTATTTTGATTTTCACACGTACCTGAAGGTGGTCCGCTTGGTGGTGACGGACAAGCCGAGTCCCAAACGGCTGCTCGTTCATGGTCTGATCCTCACGCTCTTGAGCATCTGGGCGGTGTGCAACGCCGTGTGCCTGGCACTCGATCGGCTCTTCTTCGCCGGCTATCGCAAAATTCAGATCGCGACGCCGGTGTTCATCGTCGGCAACGCGCGCAGCGGCACGACCCTCTTTCATCGCTTACTTTGCGGTGATGAGGAACGTTTCGTCTACTTTCGAACCTGGGAGATTTTGTTTCCCTCCTTGCTCCAGAAGAAGACGATTCACACAGTGACCGCGGCGTACCAGTGGGCGTTCCCCCGTGCGGCGCAGCGGCTGACAGACTGGGAGAATCGGCAGCTCGGAGAGATCAAGAAGCAGCATCCTATCGGCATCAACAAGCCCGAGGAGGATGAGTTCCTCTTGCTCCTGTCCTTTGCCTCTTCGGTGATCGTGGTGCTCTTTCCGTATCTGGACCAACTCACCGAGTTGGTCACTTTCGACGACCGCCCGGCCGCGGCGCAACGGCGCATCATGGGCTTCTACCGCGAGTGCGTGCAGCGGCAGCTGGCCTTCCACGGTGGCAACCGCACGCTCGTCAGCAAGAACCCGGCGTTCGTAACGAAGATGCGCGGCCTCGCCCGGGAATTCCCCGACGCGAAGTTCGTTTACCTGATCCGTAATCCGTTCGAGACCCTCCCGAGCATTCTGAAGCTGCTCCGCACCGTGTGGCAACAGCTCGGCATGGATGCCGATCACATCGAGCGATCCACCCGCTCGCTCGCGAGCGGCTGTGTCCGCGATTACCACTACGCCATGGACGTGCTGGCGGAACTGCCCGAGAGTCGCTGCGCGATCGTGCCGTACACCGAGCTGATCGCCGATCCCAAGGCAACGGTGGAACGGGTCTACGATCGCTTGGGCCTGTCGATTTCACCGGTGTTCGCCCGGCGGTTGGAGGCGGAGCGGACCCGGCAGAAACATTACCAGAGTGACAACGTGTATTCACTCGAGGAATTCGGGCTATCGGAGGCGGAAATGTCCCGCGGATTGGCTGACATCGTGGAGCGGTTTGGATTTCGGCCTGAGCAGGCTCCGGTCGATCAAGTGCGGGAGATGGTGTGATCGTTCGGAACATCCGGATGGGCACGAACTGAGCGAGAAAGGAGTTCTGAAATGGCTGACTACGACGCGATCATCATCGGGGCTGGGCACAACGGTCTTACCGCCGGGGTGGTGCTCGCCAAGGCCGGGCTGCGGGTGTTGTGTCTGGAGCGCACCGGCTGGATCGGGGGCATGGCCGCCACCAAGGAGCTGTTCCCCGGCTTCAAGCATAACGTCGGGGCCTGGGCGCTGCTGGTGCTGCACGAGGACATGGAACGGCTGCTCGAGCTGCGGAAATACGGGCTCGAAATCATCACGCCGCCAACCTCGTACTGTGTGTTCGGCGCTCCCGGCGACGCACCGTTCATCTGGCACAATGACCCGGCCCGGATGCTGGCGCACCTGATGAACGATCACGGTCCGGAGGCGGTGCAGGGCGTGATGGGCCTATGGGAATATCTGCAGGTGTTCGGCAACGTCATGAACGAATACCGCCTCAAGCCGCCCGACTCCATCGAGTCGATCATCGCCGCGGCCCCCGACGCGCGCACCCGCGAGACCCTGATGACGTGCTTCTACGGCAGCGCCATGGACGTGATCCGCAAGTTCTTCCCCGACCCGAACAAGCACCGCTGTATTCAGGCCTCGATCGCCGCGATGTCCATCGATGGGACCCACATGGGGCCGTACACGCCGGGGAGCGCTTGCTCGACGGCCTTCCATTACACCGTCAGTGGCGGCGCCAATACCTTCAAGATGACCAAGGGCGGCATCGGCAGCGTGTCCGACGCCATCCGGAAATCGTTCGAAGAGCACGGCGGCACCATCCAGCTCCGCGCCGACGTCAAACGCTTCCTGGTGGAAAACGGCACGGTCGCCGGCGTGCAGCTGCGCACCGGCGAGACGATCTCTGCCCGCGCGGTGCTCTCCAGCCTCGATGCGCGCCGGACCTTCATCGACCTGACCGGGGAGGAGCAGCTGCCGTCCGACTTCGTCCACGCCGTCAACGACATCGAGTATCGCAACGGGTACATTCAAATTCACCTGACACTCAAGGCACTCCCCGAGTTCACGGGCCATCTGGCCTTCATCAACGAGAACAACGTGCGCTGGCTGCCGAGCTACATCGCCTCGCCCGACCAGCTGGCGCGCTGCTGGGAGCAGTACCGGCGTAACCAGGTGCCCGACGACCCGGTGAGCTACTGCTACATCCCGAGCGTGATGGATCCCAGCCTGGCGCCGGCGGGGTACCACACCTGCACGTTGTTCTCCCATTACTTTCCGGCGGAGCTCTCGCCGGCGGAGCACGACCAAGCGAAGCACGTGATGGCGGAGCGGGTGATCGACCAGATGGCCAAGTATGCCCCCAACTTCAAGGGTGCCATCATGGATCAGGCCATCCTCACCCATGAATACTTCCGGGCGAAATTCGGGATCACTGCGGGTGATTTCTGCCACGGTTTGCTGCACCCGGGCCAGATGTGGAACCGACGTCCCGTTTCCGGATACTCCGACTACCGCACGCCGATCAAGAATCTCTACATGTGCGGCTCCGGTTGCCATCCCGGGCCCGGGCTCTCATGCCTGCCCGGCTACAACAGTGCGCGCGAAGTGCTGAAGACGTGGCAAGGGTAGGCGCTTGCTCTGAGGCTGTGCACGGTAGCGCATGCGTTTTCGATTACGCGCGTTGATGGGAGGTACAGAACTCATGGTGCTGAGACGAACGCTGTTGAATCTGGCGCTGGTCTGTCTCCTGGCGGTGCCCGCATGGGCGGACGAGTCGCCGTCAGCGGACGCTCTGAAGCCGGGTGATGTGCTGGACCAATCGAACTGGCAGAAGGCGCAAGGGCTGCTGCCGCCGGAGATCCTGAAGCACTACCAGACCGGCGAATACGTGAATCGTATCGTCGACTGGCCGGTGGAGAAGTACAACTGGCCGCCGGATTTCGTTGAAGCCTCCAAGCGTAACGAGGGCCGTTTTGCCATCAATGAGCAGGGCTCGATCATCGAAAAAGCCACGGGCAAGCAACCGGCGTACATCATGGGCCACCCCTTTCCGACGATCGACCCCAAGGATCCAGCGGCCGCGACGAAGATCATGTGGAACTTCTTCTACATGATCTGGTATTTGGGTTCGGCGCACAACGACTCACAGCTGCTGTGGGTCGGCGCGCATGCGGTCGACCGGCGCGCCGATGTTGAGTCGAACTGGCAGCCGTTCGACGGCGCTCCCGAGCGCGAGCTAGCCCCCAATGCGCAGGGCTTGGTATACCGCAACCTGGTCATCACGCGCAGCCCGACTGACCTGAACGGTATCGCTTCGCTGCTCTGGCGCTATAGGGATCCAGACAAGCGCGACTCGACCTGGACGTACGTGCCCGCTCTCCGGCGGGTGCGGGCGGTCAGCCCGGCAAACCGGTCGGACGGATTTCTGGGCTCGGACATGTCGCAAGATGATAGCAATTATTTCGATGGGAAGGTCGAGGACTTCACCTGGCGCTTGGTTGGAGAAGTCGATCAGTTGCGGTTCGTGGATCCCTTGAGCCTGGATGGCCAACACAACTTGACCTGGTTGCCCGCGGGCGGATGGAGCACGATGTGGCCGGATCTGAAGTTCCTGGGATATATGGACCCAGCCTGGAAGGGTGCGGCATGGGCGCCAATCGGCGCGGCGTTGGCGAAACGCCGGCACTGGGTGGTCGAAGCCGTCCCCAAAGAGAAGTTTTACCTGTTCGGCAAGCTGGAGTTCTACGTCGACAAGCTGACCTACCAGGGGGCTTGGCAACGCAAGTTCGGATGGCAGGGCGAGTTGCTGGCCGACTCGCAGGTGGCGGCGTTCCTTCTGACACCCAGTCAGCGGCCCGATGGCGCGGTCGACTACAACATTGGATCGAACATGAGCTTCTTTTGTGTAGAGAACACCAAGCGGAACCAGTCCACCCTCTCGGGCATCAAGCCCAGTCCGAGATCCGAGTTCCACGCGCGGGTCGTCTTTGATCCTAACCTGTTCGAAGTGAGCTCGCTGCCGCGCTTTGGGAAGTGAGCGGCTCGTTGCTGGATCGTGTGGAGGGCCGGCCGAGACCGGCAGGGGCAGTGCGGGAATCTTGGTGTTGGGTCAACAACTGCAGCTCATGCGGGGGATCCGCCTGGCACCTACGGTGTCCAGAAAGGTCCAAAGGGAGAAGCACATCATGACCTCTCTGCTCATCCACGCCGCGCTCGGCGCGCTGACGATCGGCGTGTTCTTCTACGTAAATGCTCATCTGTACCGGAGCGGCTGGCGGGGCTCCCGCATGACGTTTCTCGAAGGGCTCTACTACGTGCTGGCCGTCGGATCGGTGTGCACAGGCTGGTTTTTCAACGTGCGGTACATGCTGGCCTACCCGGCGGAAGCC
>JBIOJG010000053.1:0-37059 GCA_044450645.1 Binatia bacterium
GACACGACCGGCCCGAAGATCTCCTCCTGGGCGATGCGCATCCGGTTGTCGACCCCGTCGAAGATCGTCGGCGCGTAGTAGTAGCCCTTCGGCATCGCGGCAGGCCGCTTGCCACCCGCCACGCACTTGGCGCCCTGCTCGTGACCGAGCGCGACGTACTTCTCGACCGTGTCCCGCTGCGCGGCGCTGACCAGCGGCCCTAACGTGGTAGCCATGTCCATCGTGTCGCCGATTTGAATGCGCCGGATACCCGCGATCATCTTCTCCATGAACGCGTCGTGGATCGACTCGTGGACGAGGACGCGCGTGCCGGACTCGCAAATCTGGCCCTGGTGAAAAAACGTACCGAACAGCGCGCCGAGCGCGGCGGTGTCGAGGTTGGCGTCCGGCAGGATGATGTTGGGGGACTTGCCGCCGAGCTCGAGGGTGACCTTCTTCACCGTGCCGGCGCCGAGCTGCATGATGCGGCGTCCGATCTCGGTCGAGCCCGTGAAGGCGACCTTGCGAATGTCGGGGTGCGCGGCGAGCTCTTCACCTACCGTGCCGCCAGGGCCGTTGACGACGTTCACCACCCCCGCCGGGACCCCGGCCTGAGTGCAGATGTCGGCGAGCATGAGTGTGGTGACCGGCGTCACCGAGGCCGGCTTGATCACGACGCAGTTCCCTGCGGCCAGGGCGGGCGCGATTTTCCACGAAGCCATGATGATCGGGAAATTCCAGGGCGTGATACCGGCGCACACACCGATCGGCTCGCGGACGACGAGGTTCTTGCTCGGGACCGGCATCACCTCGTCGTACTCCTCCTGCAGCATCGCCTTGTACTCATCACCGCAGATGAACTGACCGAAGTGCATGAAGGTTGCGGCGGTACCCGGAACGTCCATGCTCATGGCCTTGCGCAAAGTGCCGCCGCCGTCCTGCGCCTCGGCGGCGGCGAGCTCGTTGAGGCGCTCGAAGATTGCCGACGCCACGCGCTGGAGGATCTCTCCGCGTTCCTGCGGAGACTTGTTGCGCCACACGCCGGTGTCGTGTGCTTTCTTGGCCGCCGCGACGGCTCGGCGCACGTCCTCACGGTCGGCAACTGCGACGGTCGCCCAGGGCTCCTCGGTTGCAGGGTTGATGGTGGGGGCGGTCTTTCCGCCTTTGGCGGCCTCCCATTGGCCGTTGATGAACAGCCCGAACTCTTTCATCGGATTCCTCCTTATCATGTGTGCGTGGTGCCCATCTGCAGCCGCGCATTCGCAGGACCTTGATAGATTGCTGCCATCGCAATCGCAAACGACGCCGCACCTCTGACACGCGGCGCATCAGACTGTACTCGTATCCCGGCGCTCAGAATAGAGGACTGGATCACCGGACTCGACGCACAGCCCCGTAGCTTCTTCGACACGAACGTCCTCGTCTACACCGACGACCACGATGGGACGATTTACCGTGCTTCGCCCTTGACCTGACCCGCTTGCTTGGCAGAATGGGCTCCCCTGTGCCAAGGGGGGGTATGCCGCCGCAACGTCCGACACCTGATATCTATCGCTTTCGACTTCGCCCCGCGACCCGGCCCGGCGTGATACTGGGTTGCGTTGCGCTCCTTTTTACCCTTGTGAGGATGCCGGCGAGCGCTGCTGACCCGGCGTTCGATTTCAACAGCGTTGCGGAAAAAGCGCAGAAGCTCGCCAAGGAGTCCTTCCAGGAGCCGAAGGCGCAGGTGCCCGACTGGCTGCTGAAGATCAGTTACGATCAGTGGCGCCAGGTCCGCTTTCGCCCGGAGCAGGCGCTCTGGCGTGACGAGAAGCTACCGTTTCAGGTTCAGTTCTTCCACCCGGGCTTGTACTACAACCGCATCGTCATCGTGAACGTCATCGACGCCAAGGGCGTGCACCCGGTGCCGTTTTCGCCCAGCCAGTTCGACTATGGAAAGAACGACTTTGCGAGCAAGGTACCGCAGGATCTCGGCTTCGCCGGTTTTCGCATCCACGCTCCCTTCAAGACACCGAAATACTACGATGAGGTCATCGTCTTTCTCGGTGCCAGCTACTTCCGCGCGGTGGGCAAGGACCAAGTGTTTGGTCTATCCGCCCGCGGCCTTGCCATCGATACGGCTGAACCGGCAGGTGAAGAGTTCCCTTACTTCAAGGAATTCTGGCTGGCTCATCCGGCGCCGAAGGCCAAGGAGATGACCGTCTACGCGCTGCTCGATAGCCGCAGCGTCGCCGGCGCGTATCGCTTCGTCATCCAGCCAGGCGAGCAGACGATGGTGAAGGTGGATATGCTGCTGTACCCGAGGCAGGAGGTGAAGAAGCTCGGGATCGCTCCGCTGACCAGCATGTTCTTCCACGGGGAGAACACGGCCCGGCAGTTCGAAGACTTTCGGCCCGAGGTGCACGACTCCGACGGCGTGCTGTTGAACTTCGACTCGGGTGAGTGGCTGTGGCGTCCTGTCGACAATCCGCGCTCGCTGAACGTGACCGCTTTCCACATGATCAAGCCGAAAGGTTTCGGGCTCGTCCAACGGGATCGCGACTTCGAGCACTACCAAGATCTGGAGACACACCCCGACCTGCGGCCGAGTGTGTGGCAGGTTCCTCGCGGCGAGTGGGGCAGCGGCCGGGTCGAGTTGGTGGAGATCCCCACGAAATCGGATACCAACGACAACATTGTCAGCTATTGGGTGCCGGAGAAGGCGCCTAAACCGGGTGAGTTGGCGGCGTTCGCATATACGATGTACTGGTACGCCGACGATCCCACGCGGCCACCGGGCGGACGCGCCATTGCCACGCGCCGCGATCGTGGCACTGACGACGGCGCCTACCGCTTCGTCATCGACTTCAACGGTAAGCAACTCGAAGCCCTTCCGGCCGACACCGTCCTGCGTGGAGTGGTGACGGTCGCCTCCGGAGAGCAGTCGGCCGAGTTGCTGGATCAGCACGTGGTCAAGAATCCGGTCACCAGCGGCTGGCGGCTCACGTTCCAGGTGCGGCCAAAGGTCAAGACGCCAGTGGAACTGCGTGCGTTCTTGGACAAAGGCGGTGAGGCGCTGACGGAAACCTGGTCGTACGTGATCCTGCCGTGAACGAGAAGGCACAAACAGCCGCCGCGCCGCTGCTGCGCGCGGAGCCGACGGGGTCACGCCACTTTGCCGTTCCCGCGGACCGGCTGCTCCAAGACTGGAAAGCGGCATACGATCGCGCCGTCCGATATCTCGAGGCGCTCGGTGTTGAGGAAGGCGAACGCGGCCTGCTCGCCAGTGAGGCGGTCAAGCGGGCACTCCAGCACGAACCGTGGGACGCGGAGGGCGACGCGGTGGCGGAAACCTTGCGCGCGTTGCGCACGTTGCTGCCGGAACAGCACCCCGCGCCGTCCGCGCCGCGGTGCGGCGGAGCAGACGAGTTTACCGCCTGGCGGCTAGACGCGTATCTGTCCGGACGTTTTGCGGCGAGCCCTGCATCGGGTGGTAGCCCAGCGATGGCGTCGCGGAACGAAGTCTTCTCCTCGATGCCGAGGCTGAGTCGCCGTGCCATGCTTCCCGAGAAGATCGAGCGACGGATCCTGCACCGAGTGATCAATCGCTTACGCGGTCGGCGGGCGAGTGCGTCACTCAAGGTCCTGCGCCGTCAACGCCGTGCTCTGCCCTGGACGCGGGTGGCCCACCGGCGCCGCTTCCTCCTCTCCACGTTAGTCTTCATTCCGAGCACCGTTGCGAGCGGGTTCATGTTGAACGTGTTGCCGCAACAAGGCAGCACATGGCTCGAATTCGCCATCATACTCTTCTTCGGCGCGCTGTTCGGCTGGATCTCGATCGGGTTCTGGACCGCGTTGCTCGGCTTCTTCACTCTGCTCCGCCGGCACAGCCGATTTGCGATCACCAATATACCTCCGGAGGAAGCGGGCGAGTTTCGGCCCGCAGGACGCACGGCTATCGTCATGCCGATTTGCGACGAGCCCGTCGATCGAGTGTTCGCCGGCTTGAAAGCGATCCACCAGTCGTTGCAGCGGACCGGGACAGTACAGCATTTCGACTTTTTCGTCCTCAGTGACACCCGTGATCCAGGCACGTGGGTGAAAGAGGAACAGGCTTGGGCCGACTGGTGCCGGTCCGTCAATGGGTTTGGAACCATCTTCTACCGCCGCCGGCGCGTGCACCTGAAGCGCAAGAGCGGCAACGTTGCCGATTTCTGCCGGGGCTGGGGCCGGCAGTACCCCTACATGATCATGCTCGACGCCGACAGCGTGATGGCGGGGGAGACGCTGGTGCAGCTGGTGCGGATGATGGAACGAAATCCAGGCGTCGGGATGATCCAGACCGCGCCAACCGCGGTCAACCGGCGTTCGCTGTTTGCTCGCGTCCAGCAGTTCGCCAGTCGGGTGTACGGGCCGATGTTTGCGGCCGGTCTGCATTTCTGGCAGCTCGGTGACGGCCAGTACTGGGGGCACAACGCCATCATCCGCGTGGCGCCGTTCATGGATCACTGCGCCTTGCCGCGCCTGCCGGGGAAACCGCCACTGGGTGGCGAGATCATGAGCCACGATTTCGTCGAGGCGGCGCTGATGGGGCGCGCCGGGTGGACGCTCTGGCTCGCCTACGACCTGCCGGGCAGCTACGAGGAGGTGCCTTCGACGCTCTTGGAGGAGATGAAGCGCGACCGCCGATGGTGCCAGGGCAACCTGCAACATCTCCGGCTGCTGTTTACCGAAGGCCTGTTCGGCGCGCACCGCGCGCTCTTTCTGAACGGCGTCCTGTCGTACGTGTCGGCGCTGCTGTGGTTCGCATTTCTGACCTTGAGCACGACCGAGGCCATCGAGAATGCGTTGCGGGAACCCGAGTATTTCCCCCACGGCCGCAGCTTGTTTCCCGAATGGCCGATCTGGCGGCCCGATTGGGCGCTGTACCTGATGGCCGTAACCGGCATGATCCTGTTCCTGCCGAAGGTGCTGAGTATCGTGCTGATCGTCTTCAAAGGCCGCAACGCGAAGGCATACGGCGGTGTGTTTCGGCTGTCGCTCAGCGTCGTATGCGAGATCCTCATTTCCAGCCTCTTGGCGCCGATCCGCATGGTGTTCCACAGCCGCTTCGTTGTCCAGAACCTGCTCGGCCGTACGGTGTCGTGGGGCTCGCAAGGGCGGGAGGATGCGGAGACCGGCTGGTGGGTAGCGATACGGTACCATGGGCTCGACACCATGTTCGCCAGCGCGTGGGGGATCGCGCTGCACTGGTTGAACCCACATTACTTCTGGTGGGTGACACCCATCATCGGTGCCCTGTTCATATCGGTGCCGCTCTCGGTTCTGGCGAGCCGGGTGCGTTTCGGTGACTGGGCGCGAGTGCGGGGGCTTTTCATGATCCCCGAAGAGACCACACTTCCGCCGGAGTTGCGCGATGTGCAGGACAACCTGCGAGCCGCACAAGACGTTACCGGGCAACGCCTCGAGGCCGAGCCTGGTGGGTTCGTCAGTGCCCACGTGAATCCTTACGTGAGCGCAGTGCACCGCGCCTTGCTCCGGGGCCGCCGATCGTTGAAACCTTCGATTCGCGCCGCGCGCCGCGCGCTTCTCGACCGGGTGCTGGCTGACGGCCCGACAGCGCTGGCGCCCAGGCAGCGCAAGATCCTGCTCTCCGACCCCGATCTCACCACTGAATTGCATTACCAAGTCTGGGGGTGCGCTGATCGCGAGCGCGCCCTGCGCTGGATCCGCATGGGAGAGGAAATCTCATCCATTCTGAGGTAGAACCTCGCCCGTGATTTTCCGTGCAGTGATACGGATCTGGTGCGTCCTCGCGATCTGCCTGAGCCTGTGTTCTCTGATGGCAGCGGGCACTGGACGCGCCAAGAAAAGCGTCTGCCCAATCGACGAGGAGTCGTTGCAACACCCGCAGCTGCCGCCCGGTGCGAGGGAGATCGTCATTCCACTCAAGAAGAAGGCATGGGAAAACGCTTTTGGCGGCGAGGCGGCGGCGAGACCTTACGTCCGAAACCGATTGGTCGCTTTGCCACAGCAGTTGCTGGCGGATAAGAACTCTCTTCCCCAAGCGGACCTGGAATTTGTCTGGTGCGTCGCCCGGGACACCTGGCGAGGCGTGGAGGCGCTCACCGATCGGGACAACGGGTTGCCGGTCGACAACGTTGGTTTGGGCGACGGAGCCGATGGCGCCGCCGATGCACGCGTAGGGGATTACACCAGCGGTACGAACATCGGCCTGCACTTGGTTGCGATTGCAGCGGCGCGCGAGATCCAGCTGATTTCCACCGACCAGGCCGTCGACAAGATTCGCCGGATACTGGACAGCTTGGGACGCCTGGAAGCGTACCGCGGGTTCTTCTTCAACTTTTACGACACCACTTCGCTGGAGCGGACGAGCAACTTCGTGTCCTTTGTGGACTCGTCGTGGCTGACCGCCGGACTCATGACTGTGCGCATGGCGTTCCCGGAACTCCACGAGCAGTGCACGCAGCTGATCGCGCAAGCTGATTACGGTTTCTTTTACGATGGCGTCACCAAGCAGATCTCCCACGGCTATTACGTCAAGCCCGGAGCGCGCTCTCCTTACACCTACGGCATGCTGTACACGGAGGCGCGGCTGGGAAGCCTCATCGCCATCGGCAAGGGTGACGTGCCGGAAGACCAGTGGTTCGAGATGCTACGCACTTTTCCCACGGCTTGCCGCTGGCAGACGCAGGTTCCCAAAGGAAGGCCGATCAAGATGGTGAGAGGCCACGAGGTCTCCGCGGGCTGGTTCGAGTGGGACGGGTTGCGGTACGTTCCATCGTGGGGCGGGAGCATGTTCGAGGCGCTGATGCCGACCCTGCTGCTGGATGAGCCGCGGTATGCGGCGAAAAGCCTGGGGGCGAACGATGCGGTGCAAGCCACCGTGCAGCGCCGGTATGCAGTCGAAGAGCTGGGATTTCCCGTCTGGGGAATCTCATCGAGTGCGACGCCGGCGGGCGACGGCTACTCCGAGTATGGGGCCAAGGTTCTGGGTGCACGCGGTTACGATGCCGGAGCGGTCACGCCGTACGCCTCGGCATTGGCGCTGAGCGTGGCACCCGAAGCCGCGATAGCGAACCTACGCCGCTTGGCGGAGCGCTATGAGATCTACGGCGAGTATGGCTTCTATGATGCCGTGGACCCGCGGAGCGGGACGGTGGCTTACAAGTATCTTTCGTTGGATCAATCGATGCTGTTCATTGCGTTGGCCAACTACCTGACGGACCATTCCATCCAGAAACACTTCGCCTCGGATCCCATCATACAGAAGGCGCTGCCGATCATTGCGGATGAAAATTTCTTCGAATGAGAAAGAATTCCCTCTCGCGAAACGCCCAGGGGGAGAGGGGGCGGAACACTGATGGCGAGCGTTGATTTCGAACACGTCGACAAGGTGTATCCTGACGGCACGCAGGCGGTTGTCGACTGCACGCTGCAGATCGCCGATGGGGAACTGATGGTCTTCGTGGGTCCTTCGGGGTGCGGCAAGTCGACGCTGTTGCGACTTCTGGCGGGCCTCGAGCAGGTTACGAACGGGACGCTACGCATTGGGGATCGTGTGGTGAACGATCTGGCGCCGCAGGAGCGGAACGTCGCCATGGTGTTCCAGGACTACGCTCTGTATCCCTTCATGTCCGTGCGTCGCAATCTGGAGTTCCCGCTGAAGATGCGCAAGCTGCCGCGCCACGAGGTGCGGCGCCGTGTCGACTGGGCTGCCGACTTACTCGACATCACGCAGCTGCTCGATCGCCTCCCGAAGCAGTTGTCCGGTGGACAGCGACAGCGGGTGGCTATGGGACGTGCTCTGGTACGGGAGCCGACGGTCTTCCTGCTCGATGAGCCGCTGTCAAACCTCGATGCCAAGCTGCGCGTGCAAGTGCGTGCGGAGATCGGCGAGCTCCAACGGCGCACGGGGACGACGATGATTTACGTGACCCATGACCAGGTGGAGGCGATGACGCTCGGGGACCGGGTCGCGGTCCTGTACCAAGGTGCGTTGCAGCAGGTGGCGCCCCCGCGGGAACTCTACGACCGGCCGGCCAACATCTTCGTTGCCGGCTTCATCGGGAATCCGCCGATGAACCTCTTCCCCGCCCGCGTGTCGGTCGACGGCCACGGCCGTGCGGTGATAGCCGTCGGTGACCAGATCGTTCCGATCTCC
Source organism: Binatia bacterium (assembly GCA_044450645.1). GTDB lineage: Bacteria > Desulfobacterota > Binatia > HRBIN30 > HRBIN30 > JAGDMS01. The sequence continues at coordinate 8,144 of JBIOJG010000053.1, forward strand.
GTACCTGAGGCTGCGGAAGAGATGATTGGCCACGATAAGCGCCTTACCGCCGGTGTTCGGCCGGAAGCCTTTCAGCTCGTGCCGAGCGGGTCAGAGGGCGCCGGTATCCGGGCGATCATCGAGCACGTCGAGTATCTGGGCCACGAAACCCTTGCTCATGTGTGCGAGGGGGATGCGAGCACGGACGGCGCGGTCCGCTTGGTGGTCCGCCTGCAAGGCATGCATGAGATCGTCAAGGGCGATGTCCTGCACCTCACAATAGAGGACCGAGTGCATTTGTTTGGCGACGACGGGATGAGGTTAGCGAACTGAGGTGGAAGTGTTGAAGCGCAGAAGGGGGGCGGTCGAGATGCGCCACCCCCCTGGGAATGCGAAGCCCGCCTGGGGCGGGAGCTTACGCTTCGACGCTCGGTAGCCCCGCCAAGGCCATGGCGACCTCGTCCGCGGGGTACTCGTAGTCCTGAAGCTTCTTGGCGAAGTAATCCATGTACGCCTGCATGTCGAAATGCCCATGCCCGCAGAGGTTGAACAAGATTGCGCGGCTCTTGCCCTCGGCCTTGCATTTCAACGCCTCGCGGATGGTGACGGCAATGGCATGTGCCGGCTCGGGGGCCGGGATGATGCCCTCGGTGCGCGCAAACTGCACGGCGGCATCGAAGATCTCCAACTGCGGTACGGCGGTCGCTTCAATCTCACCCAGGTTGAGCATGTGTGAGACCAGAGGCGCCATGCCGTGGTAGCGCAGCCCGCCGGCGTGAATGCCGGGTGGCACGAAGGTGCTGCCGAGCGTATGCATCTTGACCAGCGGCGTCAGGTGCGCGGTATCGCCGAAGTCGTAGGTGAGTCTCCCCTTCGTCAGCGACGGGCAGGCCGCCGGTTCGACGGCGATGAGGCGTTCTCCTTTGTCCTCACCCCGCAGCTTGCGGCCGATGAAAGGAAACGCGATGCCGGCGAAGTTGGATCCGCCGCCGGCGCAGCCGATGATGATGTCGGGCCAGTCCTGCGCCAGCTTGAACTTGGCGATCGTTTCCAGGCCGACGACCGTCTGGTGCATGAGGACGTGATTGAGCACGCTGCCGAGCGCGTACTTGGTGCCGGGATCCTGCGCCGCGACCTCGACGGCCTCGGAGATGGCGATGCCGAGCGACCCGGTACAATTGGGGTCTTTCTCGAGAATGGCGCGTCCCGAGGCCGTTTCGCGGCTCGGGCTGGGCGTCACTCGCGCCCCGAAGGTTTCCATCACGGCCTTGCGGTAGGGCTTCTGCTCGTAGCTAACCTTGACCATGAAGACTTTGCACTCGATGCCGAAGAACTGGCAGGCCATGGCGAGTGCTGAACCCCATTGGCCGGCGCCGGTCTCAGTGGCGATGCGTTTGATACCTTCGGCCTTGTTGTAATAGGCCTGCGCCACGGCGGTGTTGGACTTGTGCGATCCAGAGGGGCTGATCCCCTCGTAGTTGTAATAGATGCGCGCGGGGGTATCGAGCGCCTTCTCCAGTCTGTGGGCGCGATAGAGCGGGCTTGGCCGCCAGAGGCGGTAGATGTCGAGCACCTCGCCGGGGATGTCGATCTCACGCCGGGTCGACACTTCCTGCTCGATCAGCCCCATCGGAAACAGCGGGGCCAGATCGCCAGGCCCGATGGGTTTGTGGGTGCCCGGGTGCAAGACGGCCGGCGCGGGTTTGGGAAGGTCTGCTTGAATGTTGTACCAGGCCGTCGGGATGTCCTTCTCCTCGAGCGTATACTTGGTTTGCTTCGCCATCTGGGTGCTCCTTTCGCTCATAGCCTACAGTGGGTGCCCATGGGTATGTAAAAATTCGCCGAAGTATGCAAGGAGAGCCACGGCGCTCTGACGCCAGGAAAGGAGAGGAGGGGGTATGAGACTAGGATGGCGGAAGGTGATGATGCTGGGGGTTTCGTTGCTGGGGTGGTTTCCGGCCGCGGCTGGCGCCCAACAACCGCTGCCGTCGGTGAACCTGGGATTCACCAGTTTCTTGGACGGTGGCCCGCCCGCTGGGCCGGGGCTCTACGTCCAAGAGTACGGCCAGTACTATACGGCCGGAACCTTCAGGGACCAACATGGCGACAAGACTCCGCTACTCGGTAGCTTGAGTGCGTGGGTCAGTTTGACCCAAATGATCTACCAGTCAGACCAGCCGGTTCTGTTGGGCGGCAAGTGGGGCCTCGACGTGATCGTGCCCTTGGTCGGTATCGACGTGCATCCTGGCCAGGCGCCGGTACTGAGCGGCAACAGTAGCGGAGGGCTGGGTGATATTCTCGTCGGGCCATTCATTCAGTGGGACCCGATCATGGGAGCGAAGGGACCCATCTTCATGCACCGGATCGAGTTGCAGAATCTCATTCCCACGGGCACGTACCGTGACGACCGGCTGTTGAATCCAGGATCGAACTTCTACTCATTCAACCCGTACTGGGCGGGTACAGTCTTCTTCATGCCCGAATGGACGGGAACCTGGCGTCTGCATTATCTGTGGAACGCGGAGAATCAGAAACCATACAAGATGGCGTTCCCCAATGCCGGCGATACGCAAGCCGGCCAGGCAGTCCATCTCAATTTCGCTTCAGAATATGAGATCGTGCCGAAGCAGATACGGGTGGGCATCAACGGCTACTACCTGAAGCAGTTCACCAACGCCGAAGTCGATGGCAACAGCATTCCGAATACGCGCGAGCAGGTGTTGGGTATTGGCCCCGGCGCGCTGTATAGCTTCTCGCAGAACGATCACCTGTTCTTCAACGTCTATTTCGAGACCCAGGCTGAGAACCGGCCCGAGGGGAGCCGATTCACCTTGCGCTGGACGCATCACTTTTAATCTGTGGGCAGAGTCTGGTGGGCGCAGGCCTCTGTGCCTGCGCGCGAGATCACCTCGGCGGGCACGGAGGCCCGCCGCCACGATTCTCTGAGCATGCCTGCAGAAGACGATGGGGGGCCGGGCTCACCGGCCCCTTACCTTCCCAGCGCGACACTGACCTGATGGATGCCACCGTCCTTTAGCAATGGGATCGATGCGACGCCGTTTTCGATGATTCCCGGCTGGCCATCTATGGCAACTGACTGCACGGTCGCGGCGCAGCCGGTCGGATTGCGGACGACGATCTCATACCGCGTCTTTCCGTCGAAAAGCCGAAACGTGATGCGGAACTGAGGCCAGTGGTCTGGAATGCACGGCTTCAAACGAATCAGGTTGCCGTCATCGAGTCGGAAGCCCAGCACCGATTCCAGCGCTACGCGGTACATCCAGCCGGCGGAGCCTGTGTACCAAGTCCACCCTCCGCGGCCGACGTGTGGGCTGACGCCATAGATGTCGGCGGCGACGACATAGGGTTCAACCTGATAGACCGCTACCTGCTCCGGCGTGAGCGTATGGCTGATGGGTCCGAGCATTTCGAGATACGCTGCGGCTCGGTCACGCCATCCCAGCTCGGCCAGCGCTTGAACCACCCAGATTGCGGCATGGGTGTACTGGCCGCCGTTCTCTCGGATGCCGGGGACGTATCCCTTTATATAGCCGGGGTCGTGAGGATTGCGGTCGAATGGCGGCGTCAGCAACCGGATCAACCCGGCGTCTTCCGACACGAGTTGCTGCTCGACAGCGTCCATGGCCTGGGCGGCACGGTCGGGGGGAGCCGCCTTTGACAACACCGCCCATGCCTGTGCCAGCGCGTCGATGCGGCATTCCTCATTCTGAGCCGAGCCGAGCGGCGTGCCGTCATCGTAGTACGCGCGCCGGTACCAGCTGCCATCCCAACCAGCCCCGTCGAGGGCTGATCGTAACTGCGCCTGGTAATTGCGGTAGCGTTGCGTCCGCTCCTGATCGGCGCGTCGTTCGCAGATGGGAATGAAATCGCCGAGAACGCGGTACAGGAAGAAGCCCAGCCAGACACTCTCGCCACGGCCTTCTCGCCCGACCCGATTCATCCCATCGTTCCAGTCGCCCGTGCCCATCAAGGGCAACCCATGCGCCCCGCGCGTGAGCGAGCGGTCCAGGGCACGGCAACAGTGCGTGTAGATGTCGCCGGCCTCGCCGGCCGGTTGTGGAAAGAGATAAGCTTCATCCTCGCCCGGCTCGAGCGCGCGTGCTGTCACGAAGCCGGCCGATTGGTCGAGAACACTCCAGTCTCCAGTCGTGCGTGCATAGAATGCGGTGAGGTAGGGCAGCCAGAGCAGGTCGTCCGAGAAGTGCGTGCGCATGCCACGGTCCGTCGGCGGATGCCACCAGTGCAGCACGTCACCCTCCACAAACTGGTGGGCGGCATGCAGCACGATCTGGGCACGGGTCAGGTCCGGGCGCGAATAAATCAGCGCGGCGGCATCCTGCAACTGATCGCGGAACCCGAAGGCGCCGCCCGACTGATAAAATGCCGAGCGTCCCCAGAGGCGACAACTGAGATCCTGATACAAGAGCCAGCCGTTGACCATGAGGTCGATGGCTGGTGAGGGCGTTTCGATCCGCACGGCCGACAGCGTGTCCGTCCAGAACTCGCGTACCGCTTGCAGGGCGCTCGCGACTGCTGCGGGGGGACGGTACCGTTCGATGAGTGCGCGCGCACTTGCCTTGTCGGTGGTTTCACCCAGCAGGAACGAGCACTCGACCGTGGCGCCCGGCTCAATGCGCACTGTGACTTGCAAGGCGGCGCACGAGTCTAGTCCCGCCCCCGTTCTTCCGCCGAGTTCAAGCGCATCACGGACCGCTGCCGGCGCTTCAAGGGCACCGTTTCGCCCGACAAATGCCGTGCGATCAGCGGTATAGCGGATGGGCTCCGCTCCGGGCGGCACGACCGCGGCGGCAAAGACGAGCGCATCGGCGAACTCGTTGTTCATCCGGTTCTGCGCCAGGATGGCTCCGGCGTCGCGGTCAACTTCCGTGACCACGAACCGGCTGCTGTCCGATGCGAGGACACCCAAGACCAGCCGGTGGTATGCGAAGATAGACAGCCGCCGCGTTCGATCACTGGTATTCGTCAGCCGCAGCCGCGTGATCTTGACCGGATCATGCCGCGGGACAAACTGCAACACTTCCTGTTTCAGCTCCGCACTCTTCTGTGTCCACTGCGTGTAGCCGAAGCCGTGCCGCACCTCGCAGGGTGCCGTGAGAGGAACGGGTCCAGGCAGCGGCGACCAGAATACACGTGCGTCTTCATCGCGAACATACAACGCCTCGCCGTACGGGTCAGTGACGGGGTCGTTGTACCAAGGGGTGAGCCGATTCTCGCGGCTGTTGCGGCTCCACGTGTACCCCGCACCGCTCTCGCTCACCAGAAATCCGAACGCTTCGTTGGCGATGACGTTTACCCAAGGCATCGGTGGCCTGTGCCGGTCGAGATGGATGACGTACTCGTGTCCGTCCGGGGTGAAGCCACCGTAGCCGTTGTCGAAGAGGAGAAGGTGCGTCCGCGGGGTTGGTTCGTTTTGCTTCCGATCGGAAGGTCGCGGCGATAGCGGGGAGGCAGCCGCGCCGGCATGGTCTTCCGAAAATCGGATTCCCGTGAAGTGCTGTGGTCGCGTCGGTCCCTGTTCGCCCGCACCGTCGAAAGCGGCCTGCACGACGGCCGGTTCGAAATATCGGGCCGCCAATTCGACTACCGCCGCACGGTTCCGCGCGGCGCCGAGCAGGAGGATGAAATCTGCGGTTTCTCCAACGCCAAGCCGGGCGCTGCGCCGCAGACTGAACACGGGATCGAGCACGTTGCCGACGACGCCCGCTAGTGTGCCAGTAGTCAATGCGATCGGGTGTGCCAGGTCACGGCCCCGTCCGATGAAGCGTGCGCGGTCGGTTTCGTATTGCAGCGGGCCAGTGCCCAGCAGCGCATGCATGATCCACGGCGCCTCCTCGTTCCGAGCGCGCGGCCTTCGGTGCGCCAGCAAAATCCCCGGTGTGGCGTACTCTGTCTGAACAAAGAGTTTCGAGAAAGCTGGATGCGCCGCGTGCGCCGCGGGGTGATTGAGGGCAAGCTCCGCGTAGCTCGTGAGTTCTATGTGTCGTGGCTGGTTCGAGACGTTTCGCAAACTCACGCGACGAATTTCCACATCGTCGTTCGGCGCGACGCAGATCTCCAGGCGCGCCTTGACGCCGTCATCGAGCCGCTCGATGCGTACGCGGCCGGGTTCGTAGGATGCCACATACGTGTCGGCGGGCTTGCGCGCGGGCTGATATCCGATGGACCAGAGCTGGCTTCGTTCGAGATTGCGCAGGTAGATGAAGAAGCCCTCTCCGTCTTCGGTCCGGTCAGCAGTCCAGTTGGTGAGCGCGTAGCCGTTCCAGGTGGAGTAGCCTGTCCCGGCATCGGTGATGAACACCGCATAACGTCCGTTGGACAACAAACGCCGGTGCGGCGCCGGATCGCTCACAGCCTCCTCCAGCCGAGTTGCAGCTCAGTACTCCAGCAGGACTTCTGCCGGGAACTCGCTGACGGTGGCGCTGTCGGCGGTGAAGGTCTCAATCGGCTTGCCATTTACGGTGACGGCCTTGAGCGGCTGCAAGAGCGGCGGGCGGAGCACGATATTTCCCGGGGGGAGCGTGAGGTCTCCGGACAGCCGCAAGAGCATGGCATTGGCACCCTCTCCGCGTAAGCTGTAGCTCAGCACGCCGTAGTGGGTTGGGAGCCGCTTCACCGCGACGCCGGACTTGCTCAGTACCCATTCGCTCGGCAGTCCAGCGGCAACGACCAAAGCCCGGTCCGATTCGCGCTCGTAGGCAAACAGGGTACGGACGGACTGGATGAAAGTCGAGCCGACCCACGTATGCGGCATGTCACCGATGAAGTTCGGTGCCGACGAATCACGCCACACCACTTCGGCCCATTGGTTCCATGCCGCCGGCCTCTGATCAAAGAGCATGAGGTTGAGGATCTCCCGCGCGCGCTCCCGCTGGCCAAGGCGGACGAATGCGTCCACATTGCGCAGCTCGTAAGGCGCGTAGGCGTCCCAGTCGACTTCTCCGTGTATCCGCTTGTCGGCGTCGACGTCATACAGGTCGAAGGTGCGTCGGAGTGCGTCCTCCGGCAGGTCCGGGACTTCAAGCCCAACGGTCAGCGCGATGGCGGTGGACGTGGGGTCGAAGTCGCCGAGCTCCACGGACCCAGGAATGTAGTCGATGCCGTGAAGCGCCATGGCTTTGGAAATCGAGGTTCGGAGGCTGCGCCGGAAGTCGTCACGCAAGTCCGCGAAACTGGCGGCGCGCTCTTCGTCGCCCATGACAATAGCCATGGCCGCTGCGTCCTTGAAGCCGCGCAGGGCGAAGAAGTCATCCCAGTAGGAGTGGACCGGGTACGACGAATACCCTTCATGACTGAGGGATTCCGGCAGAAGGCCGTAGTACGCTTCCTTCTCCGGGGTCCGGAAGGCAGCGGTCATCCGCTTCTGGCGCAGCGACGACAGGTAGTCGACGGCCCGTACCACTTGCGGCCACGTGTCGTGTGCGAACCCCACATCGTGGGTGTGGCGGTAGTATTCGGCGATCGCGTAGATGAATTCCCCGGCGCTGTCGTGCTCCAATGCCGGGTCTGGCCCGCGCCGGTCCACGCAACAAGGAATCTTCCCGCCCACGGATTGGTATTGGGCGTACCATCGAATGAAGTCACGGACCTCCTGCGTGCATCCCATTTCGAGCAGCGCGACGGAGGTGAGTGCCCCGTCCCGTATCCACGCTCGCGCGTAATCGCGCGAGCCGGGCTGAAGGGCGGGCCCATTTCGATTGATCAGGATGTAGGCGAGCGTAGTCTTCAACGTCCTGACGATGTTCTCAGCCTCCGGCGGCAGCTGAATGTCGACCCGTCCCAGGATCGTCTGCCAGAAGCGCCGTGTTTCCTCGCGTTGCGCGTCGATAAATGGCCGGCCGTCTCCGCTGCCCAAGCCAATCGCCGCAGCAACGTACGGTTCGTGGAAAGGTACGGCCAAGTCAACCTTCTCGTGCCCTCCGGGCTTCAGATCGAAGCTGTATTGCAGTGCCCCGGAGGCGAAGCCGAATGGATCGGAAACGTGAAGTTGTGGCGGGAGGGTATTCTTCCGCAGAAAATCGGTTATCGCGCCGTGCTCGAAAGATGCCGCGCCAAAGCGGTCGGGCGCCGGTAACGATATGACCGCCTTGTCTCGGCCTACCCACACGGCCCGCCCGTCGAAGCGGATCTCGCGGATGGGTGCTACGCCGCCGGTCATGTTGAGCGATTGCCACGGCGGGTTCACCTGAAACGGTCTGATTGCCAGGAAGAGCTGCACCCGCTGTGAGGTGTCGCCGTGGTTGTCGACGCGGTAGCTGGCATACAGCGTGGACTTTCCGGGCTTCCCGCTTGCGAACGCAGTGATTGTGAGGTTCACGGTCTCGTGTTCCCAAGTGACCGAGGGAATTGGCAGGAACCCTTCCTCCAACTCCTGCACTGTATGAACCGAGTTCCAGGTGATCAGCTTGCCGCCGACAGACAGGAAGGGCTCGATCGAGAAGGCGCCCTTGTCGACTTCGAGCATGCCTTCCTCGTTCAACAGTCCTTGCTTGCCGTCGCCGCTGACCCCGACGACAGTCCAATAGGTCTGCTTTCCGTAGAAGTATTTCGGATAGAGTCCCATCGGCTCATCCTGGGCGATGGCGGTGAAGAACTGGTTCGGCGAAGCGGAGAAATCGACGGGCTTGAGCGCGACGGAAGCGATGCCGTACCCTTGTCCTCGGCTGCTGCGCTGCAAGTCGAGCCGGATGTAGCGCGATTCGGCGTCTGGCATGTAGATGTAGTCACGCCCACCGTTCCCTGAAGTCGTGCCGTAGGCGTTCGTCCAGTGCGTGCCATCGTTGGATACCTGGACCTGGTATGCGGTCGCATAATCGTCGGGGTCCCAGTCGATGACCAAGCCGCCGTACTCCACGTTCCTGAGCAGATCGATGAGCACCCACTGGTTGTCGGGCAGGCGCTCGCTTTTCCAGGTGCTGCCGGGATCCAAGTCGAGCATGAGCGCTGGCTCGTGACCTGCCATGGAGGTGGATGCACTCACACTGGGTGTATGACCATTGTGGCTCGACGGTTCGCGTTCTTCGAACTCGAGGTCTTCGATCCAGATGGATCCTTTGCCTCCTGTGCCGGAAGAAATGGCGAACTCGATGGCGCCCACACGGTCGAGCTCGCGCCCGCCCGAAGGGCCCCACGCGAACGCGAGGCGCGACTTGCGGATGGTGACCGGCTGCCACTCCGTGGGGAAGTTGAAGTCTCGCTGCTTCCGCCACCACACATTCTTGCCCGATGGATCGACGATCTTGAACTCGAAATTGTTCTGCGGAGCGTCGCCCCGCAGATAGAACGTGAATGCGTAATTCGCCGGGAGCGGGAGCGAGAATGCCTTGCGAACGATGACGTAACCGCCACCGGCGTTGAGGTCGAAGCCGATGCGCATAGCGTTGCCCGTGCGGCCGGGTTCCTGCACCATCCACACCTTTGAGTCCTCGGAGGCGATGGCGCTCCAACCGGACAGGTCCTTGAAGTCGTCCAGTACCATCTGCTGAGCGGAAGCCGAGCCCGCACCCACGAGTACCACCAGCGCCACGATAACTGCGCAAGCTGATCTTTGCGCTGAGAGCACTTTTGAGCTGACAGTTGCGCCGGCCCCTTGTGGACATTTGAATGCGCTGTGTGTCCCGCTAAGCGTCATGGTCAACCTATTGATATGCAAGGTGCGGGCCTGCGGTTGGTCGTTGGCCCGCGTCGGCTAGCCCCCGCCGAATACTTACCGCACCGGTCGAGTGGTTAGCAAAATGGGCGATATGTCACCAGTGCGTCGCTCGCAAGCACCGGTATTCCAAGCGGAAGCTGTCTGTTTGCCTTGCGCAAGCCAAGCGGTGGAGTCAGAACTCAGTGGCCGGCTATGCCAGGCAGGAAGTAAACGGCAACCGACGCGGCGGACAGAATGATGATGATCCATTCGAGCACTTCCAGCCGCCAGTTTGCCGCGGCGTCGGACATCTTTTCGTAAATGCTTTCGAGGGTTTCAAGTTTCCGCAGAATGCTGGCGTCCCACTCCGTCAAATGGAACCGAACGGACGCCAGCCGATACACCCGGGCCAGGTACTGATCGCCGAGCAGCTTGAGGGCATTGTTGACCGCTTCGAACAAGATGGCATTGTCCACCTGCAGCCGGGCAACGCGCCGGAGGTCGGCACGCGATGATCCTGGGAGCCGCGGTCGATGCCAGGTGTGCCGCGACAGGGCCTGATAGGCCTGATCGAGCGCGTCATCGAGTTGCTGATCCAAGTAGCGCATCTCCAGCAACTCGACGTTGGCGAACTCCAGCACGGCTCGCACATCCTCGGCATCGCAATCGAACAGGAGCGTGGCATCCCAGTCGATGATGGTGACGTCATCGCTGCGATACGAAATGTGCTGGGCAGTGGCATCATGGATCTCGTCGGCCGACAGGGCTGTCCGTTCGGAACGAAGGATCTGAGCAACAGCCTCAGCGTGCGTGGTGTACAGTTCTCCGGCGCGGCAGGGTTCCGCGAATGCTTCAACTTGGAAGATGGCGTAGGTCTCGACGAAATCGGCAACGTGGGGTTTGTTGACCACCTCCTCAATTGCGCCCAGGAGTTGGGTGACTCGTCGAAGGGAGTCCTCTCGCAGGGTGATATTGTCGTATAACGCCTCACTCAATTGGATGAGCGCCGATACGGGCCCAGCCAGCGGAATGCTGTATGTCACCGAGACCGCGCCGAAATCGTACAGGACAAGATCGACGCTATCCGTCGTCTGGTGGCCATTCACGAGCAGAGTCCCGGCTTCCTGCGTCACGCGCAGCGGGGCGGGCCGGTACTCGAAGTACTGTGGCGCCCGGCGTTTGTGGCGGAGGCGTTCCCGTTGGGTGAGTGTCGTGATCTTGCGCTCGCATTGGTCGAGGTCGATCGACAGCCCGACTTCGTAGGCAAACAGGACGTGACATGTCCCCTTGCTCACGTGAAGAGACGATGATGCCACCGGCGTAATCATGTCGGTGGCATACTGGCAGATTTCTCCTTCAGGTGCAGCAATCTACCACGCCCCTCGGTTTGGCCTTAGTTTGGCCTCTCGCGTGAACCAACACGCTGCGTTAGGATAGCTGCCGCCATGCGTGCGCAGGCTGAGTCCCCCGTCATTGTCATCCGTAACGTTTCACGCCGCTACGTGCGTGGGGTGGATGAGGTGCACGCTCTGGAGGACGTATCGCTCTCGATCCCTGCCGGCCACTTCGTCGGCTTCATGGGACCGTCCGGCTCCGGGAAGTCGACTCTGCTCAACCTGGTGTCCGGCATCGATAGGCCGAATGCAGGTGAGGTGCTCGTCGCCGGGCAGAGGCTCAACGATCTCTCCGAAGACGAACTGGCGCAGTGGCGTGCCCGCCACGTCGGCTTGATCTTTCAGTTCTTCAATCTGATCTCCGTGCTGTCGGCACGGGACAACGTGGCGCTGCCGTTGCTCCTCACCCACCTCGGCAAGGCCGAGCGGCTGCGGCGCGCGGAGACGGCGCTCGGCATCGTCGGGCTCGACCATCGGCTCGACCATTTTCCCCGCACGCTGTCGGGCGGCGAGCAGCAACGGGTGGCCATCGCGCGTGCCATCGTTACCGACCCCGACCTCATCGTCGCCGATGAACCCACCGGCGATCTCGACGCGCGTAACGCCGAGGCGATTCTCGCCCTCCTCCGCCAGCTCAAGCAGGACTTCGGCAAAACGGTGGTGATGGTGACCCATGACCCGCGCGCACTGCGCTACGTCGACGATGCCTATCACCTCGACAAAGGCGTGCTCCTCGAAGGCGAGGACGCGGCGCGCGCCGCTGCGGCGCTCATGGCGGCGGCGGGGCACCCGCCAGCACTCGGCGGCGCCGTTGCCGGCATCCGTGTGGGACCGTGAAGTACGCCGGTCTTGTCCTCGCCAATTTGCGACGGAACAAACTGCGCACCGCCCTCACCGGTGGTGCCATCATGTTGGCCGTCGTCCTGGTGTGCTTGCTGCTGACGATGCCCGCCGGCCTCGACGCGCTCTTGGACAATGCCACCAACAACACCCGCATTTCCGTGCACAACAAGGCCGGCATCGTCTACTCGATGCCGCAGTCGTTCGTGCGCAAGGTCCGGCAGGTGGACGGTGTTGCCGCCGCTGTGGGGATGACGTGGTTCGGCGGCGCCTTCGAGGAGGCGGGGCGAGTCACGTTTCCCAACTTCGCCGTCGAGGTGGAGCATATCGGCGCGGTGTATCCAGATTACCCGATTACGGCGCAGCAATTGGCCGACTTCCGACGCTACCGTGACGGCGCCATTGTGGGGCGGCAGATCATGCACAAGTACGGCTGGAAGATCGGCGATCGGGTGACCCTGCGCAGCACGGTATGGCCGGTCAACCTCGACTTCCGTATCGTTGGTGAGATCGCGAGCGACATCGCCCCCCTATTTTGGATGAACCGCGAGTACCTCGACCAGGCCCTCAAGGCACAGGGGTGGCCGGGTCTCGGGATTGCCGGGATCATCTGGGTGCGCGCCGGCGATCCCAACCGGGTGAACGCGATCATGCGCACGATCGACGATCTGTCACGCAACAGCGAAGCGGAGACGGCGTGCGAGACCGAGAAGAGCTTCTTCTCGAATTTCTTCGGCTCGCTGCAGGGCTTCGTCACCATCCTTCTCATCGTCACGGCGCTGGTGGCCCTGTGCCTGGTGTTCATTGCCGCCAATACGGCGTCCATGGGCGTACGCGAGCGTGCCGGTGAAATCGCGGTGCTCAAGGCGATCGGCTTCGGGCGCCGCGTGATTTTCGGGACACTGCTGGCGGAAACGGCTACGCTGTCGGCATTCGCCGGCGGTGTTGGCGTCTTGATCGCCGTGAGCTTGACGCGAGCCCTGCGCGTGTTCTCGGGTTGGAGCGAAGCGCTCGGCCCGCTCGGCAATTTCATCGTCACTGTTCCGGTGATCGTCCAGGGCATCTTCTTGTCGTTGTTCGTTGGGATGTTGGCCGGCGTGGTGCCGTCGTACGGCGCGGCGCGCAAGCCGGTGGCCGAGTCACTGCACGAGATTTTCTGATGCGGCTGCCGCTGTCCTACAGCCTGCGCAACCTGCGGGCGCGTCCCGGTCGCAGCGTGATGACCGCCGGCGTCATCGCGCTCGTCGTCGTCGCCTGCACCCTGTTTCTCGGGCTGATATCGAGCCTGAAGCGGACCTTTGTGACCAGCGGCGACCCGCTGAACCTGGTGGTGATGCGTAAAGGCTCCGACAACGACGGCTCCAGCCAGCTGTCGCTGGAAGCCTTCCACGCCGTCCGCTTCTTCGACGGCATTGCGCGCGATGCGGAGGACCGGCCGCTGGCATCGCCGGAACTGGTGGTGCAACCCTTCTTCCGTACGCGCAGTGGCGGCCGTGAGAACGTCCTGGTGCGTGGGGTCGAGCCGGTTGCGCTCGCGGTGCACGACCGCGTGCGCATCAGGGAGGGCCGCATGTTCACACCGAGCGCACACGAGGCTGTCGTCGGCCGTGGCGTGCTGGGGCGGTACACCGGGGCTGAGCTCGGGAATGCGCTCGAGTTCGGGCGAGGCACGTGGAAGGTCGTCGGAATCTTCGACGCCGGCGGTTCGTCGTTCGAGAGTGAAGTGTGGGTCGACGTGCGGGAGTTGGCCAATGACGCGAAGCGTACTTTTCCCTATTCCGGCATCCGGCTGCGCGTGGCGACACCCGCGGATCTGGAACCGCTGCAGCGGCGCATCAACGACGACCCGCGCTACGCACTCGAAGCGCAGCGTGAGACCGACTACTACGCCAAGCAGGCGAAATCGGCGGACTCGCTGTACGTGCTGGTGGTCGGGATCGCCGTGCTCGCCGGGATCGGCGCGGGTTTCGGTGCCTCCAACACCATGTACGCCGCCGTGCAAGCGCGGACGGCGGAGATCGGAACCTTGCGGGCGCTGGGCTTTTCACGCCGCGCCATCCTGTCGGCATTCGAGATCGAGTCAGTGGCGCTCTCGGGTGTCGGCTTCCTCGTCGGCGCCGGGTGCGCTATGGGCCTTTCACTGGTACTGGAATGGTGGATCGGCAGCGTGGCCTTCGGCGCCAGCACCTTTACGACCAGCGTGGTCACGCTCCACGTCGCTGCATCCGACCTGGTGGGCGCCTTCGTTCTTGCCCTCATCATCGGCGTGTGCGGTGGCCTTGGGCCTGCCTGGCGTGCAGCCCGTTTGCGCCCCATTGAGGCGCTGCGCAAAGCTTAGGGGGCTGGAGCGAAACGTCGGATTCTGAAAGGGCAAGAGTGACCAGTGACATGACGACCCCCGAGGTTGAACGTCAGGACAGGCTCCGCAACGATCTTGCGTCGTTGCGCATCGACCGCAATGCGCCCGTGAAGCCTGCAGCCAAAGGTAGGGCGCGCACCGTCATTTCACTCGCGATCATTGTGGCAGTCGTCGCACTTGCCGCCTGGACGATTGCCGCTCGCAAGTTGCCCGTGGTTGTCGCGTACGCGACGCTGGCCACGCCGGGCCAGGACGGACCGCGGCCGGTCCTCTCGGGTTCGGGATACGTGGTGACCGGGGACCGTTACGTCTCGGTTGGCGTGCGCGTTCCCGGCCGTATCGATCGCTACTTCGTCGAGGAAGGCGAGAGCGTTCACAAGGGCGATCCGCTCGTGCAGATCGATGACCGCGATTACCGTGCGGCGGTGGGCCGTGCCGCAGCGGGGCTGGAGCTGGCGCGGGCGAATCTGAAGCTGGCCGAGTCCGAGCTCAAGCGGGGCAGAGAATTGCGCGGCCAGGGCGTCATCTCCCAAGAAGAAATCGACGTCCTGGAGAACAAGACCGCGGTGGCGCACGCGTCCGTTGGTCAGCTGACCGCGGAGCTCGACCAGGCCCGGGTGAACCTCGATTACACGCTGCTGCGCGCGCCCACCGACGGTGTGGTGCTGGCGAAAACCAAAGAGGTTGGCGAGATCGCGGTGCCGGGTGGCTTCGTGGGCTCGGGCGACCTGGTGCGGCTTGCCAATCTGTCGGACATGCGGGCCCAGGTCGATGTCAACGAGGCCGACCTCAACCGGGTCCGCATGGGCCAGCCCGCTCAGGTCACGCCTGACGCGTACCCCGATGCGCGTTACTCTGCCGAGGTGGTCAAGCTCTATCCGCAGGTCGACCGGCAGAAGGGGACGCTGCGGGTCGAAGTGCACATCCTCGAACCTGACGCGCGGTTGCTGCCGGACATGAGCGCACGAATCACCTTCCTTGCCGAGCCGACGGCCGGCGGGCAGGCGGAGAAGGCTGCTGCGCAGGGACCACCGGTGCTCGTGCCGGTGGCCGCCCTGCGCCGCGACACGCAGGGAAATAGCTTCGTGTGGGTGGTCAGCGAGGATCACGCCCGTCGAGTCGCCGTCGAAACCGCCGGCGACGTTGGCAATCGCGTGCGTGTCGTCAGTGGACTCAAGGGCGGCGAAGCCGTCGTCGTGGGTGACCCTCCTACACGTGACGGCCAGCGGGTGAAGCTCGCGCCATAGCGCCGCGTCGCCACGCGGTAATCGTCACTCGGGTTTGAGATCGAAATACCGCATGTACGATGCAAAGCGGTCGAGAATCTCCTCCCGCGTAATGCCCACGTCTTCCATCGAGTGGCGGTGCTTACCGTGCTCGCGGTTGCTTTCCTGCCACTGGCGCATGCGCCGCTCGCCCTCGGCAGAGAGCTGCAGACCGAAGCGCTCGTAGATGCATTTTACCGAGCCGATGGGATCAGCGACGAAGTCTCGGAAGTAGAGGTCGAAGAACTGTGCGGGAGCATGTTCGCGGCGCACGGCGATGGCCTTGTCGGCACCTGCGGCCCACACCTCAAGCTGCTCCCTGGCGATGGCGGTACGGTCGATGTCCTGCTCGTAGATAGCGCGGAAGCCGGCGATGAGACTGATGTAAGAGGACAGCACCTGCGTCGGATCGCGGTGCGTCTGCACGATGCAGGCGTCGGGGTACACCGTCAGTAGCGCGCGCAAGTGCTTCATGTGAACCGGGTACTTGAGGATCCAGCGGCGTTCCGGGCTGGTCGAACCGATGAGGGAGACCAGCTGCCGATGGCGCGCGTAGGAGGCGACGTGGTGCCCGTTTTCGTACCACCTGGTGTAGGAGGGCACCGTGGCGTTCACCTCGAAGGCGTCGTCGGTAAAGCTCTGCGCCAGCAGGTGGCGGCATTCTTCGGCCAGGTCCGGCGCCATCAGATGAATGCTCTTCAAGGACGGATCGAAGGCGTACATACCTTCGATTTCCGCCGCCGACTCTTGGAAGTCCGGCAGACGTGCCCACTGGCTGCGTGGTGGGCGGGGCTGCGGGTGTGCGGCCAGCCAGTACTCGAGCGCTTGGGTGTCGGGATCTTGCCCGAGCAGGTGATGCAGTGCGGTGCTGCCGGTACGGACCAGACCCAAGACAAAGATCGGCCGCCGGATCTCGGTGGAAAGTCGCGCCGCATGTTCTTTCAGCAGTTGCTGTGAGCGCAGCCGTGCTTTCAGCGCTTGCACCAGTCCCGCGCGCGCAGCTTGACGACCTGCCGGGTGAAACTTGGCCTCACGGTCGTAGGCGTCGAGCACGACGCGAAGCCCCTCCAGATATGACGGGTCGCCAAAGTCGTCAAAGCCGACGTCTCGGATCGCCTCCTCGTGCAGTGCCGGCTGGGAATCAGCAAAACGCGCGTTTGCGTCCACGGCTGGATTCATGGCTTCTCCTCGCATGAGTTCGGCCAGTCAGCCGGTGAACTCAGGTGTGGCCGTATCCCCACGATTGGCCACGCTTAGACCAGAGCTGCCGCCGCGGTCAACAAGGACGGCCTGCCGCACTTTGCGTTGCGGCCCAGAGTTCTTGGCCAGCAAAATCTGCTAGAATCCAGACCGTGACCGATCTGGGAAATTCATTGCCAGTTCGCGCAGTATCAAAGAATCGATTTCTTTGCAGTAACCCCTCATCCTCCAGCAGACTCGCATCAAGGAAGCCACTATGAGGCTGGGGCATTGCCGTAGGGACAGGCGGTGATGGACAGTATTTTCGATTCAGTACGGGCGCCGCCATGTTCCAATTTGCTGCGAACGATACTTCCTTCACACTGCTCGCACCGGCAGCGCCCACGCCTACGATCGCGCTGCTGCCGACCGTCACGCCGACGCCAACAGCGACACTCACACCGACCGCAACCCCGACACTCTGCGTGGGCGACTGCAACGGCGACCACACGGTGACCGTGGATGAGATTCTGACCATGGTGAACATCGCACTGGGAAACGTATCGCTCTCGGCGTGTCTCGCCGGTGACGCGAATGGCGATCGGCGGATCACCGTGGATGAGATTCTGGCGGCGGTGAACCGTGCGCTGACTGGATGCGTCTAAAGCCCACAGCCGGCGCGGCATTGGTTCGCGGCGCCGAAACAGATGCGGAGATCCGCCCGATAAACGGTGTGGCAATTCGACAAACACTCCGCCTTCTTCTTCGACCGAAGCGTGCCACACGCAGCCGCGCAGACACGATCTGCATGGCGTGCGTCTTCCCGGCAGACTGCAAGATCCGTCCGGCAGCCGTTGATGCATTTGTTCGCAGCCGCGGTCGCCATGCTCGAGCTGCCAAATACCATCACGCTGACGATGATCAAGATCAGTGCGCGCATCGCATTCTCCCTTTTGGCCTTATTCTAACAACCGCGGGGCAGGCTGCGCAACGGAATTTTCATTCGCCGATGTGCTACCCGCTGATTGTGTATCAGGTGCGTCCGAAAAACTCATGTGCCTCCGCGCACTTGGTGCGGCCGGTGCCAGGCTGGTGCCAGGGACCCGTGACGCGTGCCCCGCTGCAGCAGTGCGGCACGCGGTCCGACGCGCCTCACCAGGCAACGCATCGAAGGTGCCTCCGTCCAAGATACGTGAGAGGAGCGCCAGCGACGGACGACCACAGAGGCGAGAACGAACAGGAAAGCCAGGATAGCGTGATCGAAAATGATGACCGCGATTCCAACAGACAGAACATGAAGTCACGGTCCATAGCGCCTTGAACATGCGACAGATTCAGGTGTACCGGTTTGGGATGAGGACTCGGACAATTCTCGGACAGCGGGGCGGCGGCAGGCGCGCGCTAAACGACAGCCATCAGCGGCGAAGCGCTAGCAAAGTCCGCTGACAATGTACCGGGAACTTGCCGAAGTGCGATGAATTGATGAGACCAATGAACCTTCAGCGGAGCGCGCGGATCAGGTCCGCCACTAGCTCGGGGGTACCGTCGTTGCCGTCGTCCGGTATCGACAGACCGAGGCGCACCACCACGAGCTTCGCCGACGGCACGACGACGACGTATTGTCCGCTGTGCCCGCGCGCAGCGTAAGCGTCGGTCGGCAGCCCCGGCCACATGCGCCGGGCGCGATCGTTCGGCGCGCCGGCGTTCAGCCACCACAGCGCGCCGTAGCGGCCCTCGGGCGCCGCTGGCGTTGGGGTGGTTACGTAGCGCACCCAGCCATTGGGGAGGATGCGCCGGCCGTTCCACGTGCCGTCGTCCCGATGCAGCTCGCCGAAGCGTGCCCAGTCGCGTGCGGTCATGAAAACGAATGACGACCCGATAGGCGTACCTGAGGCGTCGAGTTCGAAAAACGCGCTCGTCATCCCGACCGGGTCGAACAGGCGCTCGTTCGCGTAGCGCACGAAGGCGGTGAGATCGCCGCCGAAGCTGTCGCGCAACAGGCGCGCGATCACGTTCGCGGTGCCGCTCGAATATGACCATTTGGTATCGGGCGACGCTTCCAAGGACGTCGACGCAGCAAACGCGCCCATGTCGTTCTTGGTGAACAGCATACGCGAAACGTCGTTGATCGCGCCGTAATGCTCGTCGAAAGCCAGCCCGCTCGACATGCGCAGGAGCTGGTCGAGCGTGATGGCATGGCGCGGATCACTCGGCGCCGACCACTCCGGCACCGGTGCCGGTTCGCGCAGCGCCAGCCGGCCATCGGCCACCGCAATACCGACCAGCGCTGCGGTCACGCTCTTGGCCATGGACCACGACAGCATCGGCTTGTCAGGTCCGTATCCCGGCGCATAGCGCTCCGCGATCAGCCGGCCGTCCTGGACCACGACGACGGCTTTCGTTTGGCGGAGACGCTGCGGGTCCGGTGGTTCTGGCTCGCGGAAGGCGCGCTCGATCGCGGCCGCCACTTCGGGCGGCGCCGTCGCGGCCGGGCCGGCGCCGCCGTCGGGCCACGGCAGAGTCGCATCCAGCGCGCGGCGGGGCAGATCGACTCCGTGCGGCAGTCGCATGCCATCGTCGCTGCCGTCGGGCAAGAGCGTGCAGCCGAGGCCGCGCCGGTACACGGCGCGCACGCGGAGCAAGCCGAGCGCGCTCGCTTCCGTATCCTGGTCGGAGACCGCGACGTGCAATACCGGCCCAAGCGGTGCGATCTCGCGGGAGACGTAGTCGCGATAGACCTGCGCCGCGTCCTGGCCCGAGTTGAGCGCCAGCGAGCAGGTCACTTTGGCAGCGTACCCGGCACCAACGTGCGTCGCGATCCACAACCAACGTGCGCCCACGATGATGGCCGCCAACAGCACGAGCGTAACTGCCAGAGTGATGAGTCTCCGCATGCGTGTCTCTCCTCAGCGTAGGACCACGAGCAGCCGCGGGCCAGCTTCAATCGACGGTCGAATGTCACTCGCAGCCCGCCGCTCCCCGCTTCACCCGTCGCGTCTCTCATCCGCCCTCTCTTACCGCCACCAGCTCCCTGAGTCTCATAGCCGAATCCATCGTCGCAGTCATCGATGCAACACGCTCATCTGGGAAATGCGGGCTCGGGTCTGTTACGCAGCGCATTCTGGCTGGCCAACACTCCCGCTGTCGCCTCTGCGATACATGGGCGCCAGTGCTCGGCCGCGTGTGTCCATTCCGTGATCGAGCGTGGACGGCCGATTCTGGCTCAAGGACCATGTTCGCTTTCTGATGGTTGTGGACGCGCCTGCAGCGACTGTCGAATCGGAGGAAAATGGAGTCGAAGACAGGATTGTAGGCGAGGTGATCCTAAACCAATTTCGCGAGCTGGGCGTACGCGTCATTGCTGCGGATGGCGGAACCGAGCTGACGGTCGGCGACCATGACCCGACCCGCACGTTGATTCGCCAGGTACTCGGAGCGGTGGCGCAGTTCGAAAAGGCCGTGGTCGTGTCCAAGCTGAAAGCTACGTCCGTAAGCGTCGCGCTACGGGCCGCTGTGAGGGCCGCAAGCCCTACGGCGCGCGACCGGGTGAGGCCGACGTGGTGGCGCTAATTCACAAGCAGCGCCGCAAGCCGCGCGGTGGGGACCGCCTCAGCTTCGCGGCAATTGCCGAGCGGGTGAAATGCCGAAGGGCACCCGAGCCACACCGGCGAACCGTGGGCACCGGAAACGGTCCGGCAAATCGTCAACCGTGGCCGGCCGGCGTAGGGCGCCGTATCTGGCGGTTTCTCGCCGGGTTCTTCCCAGGTTCTTCCCACGCCCGGCTGGCAAGGAGTGCTCGTTTCGGCAGAAAGCACGAAAGCCCCTGTTGCCAGGGGCTTTCTGAATGGGCCGCCCCAGACTCGAACTGGGGACCCGCTGATTAAGAGTCAGCTGCTCTAACCAACTGAGCTAGCGGCCCATACGTGATGTCCGTGGACACTCCACGCCTTGGCTGGAAGCGCGCGCAACGATCGCTGCCGCCAGGGTCGTAACGCTCATAGCCGAACTCGTCGAGACAGTCCACACGCGGCCGGGTGCACGAGAATAATTTGCAGGGCCCAGCCTGCGCGCATCAAACGCGCCGTATCTGTTGCGTCAGAAATATTTGATGGAACATTTGAGGAAAATTTGATTGACCGACCCCGTTGCCCTGTGGTTGTTTACGCGCGTGAATTTGGGCGTTCCGCACGGGTTCACGACTACACAGATGAAGGAGGACGGGATGCGGTGTGGTTGGCGCAGCCTGATGCATGTGGGCGTGGCCGGATGCTGTCTTATTGCGGCCACACAGGCGTGGTCCAGAAGTGGTGGAGACAACGACGAGCTGACGTTGCGAGTGTGGAAGGGCCGCCATGAGATGTGGCTCGAAGAGGGGAATCGGGTTCTGAGGAAGTTCGAAGTCGCGCTCGGGAAAGATCCGACCACGGGGAAATTGAGCCGAGGCGATGGCCGCACCCCGCAAGGGGACTATTATATCTGCGAGAAACGGCCACGCAGCCGCTTCCATCGATTCCTCGGCATCAGTTATCCGAACGTCGATGATGCCGAACGCGCCTTCGCCGAACGGCTGATCTCCGCCGACGAATGGGCGGATATCTTTTTCGCCAATCTACGCGAAACAACTCCGCCTTGGTCGACCGCCATGGGCGGGCGGGTCGGCATTCATGGGTACGGTGGCCGGTCGCCCATTCCGGCTGATTGGACGCAGGGCTGTATCGCCGTCAGCGACGCTGACATCGATTACCTTTACGACCGAGTCCGACTCGGTACGCGCGTGACGATCAGCGAATAGGCGCGCTTGAATTAATCCATGCCCAAGAGGCTGCGCCCTTCCGGCGAGATCATCTGGGGGCTCCAAGGCGGGTCCCACACCAGCTCGACATCGGCTTCCTCGACTCCCGGGAGATCCAGCAGCTTCATGCGCGCGTCGTGGGCGATGGAGGCGCCCATGCCGCACCCCGGTGCCGTGAGCGTCATCTTCACGTCCACCCTGCTGTTGCCGGTGCCCAGCTTCGCAATCTGCATGTCGTACACGAGGCCCAGATCTACGATGTTCACGGGGATCTCCGGGTCGTAGCAGGTCTTCAACTGCTCCCACACCGCCGGCTCGAGGTCGTTGCCTCCCTCCGCGGCGGCCGTCCGAGTCGGTTGCGGCTGTGTCGGTTCCTTGCCGATAGCGTCCGCATCCTGCCCCGCCACGCGGTACAGTCCCCCGAAACTCGGCACCTGCAGCGTGTAGGTTCCCCCGAGCGACTGGGTGATGATCGCGAGCGTGCCCTGCGGCAGGGTCACGGTGTGTCCCGCAGGAATTTGAACGGCCTGACAATCCCGGCTCAGCTTGACCTGTTCGTCCATGTCCACCTCCTGGCGAAGCACCGAGAGGTTCCGACTTCGCCATCACTCTTGAATCGATGATGGTAATCTAGGTCATAGGGCGCGCCACGGCAAGCGATGCCTCCGCGCCGCAGTCATGCCGGGTGGCAGGGCAGAACAGGTCTCGGCGCGCCCTATGAATGCGGGAACGTCTCGTTCGAATGACGGGATCTGGAGGCCGCCGTTCACCGCTTGGATTCGGTGTTCTCGGTCGGCCGGAACTTCTTCCACCACGGAGCGCCGGACTGGTCGTACTTCGACGCGGATTTCGCAGCGGCAGCCCGAGCCGCTTTCTTCACAGGGGGTTGCTTGGATCGCGATTTTGCTGCAGTCGATTTCGATAGTGCCTTCTTTGCCATGATCACATCACCTTCCTCTCCGACCACTCCCTTAAAAACACAAGATGGGTCGGATGTTCAAGTCCCCCGATCTCACAGAACGGGGTACAGTTCTTCGGTCTCTCCCTTTGACGTTGCGACGCGCGGCGGAGTAGCGGCTCGGGATAGAGCGCCGTTGCTCGTGGACCTCTCTACGGCTGGTGTGACATGAGGCGTACCAGTACGTACGCGGCGCCCGCTGACGCCGCGCCGATCAGCAGGGTTTCGAGGCCGCTTCGCCACGGTGAGCCGCCCGTGAAGCGCGATTTGAAGATGCCAACCAAAAACAGTGCCGTAAGCGTTGTGACGCTGGACAGCAGTAAGGCTCGACTGATCGACAGGGGCAGCATGAATGGAAACAAGGGCACCATGGCGCCGGCGATGTAGGAGAGCCCGATGGTGAGCGAGGTCTTGTAGGCGGCGCCAGGTGCGGGCTCCACCAGCCCGAGCTCCTCCCGCATCATGAAGTCCACCCACCGCTGGTGGTCTTTGATGATCGCTTCGACCAGGCGGTCCAGCTCTTCCCCCGTGTATCCGCGCGCCTTCCAGATGTCACGGACTTCACGCTTCTCTATCTCCGGAACCCGATCGACCTCGCGGCGCTCGCGTTCGCGCTCCTTCCGGTAGATCTCGGCGTGCGATTTTTCCGAGAGGTAGCCGCCCAGCCCCATGGCGATGCCGCCTGCCAACATCTCCGCGACGCCGGCGAGAAAGACGATGAAGTTACTGGTTACCGCGCCGCTCAATCCGGCGGCGAGCGCGAACGGTACCGTGAGTCCGTCACTCACGCCCAAGACGACGTCGCGCACGCTCACGCCTGCGTGAGTGTGCTCCTCCGTGTGCAACCGGGTGCGCACCGGGCGCTCGCGCTTGGCCAGCGTATCGCTCATGGGTGCACCGTAAACTAGAAAGAGCCGGGAGTCGAGAATTGCCGCGGAAAATGGCTGGCCGCGACGGCGTTACGTGACCGCCTGAGCGGCTGCCGACCCGGCTGATGTGCGACAGCGCGCGGCATCGAGGCGACTGTGCTATCCTACGCCGCCGAGGAGGGCCAATGGCTTTACGAACGTGGGTGATGCTTCTCCTGACGATCCTGGGAACGGGCTGCGGTGCCGCACGGTTGCGCCCGTCATTGACCGTGCCGGCTGGGCTTACCGTCCACTCCGTCGCGCTTCCCGGTGCTCCGCCTGGAGGCGTGTTCATGGATTACCTGGCCTATGATCGCGCCCATCATCGGGTGTGGGTGCCCGCAGGCAATACCGGCAGTGTCGACGTCGTGGACGCTGCCAACGACCGTGTCACGAGGGTTGAAGGGTTCCCTACCGCCGAGATGGAACGGTACGGCACAAGACGGACCGTCGGCCCGAGCGCCGCAACCGTCGGTGACGGCGTGGTCTATGTCGGCAACCGTGGTGATTCCAGCGTCTGCACAGTCGAAGCGGAGTCGCTGCGGGTGGGCCCCTGCGTCAAGCTCGAATCCCTCCCGGACGGGCTGGCTTACGTCGCGACGACGAAGGAGGTGTGGGTGACGACCCCACATGACAAATCGATCGCGGTTGTCGATGCCGCCGCTGGCGGTGCCTTGACGTGGAAAGCCAAGATCATTCTGGACGGGGAGCCGGAAGGCTTCGCGGTCGATGACGTGCGCGGGGTCTTTTACACCAATCTCGAAGACAAGGATCGCACGCTGACCATCGACATCATGAGCCGCCAGGTCACGAGAACATGGCTGCCCGGCTGTGGCGACGGTGGACCGAAAGGGCTGGCGCTCGATCGCGGCCTGAACTTCCTCCTCGTCGCCTGCCGGGATCGCGTAATGGTGCTCGACGCAGGACACGATGGGAAGCGGTTGTCTACGATCGCGGTGGGTGATGGAGTCGACAACATCGAGTACGTGGAGGCACGCCATGAACTCTACGCTGCTGCCGGACGCGCCGCCAAACTCACCGTCGCACGCCTCGATGCTGAGGGGGGACTCACACCGGTGGCGACGGTGGCGACGCTATCCGGCGCGCGTAACGCAGTGGCCACCGACGAGGGCACCGCCTATTTGACTGATTCGCGGGAGGGCAAGATCCTCATCGTGGCGCCGGTCGCGTCACACTAACGGTCCGAGATCAGACGGGCCGCGTCGCTCCCAGGGCATTGAGGGTTGGCAGACCAATCGGTTTCGGGAGTTGTACGGGGAGAAAGCCGGGGATAGGGGCTGGCGTCTATCCCCGGTATCAGCAGAAGAAGAACTAAATCTCAGTTCACTGCATACCACCAGCTGCGTTATTATAGGTCCAAGTCTTCCCGCTACCCTTCGTGCTGGTCGAAGTGCCCGTGAATGAAGTAGCTGCGGGGGCCATCGTAAGGGTCGTCGCGGCAGATTTCACAAAGCCGGGGAGGCTCGTCGCATCGCAGGCCGTAGTACAAGCTGAATAGGTCTGGTTTGAGGCAAAGTACGCCTCTTCTGCAGTGCCGGCGTTGCGCAGGTCAGACTGGGCCTGTGCATCGAACCCCTTCTGCCGGTAGATCGCAAATTGCGGGATGGCAATGGCCGCCAAGATGCCGATGATGGCTACAACCACCAGCAGTTCGATCAACGTGAAACCCTTATTCCCTATCGTCTTCATTTTGCCTCTCCTTCTCTTGTTTCTTGTCGTTCGTTCAAATTGCGCATTCTGCCTTTGGTGCTGGTGTCAACTCATCCGAGGCGGTGCATGGGCCATCCGAAACGGTGCATGGGACATCGTCAATCTCCACACCAGGCGGAGTGCAAGGTGCGTACCAGCACCGGCTCGGATCTCGATCGAAGTCTTATACGCCGGTCGCTTGGATCGGGAGTCCCTTGAACCTTATTTCTTCACAGAGTCGAGAGATTCTTGCCCGCGACCTTTTTGACGATCCCGCAGATCTGTTGCTAAAGTGGCAAGCCGTGCCATCGGACAAACCGCCTCTGGGGTGGAGACGCCCCGCCGCTCATTGGGGCGGAAGCAGCGAACCGCCGTGGCCGCACCGTGGACGTGCGCCGTGAGGATCCGGGATCGCGTTCCGGTCCGTCACTGACGCCATAGGCGATCTGTCCACCGAAAATCTGACAATGCGCATGCTGGCAGCGGTGGTGAGTTCCGCAATGACATTCGGTCGGGAAGCACCACAGCAGGATGATGGCTGCGGTTGCCGCCCCTGGTAGGAAGCGGCGCCATTGCAATAAAAGGCTCGGAGTCTCCGAGCTGTGAGAATCTCTTACGGCGGCGCGAACGGCGCACGGCAGGCAGGAACGCCGGTCAGTCAGACGCGGGCGTTCTGAGCGGGACGAATCGGGGTTCACCCACCAAAGCGAGCAGGTGCGTCCCCGAGAGGTTCCGCGCAGCTTCGAGCGGCGTTGCCAGGAGATTTACCGCGTGCTGTCCGCAAAAGAGGTTTCAAGCGCGGTGCGCTTCGGCGCGTCGAACTCGGTCCACATGTAGTCCGTGAAGAAGCGGCGGCGCTGCGGATCGAGAAGCAGTAGGTGCCGCGTCTGACTAAGTGACAGCAGTTGAGCCACCACGATCGCTGCTAGGCCTATGGACAGCCACATCCAGGGGTCCGCCATATGGCGATGTTATCACTGATTCGGTACCCGCTGGACTAGACCAGAGGTCGGAGTTCTCCGTCGTCTGCGAATCACGCATACGACCTTTGTCGCAGGAAGTGAGTTGACGCGAGAACGCACCCATTAATAATAGGTCTTGCAACAGGCGAGGAGGCACGACCAGCAGCCGCCGGCGCGGAGAATCTGCTTGCGAAGACTGCGGCGAAGGGCAGGAAGGAGTGAAAGATGAGCGCGGTGCGAGTACTGGTTGGCACACGGAAGGGCGCGTTCGTCCTGGCGTCGGACGGAAAGCGCGAACGGTGGGACATCAGTGGTCCCCATTTTGCGGGCTGGGAGATCTACCACCTCAAGGGATCACCCACCGACCCGAATCAGCTGTATGCGTCGCAGAGCAACAGCTGGTTCGGGCAACTGATCCAGCGCTCCAACGACGGCGGCAAGACCTGGGAGCCGGTGGGGAACCGGTTCGTGTACGACGGCGTCCCCGGCACGCATCAGTGGTACGACGGCACGCCCCACCCCTGGGAGTTCAAGCGCGTCTGGCATCTCGAACCGTCGCTGACCGATCCGGACATCGTTTACGCCGGGGTTGAAGACGCCGCCTTGTTTCGCTCGACCGACGGCGGCCAGACGTGGCGGGAACTCCCCGGCCTGCGCGGCCACGGCTCCGGACCGAAGTGGCAGCCGGGCGCCGGCGGAATGTGCCTGCACACGATCCTGCTGGATCCGAGCCAACCCGAGCGGATCTTCATCGCCATCTCGTCCGCTGGCGCGTTCCGCAGCGACGACACCGGCGAGACGTGGCGACCGATCAACCGCGGACTGCGGTCCGAACAAATCCCCGACCCGACTGCCGAGGTCGGCCACTGCGTACACCGCATCGCGATGCACCGGTCGCGTCCGGGCGTGCTGTTCATGCAGAAGCACTGGGACGTCCTGCGCAGCGACAACGCCGGCGAGTTCTGGAACGAGGTCAGCGGGAACTTGCCGACTGACTTCGGGTTCCCGATCGACGTGCACGCGCACGAACCGGACACCATCTACGTCGTCCCGATCAAGAGCGACTCGGAGCACTATCCGCCCGAGGGAAAACTGCGCGTGTACCGCAGCCGCTCGGGCGGACACGAGTGGGAGGCGCTCGCGAAAGGTCTGCCGCAACGCGACTGCTACGTCAACGTGTTGCGCGACGCCATGGCCGTCGACTCGCTCGATTCGTGCGGCGTGTATTTCGGCACCACCGGCGGGCAGGTGTACGCGTCGGCAGATGCCGGAGACAGCTGGGCTCCCATCGTCCGCGATCTTCCCCCCGTGCTGTCCGTTGAAGTCCAGACCCTGCCATGATCCGAGTCGTGCTCCCGGCGCATCTGCGGCAGCTGGCGCACGTCGACGGCGAGGTGACGCTCGACGTCGAGGGGCCGGTCACGCAGCGCGCGGTCCTCGACGCGCTCGAAGGCCGCTATCCGATGCTGGGCGGGACGATTCGCGATCAAGTCACGCGCCAACGCCGGCCGTTCGTGAGGTTCTTCGCCTGCGAGCAGGATCTGTCCCACGAACCGCCGGACGCCCCGCTGCCCGACGCGGTCGCGACGGGAGCCGAGCCGTTTCTGGTCGTCGGCGCCATGGCTGGCGGGTAGGGGCCAGGCCGTTTCTGCTGTCACACCGCACACCGAGCGTGCGACCTCGACAAAGCTCGATGATTCCAGAAAAGCGACGGTGCTCGGTCTTCTGTGGTCGGCGTGCGGTCGCGCGAAGATAATGGAAACCAGCTTTCTTCTGCCGCGCGTTGTTGTAGCCCGCGAGAGGGAGCAATGGTGGGCGCGGCTCGGCATTTCGAGCACGTGGGCCAAGCTCTCTGTGAGCGGCACGATCAGGATGGCGCAGCGCTTCTGGTGTCGCTTGAGGGTACGCCGTGGGCTATTGTTCCGTGGTCACGAAAGGAGGCTCACATGAATCACAACGATGCCATCCGGTTATTCGCCAAGACCCTGCAGAACCTCGAGCAGTGGATGGACAAGGCCGCCGCGCACGCGAAGGCCAAGTCTTTCGAGGTCGACGTGCTTGCCCAGGCCCGCCTGGCGCCGGATCAGTTCGCCTTCGTCCGCCAGGTGCAATCCGCCTGCGACCAGGCGAAGTACGCGGCCGCGTACCTTGGCGGCAAGCAGGCGCCGTCCCACCCGGACACGGAGCAGACGTTCGCCGAGCTGCGGCAGCGGATCCAGAAGTGCCTCAGCTTCCTCGATACCGTCCAGGCGAAGGACTTTGCCGGAGCCGAAGAGCGGAAGGTCTCTCCGCCGTGGCTCGGCGGGAAGTGGCTCCGCGGCGACGACTACCTGGTGCACGTCGCGCTGCCGAATTTCTTCTTCCATGCGACGATGGCCTACGCGATCCTCCGCCACAACGGTGTCGACCTCGGCAAGATGGACTACATCGGCTCGATTCCGGCGAAGGAAGGCTGAGGCCCGGCCAGCTCTTGGAGGACCGCATCGGGCGCGGCCTCAACGCTGCTTGTCTGCCCGAACAGCGCACTGCAGGGCGACGCCGCTGATCAGGACCGTGCGCAGGTCGCCGAAGGGCGTCCCGATACCGCTGTTGAGCACCAGGGCGACGGCGAGCTGGTGGTCGGGGTCGGCCCAGGCGCCGGAGCCGCCGAAGCCATAGTGCCCGAAGCCGCGCGGCGGCGTGCCGCGCAGGGTGACGGGGCGGTGGTAACCGAGGCGCCAGTGCATCGGATACGGGACCACCAGGTCCATGCGGCGGGTCTGGATTTCCGTCGCACGGGCCAGCGTGGCCTCGGAGAGCAACCGCCTGCCGTGCCACTGTCCGCCGGCGGCGAGCACGGCGTAGAGCTTGGCCAGAGAGCGAGCGGTGAACAGACCGTTCGCCGCCGGAATCGACGCCGC